>DHHO01000008.1 GCA_002403335.1 Caldiserica bacterium UBA4770
AGGGCAAAGCCAATACCAGGGGTGGGTCTTCCTCCGAGTTGTTCTAACAGATAGTCGTATCTTCCCCCCCCAAGGAGTGCATTCTGTGACCCCAGCTCCTTAGAAACAACTTCAAAAACTGTCCTCGTATAGTAGTCAAGGCCCCTTACAAGAGTATGGTCAACTTCATAGGGAATATTAGCCTTTTCAAGGTAATCAAGAACTTTTTCGAAGTGAGCTCTGCAATCTTCACAAAGGTAATCAATCATTCTGGGTAAATTCTTTTTAAAATCCTCACTTTCATTCTTACAATCAAGGATTCTCAATGGATTTGTATAAAATCTTTTCTTACAATCATCACAAAGTTCATCATAATGAGGTTTAATTGCCTCAATGAGGTTTTGCCGGTACAATGGCCTGCAATTTCTATCTCCAATACTATTGATTTTCACCTCCACTCCTTTCAAGTTTAGTTCTCTGGCAATTGTGTATGCAACCAGAATAACCTCTCCGTCAAGAAATGGAGATTCGTCTCCCAGTGCCTCGATTCCAAACTGGTAAAACTCTCTGAACCGTCCTTTTTGCGGTTTTTCGTACCTGAAACATGGGCCAAAGTAATAGAATTTTAAAGGGAGGGGCCTTGTCTCGAAGTGGTTTTCTATATAGCATCTTGCAACCGAGGCTGTAATTTCCGGGCGTAGGGTTACTTCTCTTCCCCCTTTGTCAAGAAAAGTGTACATTTCCTTATTAACAATATCCGTCCCTTCTCCTACCGACCTTTTAAAGAGTTCTGATTCTTCAAGAACTGGTGTTATAATTTCTTCGTAAGCAAAGCGCTTAGCAACTTCTTTTAAGCTCCTCTCTGCGACCTGAAACATCTTTATATCTTCATTAAATATATCCTTAAAACCTTTTACCCTTTTAATCATCCTTACCTCTCATTTTTCTTTAAAAGATTTTTCATTATTCTATATTATATGAAAGGAGCTTAAAAATGCTTAAAAGATTTCCAAAGATTCTACTTTCCATCATGACAATTGGATATATATTTGCATTCTTTGGTCTTATTACACCAGGGATGTTTTTATATGGGTTGATAGGTCTTGCTGTTGGGGGTACTCTAACAATTCTTAATGTCACTTCTTCCGAATACAGGGCAACGAAGGCATTGAACACCTCAAGGAAGTTTATAGAAAAAGAGAATGTAGAAAAGGCTGTTTCAATGGTGCTTGCTTCAGTTTCTCTATATAACAATGAGGAAACTGCTTATACATTCTTCTCTAAACCATTTAAGAACAAAAAGGCACTTAATGGTGTAGCAAAGAAGTTATATTCTCTTTTGAAAGATAATGATACCCCCTATTTTAGATATGTTGTCTCCTGTTTTTTGTATGCAGCAGGGGATGTTAAAAAGATAGTTCCTCTTTTAGAAGAGATACCTGAGGAAAAAAGGACAATAAAAATGGCAAGGCTCCTTGGTTCTGTTCTCGTAGACCTTCAGGATTTCGACAGAGCCGTTGAGGTATTTAAGGAATTCGACCCTCCCTATATTCCAATAATCGAAGATGAGCTTGCTATTGTTTATGGAATCGGTGTTTCTTACCTTGCAATGGGTAACAAAGAGAAAGGCATTGAATACCTCACAAGAGTAGAGGCAAGAAGCCCACGATTTGGCAACGTTGCAAAAATATTAGACGAGTTGGAAAAGTCTGAGTAACTACTCGTATCTCAGGGCATCAACAGGGTTGAGCAAAGCAGCCTTCCTTGCAGGATAAACTCCAAAAAATACTCCTACAAATATTGAGAAGAGAGATGCTACAACGATTGAGGTGGGTGATATATGTGTGGGAAGGAACTGGGGAGAAATGGAAGAGCCGATGAGACCAATGA
The DNA here is from genome assembly GCA_002403335.1 of Caldiserica bacterium UBA4770. GTDB lineage: Bacteria > Caldisericota > Caldisericia > Caldisericales > Caldisericaceae > UBA4770. The sequence goes on from DHHO01000008.1 coordinate 1,870, forward strand.
CAATTCCTATTAGCCCTCCCACCGCAGAGATGAATATTGCCTCAAACAGAAATTGCATGAGGATATCCTTATTTTTTGCTCCAACGGCTTTTCTAATACCAATTTCTCTTGTCCTTTCGGCAACTGAGGCAAGCATAATATTCATAATTCCAATTCCACCAACGATGAGAGCTATAGAACTAATTACAGTAAGTGTAATGGTTAAGATGCTTGTTACACTATTAGCAAGCTCTATATATTGGTCTTCACTGTTTATCGAGAAATTTTCCATTTTATGTGATTGGATGAGGAGCTTCCTAACTCTTGCTGCAAGAACTTCCATTTCCATCTCAGGGGGTGTCTTTAAGAATATAACCTGAAGATTTCTTTGTCCTGTAATAGTTTGAAGTGTTGTAATTGGCACAAACGCTATATTATCCATATCAATATATCCGAGGCTTCCTATTGGCTGAAGGGTACCAATAACAAGGAAATTTGAATCAAAGATCTTCACAAAGCTTCCCAGGGGGTTGCTATTGCCGAATAGTTTCTGAGACAATTTTGATCCGAGGATACACACATACTTATATCCGAGGATATCATTCTGAACGAATTTTCTTCCCCTTTCGATTTTATAGTTTGAAACATCGAATATGTCTTCGTTGGTCCCCACAACCGGAAGAGTGAATTCACGGTTCTCGTATTTTATAGTTGCATTGAAATTAAGTTCTGGAGATATGTATACACCCGGCAACTTGCCTTTTAACAATTTTACATCATCGTATGTAAGAGGTTTTCTGGTTTCGCTCTGGCTTATAACGGATTCCATAAGGTTCGTACCTTTTCCAGGCAGCACAATAAGGACATTCGAACCAAGTGATTCTATGCTTGATAGTATTGAATTCTGCGCTCCATAACCATAAGATGTGATAATAATAAGAGAGGCAACACCCACTATGACTCCGAGCATCGAAAGAAACGTCCTCGTTCTGTTTATTTTTAATGATTGAAATGCAATTCTCATAATGTTTAAAGTTCTCATACAAGATCTTCTCCATTTAATCTGTCACTTTCAATGAGGCCATCTTTTATTGTAATCTTTCTTTTGGTAAAACTTGCTACATTAGGGTCGTGTGTTACGATAATCTCTGTAACATTTCTTTGTTCGTTTAATCTTTTCAAGAGATTCATAATTTCAAGGCCTGTCTTTGAATCAAGGTTCCCTGTTGGTTCGTCCGCAAAAATAATCAGTGGGTCATTTACAAGTGCTCTGACAATAGCAACTCTCTGTCTTTCTCCACCCGAAAGCTGAGCGGGTAGGTGTGTCTTTCTTTTCGAAAGACCCGTGATTTCGAGGAGCTCTTTTACTTTATCCTCTTTCTCTTTTATACTATTTTTGGAGTTATATAAAAGAGGTATCATTACATTGTCCCAAACATTTAAATGTGGAAGAAGGTTAAAATCTTGAAAGACAAACCCAATTTTCTTATTTCTTATCTCCGCAAGTTCGTTGTCATTAAGCTTACTTATATCGTTTCCTTCAAGGAAATATTTTCCACTTGTTGCCATATCAAGGCAGCCAAGGAGGTGCATAAGTGTGGATTTTCCAGAGCCAGAGGGCCCCATAACAGCTACAAACTCTCCTTCGTGTATGGATAAGCTTACCCCTTTTACTGCTTCAACGATGGTATCCCCAAGTTTGTATATTTTCGTGAGGTTTTCTGTTTTTATAACTTCTGTCATGGTATTCCGCCCGGAGCAGGAGAAATATTGATATATGTTAATGACTCTTCAGGTACGAGAACAATGATATTTCCCTCTTCTAACCCTGAGAGGACCTCTGTATAATAACTCGAGGAGATGCCAACTTCAATTTCAACTCTTTGAATAGCACCATCTGGCAATACCATTTCAACGTAATTTTTTCCATATTCAGTAATTACGGATTCTATTGGGACAGCAATAACATTTTCTTTTCTATCTATAAGGATCTGTATATTTGTGGTGAGTCCACTCTTAAGGTTTAATTCTGTTTCTGGTATCTCAATTTTCACCTTATAAGCCTGTATTCCCTGCTGTGAAACCATTTCCTTCTTCAACCCTACATAACTTACTTTTCCCTGGATTGTAACATTTTTGAAGGCGTCAAGTGTTAACATTGCAGTCTGCCCTGGCTTGAGTTCCACGGCGTCAATTTCATCTGCATACGTTTCAACAATAAATTTGGAAGTATTTCCAATAGTTGCAACAACTGTTCCGGAGGAAAACCCTCCTCCGCCAGATACAACATCTCCTTCCTTAACGTTCAGAACAAGCACTGAGCCTTCGACAGGCGACTTTATAATATAATCGTCGAGGTTATTTTGTGCAATACTAAGGCTTGTATAAGCCTGACTCTTTTGAATCTCTGCTATCTGGATTTTCTTGTCGTTAAGGGCAATCTGGTTTTTCGTTGCCTCTACCATTGCCTCTGCATTGGATACAGCAGCTAAAGCTGAATTCAATTGTTCTCTTCTTAAGTTAATTGAATCCTCTGATACTGACGCATTTTTTTGAGTGATGTCAAGATTTGCCTTTGCAATTTCAAGTTGCGAATTCGCTATCTCCACTGATTTTTCACTTTGTTGAATTTGCAACTCTTTTGCGCTCCTCGCTTTTAGTGCCTGATTGTAATTTTCTTTTGCAATTTCAAGTGCAATCTTTGCCTGTTCTAACTGATTTTCTACTTTGATTATATCCTCCTCCTCAGGTCTACCATGCGTTTTTAGCTTTTCAAGGTTCGCCTGGGCAATCTCTAAGTTACTCTCTGCAATTTTTACCTGCCTTTCAGCAATATCTACTTCCTGCTTAACTACAAGGGGATTGTCTTTCATCTCATCCACTCTTTGCTGAGCAATTTCCTTATTAAGGTTTGCCTGTTCTACTTGCTCTTCTGCAATTTTTATATCTTGCTCGGTGGGTCCCTGTTTTTTTAGTGTATTAAGGTTGAGTTCTGCCATAGCAACTGAAAGTTCAGCATTCTTTACCTGAAGATCTGCGATATTTACATTTTCGGTTGTGATATCAGAGACTCTTACTGCCTCAAGATTTAGCATTGCATTGTCAAGATTAATCTGTGCCTGTTTTACCTGCTCCTCTGCAATTTTAATTTGAGAAGGGGTTGCCTCCGATTTTTCTATCATATCAAGGTTTATTTTAGCAATTTCATATGAAGCCTGGGCTGACTTTAGATTTGCCTCTGCTTGAAGGAGGCTATTATTTAGATCTGTATCTTTTGCAATCAGATAATTTATTTCAGCAATCTTATAACTATTCAATGCATTTTCGTAGTTTTTTCTTGCAGTTTCGGCATCTATTTCTATTATTGGCTGGTCTTTTTTTACAGGCTGTCCTTCACTCACATATATCCTTGAAACCTTTCCAGAAACTGAAGATACTACATTAATTTCAGGCTCATACTTTAGCGTTCCCGAAAAGGTTAGAGTACTTTCTATAGTTTGCCTCGTAACTGTATATGTCTCCTGTCCTTGAGTTCCTCCTGTGCCTCTACACCCTGTAAATATAAAAGCAATTAAAACTACGCTCATTATAGTAAGGAGATGCTTTTTTCCCATACTTCCTCCAATATATAATTTTTTATACGATTATATGATAAACACATTTCAGAGTCAAGGACTATTAAAAACATAAGGGATATTCTACTTCAAAACATTCAATCAGGCTTGATTTCTTAAGTTAGAAATGACTATTTCTTTTACCTTCACTCTTTGTAGATAATCGTTACCTTCCTTGTTGCATTATCCCAGAAGACCGTACAACCCAGATTCTCCGCTACAAATCTTACAGGAACATAAGTTCTCGAGTTTATAATGACGGGCTTTACAAGTCTATTCTCTGGGTCAATTGGTATCTTGTTTCCATTTACCTCTGCAATACCCTGGTCGATCCATAGCTTTATCTCTTTTTCTTTAAATTCTATCTGAACTAACCTTTCTTTTTCTAACCATGTTATATTGCCTCCAAGAATTTCAACAATTGTTCTTATAGGAACTATAGTTCTATTCCATTGTTGCATTATGATAGGGACGGTTCCTCTACCTGGATCAATCTCCATTTTTACTTCATTAACCTCCATTATGGGGTTATTAATCTCAAGGATAATTTTTATCTCTCTCTTTCCCTCGAATAGGACAGTTCTTTTTATCACTGTTTTTTCACCGGATGGGGCAAGAGACGTTATTGTTATTATGTTCTCTTTTGCTAACATGGGAACGAATGCAGTGAATCCCCCATCTGATTTAACCTGCACCTTATTTTCGTTTACAGTAACAGTATATCCGGGAGTTGTCTTCCCGGAGAATGTAAAATTTTGACTTGTCGCTGTTACTCTGTCTGGAAAATTCACCCACAGATACGGTTTGATTGAAATAAGGAGTGGGCTTGACTGTACCTCTACAGGTATATTCACAACATTATAAGCTTCGACATTTTTGAATAGAATTTGATTGGTAGATGCTTTGACAGATTTGAATATAAGCTGTAGTATCAGAGTTCTACCATTGATTTCCTTCCCTTTTGGTGAGGAAAATGCAATAGTAAGTCCATTTTCATTTTCCTTATAAATGACTAAATCTTTCTCTATTGGTGTATCCACATCGAGGAACTTAAGATTATCTTTATTATAAATAACTTCAAAGGCAACCGCTCTTATATTTGCCGCATTCTTTACAAAGATGGGGATTTTCATAGTCTCATTTTCCTGTACGCTTAAATCTTCTGAAAATAAATTGAGCGGTAGTTTTGTTGAGATTGTAACGTTTAGACTCACTGCCTTTTTAACCCCAGAGCTCTCTGAGGTAATTTCTATCGAACAACTTCCTTTTTCTCCTTCCTTAGCCGATACGGATGACTTCAAGGCTATTTTAAAATAGAATGTCTCCCCTGGATTAAGTGTGAATGTTCTAAGCGGAGGGTTGACAATAGAGGCCTCCCAACCTGGATTTAAGTATTGCTTTAAATTAATTGTATATGCATCGGTATTTGTCCCAATATTTTTAACCGAGACATTTGCTATTTCTTCGTCACCCGGGCTCATTACGCTTGTATCAGGTTCAATATAAATCACGAAAGAGTAAGGTTCTTCCTCTACAACCTCCTTCACAATTCTTACAATATTATGAAAACAATCCGTAATGAGGAATGTGTCGTCTTCTATCTCTATAGAGCAAGCCTCATAGAATATTCTTTGGCTTTGATAAAGTGGTACTCCTTCTTCAGAAAAAAAGGAAATCCTCCCATTTTCTGTATCACAAATAACAATATTTCCATAAGAGTCAATTGCGATATCCTCAGGGATATACATACCAAGGGGTCCTCTTCCGCTCTCTCCAAAAGTTTTGAGCAGGGAAAATTTACTACTATATATGTAAACTTTGTTTTCCGAAATTGATGTAATATAAAACTTTCCATCCTTATCCTGCGCAATACCTGCTGGATTGCTGCATACAGGAAATACTGTCTGAATAACCCCGGACTCATCAATTTTTATCACTGAGTCTCTATCTTGCATAGTTGCATAAATAAAACCGTCCTTCCCTTTGATAATTTTTCTTACAATACCAATATCGCTACTTCTTATGATTTTCTTAAAATCTCCGCTGCTTGTGAACATTCCAATTGCTCCGTTCATTCCTACAAAGAGATTGCCTTTCTTATCAGCGAAGATTGAGTAAGATTGAGGGAAAGTCCCTCCCTGAATAGTATTTATCCTTTTTACAAATTGCCCCGAAGGGGATAGTTCTACTATTTCACTGGTCTCAAATCCACCAAGGTTTAAAACCCATACATTTCCCTTTTCATCAAGGGTTGAAGAAAGTGGATTTAAGAGCACTCCCGACGTTTTTGCATGAGAAAAGTCCTTTTTTGAAAGAAACATACCTATTGAGTTAAACACAGAGATTCTTGCTCCAATAGGGAAGCCGAAGGGGGCTTCAGAATCTGAGTCCCAGTAGTAAAAGCCGGAATCATAAACATAAATATTGCCAAGATTATCAGTTGAGATACCTGTTGGTGTTATGAATGAACCGTCAGCTTGGCCAGGGAATATAGTAGAAGGTTTGCCTATCTCTTTTATAAACTTCCCTTCTTTAGAGTATTGTAATACTCTCCCGTTGCCCTGATTACCTCTGGATAAACCCCTGTCAGCGACGAATAGATTACCAGATGCGTCAAATGTTAAATCAGAGGGGAATATGAGTTCCCGCCCTGAAATGGTGAGTAGGGGCTTAAAGTTTATATCAAGAACGAAAATACTGTTATTTCTCATATCTATGGCCGCTATCTTGTCTTTGCCATCTGTTGCAAGTCCTCCCGGGAACTCTATATTAAAGGATTGAATAATAGTTCCATTTCTATCAAATTTATATAATTTATTAGCGAGGTAATCTGCAACAAAAATATATCCCTCAAGGACTGTCACTCCTGTAGGAGTATTGAGGAACCCTTTCCCGATTGATCTTTCCATTAAGCCTGATACTGAAAATACCTTTATGTCCCCGGAAAGAGCGTCTGAAATGTAAAAATTATTTGAATAAAATGCAATATCTGTTGGATAGATTAGTTGTTTTAACGATCCAAATACAAATGTGTTCTGGAGAAGAGGATTCAAAATATGTACCCTTCCATATGCATTATCAATGACTGCAATTTTTCCATCACCTGTTGTACACATACCCTGCATAGGAAAAAGGTATTTTGAATCAAAATCATCTTCGTAAAGATTAGCCTCTGCAAGGCAGATTGAACCTATAAAATCATCGTAGGGTATGCACATATCTTGAATGACCTCAATGTCTTTTATTGTAATAGCCTCAGAAATGTTCAAAGGAGAAACAAGCATTGTTAAGGAAAGAATTATAGTTATTATCACCTTTCTTGTTCTTAGATTCATGGGTATTCCTCCCCAAAGTGGTCTGCTAATATTAAGAAATCCAGGCTATTTATTACTCCATTGAAGTCAAAATCACAACTGGAGCTGAAATCATTGTCTCCCCTTATTGTACCAAAACTTCTTTCAAATATTGCAGTGTCGTCTCCATTAACCCTTTTATTCTTATCCAGATCAAAATATGTTGCATAGTCAGAAATTTTGTAATAAATGTTTTCTATGGCAACCTTAAAAGGTGGCATTGTATTTACAGAGTTAATTTCAATAAACCCTTCCCCATCTCCAACTGCCTCAAATTGTATTGAGGCAAGAGCTGAGGAAAAGGATAGTTTTCCCTCTATTGATCTTATGGAAATCTCTACTGTACCTTCCGAAACATTACTATTAAAGATAATATTTTCATTATGAGAAGATCCCTCAGAGACATTAAGTACCTTAAAGTGAGTATAGTTATAGGTAAGGGAAAGTTGAATACTGTCAACTGACACTGCAGGAACAAGGTTGATATCAACATAGATGTTTTTGTTTTTCTTAAGTAACGGAGTAAGTCCTTCGTGAATAGAAAGATTAATGATGTTCTGGGGTGCGTCAGAAACGATAAAGCTACCGTATTCCTCTTCCTTTACTAAGATAGGCATTATATCCTTGGTTTCTTCATCATTGTTTGTTTCAAGATACTGAATCTTGAATAGATATTCCCCTTTTGGAATGGTGTAATTTCCTGTGGTAGAATCTACAGGGTCAAATTTTACTGTGTAGTTACCAATATAAATAGGTGCCTGATCAAATATTGTCCTTACAAGCTCCCCTTTTGTATTATAGATATTCATCTTGACTTCCTCAGCAAGATTACTTCGATATTTTGTCGTGTTGTCTTCAAGCTCACCTCCCATTGTAACAGTGAAACTTACTTCAAGGGGTCTTCCTTGAGAAACCTCCGTATTTGAAGCTTTTACATTTTCTATAAATGACTGCTCCTCTTGTTTTGCGATATAAGCAAAAGGGATATGAAGGATATTCTCTGAGCCTCCAGTAAGGTTTATAAAGCCATAAGAATTGAGGGCTGGTTCCTTAATGTTGAATGTTGCTTCCAAGGTTGTGCTTGAATCTGCAGGTACAGTAATAAGAAACGGAAGTGAAACAGTGATGTTTTCGGAAGGGTATGATTTATATCCTGAATAAAATGAAATTGAGGATTTTGAAAGATTTGTTAAAGTAAAGGTTGCAGTGGTTTTCCTTGTAAAGGCAAAAGAAGATGGTGTCACTATGGAGGTTGCCCTGACTGCGTTAAACAGATTCACCCTCCCTGCCCCCTGCATTAGTGTAGAAAAAGGAATCTGGGAATCTGGATTTATGAGTATATCAGCTGTATTCATAAGATTCGCCTTCAGTTTCTCTGGGTTGAGATTTGGCTTTGCCTGTTTTAGTATTGCTATGCACCCTGCAACAACTGGCGAAGACACCGACGTGCCACTCATATTAATTGTACTATCATTGAGGTACAGGGATTCAATATCAACGCCGGGAGCTACAATGTCTGGTTTTAGATACATATCTATGGTTGGGCCATTTGCAGAAAATTCAGCAATCATACCAAGACCAGATTTATTTGAAATCTTTATACTGTTTTTAATATTTCTTAAAAGGAATTGGCCATCTGTATAAGAAATAAATAGGAAAGGGATAAAATCTTTAGTGTCCGGGTTCTCTTCAGACTGTAGAGATATCTCTGGCAATCCACTTAGATGATTATAGGTAATAACACCAACAGCTCCTGCTTCTTTTGCGTTAAGGTCCTTATCCCCATAGTAAATCTTACCTCGCTGGATAAATGCTACTTTTCCTTTCACATCTTTGTTTTCGAAATCACTCTTTTCACCCAGGCCACAATAAACAAGCTCATAGATCCCTTCGGCGAATGTAGGAGACTCTGCAGGATATTTTCCCTGTATTTCCGTATTTTTTATTGTGATAACTCCTGAAAGGGTATCATTGCTTGCACCTACGCCGATTGCTTCTTTTACTGAGGCAGGGGAGCTTATGGGGTATTCTTCATATTCAGAGCGTGCCCCCCGATTTCCTGCTGCAGCAATAATTGTTACTCCTGAAAGTGTTGCATTTCTTACAGCAATAGATTCAGGGTCACTTCCTTCTGCATATCCACCTGAGGTACCAATAGAAATATTCACAATGTGACATTTGTCTTTTGCTGCCTGTTCTATCCCCTGTATGATTTTCGATGTGGAGGTCTGGGTATCGCTTTTAGAAAAAACTTTGTACGCTCTTATCTTTGCTGAAGTTGCAATTCCCTTGTCTAAACCGGCTATTATACCGGTAATATGAGTACCATGTCCTTCCTCATCCATTGGATCTGGATCATTATCTCCGAAATCATAGCCACCAATAACCTTGGCATTAGGAAAGGTTCCTCCCCCAAGTTCTTTATTGGTGTAATCAACACCCGTATCGATGACCCCAACAATAATCCCCTCTCCAGTAAGATAGTTTCCATTTTTATCCTTCATCAATTTTACTATATTGCTTTTGATGACTTCTTTATAGTCATCGTCTTCCAGATATACAACATTATCAGGATATATACCCTTTATTTCCCCAATTTCTAATAACCTTTCCGAATCTTTACCGTCGATGGAGCATGAGATTCCATTGAAAATATAATTATATGTACATGTAATATCCCCATTATACTTTTTTATTGTTTGTGTTATCTTTTCCTGGTCTCTCACAATTGTCTTTTCATAGTCTTCAAGTTCGTTTCTGTCAAAAATAGACATAATACGATATTTAAGGGTTTTTGTATACGTTGAAAGTGGAGGATCTTTAAGTTCTATAATCAAATTGACCCTGTCAGTTACAGGTATTTTATCAAAGAACCCATTGGTCTCCACTTTAAAACCTGCAGAACTTTTTAGTGGAAAGAACAGGGAAATTGCGATAATAACAATGGCCAACTTTTTCATTAAAAATCTCCTATTTTGTTTAATTTTAGCATATATTGACAAAATTTAAAATGCGTTTATATTTCTTGTATGAAGGTTGATTTAATGGTTTTTGATTTTGATGGTACTCTCTTTGATACGAAGAAGGATATTGCTGCTTCTGTTAACTATGCCCTTAAAAGTGTGGGGCGTGAGCCACTCAGTGAGGATGTTATCTGGAGGGCAACAGGGGGAGGAAGCGAGGTACTTGTAAGAAGAATTGCTGAGAAAGCAACAGAAAGCCAGAGAGAGGAGATTCTTAGGAAAACTCTTGAATACTACAGTAAGCACTTTGCAGATTTCGTGAAGCCTGTAGATAGCGTGTGCGCTTTCCTAAAGAAGTTTGCCCACAAGAAGAAGGTTATTCTTTCAAATAAGAATAAGGAACTTATAGATAAGATTTTAAAAAAGTACGATATAGATAGATGTTTCATAGGAGTATTTGGGGGGGACAGTTTTGAAAAGAAAAAGCCTGACCCTGCTCCTCTTTTAGAGGTTATTGACATATTTGGTGTAAAAATGGAAGAGACAATTTACATAGGGGACAGCATGAATGATATTCTAACTGCAAAAGGGGCAGGACTTAGATGTTTTATAATTCCTTCTGGTGTTTCAAGTGTAGAGGAGATTGAGAAGGCAAAGCCTGACAAGATTTTCTATGACTACACTGAGATTGAAAATTTTATAGAATAGGTAAAAATGAAATAGGGAGGTAGCGATGGCTTACCTTTTAGTCGTTGTAATAAATAAGGTTGATAAGTTAAACAGGATTCTTGAGAGATTTTTAGAAGTAGATGTAAGAGGTGCAACAATTATTGATTCCATTGGAATGGGAAGAACTCTTGTGCCGGAGATTGCAACATTTGCAACGATCCTTGAGGTCTTCAATGTGGGGAGGAGCAAGTATCCTGAGAATAAAACAATTTTCACTGTTATTAGAGATGAGCAAACTCTAAAGGAAGCGGAGAAAGTTGTTCGCGAGGAGCTCGACGATTTTCAGGAGCCTGGTACAGGAATTATGTTTATCCTACCAGTCCTTGATTTTAGGGGCCTTGCTGCTCCTCTTGAGGAAGAAGAGAAAGCCGCAAGAGAGCGCAAGAAGACGGAAAAGGAAGATTGATTTTTTATTCAGGTCTTCTCTTCATTTTGAATTCAAATGGGATTTATTGTAGGGTTTAATTTCATCTAAGTGGTACTGGAGTTCTTATTGGCTACTTTCAGAAAAAGTATTTTTGCAGGAAGATTTTTTAAGACGAGAATACTCCTTTTGATATTAGTACCTCTTTCGTGACGTAAAGTTTATTCTAATTATAGGCTAAAGTATTCATCATGCCAGTCCTTTTTCAGTAGAAAGCAGTATCCTCATAGAGAAAGCCTTTGTAAGGCAAGGACAAGTAAAGATATCTAAGTATTGTTTGTTTTTCATCCATCATATGATAAAATGACCTCTGGAGGTAAATATGAAGATAAAGATCATTGGTTTAAGGTCCGATGAAACAAAAGAATACATTGTTAAAGATGTCGAAAGAAAGATAACAGAAAATATCTCTGGCTTTGAAATCGTCGAGGGAGAAGAATTTGATATTCCTATTTTTGCTGTTGCAACAGGGGGAGTGGAAGGGCAATTTAAGGAAATTTATAGAAAATATAGCTCACCTTATATCATCATTTATAATGAATTTAACAATTCTCTCCCTGCTTCACTTGAAATCCTTTCCTTTTTGAGGGAAGAGGGTCTTAAGGGAGTACTTATTGACCTTAAAGATGTTTCAAAAGAACGTATCGAAAGAATTTTTCCGCTCTCAGGGGAAAGAATTGGTTTAATTGGTAGACCTTCTGATTGGCTTATCGCAAGTACATATCCTGTTGAATTTTATAAAGAGAGATTTGATATAGATGTGATTTACGTACCAATTGAAGAGGCAATAGAAAATTTTAAACATATAGATGAAGAAAAGGCAGCTAACCTTGCTGGTAAACTTTTGTCGAATGCACAGAATGTATTTGATGTAGATTTAGTAGAAACTAAAAAGGCTTTTAAATTTTATTTGTCCCTGAAGGAAATTGTTGAGAAATACAGGCTAAATCACGTAAGTGTAAGGTGCTTTGATATTATAAAACCTCTTGATACCACAGGATGTATCGCCCTTTCTGCCCTCAATGATGAGGGAGTTATTGCAGGGTGTGAAGGAGATCTTCCTTCAACAATTTCAATGATTCTACTGAAGAAGATTTCCCATAAAACACCCTTTATGGCTAACGTTTCAGGTATAGAAGAAAAAGATTCAAGACTTTTTGTAACATTTGCTCATTGCACGATAGGACTTACAATTGTTAAGAACTATAACCTAAGAACCCACTTCGAAACAGATAAAGGTGTTGGGATTCAAGGTTTTTTTGAGCATGGTCCTGTTACAGTAGTAAGGGTCGGGGGTAAAAATCTTGACGAGGGTTTTGTTATGGCAGGTGAAGAGATAGGTGTAGAATTTTCTGCCTCAAGATGTAGAACCCAGTTAAGAGTAGAGTTGCCTTATAACGCAAAGGATTATTTTCTGAGAGAGCCCCTTGGCAACCATCACATTATTGTAAGGGGAAATTATAAAAATAAAGTGATCGAGGCTTTTCATCTCCTTGATATTAAAGAGGTTTAATAAAACTCAACCTTATAATGTTCATTTTTCTTTACAGTATTGGAGAATAGGAAAGCAACTTTGGTACAATAATTAATTTAAATCCTTAGCTATGTCAGGTAATTATGGATTGTCTTATATTGAAATCTCTTAACTATAGCTGTGGAGAAGAATGCTTTTCCTTCTTGTTAGACAAAACTTACTATTCGGCGTGTTGCAAAATAGGCAGGAAAATATTATAATCTTATTAGCTGGGGGTGCTGGGGTTCGACGGATAAGTGAAGCATACCAGAGCAAGCAGAGGATGGTGGTTGGCCTCTTTAAAATCCACCAAAAAATAAACGCTGACTATAATTACGCTTTAGCAGCATAGTCTGCTAACGTCCTGTGAGGCTTCTGCCTGTAGAGCCAACAGGATGTACGGCTGCAGGCAATTGGATGTAAGCATGCCTATGGCTACACCCAATAGAAATAGGCTATGCCTTCAAACCCTGTCATCCGGGCAAGAGGACAGAAAATGAAAGGATGACTAAGCTTGTAGTTGCTGTTATGAGTTGCTTATTCGGACGCGGGTTCAACTCCCGCCACCTCCACCAGAAATCTATAGGAATAAATGATGAAAAAATTAATTCTTAGGAAACTTTACAGGCTTGTTCTTCTTGCTGTTCCAATTATTTATTACTACTGGTACAAAAAGTATTATGTACTTGCAGTTGTATGCGCTTTTGCCTTTTCATTAACCCTTGATATCATAAGGCTTACAAATCCAGCAGCAAATGATGCCGTGAGGAGATTTTTTGGCCCATTTGCAAGATTTATGAGGCTTATCGCAAAAAAAGAGGAACTGAGAGATCTTTCAGGTACTACCTATACCCTTATGGGTTGCACAATCATAGTGATAACAATGCCAAAGATGATTGGTATCACAGCAATTCTCTTCAATATCTTTGGTGATCTATTTGCTACAATAATAGGAAAAAGATTTGGAAGAAGGAAAATACTTGGAGAAAAGACTCTTGAAGGCTCACTTGCCTGCTTCCTCTCATTAATTGCAGTTGTTGCATGGAGTAACTGGAAATTAGGTTTACCTTGGGGTGTAGGCATAGTTGGAGCAGTGATTGGAACAATTGTAGAACTCGTCCCTCTCAAAATCAAGTCCTTGCAAATTAATGACAACCTGACCATACCAATATTAAGCGGGGTGGTAATGTGGTTACTTTCATAGAGATACTCTGGATTGTTGCTTCATACTTCGTGGGCGCAATCCTTCCATCATATATCTTTGTAAGGACCATCAAGGGAGAGGATATACGAAACCTTGGAGACAGAAACCCCGGTTCATATAATGCAGGGAAAATCCTCGGGAAGAAATGGGGAGCAATCACAGGCATCATTGATATAGGCAAGGGGTTCATTATGCCACTTATGCCCTTTATATTTAGAATGCCCCACTCACTTACCACATCTGCAATCTCAGGGGTTGCTGTTGTCTTTGGACACGCCTTTCCAATTTATTTTGGGTTTAAGGGTGGAATGGCAATTGCACCAACTATAGGGGCACTTACTGTCCTTGCCTGGAGAGAGATGATATGGGTGCTTCTTATATGGCTTGGACTTTTCCTAATTCTTTACTTTATGAAGCAGAAAGATAAGAGGGGGCTTGCACAATTCATTGCGTTTCTTCTGCTCATTCCTCTGGAATTCATCTATAGGGAAAAGACGATAACCCTTATCACTACCTCCATTATTCTTATCCACTTTTATTTAAGAAGGTTTATCCTTAAGAAAACCATATATTGAAATAAGCTCAAAGGGAATGAGAAGTTTTATAGAAGTACTCTTACAGATCTGTGCGCTTCATTTGTCTAGAGGGAAAGACAATTTTTAGGTTTTTATAATACTTCTAATAAAGAATCTATCAGAAGTACGTTAATTTGTTAATTATTGATAAAAAAATTTATTCTTGACATAATATGGGATGTGATTTACACTTTGAAAGAGAAGGGAAACAAAATGGAAGAAGGAGTTTTAGAAAAGGTAAAGGCTACGATAATCAGATTTAACTTAATAAAGCCTGGAGAGAGGGTCCTTCTGGGTGTCTCTGGGGGTGTTGATTCTGTTGTCATGCTTCACATACTTAATAAACTGGGCAAAGAAATGAATTTCTCTATTGGAGTTGCCTCCTTTGATCATATGCTAAGGAAGGAAAGTAAGGAAGAAGTAGCGTTTGTTGAAGGAATTGTAAAAGACCTTGCCCTGCCATTTTTTAAAGGGAAGGGTGATGTGAAAGGCATAGCAGAGAAAAATAAAAAATCACTCGAAGAGACTGCAAGAGAGGAAAGGCTGAAATTCCTCTTCGATATTAAGGAAAGGAATGAATTTCATAAAATTGCACTTGCGCATAACCTGGATGACTTTGTGGAGACATTTATCATAAATCTTATGAAAGGGAGTGGAGTAGGTGGTATCATAGCACTTAAACCTTTAAGTTTCGGTGGCATTATCCATCCCCTTCTTGCAGTCGAAAGGGAAAAAATCGAAAATTATGCCGAAGAGAACAAACTGAAATATGTGATCGACTTCTCCAATCTCTCGCTTGATTATTTAAGGAATAAAGTAAGGCAACAGATTGTACCACTACTTTCATCCACATTCCCTGGGTTTAAGAAGCATTTATTTAACACCACTCTCGTACTTACGGAGGAGGATAGGTTTCTTAATTTCGTCGCAGAAAAAGACCTTGAGATTGTAAGGGATGGGGATCAATATTTGAAAATTGTTTTTGAAAGGCTGCCTCTTCCAATAAAAAGGAGAATTATCAAAGAGATCCTCGGCAAGGAAGCCAATTTTGAAAGGATAGAAAGATTTATTAATTTTCTAAGCTTGCCAGGAAGACGATTAAATATCTTTGAGGAGACATTCCTTGTTAAGGACAAAAGAAATTTCTGGCTGGAGAAGAAGACACCTTTTACGCTTGAAAACGAGTATGGACTGAATATTCCCGGGGAGACATTTATAGAAGAGGCAAATCTCATAATCATGGCAAAAATATCAGAAAGCTTACCCTACCTTGATAGATTTACAGCTGTCTTTAACCTTGAAAAGTTAGAGCTTCCATTGCGCATAAGATTTAGAAGAGAGGGGGATGTTATTTTACTTGAAAAAGGTTCAAAAAAATTGCAGGATCTATTTGTAGATTACAAAATAAAAAGAGAAGAAAGACACAGAATACCAATAGTGGTAGACAGAAGTGATCAGATACTCTGGGTTGTAGGGATTAGAAGAAGTACAATTTGTATGGTTAAGAAAACCACCTCGAAAAAACTCATTCTATCAGCACGCTTTATCAAAAAATAACTTTCTGATATAATATATTAATGGATGAAGATATTGAAGAAATTCTTGTCTCTCAGGACAAACTCGAAAGAAGAATTAAAGAGCTTGGGATACAAATAAGCGAGGATTATATAAGAAGATTACCACTTCTTGTATGTATTTTGCGAGGGGCATTTATGTTCCTTGCCGATCTTACAAGAGAGATAAAGATTCCTCTAGCAATTGACTTTATGGCAATCTCCACTTATGAGGGAAAGACAGAATCAAGTGGCATAGTGAAAATCTTAAAGGACCTTGACACCCCTATAGAAGACAGAGATGTCCTCATAATTGAGGATATTGTTGACACTGGTCTTACGATGGATTCGGTAACAAAACTTCTTAGTACAAGGAATCCGAAAAGTATAAAGCTATGTACCTTACTTGATAAAGCAGAGAGAAGAATAGTTAAGGTAAATGTTGACTACTATGGATTTACCGTACCTAACAAGTTCGTCGTAGGTTATGGCCTTGACTTTGAAGAAAGATATAGGAATCTACCTTTTATAGGTGTTTTAAAGGAAGAAATTTACAAGGGAGGGAATAATAATATCAATGCCAAATAATAATAGCAATAAAAGAAATAATACAAAAGCTTTGTTTGCAAGACAGATTGTTACATGGTTATTAATGCTTGTAGTTCTATTTCTGATTTTTCAGTTTTTTTCAACTGAAGGGCCCCAGCCGACACAAGAAGTTATGTATTCCGAATTTATAAATCAAATCAATAATGATAACTTAAGTTCCGTAATTATAAAGACACAGAATGGTATTCCTTATCAGATTGTTGGAGACCTAAAAAATGGCGGAACCATTCAGGCAAATACAACAGATAATGTAGAGGATATAAAAAATATCCTTATCCAGAAGCAGGTTTCTTTTGACATAGCAACTTCTAACACAACGTTCTGGTCAATATTCTGGAACATCGTTCCGTGGATCCTTATCCTTGGTTTCTGGTGGTTTCTTATGCAGAGAATGGTCTCAGGAGCTGGAGGGGGAGCAAACCAGGCGTTTTCATTTGGTAAGAGCCAGGCAAAACTCTTTACAAACAACAAGCCAAAGATTACATTTAAAGATGTTGCAGGGGCAGACGAAGTCAAAGAAGAGGTAAAGGAGATTATCGAGTTCCTGAAGAACCCAAGGAAATTTTCAAGGTTTGGAGCAAAAATCCCAAAGGGTGTATTACTTGTAGGTCCTCCTGGGTGTGGAAAAACACTTATAGCAAAGGCTATAGCTGGGGAAGCAGATGTACCATTTTTCTCTGTTTCAGGATCCGAGTTTGTGGAGATGTTTGTAGGAGTTGGTGCCTCAAGAGTGAGAGACTTATTTAATCAAGCAAAAGCTAATGCTCCATGCATAGTTTTCATTGATGAAATTGATGCAGTTGGTAGATACAGAGGTGCAGGAATTGGTGGGGGACATGATGAAAGAGAACAGACCCTTAACCAGCTTCTTGTAGAAATGGACGGCTTCGATCCTCATACTGGGGTCATAATTGTTGCAGCAACTAATAGACCTGATATCCTTGACCCCGCACTTTTAAGGCCGGGGAGGTTTGATAGGAGAATTATTGTTGGCCTTCCTGATACCAAGGAAAGGGAGGAAATTCTGAAGCTTCACGCAAAAGGTAAACCTCTTTCAGAAGAAGTAAGGCTTGACTTAATTGCGCAGCAAACAGCAGGATTCACAGGAGCAGACCTCGAAAACCTTCTTAATGAGGCAGCGCTTATTTCAGTGAGAAGAGAAGCTGAGAAAATAACACAAAAAGAAATAGAGGAAGCAATTGATAAAGTTATCGCAGGTCCTGAAAAGAAGTCGCTTGTTCTTTCTCCTGAGGAAAAAAGAGTTGTAGCTTTTCATGAAACGGGGCATGCAGTTGTGTCGACAGCATTGCCTTCTGGGGATGTTGTCCATAGGATTTCGGTTGTATCAAGAGGGATGGCACTTGGATATAATGTACAGCTCCCGGAAAAGGATAAATATCTTCAAAGAAAGAGTGAGCTTCTTAATAAAATTTCCTCCCTCCTTGGAGGAAGGGCAGCAGAGGAGATAATTATAGGAGAGGTCTCTACTGGCGCAGCAAATGACCTTGAGCGCGCTACAGACATTGCAAGAAAAATGGTAAGAGCTTATGGAATGAGTGAAAAATTAGGGCCCCTCACCTTTGGTAAGGAGACGGAGCTTATTTTTCTGGGTAAAGAACTCGGAGAAGAAAGAAACTATAGCGAAAAGACAGCTGATGTCATCGACTCTGAGGTAAGAAAAATTGTTGAAAATTGCTACGAAAGGGCAAAAAAAGTGATTGAAAATCAAATTCATATTGTTAAAGATATTGCAAGTGCGCTTCTCGAAAAAGAAACACTGCAAGGAGAAGAACTCAGAAGCTTCCTTGCTCTGATTAAAGTTGAGAATGAAGAGGAAAGTAAGAAAAATTTACAAACAGCTTCTTGATAAATTTGGAAGACAATACTGGTGGCCGGCTGAAACCCCTTTTGAAGTTATGGTGGGGGCAATTCTTACCCAGGGAGCGAATTGGAAAAATGTCGAAAAGGCAATAAAAAACCTAAAAAGTGAAGGAGAATTGACTCCATTATTTTTTTATAATTACACTGAAGAACGTTTACAGGAGCTCATAAGACCCTCTGGATTTTTCTCTATCAAAGCCAAAAGATTAAAAGTTCTCGTAAACTATATGATGGAGACTTATAAAGGAGATATTGAGGAAATGCGTTCTAAAGAAACGGGGTCTTTGAGAAGAGAATTGCTAAAACTTAATGGTATTGGAATGGAAACATGTGATTCTATACTTCTTTATGCACTGGACAAACCTGTCTTTGTGGTAGATACTTATACAAGAAGAATCCTTAAAAGATGTGGAATTAGTACATCCGATGATTATGAATTTTTAAGAAGTTTGTTTGAAAACTCCCTTAAAGAGAAGGATAAGAATAAGACAATTGAAAATTATAAAGAAATGCATGCACTCCTTGTAGAACTTGGGAAGAGGTATTGCAAAACCTCTCCTCATTGTAATGGTTGTCCTTTAGATAAATGGTGTGTAAAGAAAGAGGCAAAACTATATGAGCATCGTAGCTATCAAAAAGTGTAAAACATATGAAAAAGAAGCACTAAAAAAACCATTTGAAGAACTTTTTAGCGTTATTGATTCCAAAGAAATAAAGGATAAAAGGATACTTCTTTTCTTTGATTTTCCTCTGGCAGATACAAATATCTTCGAGCTTACCATAGATTTTTTAAAGGCAAGTGAAGCAAAAGAAATTATTGGAGGAACTTCTATTATAGTAGCTCCTGTATCTAAAGACCTCAAAGAACTTTTCAAAAACGAAGACATTAAATTCATTGATTTTAGAAATGACTACTATGAGAAGGTCGAGGTTCCCTTTCGTAAGATAACTCCAACAGAGCATTTCAAAGGCTTCCAGTTTATCTCCCCTATACAGTATCAAACAGAAAAGACAATGGAAAGAATGGACTCTTCAAAAACACGGTTACTTAAAAATGTATTCTTACCTGTTGCCCTGACAGATAGCGATAGTGTTGTTATCGTTACAAAGATGAAAGATTCTCCTATCTTTAGGGTCGGTGGGTTTATCAATTCCTTGTTGTACCTTACTGCAACGAAGACAAGAGATGAAATTATGATTCATTTACTCGACAAAAAACTGGCAGATTCAATCCTCGAGTTGTTCTCTATTATCAGAGAAAAAGTTCTTTTTGGTGTAGTTGATGGAATTGTTTCTAATGTTTCGGAAGATTCGGAGGTCAATAAAATGGAGACAGTCCTTGTGTCGAACGACCTAATCTCACTTGATGCAGTAACTTCTGTACTTATGGGGTACAAATCAAGCGATGTAGAAATAAACACAGTTGCAGATCTTTTTAATCTCGGGGACGGGATTTTCAATAAAATCTCTCTTTATGGAGACGATTTTACTCAAATTCGAAAGGAAATCTCAAAATCTACGAGATATTCTAGTGTATTTACAAGTAGAAAATCCATCCTTCCACGTATAGAAAAGTTAGATTCAGAAAATATCGAAAAAGTAATGAACATCTGCCCAACGGGGGCAATACTAAAAGAAGGGGATAGGTATTATATCGATAAAGATAAATGTTTTTTCTGCAATCTCTGTGTTACCTTGGGGGAAGGCATCTTCAGGGTCGGGTAGTTCTGAGTATTTATTAGGCTTTCGATAACGTTTAACTCTAAGAATAAAGAAAAAGATTAGAACAATAAAGGGAATATTGCAAGAGTTAATTAACAGTTATAAAAGAAATAACCCTTGGCGTATTTAAACATCCAAATAATTTTTTGATCAGTCGCAGACTAAAAGTAAAGGCTTTGGTAAGAAAGCAACTGTCAGTCTTACTACTGGATCAAGTGCAAATTGACGTGAAAAAAATCTAAGTTTGTAAGAGGGCCTGGGAGAACCCCTACTTCCAACTATAAGGTCTGCATCTTTTGCATGTGATATAATTGAGGCTACTTCAGGGCCTTCAGACAAAATGAATTCACTTTCTACTCCTAAACTTTTCAAAATCTCCTGAGTCCGCCTCTTAACCTCATCTTTGTTTTCTCCTAAAATTAGGGTTTTAAGGCTACCATTCATGCTCTTTAGAAGCTCTCCAACGAGATATGTTGCATCTTCTGAATATTTACTTCCTGTTGTTGGGTGCAGAATAACAGGGTTTTTAGTGGGAAAGAGCTCCTCACCCAGCAGTAGAATTGGAATATGGGATCGCATGATAAGGGAAGCGGTAGTTCCCCCAAGCTTTATCTTGTTTGCAGCAACACCTGCATGAGTTTCAAGCACGAAAAGCTCCGCTTCGTTCTTCTTTGCAAAAGAAAGAGAATCAATCACGGGGTCTCCCACCTCTATATGTGATTCAAATCTTATATCTTTTTTTACAAGGATTTCTGAGAGGATCTTCATCGATTGTTGGCTCAGGTTAAGCATTTCATCATAAACAACTTTTGTGTAATATCCTTCAAATGCTCCAAGATTAATAATGCTTACGAGAAGATAGTATGCATCAGGCAACAGAGTGGTAACATACTCAAAAACATTCTCCATTACAGGAGAGTTGTCTACCATCATCAAAATCCTTTTAAACATTTCTTCCTCCTTGAAGGAAACAACTTGACACTTAGATTTTAGTAAAATCAGCAATTTTGTCAAACAGAGGAATCAAGAGTCACCAGGGATTTTGTGCAATGTGATGCTTTTCAAGCATATGATTTTCTTACAGAACGGAAAGAGTGGCGAAAGTCGCATTTTTAATGAAAGACTTCCACAGGACTCATTCTTGGCAGAGCAAATAAATTCACGTGATTGAAAAATTCGCCAAAATCCCTCCATAAAAAGAGTTAAGTATATGAGAGAAACAAGAATAATTATGGGAAAGATGCTTTCTGCTTGTATACAAAAACTTTAAGGTAAGAGCAAGTTACAAGATGTCTATACAAAGGGTTGAAAATAAGATGTATATATATTAAAATAAGAAAATGAAAAGCGGAGTAGTAGTAATTCTTGGTAGGCCAAATGTAGGAAAATCTACGCTCATTAATTATATTGTTGGTAGTAAAATTTCCATCACTTCTCCCAAGCCCCAAACGACTCGCTTCAAGATTCTTGGGGTAAGGAACTTTCCTGATGCTCAGATCGTATTTGTAGATACCCCTGGATTTCATCTTGCAAAGAAAGCTTTAAATAAATATCTAGTCGAAGTTGCTGTAAAGAGCCTTGAGGGAGCTGATATTGTTTACCTTCTGGTCGAAGCGACAGACTTCTCCGGGAGGGAATATCCTGAAATGTTAAATGTGTTAAAAAGAACAAATGCCCCTGTTTTCCTGATTATAAACAAAGTTGATATTTGCCCTAAGAAAGACATTGAAGAGGCCGAAGAGGCCTTTAAAGATATGTTTAGTTTCAAGGAAATCTTCCGTATTTCTGCACTTACAGGGCGCAATGTAGATATTCTCCTTGAGAAAACAAAAGATAATCTTACAGAAGGCCCGCTCTATTTTCCTATAGGAATGATTACAGCGCTTACAAGGGAATTACAGGTCGCAGAGGTCGTAAGAGAAAAAATATTTCTTTTTACAAGGCAGGAACTCCCTTATGAGACAGCAGTAAACGTCGATGACATGCAGATGAGAGAAAATGGAATGCTTTACGTAAAGTGTACTATCTATGTTGCTACTTCTTCACAGAAGGGAATACTTATTGGTTCAAAAGGTTCAATGATTAAAAAGATCGGAATAGAGGCTCGCAAAGATTTAGAATTTATTTCAGGAAAACCCATATACCTTGAGCTTAATGTAAAAGTAGAGAAAGATTGGCCTGAGAAAGAGGAAAAGCTAAAAAAGTTTGGATATATCACATAAAAAGGAGGAAAAAATGAGTATAGAAGAGAAATTAGCAATGTTCGGTCTTAAATTACCAGAACCATCACAACCTATCGGGTCCTATCTTTCCTGTATTGTTTCAGGGAATCTCTTGTTTATTTCGGGTGTAATTCCTATAAAAGAGGGAAAGGTGATAACAGGAAGGTTTGGAAAGGAGATTCAAACAATAGATGCAAAAGAAATTGGTACTCTTATAGTCCTTACTATGCTCTCCAATATTAAGAAAGAATTGGGAAGCCTCGAAAAGATCAGCCATTTTATCAAGATAGAAGGATTTGTGAATGCGACAGAGGAATTTATGGAGCACCCTATTGTTTTGAATGGTATCTCTGATCTTCTTGTCCAGATATTCGGGGAGAGTGGAGTGCATGCAAGAACAGCAATAGGGGTAAACTCTCTTCCTAAGGGTGCCTGTCTTGAGGTTTCTGCAATAGTTGAGATTACCGGGAGGGAACAATAAGAACAGGAATAGGGGAAACTCTTAAGACATTTTGAGCAGTACTTCCAAGGAGATTTTGCGCCAGACCTAATCCAAGGGATCCCATTACGATGAGATCTGCATTTTCCTCAATTGCTTTTGCTACAATTATTTTGGATGCGATTCCAAATTCAACATGAACATCCACTTTGAAGCCAGAATTCTCGAGTTCTTTTTTAACGGGCGCAATTCGCTCAGCGCTTCTATCTTTATATTCCTTCGTTTCAAGTTCACGGGATACAGAACGTGTAAAAAGAGTCTCATATTCAAGCACTGTAACAATAATAATCCTTTCCACGCCGACTTCTTTTAACCCCTTTATATAAGGAACAACAGATTCACTGAATCTGGAAAAGTCATAGGGGAAAATAATTGTCTTTATCATACTCTCTTATCCTTTATTTCTCTTGAGCTTCTTTATCATCTCCTCTACCTCTTTTGCTCCATCTTTATAAAAAGCTTCTTCATCGGAGGCAAGTTCCTTCAATAATCTTAGAAATTCCCCTGCATGTACTCTTTCTTCGTTTGCAATGTCATTTAATACTTCCTTCGATAGTTTATCGTCAGTTGACTCTGCAAGTTGAGTATACAGCTGAACTGCCTCATACTCTGCTGCAACTAAAAAGCGAATGGCACGAATAAGCTCTTCTTTAGTAAGCTTTCTTTCACTCTTCATGCCTGAAAAAGGCATTCCAAATTCTGGCATCATACCCTCCTATATAAATATAAGTCCTGCTACTCCTATCAGGATACAATAAATTGCAAAAAAGTAAAAATTTGTTCTTCTTACAATAGAAAAAAAGAATTTAATTGAGAGGATTCCAACAATAAAAGCGGCAAGAAATCCTGTAAAAAATTCTCCCATGGAAAAGGCCTGACTTACGGAAAACATATCCCTCACAGTTAAAATTCCAGCCCCAAGAATCGTAGGTATGGAGAGAAGAAAAGAAAACTTAGCAGCATCTTCTTTATTCATACCCGAAAATATACCTCCGCTCATTGTTGCTCCAGACCTTGAAACACCAGGAAGAAGTGAAATAATCTGTAATAAACCCGCGGCAAGTGCATTTTTAATTCCCATATCTTCAATCTTAAGAGGTTCCTTAATCTTTACTAGACTTGCAACAATAAGGAGAAATGCAGTGACAAAGAAGAAGTAAGAAACATAGTGAGGTTGTCCAAAAGTTCTGTCAATATCATTCGAAAAGATTAAGCCAGCTATACCAGCAGGGATCAGGGCAATAATAATAAGCCAGCATAATTTTGAATGAAAAGTCTCTGTGGTAGTTCTATTCCTTTTAAACGTAGCGAAAAACCCTTTTATAAGATTCACTACATCCTTGAAATAATATATAAAGACTGCAAGAAAAGTTCCCATATGAAGTGCCATGGCAAATGTCAAATTTGGTTCTTTCCATCCAAGGAGGGCAGGTACTATCACAAGGTGCCCCGAACTACTGACAGGAATGAACTCCGTTGCTCCCTGAAGCGCTCCAAGTACTAAGGCCTTAATTAGCTCCATCTTTTTCTCCCGCAGATATTTTAATGATAACACAAGAAAATCAAACAATTATCAATTAAAATAAAAAATGATTAAAATATTTAAGGAGGTGAATAATGAAAAAGATTGTAGTATTAATTGAAGATGACTTTAATGAGTTTGAGCTTATCTACCCTTATTACAGGCTTAAGGAAGCAGGGTTTGAATCAATCCTTGTTGGCCCAGAAAATAGGGTCTATCGTTCCAAATCAGGGCTGTTGATGAAATCTGAAAAATCCATTGATGAGATAAATTTTGAGGAATTTGAAGGAGTAATTATCCCTGGTGGATATGCACCAGACAAGCTGAGAAGATATGATAAGATATTGCGCTTTGTAAAACAGATGTTTGATAGTTCCTATCTTGTGGGGGCAATATGTCACGGAGGATGGGTTCTTATATCTGCAAAGGTTGTAAATGGACTGATGATTACAGGAGTCTCTGCAATAAAAGACGACCTCAAAAATGCAGGTGCAAAATATACAGATTCAGAGGTTGTTGTTGATAACAATGTGATTACCTCAAGACAGCCAGATGATCTTCCAGCGTTTATGAGAGAGGTGATAAAATTCCTTAGCAAATGAAAGTACTTTTAGAGAAAAAGATAAAAGGTACAAGAATAAAGGTTATTGAAGGAGATATTACCCAGATGAATGTAGGGGCAATAGTTAACGCCGCAAACTGCTATCTGAGCCATGGGGGTGGTGTCGCAGGCGCAATTGTAAGAGCCGGAGGACAAGTTATTCAAGAGGAAAGCGACAAGATTATAAATGAGAAAGGACCTCTTCAAACTGGAGAGGCTGTGATAACAACGGGTGGGAAACTTAAGACAAGGTATATTATCCACACAGTAGGACCTAAATGGGGTGAGGGAGAAGAAGAACGTAAGCTTGAGAAAGCAATTAATTCAGTGCTTGAGATTGCCTTACAAAAGGAGATAAAAAGTATTGCTATACCAGCAATAAGTTGTGGAATCTTCGGTTTTCCAAAAGAGATTGGTACAAGGATCATCACAGATACTTTGCTCCGCTATATAGAGAATCATGAAACCTACCTTGAGGATGTTTATCTGATAGGCCTGGGAAACGATATATCTACCTTATTTATGAGGGCTTTGGAAAATGCTTGAAGTCTATACAGATGGTGCTTCAAGGGGTAATCCGGGAGAGAGTGCCATCTCGTGTGTTTTCGTCCAGGACGGTCATATTATCTGTGTGACAGGTACATATATAGGGTATTCGACAAATAACCTTGCTGAATATAGCGCAATCCTTAAAGCACTCAGAGAGGCAGAAAGGTATCAATTCACAGAAATTTCCATAATATCCGATAACGAACTCGCTATAAAACAGATAAATGGTAAATACAAGGTAAAAGTAGGACATCTTGTGAGTATTCACAATGAAGTCATTGAAATATCTAAAACCTTCAAAAGTGTGAGTTTCAAAAATGTAAGTAGAGAAAATAAATTTATAAGAGTCGCTGACAGGCTCTGCAACGCTATTCTTGATTCTTATTAAGGCCTGTAAGGTTTAATCTTATAAGAGAGGAAAGGTCCTCGAGGAAGCTTTTATCTTTAAATTCAAAGAAGAGGAAATTTTTGTCAGTCCAGCTTCTTAGATTAAAGAAAAATTTTTCTTTTATGTTGAGAAGGAAATCACATGGAATATCTGTTCCTAAAATGAGTAATCCTACCTCCTTATTATATATCAAAGAAAATGTATTAGGCTCACAGGCTAACAGGTTGCCGATATAGGAGAGTTCGTCCTTTTTAAGAGATGGAAGCTCCTCTCTAATAAAGCTAAACTGGCCGACTGATTCTTTGTTTTGAAGAAGCTCCTTTTCAATATAATCAAGGAGTTTCTTCATTGTTACCTTATTATTCTTGCGAAGCTCCCCATTTTCTTCAAGGAGAATCTCGATCTTTCTAATAAGCTCCTCTTCACCTGTTGTAAGTAAGCAAGAAATACTATTAATAATCTTAACTCTTGTGTGATAATCTCTTAGAGCACGAAACCCTGCAACAAAAGTTAGTCTTGTAAGTGTTTTTTTAACTTTTTCCTGCTTTATTACTTTCACTAAACCAATTGCTCCTGTAGAATTAACATGTGTTCCACCACACATAGAGCAGTCAAAGCCTTCTATCTCAACAATTTTTATTTTCCCCTTAATATTTTCCTTTTTTCGGAGATTAAGCCTTTCAATTTCCTCGTCTTCTACCGTATATTTCTTTACTCTTCTATCTTCAAAAACTATTCCGTTTGACAGTCTCTCTACCTCTTCAATCATCTCTTCCGTGATATCAAATGAATCAAGGTCTATTGTTGAAACCTCCTCTCCCATATGAAAACCTACAGTTTCAATATCATATAAAGAAACAAAAGCCTGGGAAAGGATATGTTGTGCAGTGTGTTGAACCGAATTGTCAAATCGCCGCTGAGAGTCAATAATGCAATGAACCCTCGAGAAATCAAGGGAAGTATCAACATAGTGAAGAACAGTATGATCCCTTTCAATGACCATTATAACTGTAGCAGGCCCAATTTTACCCCTGTCCCCTAACTGACCTCCCTTTCCATCGGGATAGAACTCTGTATGATTAAGGATAACAAATCTATTACCATCCTCGATTCCTGTTCCAACAATCTCTGCATCAAACTCAATACTCTTCATAATGCATTTCACCTTTAAAGACAAAGGATGCAATACCTGTAAGATAAATTGTCTCTGCTGATTCAGAGACTGTCAGTTCCCCTCCCTTCATTTTAACATTAATCTCTCTGGGTGTACCAAAAAAATTGGAAGCAACAAACGCTGAGGCAACTGCCCCTGTGCCACACGCATATGTTTCTCCCCATATTCCCCTCTCAAAAGTCCTTACTTTAATTGCGTTTTCTCCCAGTTCCAGGAAGTCTACATTAATACCGTAGGGAAAGAGATCAAATTTTTTTGAAACCTCCACAGCCTCACTGATGTTAATTTCTGAAACATTGGGTACAATTACTACTGCATGGGGCTCCGAGGGGCACACCACATAAAAATGTCCTATCTCGAGATTTCTTTCCTCCACAATTCTTTCAGAAGGTGGAAATATAAATTGCCCAATCTTTTGCATGTTGCCCATATCAACCTTGAAACGATTTTTACCTACTTGCTCCACAACTTTGACTCCCCCAAGTGTCTCCACGCTTACAATTTTAGGCATCCCTTTGTCTGTCAGATACAGTGCAACACATCTAATACCATTTCCACACATTGAAGACTCAGAACCATCGGGTTCACATATCCTCATCTTTACGTTGGCAGTTTTACTCGCCTCAAGATAGAGAAGGTCATCACAACCCACTGAGAAACGCCTATCGCACACACGTTTTGCAAATTTCAGAGGTGACTTCAAAGGAAATTCTCTCCCATCTACAATAACAAAGTCATTCCCAAGTGCCTGATATTTATAAAATACGAGATTCGGCTTTTCGTTCAACAATTCCCCCTACTTTGTTTATCTTTTCAATAATGTTTTCATATCCCCTGTCGATGTGGATGGGGTCGTAAATTCTTGAGGTACCTTCAGCAGAGAGTGCGGCAATAAGGAGGGCTGCCCCTCCTCTGAGGTCAGGAACATTAACATTTGCCCCATTTAAAGAGGATACACCCGTAATCACTGCTGTATTTCCCTCAATTTTTATATTTGCGCCCATCTTTGTAAGCTCCTCTGCAACTCTAAATCTATTTTCGAATATCGTCTCAATAATAACACTTGTTCCTTCAGCCCGGGAAAGGAAAGCCATCATTTGGGGTTGCACATCAGTGGGAAATCCCGGGAAGGGGAGTGTTTTAACATTGATTCCCCGAATGTGGTCCCTGAACCTTCCTCTTACTTCCTTATCATATACATCTACCTCCGCCCCTGCTTCCTTTAATTTCATTATGACGGGCTCAAAATAGTAAGGGTTACAATTTCTCACTTTTACGTCTCCTCTTGTTGCAATCCCCATGATAAGATACGTTGCAGCCTCTATTCTATCTGAAATTATTGAATAATCAGCAGGTTTAAGGGCATTTACGCCTTTAATTTTAATGATACCCGATCCGTTCATCTCTATATTTGCGCCACAAGCATTAAGAAAATTGATGAGGTCCCTTATTTCGGGTTCTCTTGCCCCATTCTGTATGATAGTCTCTCCCTCTGCAAGCGTTGACGCAATGATAATATTCTCTGTTGCGCCTACACTTGGAAAGTCAAGATAAATTAGATTCCCTTGAAGTTTATCCTTCACCTTAGCAGTGAGAAATCCTTCTTCCCATTTCAAGTCAACACCAAGAGCCTGCATTCCTTTAAGATGAAGGTCGATAGGCCTTGTTCCTATATTGCATCCTCCCAGAGAAGAGAGTTTTGCCTCACCTGTTCTTCCGATAAGGGCTCCAAGAAGCGTCTGGGTGCCCCTCAGATTATGCTCCTCCGGGTGGGAATCCTTTATTGAAGATATATCTTTCGAAGTATCGAGCGTAAAACCATCGGTGTCTTCTTCTACGCCAACACCAAGCGACTCGAGTACCTTTGTAAAAGTTAGAACATCAAGAATTTTCGGCACATTACTAAAATGCATCCTTCCTTTAACAAGAAGAGCTGCAGAAAGTATGGGGAATGTTGCATTTTTTGACCCCGAAATGTTTATCTCACCTCTCAAAGGGTTCCCGCCCTGAACTTCAAGATACTCCATCTTATCCTCCTTTTGCAAGAAATTCTTCGGTTATTCTTGCAATTCTTTTACCTGCTAAACCGTCCCCAAAGGGATTTTCTTGTGCAATCATTTTTTGGTATTCACCTCTATCTTCAAGAAGTAATTCCACATTCTCAATAATTGAATTCTTCTCTGTTCCGATCACTTTTACGAAACCTGCTTCCACACCCTCAGGCCTCTCGCTTATGCTACGAAGAAGGAGAACAGGCTTTTTAAGAGTCGGAGCCTCTTCCTGTATTCCTCCTGAATCTGTAAGTATGAGATAACTACGCGACATCAAATGTACAAAATCAGCATAATTTATAGGTTCAATTAGTTTTACATATTTATTATTAGAAAGAATACGATTTACCTCTGACCTAACTGATGGGTTTTTATGCACAGAGAAGACAAATCTTACACTGCTGCCATACATGTGACTTAGAAAATCAATTGCCTCACAGATATGCCTTAAAGGTTCTCCCCAGTTCTCTCTCCTGTGAGCCGTTACAATTATAATCTTAAACTCTCCTTCAAAAGGAGTCTCGAAATCCGAATTCATTTCAAGGATATCCTGAAGTGCATCAACAACAGTATTTCCAGTAACAAATACAGAATCTGGATCGACTCCTTCTCTCAAAAGATTGTTCCTTGCACGCTCTGTAGGAGCAAAGAAAATATCACAGAGCGTATCTGTGAGCTTTCTATTCATCTCTTCTGGGTAGGGAGAAAACTTTCTAAATGACCTTAAACCTGCCTCAACATGCCCAGAAGGGATTTTCTCATAAAAAGCAGCAAGAGCAGTAGAAAATGTAGTGGTTGTATCCCCATGTACAAGTACAAGATCGGGCCGTTCCTTTTGAAATATTTCTTTTAACCCTTCGATGACCTTTACTGTAATCTTTGTCAGGCTCTGTCGCTCCTCCATTACATGGAGATCATAGTGAACAGGGATACGAAAAAGATCGATTACCTGTTTTAGCATCTCCAGATGTTGACTTGTAATAACGACTCTTGGCTCGATCTCTTTACTTTGCAAGAGAGCTTTATAAACTGGATACATTTTTATTGCTTCTGGCCTAGTCCCGAATATAAGGAATACTATTCTTTTCATTTAAACCCAAATGCAAGGAGCACACCAACAAAAGAAAGCATGACTGTAACAAAATAATAAAAGGAGGCAATCCTCCGCTGAGACCACCCCTTTTTTAGAAGAATATAATGTATATGGTCTGTATCATACTTAAATGGGGAAGTCCCGGATCTCAATCTTCTTATTATTGATGTAAAGACCTCCGTGATTGGTATGCCAAGGGTGAGCAATGGAAAAACAATTGAGATTAATGTTGCTGTCTTATATGCCCCTGCGACAGAAATTGTAGCTAACATAAACCCGAGAATTTCCGCTCCAGAATCACCAAGAATGATCCTCGCAGGATAAAAATTGTATATAAGAAAGGCAATTAGAACACCACTCAGCCCAAGCAAAAGGAATGCAAGCGAAGTGTTTCCCTTGTACATTGCGATGATTGCAATAAAAACAGAAGAGATCGTTGCAACACCGGAGGCAAGTCCATCAAGACCATCTATAATGTTTATTGCATTCGTTACACCAACAATCCACAGGACAGTGAAGATTGTCCCGAGGAATCCTAATTGTATCATACCCTCCCCGAAGGGATTAGATACAGCAATGAATTTCGTGCCTGTAAAGATAGCAACGAAGGCAGCAGCAAACTGTAGGGTAAACTTTTGAGCTACGCTCAGTCCCCTCTTATCATCTATGAGCATTCCTACAAATATGATTGTTGCCCCTATGATAATACCTATAAATTGTCGTGAAAAATTACCTATAATCAAAAATAACACAACAAGCGAACAATAAATAGCAATACCACCACTCCGTGGAATAGGCACCATATTAATTTTCTTCCTTTCTTCTTTACCTCTTGGTTTGTCAATAATCCCGAATCTCTTCCCGATGTAAATTGCAAGAGGAGTAAAGAAGGATGAGAAAAAGAAACCATAAAGGAAGTACAATCGTACATCTAAGCGATATTTTAGCACAAAATCAAATATTTCCTTCATTTCGTACCAAATAATCTGTCTCCCGCATCACCCAGTCCAGGGATAATATACCCATGAGAGTTCAATTCAGAGTCAATGGCAATTGTATAAATATCTACATCAGGATGGTGCAAGGTGAGTTTTTCAATACCTGGAGGAGCGGCTATAAGACAGATAAGATTAATTTTTCCCCCTCCCTTCTCCTTAACAAGGTCTACTGCCTTTACAGCAGAACCACCAGTTGCAAGCATCGGATCAACAATAAAAATGCTACTTTTCTCAATATCCTCAGGCAATTTGCAGTAGTATTCAACAGGTTCGAGAGACTCAGGGTCTCTATAAATTCCGATATGACCTACTCTTGCCATGGGTATAACGTCAAGGATCCCGTCCTCCATAACAATCCCTGCCCGGAGAATAGGAATGAGTGCAATATCCTCATCAATGACCTTTCCAACTGCCTTTGACATTGGTGTTTCGATCTCTATATCTCTGAGTTTTGTATTCCTGAACACTTCGTAAACCATAAGTCCTGCAACCTCTCTTAGAATTGTCCTGAAATCCTGTGAAATTGTCTCCTTTTTTCTCAAAAATGTCAGTTTGTGCTGAATTAAGGGATGGTCAAGCAAATGCACATTTTTATATTCCATAGCTCTCCTTTAATCAGATTTATTTTAAATATGAAAGGTTCTCGTACAGGGGAAAACGGGCTGTGAGTTCCGTCACTTCACTTCTCACTTCCCTAAGGATATTTTCTTCTTCTCTGTGAGCTATTGCTTTGTCCATAAGCTCAGCGACAATTTCCATGTCGCCCTCCTTCATTCCTCTTGTTGTTAGTGCAGGGGTGCCAAGTCTTAATCCACTCGTTTCAACAGGGGGAAGGGGATCGAACGGGATTGATTCTTTATTTGTTGTGATGCCAACAGAATCGAGGAGTCTTTCAGCCTCTTTTCCTGTTATACCTTTATTTCGTAAATCTACCGAAATGAGGTGGTTATCTGTTCCACCTGTGACAAGCCGGTAGTTTCTCCTTAACAACGCTTGGGCAAGGGCATCTGCATTTTTTCTAATCTGTTTCTGATATTCCCTAAACTCCTCTGTCATTGCAAGCTTCAGGGCAGCTGCCTTAGCAGCAATAATATGTTCAAGCGGCCCTCCCTGTATCCCCGGGAAAACTGCTTTGTTCAAAATCTTATCATATTCTCTTTTAAATAGAATCATCCCTCCTCTTGGCCCTCGAAGGGTTTTGTGAGTTGTTGTCGTTACAAAATCTGCATAAGGAACCGGCGTTGGGTGCTCCTTAGCGGCAACAAGACCTGCAATGTGAGCAATATCGACAACAAGATAAGCTTCCACAGACTTTGCAATCTCCTGAAACTTCTGAAAATCAATAACCCTTGGATAGCAACTTGCCCCTGCTATAATAACCTTAGGCTTATACTTCTTTGCTAAATCTTCTACCTCGTTAAAATCGATAAGTTCTGTATCTTTATTTACTCCATAATGGACTGCATTGAAGTAGCGTCCCGTTACACTTACCGGGCTTCCATGACTGAGATGTCCTCCTGCGTTTATGTCCATCCCAAGAAGTGTATCCCCTGGCTTCATTAGCGAAAAGTAAACGGCAAAGTTTGCCTGTGTTCCAGAATGTGGTTGTACATTTGCTCCCTCTGCTTCAAAGAGTGTCTTTGCCCTTTCAATTGCAAGACTCTCAACAATATCAATAAATTCGCACCCTCCATAGTATCTCTTCCCCGGGTATCCTTCCGCATACTTATTAGTAAGGACAGACCCCTGAGCCTCGAGAACAATTTCAGAGACATAATTTTCTGAGGCTATAAGTTCAAGATGGTTTCTTTGACGTTCAAGCTCACCTTCCATTGCCTGTGTTAGTTCTTTGTCAAATTCATATAATCTCATTATTTCCTCCAAGACAAGTTTAATAAACTTTAAATAAAAATCAAATCTACCTTAATATATCATTTTAACAGGAATACTCACTAACTTACCCTTCTTGAAAGGGAAATAAAGATAATATTTCCTTTACACTTCTTTGAAGCGGTCTTAACAATCTCCCGTGCAGTACTCCCTGTTGTATATACATCATCTACGATAAGTAAGTCTCCAGAAATCTCGTTACTGAGTTTAAATACATTCTTAAGATTCACCTCTCTCTCCCTTCTTGAGAGCTCTACCTGCTTTTTTGTTTCCTTTATCTTTTTAATATCTCTTATAAGGGGCTTATTGAAAGCTTTCGAAATCTCCCTCGCAATAAGGTATGTCTGGTTGAATCCTCTTCTAAGCGTTTCTCTTCTTGTCATAGGAATGTAGGCAACATAATCAAAAGGGAGATTATTATTCTTAATAAACTCAGAAAATATATCGGCAAAGGTTATGGAAAGTGCCTTTACCCCACCAAATTTGAATTTCTGTATTGCCTTCTCAATTACATCCTCGTAATATGTAATTGCATAATAGAATTTTCTTCCATCATGTTCAATCAAAGGGTATTCAATATAGCGGATTTTGTTTTTACATTCAGTACATATATACTCTTTGTCAGTCTCCTTCCCACACAAAATACAGAAAGGTGGAAAAATAAAATCAATTATAACGTTAGTAACGGAGGAGAGTTTCATCGAGAAGTTCAAAGTTTCTTGTTGCTCGTCTTTCAAACTCTTTACACCGAGTCCTTATATATAATTTCTTATTTTCTCTCATATCAAATTCCCGTTTAAAGATTTCTTTAAATTTTTCAAAGGGAAGAGTGCTATTATATGGAAGGACACTAATTCCTGCTTCCTGTGAAATTGAACTGACCTTCGGATCATAGGAAAAGGTGATACAGGGAATACCATTTGAAATAGAAAGTACAACAAGATGATATCTCGTCCCGATTGCCAGCTCACTCTTTTTAAAGAGTGAAGGAAGTGCCTTATAAGGGAGAGTCAATATCTTAAACCCTGTGACCTCTTTAATCTTGTTAGAAATCTCGAGGTCTTGCGCCGGATAAAGTGGAACAAGGTAGATGCTTAAGCCGGTTGCGGCTGTTACAAAATTTAAAATATTCATAATTGTCTCAAAAGAGGGAGGGTTAGGATGCTTTCCAAAAGAAGCAATGACAAAACCTCTATCATTAAACCCGTTTTCATAACCTTTATACAAAAATCCGAGGTCCCCGGTAACATATATATCCTGCCTGACACCACACTCTTTCAGAATTTCTTTTGAGACCTCGTCCCTTACGGTGATGAGGTCTACCTTATTAATAATTCTTCCGATAATTTTTTTATTTATTGCATTATTTATAGGCCCTATTCCCTGAGCCAATATTGCTGTCTTCTTATGAAGCTTCTGAGCAGTTCTTATAATCCAAAGATAGTAATAAAGACTTCTTGAACTTGTTTTATCCTGTAAAAGCCCTCCTCCTCCACTTATGAGGATATCCGACCTTTTTAAAGTAGAATAAATCTCTCTGAAATTATTTCTATCAATTTCATCTTCTCTTTCAGGATTTTTTACAAGAGAAGTAACAATGTGCCCTCCTGACATTAACCTTTCTTTGAGTACCTCGTGGATCATCTCATCACCTGCATTCCCAAAGCCAAAATACCCTGAAAGTACAATTTTCATACTTCAATCCTCTTAAAAGTAATCCTGAAAGCGAAGGTAAAAAGGTGGCGTGCTCTCAAAATTCTCGAGGGTTGAATGATGATTCTATAGAACCACTCAAGACCCAACCTTCTTATAGCCATGGGAGCCCTCTTCACTTTGCCTCCCCATACATCGAATGAACCTCCAATACCCATACATAAAGGAAGTGCCTCTTTATACTTCCATATCCATTTTTCCTGTTTAATCCCTCCCATACCAACAAAAAGTATTTGAGTATCTCCTTCCTTTATTTGAGATACAATTTCTTTCTCCTCTTCATCGTCAAAGTAACCTGAATGAGAACCAACAATGTTAAGGGAAGGGAATTCCTTCTTAATCCTGTTAATCGCTTCTTTTAGTACATCCTCACATGCTCCTAGAAAGTAAACTCTATATCCTTCTTTTTCTGCAAGCTTCAGAATTTCCCAAGCAAAATCAATCCCTGGTATTCTGTAAAGAATTCTCTCCCCAAATCTTCTTGCTCCCCATATAATCCCGACTCCGTCCGGTATTACAAGATCGGTTGTTTTGAGAATATAAAGAAATTCTCTGTCGTTCAATGCTTTTGATGCCATCTCTCCGTTTAGAGTCACAACAAGATGAAAGGATCTCGAGTTAATGAAATTATCCACAATATGGAGATTGTCAGATATATTCCTGTTAGAGATGTTTATCCCCATGAATGGGACATTCTCCTTCAACTGTCGTGGGGTCTTGCCTACCAGAAAAATAAATTTTGGAAGACTGAGTACTCGGGGAAGTCTTTTGGGATCCAGAATGAATCTATAAAGCCACTCTAAACCAAGACTTTGTACAAGATGAGGTGCCCTCTTGTACTCTCCTGCAAAAACATTAAAACTCCCTCCCACACCCATTGCAAATTTTACTCCAAGAAGATTTAAATTATCAGATATAAAATACTCCTGCTTAGGACTACCCATCCCTGTAAAAAGTATATCTGCTCCTGATTGCCGGATCTCCTCTACAATAGATTCAGCATTGTCAAAATATCCGTTGTGAAACCCTGCAATCTTCAACCCAGGATACTTTTCACTTATATTTTTGACTGCTTTCTTAATTGTTTCTTCTTTTGATCCAAGAAAATAAACAGAATTACCTGCCTTAAAGGCAATTTCAAGGGTTTCCGAGAAGAGATCTATTCCTGTGATGCGTTCCTTAACCCTTTCATGATAAAATATTTTGAATGCCCAGACAACACCTATACCATCAACAAAATTTAGATCGCTTGCCCTGATGATTTTTCCAAGTTTCTCATCCCTCAGGGCCTTCATAATCTTCTCCGGATTTATTGCCACAGCAAAGTGCGGCTTAGAATCCTTCAAAAAAATCTGTATATATTCAAGTGCTTCCTTACGCGTTATGTTATCTACAGGAAATGTTGCAATAAAAGTTCTCATATTTTTACATAGATAAATCCTTTGTTAGAAACCTCAGTTTTATCAAGAATTCCTCTTGCGTCAAATATAATTGGATCTTTATTCATAAGGGTTTTTAACACGTCAAGGTCTATATTTATCGAATCCTGTTTTATGGGAATAAGGACAAGATCAGCTCCTCTAACTGCCTCTTCCAGATCCCGTGAAATTTTAAAGGAGCAATTCTTCACATTTGGGTCATAAAGTGAAACTAAGACACCCTTTTTTAATAGAATATCAGAGATTCTGAGAGTTGGGCTTTCTGACACATCAGATGAATTATCCTTCATTGCAACTCCAAGGATTGCAATATGTGATTTTTCGATGCTCTTTCCTACATTTTTGAGGCACCTTTCTATGTAATTAGATACCTCTTCTGGCCTGCTGTCGTTCACCAACCTTGCAGCATGAAGAAGAGGGAGCTTAACCCCCAGCTTATCAGATTTATCGAAGATATAGAGAGAAGAATATGGAATGCAATGACCTCCTACTCCTATCCCCGGAGAAAGTAGTTTTACTCTTTTATGTGTATTTGCAACATTGATAATTTCCATTGTATCCATGCCCATCTGCTCTGTGAGAGAAGCAAGCTCGTTTGCAAGGGCAATATTCACATCCCTTGAGCTATTTTCGAAAAGTTTGGCAATCTCTACAATCTCAGGAGAAGATGCCTCATATACTTCCTGGTTTATAATGGTAAGGAGTTCCTTTGCCATTAAGGCGCTTTCGTGGTTGATACCAGCCACTGCAACAGGCATTGTTCGAAATTCTTCAAATGCATTTCCTTCAGCTATTCTTTCGGAAGAGTATGCAAGAAAAAAATCCTTCTCACACTTCAAGGTACTCTTTTTTTCAAGAATGGGAAGCACAATATCTCTCGTTGTTCCAGGAGGGACTGTTGATCTTATAAGGACAAGGTCTCCTTTTTTTAGGTTACTTCCTATTTTTTCTATCGCCTCTTTGAAAGAGTCCATTTTTATTTTTCCATCCTCTATAGGGATTCCAACAGTTACGACAATATCTTTTACGTTTTTCATTGCCATTTCTGCATCTGAAGTCGGCACGAATAAGCCATTTTCTATGCTATCTCTGAGTATGTTCTCAATTGTTCGGCCTCTATAATTTTCAACAACATGTGTTCTATAATTTCGGAGTTCTTCTAAATAGTCTTCATTAATATCGACTCCATAAACTTTTACACCATACAAAGAATATATAAGAGCAAGTGGTAGACCCACATAACCAAGCCCAAATATTGCAATACTCCTCAAAATAGCCTCCTTAAAAATCTCTCATATTTTAACAATCTTATATAAAAAAGAAAAGAAATAATCAGGTTAATGAAAGAAAAGAGATTTTAAAGTTAATTTTCGAATTTTTTCTAAAAGAGAAACAATAGGCTACTTTACACTCCTACCTGAGGAGGTAATAACTTACTAACAAAAAGGTTCTTTCACTACTATTGTTTTTGCTCTTGACACTTACTTTTCCTTTCTTCATGTTAATAGGACAATATCTATATATCCTGGACTTTATATATAAGGAATAAAACTAAGAGAAATAAACGTAGATAAGGTTTATTATAATAATGTACCTTCTTCTCTTTAAGGGGTGCAGGGAAACACTTAAAATAACTAAAACTTTTCCATATCTTGTAAGTTTCACCTATAAAAAATATACTCGTATTTTATAATGACTCTTAACTGAACATTGATTCTAAGAATGTATGGATCAAACGCTATCCTAAGCTTGTATCTATGTATAATGTTTACACTTCTTTGACTTTTTCCAATAAAATAGCATAATATAAGTGTATGTTTAGATTTATCGACACAGGTGGAAATAATGGCGCAATGAACATGGCAATAGACGAAGCCCTGTTAGTTACACAAAACAAAAATAAGACACCACCTATAATAAGAGTGTACCAATTCATCCCCCCCACTCTTTCCATTGGTTATTTTCAGAGTATGGAAAGAGAGGTCGATATTGAACATTGCAGGCAACTTGGTTTTGATTTTGTAAGACGACCTACTGGTGGAAGGGCTGTACTCCATGACAGGGAATTAACATACAGTGCAATAATAGCGTATCCTAATGAAATCCTTAATATGAGCCTGCTTGATTCCTTTAGATACCTATCCAGAGGAATCATAAGAGCAATTGAGATCTTAGGAGGAACTGCCTACTTTTCGAGTCGTGAAGATAATGAGATAAATTCTCCATCCTGTTTTGCAGCCCCAACTTTTTCTGACATTCTTATAAACAGAAAGAAAGTTGTTGGTTCTGCTCAGATGAGAAATAGTCTTGGACTATTACAGCACGGCTCTATCCTCTATGAGGTAAACATACCTCAGATCTTTTACTGCCTTAAAATGGATGAAAAGGCAAGGGAAAAAGTTATCGCCTCTGCCACTAACAAGATCACATCCTTAACGGAGGCCCTTAGAAAGAGGATTGGGTATAACGACATTAAGGAGGCACTTAAGAGAGGAATGGAAGAAGTCCTCGGGGAAGAAGTTGTGCCTGATGAGATAAAAGAGAATGAAATGGAACTGGCAAGAGATATTTATTCTAAAAAGTACAGTACAGAGGAATGGAATTTTAAAAGATAGCCTGATTTCAATAAAATATATGATGAGGTGAATAATGGGAAGAGAAAGTAAAATAAGAGAGTTGAGAAGAGAAGGCAAGATTGAACCAGTCAAAAAAGAGAAGAGAACCCCGAAATGGGTAAAGATTCTTCTTATAGTAATAATTGTTGTTGTTCTCACCTTCGCATCACTGGGTATCTGGGGATATGCAGAAAGAGACGTAGCAGCAAAAGTAGGCAATGAGACAATTACAAATACAGAAGTCCAGCAACAGGTAGATTACTATGTTCAACTTTACGAACAATATGGGATGACGTTAGATGATGCAACGAAAGAAAGCCTCAAAAAGAACATTGTGGATAGCCTCATTTCTGAATCTCTCCTTGTCCAATATGCAAAAGATAATGGCCTTAAAATAGACGAAGAAGAGTTTACAAAAAATATGGAGGAACAAATCAAGCAGATTATTGACCAAGGTATTCAGGAGAACGGGGAAGAGGCATTTAATGACCTTGTCGCCGCCCGCTTTGGTTCTCTTGACCAATACAAGGATTACTTAAAAGAAGTTCTGAAACCATATGTCGAAAGACCACTTTACAGACAGGCAGCTCTGGATGAGCAATACAAGAAGATAAATATTACGGATGACGATGTAAAAGTCTATTGGAATTCGGTGTATCAGGTTGATGCAGAACATTTTCTTGTAAAAGTAGACGCACAAACTACTTCTATTAGCGAAAAAGAAGAAGCAAAAAAACTTGCAGAAAATATATATCAGGAGATTATCTCTCAAAAAGATAAAGAGAAGGATGAGTTCGATTTTGCAGCATTTGCAAAAAAGAAGGCGGAGGAGCTAAATAAGGCAGAAGCAACAGAAGGAAAAGAGGTAGCAGTATATGAAGCTCTGGGATATTTCTCAAAAGGAAGTATGGTGAAGCCATTTGAAGATGCCTGCTTTAACCCGAAGAATAAGATCGGAGATATTATAGGGGTTATTGAGACGGACTTTGGATATCACATTATACACATCCTTGGAATGAAGAATGCCTCGGAAAACTATGATGAACCTGCAAAAGTAAACGTGAGGATGGTGCTTTTTAAATATACAGAGGGGGATAAGGAGAGCGAGGATGCTGCTAAGATGAGTGCCAATAGTATTGCAGTTCAAACAAAAAAAGGGCTGGACTTTGTAGAGGCAGTAAAGAATTTCTCGCAGGACGATACAACTAAAGCTAATAATGGTGAGACAGGTTTGTTCACACGCGACGAAAGGCCAGAGATTTTTGATGCCGCATGGTCGTTAAAGGCCGGGGAAATTGCAGGTCCAATTAAGACAGAAAGTGGGTATGTTACAATACAGTTGATTGAAAAAAAGGAAGCGGTAAAGGCCTCTTTGGATAATAATGAGACTTATGAAAAGGTAAAAGAAGATGTGTTGAATGAAAAAAAGCAGGAAGTGGAAAAAGAGTTTATTGAGACACTTAAAAAACAATATGGCATAAGAACGACAAATCCATGGAAGTCAATGTCCGCCTTTATAGACAGGAAATTTGGAAAACAGATTGATAGTTTTATTGCCTGGTGGAACAGAGCAACAGGTAAAACTACAGAAACTACAATAGAAACACCTACAGAAACTCCTGAAACAGAGGAGCCCCTTGAGCCAGTACCAGCTCCCGGAAGTTAGACTGAAATAAGATGAAGGAGAAATCCACAAAGAAAAGCAATAACGGTAGAATAAGAATTAAAAAGTCCCTCTTGATTACTCTTATCGTGGCCCTCATTATAGCAATTATTGTGGTGAGTGGCTCTCTCT
The DNA here is from genome assembly GCA_002403335.1 of Caldiserica bacterium UBA4770. Taxonomy (GTDB): domain Bacteria; phylum Caldisericota; class Caldisericia; order Caldisericales; family Caldisericaceae; genus UBA4770. Next base: position 42,538 of record DHHO01000008.1, read on the forward strand.
ATTTACTCTCATGGAAGGAGGTTTACGTAGTTGTGAAAGGGACAAAAGTTTATAACTACCAGATGTTTTACGAAACGTATAATCAGGCCAAAGTATTTAAAATTTCCGCCTTAGATTTACTTCAAGATAACCCGAAGTATACCTTTCTCCAGCAGATGATAGTGGATGTTGCAAAAAGAGAGGTTATTTCAAACAGACTCCTGTACCTTAGTGCAATAAACGAAGGAATTACTACAACAGAGGAGGAGATTGAAAAGGCCGTAGCGAATTTTAAAGAGGAGGCAACAAAAGGAAGCGATAATCCAGAACAGGCAATAAAAGACGAACTTGATATTTATGGCCTTAATGAAAAAACCCTAAGGGCTTTGTTAAGAGAGAATATTATTGTAGAGAAGAAAAAGAACGAACTTACCAAACATATAAGTGTTTCAGAAAAAGAGGTTGTAGATTATTTTGAAGAATGGTGGGAAGGTTATGTAAAGGAAGAAGGAAACAAAGAAAGTTATTTTAAGGCAAACTACGAACAAATTAAGAAAGATGCCCTGGATATGAAAAGAAAAGACTATCTTACTCAGGTGTCAAAAAATCTTGTAGAGGATAATGCCTCTTCAATAACTTTTGATAATGCATATAAAAGATTTATGAGATGGCTCTATGGGAGATTCTTTGGAACCACTATACCTGAAGAGTACGAACCCCAGACACTATGAAAAGAATCAATTTAAATAATCTCATACCATATATTGTTGTCATATTAATACTCCTTATAATTTTCAATATCACAATTCTTCGTGTATACGATGCAGAAACTCACGAGCCGCTGCCCTTCGTTACGGTCGGCGCTTTTTACACTAATAAGGAAGGAGAAGTAAGATTTTTGTCGACTGCCTTTCAAACAGAAGCTGCCCTTACGAGGATTGGATACCACAACGAAACAGCTTACCTTGGGTTTGGGCTTTTTCTCAGGAGAAAAGAAGCGAACATGACAAAAGCAAACTATGATGAGATTTTAACTCAGGTTAATAAATGGGCAGAGAGCCTTGCTTCTTACCAGTACTCATTTATATCAGAAGTTTCTGAAAATGGTAAAACGAGCGAGTTTGAGTTTGATGCAATAAGGCAGAACAATGACTTTCAATTCGAATCAAAGTATCTTGCAGCTAGTGAAAACACACTTAAGGTAATTAGTCTTGGGGGCGAATTATATAAAAGTTTAAATGGAGAGCCCTTGAAAGGACCACTCACAGGTGAAGAAAAAGAGCTTTTTATAAGTAAGAATATTATTTTCATACCATTAAGCAACCTATTTTCGAGTTCGTTTCCCGGGGGAACACCCATAGAAATTAACCTTAGAGGAAATCTTATCGAATTTAAATGGGAACATAGTAGCGTGGTAATAAAAATTCAGGAGGACGGTAATATCGGGAAAGTTGACTTCTCCGAACAGGATGGTAACAAGAACTTTAAGGCTACTCTCGACATTAAGGTAAGAGATATACCAGTTATCACCATTGATGAAAGTAAATGACGAAGCCTTAAAAAAGGGCGAAGACTTTCTAGAAGATTTTTACTACAGGTTCTCAGTAAAGGCAACAGAGCTTGGGATTCATCGATATGACTATAAGCTCTCCTCCCTGAGGCGTTCGGAACTTCAAGAATGGGAAAATAGAGTAAGAGAATTCAAGGAAGAATTGAAGAAAAATAAGATTTTAAGGGGTAGCAGTAATCTCCTTGAAATACAACTTCTTGAGGAAAAAGCGAATCAAGAGCTTTTCAGAGTCTCAAAGGAATCAGAGTTTTTCTCGTCCCCTCTTGCTTATACTTCTGATATATTTGAAGGGCTTTTTAGAGTTGCGTTTGGCTCTTATGCCTCCTCCAGTATCAGGGGGAAAAACTTTATAGAGAGATTAAAGGACATAAAAAATGTAAGAAAGTCCCTTGAAGAAAACGTTCCTTTCACAAGTGAGCTTGAGAAAAAGGTTGCAAAAGAGCAATTAAAATACATAAGGATTCTAATGGAAGAGTTTCTGAGTTATATGGCAAGCAAGAATGATATTGAAATGAAGGACGATGTAAGAGTGGAAAGAGTAAATACTCAGAACGAACTTGACGTAATGGAATCTACTATTGAAAACATCGCCGACCTTATGGAAACTGAGGAAAGCCTTTCAAAGAACATTAAAATCTTTGAAAGTGAGCTCTTACCGCTTGTGGGGGATATGTCAAAATATCTGAAGGACATCCTTGATTCTACAAGAAATCTTATCATAAGAAAATCACGAGAGATAAAGATATCGCAATCATATTCAGAAACACTCAGAAGCGTACTCTGCAATAGAAAAAGCATTACTCAGGAAGATGCATTCTCCCTTTTCCAGTTTCTGAAGGAGGACAACGAAAAGAAATTTGGCAAAACATCAATGCAACTGAATTTTAATTTTCCTGCTATTTCTGACAATAATAAGACGATGATGAGTAAAGATACAATATTTACGAGAGTTGTCCCCTCGGGTATCTTCGAGTGGAGAAACCATGTTTCCTGTGTCATTCCATCAGATGAAACTCTGTCGACTCTTGCACTAATAATTGCAAGAGATATTTATCCAGGTTATTCGTATATGTTTGAAGTAAGAAGTCAGAAAGAGAATATCTTTAGAAAGCACTTTTCTAACAAGATTCTGGAAGAAGGATGGAAAGTATATGCATTAAAAGAAAGTGAGGAAGGCTTGAAAAAGCTTCTGGGTAATGAATTCGAACTCACTTCCCTATATAATAATTATAAATCGACACTTATTGCATATGTAGAGAACCTGAGTTTAAACAAAAACATGGAAAAAAGTGATTTAGGAAAAATGATAGATGAGGATAATATAATCCTGAATAAAGACGAATTTTTAAGAGAACTTATAATGGATGGGGGGACGATGTTGATGGGTATGGCAGGTTTTAATGCCATTAAAGGATTGAAAAGGCAATACGAAAAGAAGTACAAAGCAGAGGATTTCCACACAAGATTGCTCGGGAAGTCCTCGCTTCCACTCAAATTGTTAAGGCAGGGATTATAATGTCTAATTTACCAAGATTCATTGTAGCAATTGCAGGAAATATTGGCTCAGGTAAGTCAACCCTCTCAAAATATCTTGCTGAACAATGGGATTTTGACTTAATTCCAGAACCCGAATCAAAAAATCCTTTTCTGAAGAGCTTCTACAGGGATCCAGAGAGATGGGCATTTCATTCCCAGCTTTTTTTCCTTTCCGAAAGAACCAAATTAGAGCTTAAAGCTGAGCATTCACTACAGAATCTTATCATTGATAGAACCATTTATGAGGATGCTGAGATATTTGCAAAGAGTGTGTTATCTGCCAATGAGTATAAGGTATACCTCAAGATTTACGAGCAATTTCGCGAGCTTGTCACTCCCCCAAACTTTGTGATTTATCTGAGAACTTCGGTTGATACATTAATGGAAAGGATAAAACTCAGGGGAAGGTCTTATGAAAAGGGCATAAAGAGGTCGTATATAAAGAGGTTGAACGAAAGGTATGAAGACTGGGCTTCGAATTTTAATATTTCTCCTCTGCTTACAATAGATACAGATAAATATGAAATTTATAGTCTTTTTGGAGATATAGAGGAGGTAAGAAAGAATATAGAGGAATTTTTCTGGAGAGGTAGAATAAAGCCGTGAAGGAAAATAATATAGAACAACTTGAATTTGAGAAGCAGGCATTTCTCTCAATTTTTCATGAGGACCTGAGAGAAAAGATAAACGAAGTAAACAATTTTGCAAACCTCATTGAGGTTGTATTAGATCTTGGAAGGAAGCCCGAAGCAAGATATAAGGATGAGACGATATATCTCAGGGAAGAGCCTGTAACAAGGGAAGAAATAGAGAATGTTGTTAGAAAACTGGGGGTATTTGATAGGGATAATAGAGCAGGCATTGAGAAGACTCTTCACAGAATTTCTGCAGTCTTCAATCGGCGTAATGAAGTAATAGGGCTCACCTGTCGCGTGGGAAGAGCAGTATATGGAACCATAGAACCTATAAAGGATATTATAAAAGGTGATAAGAGTATTCTGCTTCTGGGGAAACCTGGTGTTGGAAAGACAACACTTTTAAGGGAGGCCGCAAGAGTTCTCAGTGAGGAGATGAATAAAAGAGTCATTGTTGTGGATACCTCAAACGAAATTGGGGGAGATGGCGATATTCCACATCCTAGCATAGGAAATGCAAGAAGAATGCAGGTACCATTTGGAAAGGCACAGGAAGATGTGATGATAGAAGCAGTAGAAAACCATTTCCCCGAGGTAATTATCATCGACGAAATTGGAAGGACAGAAGAAGCAAAAGCATGCAGAACAATCGCCGAGAGGGGGGTAAGGCTCATTGCAACGGCTCATGGTACTAATATTGAAAACCTTCTTGTAAATCCTACCTTGCAGGACCTCATTGGGGGTATTACTGCGGTTACCCTGAGCGACGAAGAGGCACTCAGAAGAAGCACTCAAAAAACAATCCTCGAGAGGAAATCACCGCCTACATTTGATGTACTTATAGAAATAAGGGAGAGAGGAATTTATGCAATTTATCATGATGTTTCGGAGACAGTTGATGCACTCCTGAGAGGGTTTCCGGCAAACCCTGAGATCAGAACAATAGAAGGGATGGAACGGAAGAAAACCCTTACAATCTCTACCGAAAGAGAAGGTAGCATAAAAGTATTCCCTCTCGGGATCAATGCAAGCGACCTCTCGAGAGCAATTCACTCTGTGAGAGCATCTGTTGAAATTGTTAAAGATCTCAATAAAGCAGACCTTATCCTTGCAGAAAAGAGAGCACTCGATAAAAGAATCGAGATTCTTGACTTCGCTAACAGGATTGGTATCAGAGTTGACACAATAGAGAAGACTTCTTTAAATGGGTTGAAGGAGTATTTAAGAAATTTAAGAGAGAGATCCTTCTATAAATCCACAATAAATTATGAGGAGCTTGAAAATATTGTTAAAAATGTGCTTGATAAAAATCAACCATTGGAACTACCTGCAGAAGACGACTACATCTTGATTGAGGAACAGAGCTTTATTTCAAAATTTGGATTGAAGAGTGAGGTTATTGGAATAAAACCAAACAGGAGGATCATTATATATCCCAGGAGAAAAAATGAGAGAAATGTTCCTAACAATTGAAGGGATCGATGGATGCGGAAAATCCACTCAAGCACAAAAACTTATGCAGAAACTTCTCAAGGAAGGTAAGAGTGTTGTACTTACAAAAGAGCCTGGAGGAACAGCACTGGGGGAATACATAAGGAACTTACTTTTGAACAAAGACATGGAGCCTGTTACTGAGTTTCTCCTCTTTGCAGCAGACAGGAAGGAGCACATTGAAAAGATCATAAAGCCTTATCTATGGCAAGGGATAATTGTAATATCTGACAGATTCCTCGATTCCTCAGTTGCATATCAAGGATATGGCAGGGGCGTTAAGAACGACTTTATTACATGTGTTCATAATTTCATTACGGAGGGGCTCAAACCAGATATCACATTTATTATCGATATAGCGCCTGAAGTAGGACTTAAAAGATTGAAAAGGTTCGACAGGATAGAGAATGGAGGGATTGCTCTTCTTGCGAAAGTAAGAGAAGGTTACCTTGAAATAGCCAGAGAAGAAAAAAGATTTGTGGTTATTAAAGGAGAGGGGAATGAAGAAGAGATTTTCTTCAATATCTGGGACGAATTCTTGAAAAGGAGGAAATTATGGGAAAGAGAACAACGGGCATTATAATTATAGTTGTTATTGTTGTAGCCTCCGTCCTTCTCTATTTTATAGTGAGAGCAACAATTAGTTCGACAGAAATATTTGTGGATTCTTACCCAAAAGAGTGCAATGTATATCTTAATGGAGAATTAAAGGGGGATACCCCGATATCGCTAAGAGGACTTGATTATGGAGAATACTTGATAGAGGTTTCAAAGGAAGGGTTTACTACGAGTACCCAGAGTTTAACACTCAATAGAGAAAATCCAAAAAAGGTAATTTTTGTCACACTTGAACACCTTACATTTACTCTCGAGGTTGAATCTTACCCCTCTGAAGCCGAAGTTTACATAGATGGAATCAAGATAGGTATAACTCCTCTCAAAACTGAGGACCTGCTTCTGGGAAAGCACTTTATAGAGGTGAGAAAACAAAATTATACAAAATGGACAAAGGAAATCGAAGTAAAGGAAAACCAGACAATAAAGTTCTTTGCAGAACTTTTACCAAGTTCCTCCTCCATCTCGATTGTAAGTGTTCCTGATGCAGCAAAGGTTTTTATAAATAATGTTGAAAAGGGTGTAACACCCCTTACAATAGAAAACCTGGAGCCAGGGGAGTACGAGTTACTTGTAATAAAGGATGGATATGTCCCATACAGAGAGTCATTTACCATTTCCAAGGGAGATACAATAAAGAGAGACCTTGTACTCAAAAAGGCTACAACTTACCTTATCATAAATTCTGTACCCGAGGGGGCAACGTTATATTTGAATAACGAACTCAAGGGAAAAACTCCATATGAAGAATTAGATCTTAAACCCGGGATATACAGTTTGAGGCTGACAATGGATGGTTACCTTGAGTTTTCTACAGAAATAGAGATTGTTACGGGAAAAATAAGTAAGTTTGAATTTACTCTATTAAAATTGCCGTAAAACGATTTCTCTAAAAAATATTTACCCTTACCTAAAAATGACGAATTTAAGTTATAATATGAAGGCTGTGCTACAAGCGGGGAGATAGCAGTGCCCTGTAACCCGGAAACTGCTATACCGGGGCTGACAGTCTGCAAGAGGCGGTAAGACTTTTAACCAGGGCGCCTCTGAGAAGGATGATGAAGATGGGACCTCTTACAGTAGTAGTCTTCGAACCCCGCCAGGTCCGGGAGGAAGCAACGGTAAGGAGATATACTATGGGGTAAGGGATTATCTCATTGGAGTTCTTCTGGAAGCGTACAGTTGGGGGTCTCCTGTCAATTGCAGAAGCACAGCCTCTAATTTAAATATAGAAGGTGGTTTTTATGGCAAGAGTTACAATTACTTTTTATAGCGATATAAAGGAGAAAATAGGTAAGGACAGGCTATTTTTGAAAGGTAATACCATGAAGGAAATCCTTGAGCAAATTGAGAGGCTTTACCCGGAACTTCTTGATGATATAAAATATGGCAGGATTGTATGTGTCATCAACGGGAGAAATATAGAAACTCTAAATAAGGAAGAAACAAAGCTTGAGGATTTCGACCTTGTAGGTATTTCCCTTAAAGACGGGGGACTTATAGACTTTTTCCCTCCAGAGGGTGGAGGATAATTTTAACTAAGGAGAAAAAATTGCAAGAAACTATTGAAAACATAAATATTGAAAATGGATTGACTACGGAAGAGGCTCAAGAACGACTTAAAAAATTCGGGCCAAACAAATTGCCAGAACCCCCAAGACCATCTATCATCGCTGAATTTATAGACCAATTCAAAAGTTTTCTCATCTTGATTTTGGTTGTTGCAGCAGTGGTTTCACTCTTCTTCGGAGAACTCACAGATGCAATTGTCATCATAGGTATTATTGTGCTCAATGCAATTCTTGGGGTTTCACAGCAGAGAAGAGCAGAGCATGCGCTTGAGGCTGTTAAGAAATTGACAAATCCACAAAGTAAGGTTATAAGAGATGGAAAGGTCATCCTTATTCCCTCAGAAGAGTTAGTTCCTAATGATATACTCGTCATTGAGGCAGGAGACAAGCTGAGTTGTGATGGAATAATCCTCGAGGAAAGAAGTTTAATGATAGATGAGTCTACATTAACGGGTGAGTCTATTTCCGTTTCCAAATCAAGACTGAAGAAATACGATAGTATAAACGATGAAAACAGAATCTTTATGGGTACTGTAGTTACAAAAGGCCGGGGAAAGGCTCTGGTTACCGAAACAGGACTAAACACAAAACTCGGAAAGATTGCAACCCAGATAAGGGAGTCGAAAAAAGAAAAGACACCCCTGGAGATTGAGCTTGATAGGCTTGGAAAAATACTCGGTATCATATTTCTTGCTGTATGTGCTGTCGTTTTCTTTGTGGGTATCCTCGAAGGAAGCCCAATTGAGAGTATGTTACTTACAAGTATTAGCCTTGCAGTTGCTTCTATTCCTGAGGGGCTACCTGCGGTTGTTACGATTGTCCTTGCAATAGGGGTTTCGGAAATGGCGAAGAGAAACGCAGTTGTTAAAAATCTCCCTGCCGTTGAGACTCTTGGTGCGGTGACCCATATTTGTACGGATAAAACAGGGACTCTTACTCAGAATAAAATGAGACTTGTAAAAATTTATACAGATAGAAAAATTATAGATGAACAAGATCTAAATGTAGACAACATCCCTGAAGAAATGAAAATTGCTATGATCCTTTGTAACGATGCCACAAAGGATACAGGAGACCCAACAGAAATTGCCCTCATAGACTGGCTCGATGAGGCAGAGATAAATAAGATAAGGATAAACTTCCCGAGGATATACGAGATACCCTTTGAATCTGAAAGCAAAAAGATGACTACAGTACATCAGTCGAAAAAGGGACATATTGTTGTAAGTAAGGGAGCAACAGAAGTGATCGTGAGACTTAGTAGCTTCGAACTCCTTGATGGTAAGATTATCCCTCTTACTGCTGAAAGAAAGGATGAGATATCGAAAATAACAGAGGATTTCGCCTCTCAGGGGTTAAGGGTACTTGCAACTGCTGGAAAACATTATAATAATGATCATAACTTCATTGAACCAGAGATCGAGAAAGATCTTACATTCTTAGGTCTTGTTTGTCTTAAAGATCCATTGAGACCAGAGGTAAAAAAAGCAGTTGAGGACTGTAGAAAAGCTGGCGTAAGGCCTGTTATGATAACAGGAGATCATCAGGTGACTGCGTATTCTATTGCACATGAACTTGGATTCCCAGAAGGAAGGGTTGTTACAAGCAGTGAGATGCAACAGATGGATGAGGATGAACTTTCTGATATCATTGATGAGGTGAGTATTTTCGCAAGGATCAATCCACTGGATAAATTAAGAATTGTTGTGGCATTTCAAAAAAAGAACGAGATTGTAGCAATGACTGGAGATGGAGTAAATGATGCTCCTGCCTTGAAGAAATCAGATATTGGCGTTGCTATGGGGAAAGCAGGAACAGAGGTAGCAAAAGAGGCAAGTGATATGATCCTGATGGATGACAATTTTGCTACTCTTGCGCATGCAATCTTTGAGGGAAGAAGAATCTACGAAAATATGCGGAAATTTATTGTATATCTCCTTTCCTGTAATATCGCTGAGGTTCTTGTGATGCTCATTGCAATTATACTGAGATTTCCCGTGCCACTGCTTCCTTTACAACTTCTCTGGCTAAACCTTGTTACAGATAGTTTCCCTGCACTTGCAATAGGTATGGAAAAAGGTGAACCCTCCCTTATGAAAATGCCCCCCAGAGGAAAAAAGGAACCCATACTTACAAGATATCACTTTGGCATTATCCTTACACAATCAATTGCTATCACGGCAGCTACACTCACAGGGTTTATTATTGCTTACAGAAAGACTTCGATTGATGAAGCAAGGACAATTGCTTATATGATACTCGTTCTTTCTGAATTATTAAGGTCATTTTCCGCAAGATCATTTGAAGGAACATTGAACAGAATAGGTTTATTTTCAAATAGATTTCTAACATATTCTGTCTTAGGGGCATTTGTCTTGTTACTCATTACTGTATACATTCCTCCACTTGCTCATCTTTTCAAAAATGTTATTCCGACTGCAACTGAAGCTTATTACATTTTGCTACTTTCCTTCGCTCCTTCAATTATCTCAGAAATTTCAAAGCTTATAAGAAAGGAAGAATACTAAGGAGGCTTGTATGGCAAGAATTGTAAAAGCACCAAGAGGAACCGTACTCCACTCAAAAGGATGGGGGCAGGAAGCCGCAATGAGAATGTTAATGAATAATCTTGATCCAGAGGTTGCAGGGGATCCTGAACACCTTATCGTCTATGGCGGCACAGGAAAAGCAGCGAGAAATTGGGACTGCTTCGATACAATTGTAAAAACACTTCAAGAGCTTGATAACGACGAGACGTTGATTGTTCAATCTGGAAAGCCTGTTGCAGTTTTTAAAACTACACTTGAGGCACCAAGAGTTCTTATTTCGAATTCCGTACTCGTACCAAAGTGGGCAGACTGGGATTATTTTTATGAACTTGAAGAAAGGGGCCTCACAATGTATGGCCAGATGACAGCAGGGAGCTGGATATACATTGGAACGCAGGGAATTCTGCAGGGAGATTACGAAACATATGCATCTGCTGCAAGAAAAGACCTGGGACAGGATGATCTTACAGGGAAGCTTCTTGTGACAGGCGGCCTCGGTGAAATGGGAGGAGCGCAGCCCCTTGCGGTTACAATGCTAAACGGTATCGCTCTCTGCATAGAAATAGATCCTGAGAAGATTAAGAGAAGGATTGATACAGGATATCTCAATACATGGACAAGTGATATTGATGAAGCACTGAAGTTGATTGAGGAAGCAAAGAGGAACAAAAAAGGTCTCTCAATTGGACTTATTGGAAATACTGGCTATGTTCTACCGGAACTTCTCAGACGAGGTGTAATGCCTGATATTGTTACTGATCAGACCTCGGCACACGACCTTTTATCTTATGTCCCAATGGGAATGACTATAGAAAAGGCAAGAGAATTAAAGAAGGCAAATCCCGAAGAATATAAAAAAAGATCCATTGAAACAATGGTTATTCATATGGATGCTATGGTACAGTATCAGAGAAAAGGTGTTACCACTTTTACCTATGGAAATAACATAAATGGGCAGACATATGAGCATGGTTATAAAGATGCAAAGGAAGTCGAAGGATTTGTTGTTAAATACGTAAGAGATCTATTCTGCGAAGGGAAAGGACCATTCAGATGGGTTGCTCTTTCTGGAGACCCTCAGGATATCTGGACACTTGATGAGGTTGTAAAAACAGAGTTTGGTAACGATAAACATATCGCTAACTGGGTTGAACTTGCACACGAAAAGGTAGAATTTCAGGGGTTACCTGCACGTATTTGCTGGCTTGGTTATGGAGAAAGGGCGAGGCTTGGTATCATTATGAACGACCTTGTAAGAAAAGGCGTATTAAAAGGCCCAATTGTCATAGGGCGTGATCATCTCGACACAGGCTCAGTTGCATCCCCAAATAGAGAAACGGAAAAAATGAAGGATGGTTCAGATGCAATCGCTGATTGGCCTGTCCTTAATGCGATGCTTAATGTTGCAAGCGGTGCAACATGGGTGTCTTTTCACCACGGAGGTGGAGTGGGGATTGGCTATTCTTTACATGCAGGTATGGTGATTGTAGCAGATGGAACTGACATATCAGAAAGAAAACTCGAAAGGGTTCTCACAAATGATCCTGGCATTGGTGTAGTTAGACACGCAGATGCGGGATACGATATCGCCATTGATTGTGCAAGAAGTAAGGGTATCAAAATGCCCATGTTAAAATAAAAACGCATTTTTAAACCTTGTAAAGTGAGAGCCTTCTTCGGGGTTGTGATAAGATTCTAAAGCAACTTGTTAGTTTTCTTTAAGAAATGGGGCGTGGAAAAAGAAAGGATTATCCTTATTTTTTGAATATTGCAACCACCATTTTAGTGAAACATTCTTTTAATATGGGAATTTTTGTAAAGGCGCTCAGAAAATCTCTAAGGGGAACTTCTCTATAATACTCTAAGGAGAATCTGGTATTCGGGTATATAGATTTAAACCTTTTTATAGTCATTTTGTTTATATACGAAAAGAATTCTCTCCCTTCCTCATCTTTAGAAATCCTGAACTTCACCCTTTCTTCCCCATCAGGCACACATTTTGCAAGATCCTTATAGACGCCGATTAAAGTATTTGAGTCAAAAAGAATGTGTACCCATGGAATACCTATCAAATCACTTAGATGAGCACCATAGGGATGATAATAAGGGGGAAAATTAATATATAATTTCCCATCTGATTTTAAAACCCTGTAGCATTCATTGAGTGCCTCGAGAGGCTCAGAAATATGTTCCATGGCATCATTCATAATTATTGTATCAAACATATCATCTTCAAAGGGGAGACTTGACACATCAGCTAAAACAAACTCAAATTTATCAATGAGATTTTTTTCCTTAGCAAGGGCAAGCGAATCCTCTCTGTACCGTGGAATAATATCTATTCCATATATCTTTTTTACACCGCAGGATGCGTAATACAATGTTTTACCTCCAGCTCCACAACCAACATCCAGAGCAATTTTATCCTCAAACATTTCTTTAATTGTCACATGGGCCAGAAAGAACTTAATAGTTTCCTCACCTTTTTCAAATTGCCACTCTGCATAAGTTTTTATACCATCTTGCTCAAGGTTAAAAGGATGGACTGGCAATGAGAAAAATCTATTTAATGACTTACAAATATTTTTCTTAAATTCCCTCATCTCAAATTTTTTCTTTCTAATCATAAGTATATTCATTATCTACTGTTACAAAAATTAATCCCCATAGAGATATTACAGAAAAAGCCTTTTCAAATATTTATCTAGATAAAGCAATACTCCTTTTAACTCTACTTTTGAGAAAGTAACAAGAAAGGAAGAGCTATTATGGGGTGCTTCTTTTGCTTTTTCCTTTCATTATATACCATCGCGAGGGCAACGCAGTCTTATGAAACAACCTCGTTGTTTAATTTAAAGAGACGAATGGATACTACTTCGAATGTTTCGTAAAAAACAGAAAGAAATTGTGGGAGTAGTCTTAAAAAGCGCTTTTCACTTCCTCAATTAAATAGCAGCCTCTAAAGCGAAGGACGAATTATCAGTGACATTTTCCATTACCCTCCATACACCTGTACTATTTTTACCCAAAATCATTACAATATTAAAGTGAGGAGATTTAACATGGACATTAAAAGAGTAATCATTATTGTGCTGGATAGTGTTGGCGCAGGTGAAGCAGGGGATTCAGTGGAGTATGGGGATTGGGGAGCAAATACCTTGCTTCATACTCTACAATCAAACAACTGGCTTACCCTTCCCAATCTCGAAAGGTTGGGGCTGAGAGGTCTACTTTTTGGTGAGAAAGGTGACTACATTGCCTCCTACGGAAGGATGAAAGAGCAATCTAAAGGAAAAGATTCTATAAGTGGGCATTGGGAAATGATGGGGATAGTTCTTAAGCAGGCTTTTCCAACCTATCCCCATGGATTCCCTAAGGAAGTCATCGAGAATTTTGAAAAGCTTACTGGAAAGAGGGCTCTTGGCAATAAACCTGCCTCAGGCACGGAGATTATAAAAGAATATTATGCCCTGCATAAGGAGACGAAGAATCCTATTATTTATACATCTGCCGATTCCGTATTTCAGATTGCAGCCCATAAAGATGTTATCACACTTGAGGAACTCTACAGGATGTGCGAGATTGCAAGAGAAGAGGTCTGTATTGGAGATCATGCAGTTGCAAGAGTCATTGCACGCCCCTTCATAGGTGATCCAGAGCACGGCTTTGTAAGAACTGCAGAGAGAAAAGATTATGCATTAAAGCCACCACAGCAAACAACGCTTGACCTTGCGAAGAAATCAGGAAGGAGTGTTATAGGAATTGGCAAGATCCATGATCTATTTGCAGGTGAGGGTCTTACAGAAAGTATTCATACAGAGAATAACATTGATGGGCTAAACAAAACAGTTGGAAAAATAAAGGAAGACTTTGAGGGCATTATCTTCACAAACCTTGTAGAATTTGATGCAAACTGGGGACACCGCAGAAATCCTTATGAGTATGCAAAAGGGCTAAAAGATGTAGATGATGCAATTCCAGAGATTACTTTAAATATGAAAGGCACGGATATACTCTTTTTTGTGGCAGACCATGGGTGTGACCCTACCTTTAAAGCACATACAGACCATACCAGAGAATTCGTTCCCCTCATCGCTTTTGGAAACCCGATTGTTAAAAACCACTATCTTGGCTTGAGAAAATCTTTCTCAGATCTAAGTGCGACAATCTCGGACATTTTTAACCTTCAGAAAATAAATGGAGAAAGCTTCCTTCAAGAAATCGTCTTTCGTTAAAAAGACGCTCGATCTCGAGATTAAGAAAGAGTATAAAAATGATTCTGTCATTGGAGGGCTCGATACATTTATACTCAACAGTGTGGAAGAACTGGAGATAGAGCCTTCTAAAAAGGAGAAAATCAGAAAGACATTTGAGAATTATAAAAGTTTTGAGGTGAAGGAAAGAGAAAGAGCAATAAAGGAGACAATCCATTTATTGTTTGAAGCTGAATTACCCCAAGGTATTACTTCTCTATCAATTACCGATCTTTTTACCCCTGTTCAGTACGTAAAGGGAATCGGCCCCAAACTTGCAAGGATTCTTGAAAAAATCGGTATTAAAACTACCTATGACCTTTTGTTTTATTTCCCCAGAGATTACATTGATCTTAGAAGCCTTTCAAAAATAGCGACATTAAGTGTAGGAGAAGATGTAACAGTTAAGGTTAAAGTCATTAACACCTCTGAAAGAAGTGCTGGAAGAGTAAGAATTTTTATTGCTCTGGTAAGCGATGGAACAGGCTATATTAAGGCAACGTGGTTCAATCAACCGTATCTTAAAAACATCATTAAAGAGGGCGTACTATTAATCCTTCATGGACATGTTCAATACGCATACGGAAGCTGGGAACTTCCCTCTCCTGAATATGAGATAATTCAGGAAGGGAAAGAAACAATCCACTCAATGAGAATTATCCCTATTTATCCGCTTACTCAGGGCATTTCTCAGAAAACAATAAGAGGAAGGGTTAAGGCAGCAATTGATGCCTATACAGGTTCTATAAAGGATTATCTTGAAGAAAGTCTTAAGAAAAGGCTCAATCTTATAGGTCTCGGTGAAGCAATCAGAAACATCCATTTTCCTGAAGACTTCGAAATGCTTGAAAAGGCAAAGGATAGGCTTATCTTTAATGAACTCTTTGAACTACAATTTCTGCTTGGTACAAGAAAGAGAAAGGTCAAGGAGCAAGCCGGTTTAGTGTTCAAAATAGAGGAGAAAGATATAACTGCTTTCGAAAAACTTCTTCCTTTCACACTTACAAATGACCAGAAGGCTGCAATAAAAGATATCGAGTCTGATTTAACAGGCGGAAAACCTGCAAACAGGTTGCTCCATGGAGATGTTGGTTCGGGGAAAACTGTAATTGCCCTCTTTGCAGTATTTATTACAAGTAAAAACAGCTATCAATCTGCGATGATGTCGCCTACAGAGATACTTGCCCAGCAAACATTCAATGTAGCAGAGTCACTTCTAAGAAATACGGGGATGAGAATAAAGCTTTTGACGTCTGGGATAAAAAGGAAGGAAAGAGAAGAGATTCTTTCCGAATTGAAGGAAGGTAAGATTGATCTTCTTGTCGGTACACACGCCCTCATCGAGGAAGATGTAGAGTTCAAACGTCTTGGATTGGTTATAGTAGACGAGCAGCACAGATTTGGTGTAATCCAAAGAAGTATTTTAAGAAAAAAAGGTGAGATTCCCCATACACTTGTTATGAGCGCCACTCCCATTCCCAGAACACTTGCCCTTACACTTTACGGGGACCTTGATATCACACAGCTAAGGGAGTTGCCTAAAGGAAGAAAGCCTGTTTTAACGAAGGTATGTGTTAATGATGAAGAAAGGCCCTATCGATTGCTTATTGAAGAACTTAACCAGGGAAGAAAAGGATATGTTGTTTGCCCACTTATAGAGGCGTCGGATGAGATTGAACTTCAGGCAGTAAAAAGTCTTGCTGAAAAGCTCAAAGAAAACTATCTTAAAAACTTTAATATTGGAGTGCTCTATGGAAGCATGAAAAGCGAAGAAAAGAAAGACATTATGGAGTCATTTAGAAATGGAAAGGTGCAGGTCCTTGTATCTACAACCGTTGTTGAGGTTGGAGTCGATGTTCCTGATGCAACCATTATAATTGTGGAGGATGCAGACAGATTCGGGCTTTCCACATTGCATCAACTCAGGGGGAGGGTTGGCCGTTCAGGGCTTCAATCATACTGTTATCTTATCACAAGGAATCCCGAAGGAGATGCGATAAGAAGGTTGAAAGTACTTGAAAAAACAAACAATGGTTTTGAGGTCGCAGAAGAAGATTTGAAAATCCGTGGTCCTGGTGAAATACTCGGGACCAGACAACATGGGTTACCTGAATTCAAAATTACAACACTTATGCGAAAAAAGGACCTCGAGCTTCTTGAACTTGCAAGAATAGAAGCATTTGCGCTTGTTGAGGGAAGAAGCAACTTTAGCAAGGAGATGGAAAAAGAACTCAGGGAAATTCTTAAAGCAAAGTTCGGGGATAAAGTATCCCTCATAGAGGTGGCATGAGGGTAATTTCAGGGAAATTTAAGGGAAGAAAGATTCTGTCACCCCCAGACTACTTAGCGCTGAGACCAACAACAGATATGATAAAAGAATCAATCTTTAATATAATAAGGTTTAAGATCGGAGGCTCTGTATTTCTTGACCTTTATGCAGGGAGCGGGGCAATGGCAATTGAGGCAATTAGTGAAGGAGCAAATTTTGCAGTCCTTGTAGAAAATAATCCTTCCGCTATCAGAGTCATCCGTAAAAATATAGAAATGTTTTCCATTAGAGGAGAGACAACGATAATAAAGGAAGATGCACTTACCTTTCTTAAAAATCCGTATAGCTTAGACTCAACTACCCCAAACAGATTTGATATTATCTTCCTTGACCCTCCCTATACTTCTGGACTCTCCATTAAAAGCCTTGAGCTTCTTGCAAATTTTCCCAGCCTTGCCGATAGCGCTATTGTTATTGTAGAACATACTGTAAAGGAATCTCTCAAAGATAATTACGGAAAACTTTTAAAATTCGAGGAGAAGACCCACGGTAAAATTGCCCTTACCTATTTTATAAACGAAATGACGAATAAAGGCTAATCAAATTATCTGTATGTGATAGCCTGTAATACTGTCTTGCAAAATAGTATTTATTTGCTAAATTTAAGCGTATCTCTTCAATATGCTTCTCTGTAGGGTATAAATTATCAAAGGAAGAGAATTATAGAATATCAGAGCTTCCTCCCTTCTGGCTATGAATAGAACTCCTGTTGCAAACTGGATTGTTTTATAAAAACAATGATATAATATCTGAAGGAATCCACTGAAACAGATTATATTATGCTCGAATGATAGTGTTAAATCTATGTTTTTAATTGAAAGAAAAAAACTGAAAACGTATATAAAAATAGAATAGATAAAAGTTTGGAGAATTACTCATCTCTGACTCTATTAGATTGGTTAGCAAAGTGATGACTTGATTTTAAATGTAACTTTTGTGAGGCAATTCGCTACTTGACTTGAAATGTATTTTTCTTAATATATAGTTGCAATGGATATCTTCGACGAAGTCCTTGACTCCCTTCCCGATTTTCCTGTTACTGATTTAAGGGTTGGATTGCACTGGACTGCTGCAGTAAGCAAAAATTGTGGGTTGGCTCTTACTCTTCCTGAACCCTATAAAATGGGTGTGAGGAATGCGGGTTCTATTGTAGGCAGAAGTGGCAAAGAAGTTGCAGGGTTTGCCAGGTCTTGGAATCCTGTTGAAGCAAGTATTGGGGTTGCCACTTTGAACTCCTTGCTTGATTTTGACGGTGAGGAGATAAATGCGATTGATTATATTGAGCGTATTTCGAAGAATAAAAAGATAGTTTTTATTGGGCATTTCCCGAGACTTGAGCACATAAAGGAAAAGGCGTCATCTATGATAGTTCTTGAAAGATCTCCTCATAAAGGAGATCTGCCAGATACTGCCTGTGAATACGTGATCCCCGATGCTGACATTGTTGCTATAAGCGGAAGTGTCTTTGTAAATAGGACATTTAAGAGATTACTTGAATTATCTGAAAATGTGTATACAATATTATTGGGGCCCTCAGTAATAAAGAGTGATATTCTATTTAATTATGGTGTTGATGCAATTGCAAGCAGTAATGTTATTAATTCCTCTACTGTTTTAAGTGCTGTATCTGAGGGAGGGCATCTGGATGATTTTAGTAGATACCTAAAATATGTGATGAAATTCAAAAGATGAGGTGACAAATGTATTCAGAATTGAGCCTTAGCGATTTTATCGCCGCGCTATCAGGCGATGCCCCAACTCCAGGTGGTGGAAGTGCCGCTGCTGTGAGTGGAGCAATGGGTGCTGCACTTCTTTCAATGGTTTTAAATATTTCCGTGAAAGGAAAGGAGATAGCAGAGGTTGAGAATATGAAAAAAACTGCAGAGAAATGTGGAAGAATTTCTCAAGAATTCCTTGTACTTGCGGACGAAGACTCTCAGGCGTTCAATAAAGTGATGCAGGCTTACCAACTTCCAAAGTCTAACAACGAGGATAAAGAAAAGAGAAGTTCTATGATACAATTAAGTTTGAAGTCTGCTGCACTTGTTCCCCTTTCTGTTATGAGGAAAGTGAACGAAGTGAGTAACTTTTTTGAGTATGTTTATAGCACCTCTCTTGATTCTATTATAAGCGACTTTCTCTCTGCACTGGAACTGCTCGAAGCTGCAATGAAATGTGCCCTTTATAATGTAGAAATAAATGGAAAACTCATAAAGGATAAAGAATTTGTTATGGAAGCCGCTGCAGAGTCAAATAAAATTTATAAATCTTTTATAGATATGAGAGAAAAGTACACAGCCCTTTCAAAAGAGCGGTTAAGATAAGGGCTCAAGGAGGAAGAGTATGGAAAACTTTAGTATTAACGAAATAGCAGGACTCTCTTACGAAGATGTTAAGGACATGACTGCAAGAGAGCTGTACAGAGTGGCACAGGTTCTTAAGGTGAAGAATTACACACATTTCAGAAAGCAAGATCTTATTGAGGAGGTTTACAGGGCAGTAGAAAATTTGAGAAAGAGAACCCCTCTTCAGACAAACAAGGCTGTGGAAGAGACAGAAGAAGTGAGAGTCAAAACTTACGAAGAGCCTTTCTTTAAAGGGCTTTTTGAGGCGCACCCAGACGGCTACGGGTTCCTCAGAACTAACTATTTTCCTTCCTATTCTGATGTCTATGTTGCTCCGCCACTTATAAGAAGGTTTGGTTTGAGAACAGGGGATGTTATATCTGGTCCCATTCAGAAACCCCAGAGAGAGAATGAGAAGTACCCTTCTCTTATTAATGTTGTCTCAATAAATGGGATTAGAGTTACAGGTTTTCTGAAAAGGCCCAACTTCGAGAATCTTACTCCTTATTATCCTACCCAGAGAATTGTTCTTGAAACTCCCGGGTGTAACATTGCCCTGCGGGTTTTGGATCTTGTGGCACCCCTTGGGAGGGGGCAGAGAGGTCTTATTGTCTCTGCACCTAAGGCAGGAAAGACAACATTACTCAAAGAGATTGCAAAGAGTGTCTCCATAAATTATCCTGATATTGTCACAATGGTACTCCTTATTGATGAAAGACCTGAAGAAGTTACTGACATGAAAAATTCAGTACCCGCAGAGGTTATTAGCTCTACTTTTGATCAGCCACCCGAAAACCATATAAGAGTCGTTGAGCTTGTGCTTGAAAGGGCCAAAAGGCTTGTTGAAGTTGAAAAAGATGTTGTCGTCCTTCTTGATGGGATCACACGTCTGACGAGAGCCTACAATCTTCTGAGCTCTACTTCAGGAAAAACGCTTTCTGGAGGCCTTGATCCTGCTGCAATTAAAGGACCGAAAAAGTTCCTTGGTGCTGCAAGAAGCATTATGAACGGTGGTAGCCTTACTATTCTTGCAACAGCACTTATAGACACAGGCTCGAGGCTCGACCAGGTTATTTACGAGGAATTTAAGGGGACAGGGAATATGGAGGTTATCCTTGACAGGAATCTTGCTGAGCAAAGAATCTTTCCTGCTGTTGATATTAAGAAGTCTGGCACAAGAAAGGAAGAACTTCTTTATACATCTGAAGAATATGAAAAGATATGGGCATTGAGGAAGTTTATGGGAGATCTTGAGCCTGCTGAGGCACTTCAAAGAATTATCGAAATGCTCACACAAACAAGGTCTAACAGGGAGTTATTGAATAGTATTGTGGTTGGGAAATAATGAATAAGATTGGAAAGATTGAGATTATCACAGGTTGTATGTTTTCTGGAAAGAGCGAAGAGCTTATCAGGAGATTAAAGAGAGCAAGGATAGCAAAGCTCACCATACAAGTTTTTAAGCCAACCATAGACGAGCGCTATTCAAATGTGGAAGTAGTTTCTCATACAGGAGAACGAATAGAGGCGATTGCCGTTGACTCTTCAGAGGATATTCTTAGAAGGATTGACCCTCAGGTGAATGTTGTTGCTATTGATGAAGGACAATTCTTTGATATGGATCTTGTGGAAGTCTGCCGTGAAATTTCAAGACGAGGGATAAGAGCCATCGTTGCTGGTCTTGACATGGATTTTAGAGGTGAACCATTTGGTCCCATGGGCGACCTTCTCTGCATAGGAGACGAAATTTTAAAATTACATGCAATCTGTACTATTTGTGGAGAAGATGCAACTATGACACAGCGGTTGATAAATGGAAAGCCAGCCAGATATAATGATCCTGTAATTATGATAGGGGCTTCGGAGAAATATGAGGCACGATGCAAACTTCATCATTATGTCAACAGGGAGTGATTTTATTGATAGAAAGACTTGAGAATGTCGTTAAAAGATATGAAGAATTAGGAAAGCTTTTAGGTAACCCTGAAGTCATCAATGATCTTGAGAATTTCAAGAAATATTCCATTGAATTGAAAGAGCTTGAACCTATTGCTATGGCATATAAAGAACTTAAAAAGGTTCAGGAAGAGATAGTGGATGCAGAAGAACTCTTGAAAAGCGATGATACGGCATTGAGGGAGCTTGTAGAAGGGGAACTCGAATCTCTCAAAAAGAGAGAAGAGAAACTTATAGAAGAGGTGAAGCTCCTCCTTGTTCCAAAGGATCCTCTTGACGAAAAAAACGTCATTATGGAGATAAGAGCAGGAGTTGGGGGCGAAGAAGCGGCGCTATTTGTTAAGGATCTTTTTAAAATGTATCTGGGATATACAGAAAAAATGGGGTGGAAAGTAGAGATTCTCAACTCACACCCAACAGACATAGGTGGATTCAAAGAGATAATATTCGCTGTTACGGGTAAGAATGTTTATAAATCCTTGAAATACGAAAGTGGAGTTCACAGAGTTCAGAGGGTGCCCGAGACTGAAGCTTCAGGAAGAATTCATACATCAACTGCTACTGTAGCTGTGCTTTTAGAGGCAGAGGAGGTAGATGTGGTTATAAATCCTGATGATTTAAGGCTCGATGTATTTCATGCCTCTGGACACGGTGGCCAAAATGTTCAGAAGGTGGCTACTGCCATTCGTATTGTTCACAAACCTACGGGGATTACTGTTGTATGCCAGGATGAGCGTTCCCAGCTTCAAAATAAGACTAAGGCAATGAGGATACTCCGTGCAAGGCTTTATGATATTTATGAAAGTAAAAGAGAAGAGGAAATTATTTCTACAAGAAGAGCTCAGATAGGGCGGGGCAACCGAAATGAAAGGATTCGAACTTACAATTTCCCACAGGGAAGAGTCACTGACCACAGGATCAACCGTTCATTTTATAATATTCAGGAGATGCTGGAAGGCAACCTTGATACACTTATTGAGGCTCTTGCCGAAGCAAATCAAAGAGAAAAACTCAAAGAAATAGAAAATAGCAATCAATGAAATTGAGAGAAGTCTTAAGAAATTTAGGCAGGGATTTGAAAGATACCTCTGATTCACCTTTTCTTGAATCAGAGCTTTTCCTTTCAGTACACCTCGGAATTAAAAAAGAAGATATATATTTTATGGAAAATATTGAAGTGCAAGAAGATGTCATTCTTCAGGCTAAAGAGTTCGCTAAGAAAAGAAACAATGGGTATCCCTTCTTTTATATCTATGGTAAAAGAGAATTTTTCGGGATTAACTTTAAGGTTTGTCAAGGGGTTTTCATACCAAGGCCTGAAACGGAGGTTTTAGTTGAATATGCATTAGATTGCATTAAGGGGAAAGAAGTGCAGATACTTGATATAGGGGTTGGTTCTGGATGTATTCTACTTTCTTTTCTCCATGAGAGTAAGGGAAGTAGAGGGGTTGGCATAGATATATCACAACTTGCCTGTAATACTACCATAGAAAATGCAAAAAACCTTGGTCTTTCTGAACGGGTGGAGGTATTTGTTTCAGACCTTAGAGGATTTACGACTCTCTCAAAATTCGATCTTGTTGTTTCAAATCCCCCCTATGTGAAGAGGAAAAATCTCCTATCCCTTAAGTTTGAACCCAGGGAGGCACTTGATGGAGGAGAAGATGGGTTTGATCTTTATCCTGCTCTTGTCAAAAGGTCTTTTGAACTCTTACACCCTGATGGAATTGCAATCTTCGAGATTGATAGCGATATGGGGGAAAGAGCATTACGTTTAATGGAGTTGAACGGATTTAAAGATGTAGAAGTTATAAGGGATCTTGCAAATATGAACAGGTTTATTAAGGGGGTAAGAAGTTAAAGAGTTTAAGATATACAAAAGACATCTTCTTAATCATGGAATCATTGCATTTCAGACTGATACGCTCATGGGACTGGGGATAAACGGGCTTGATCAATCTGCCACAGAAAATCTATTCAGGATAAAAAAAAGGGAATTCGATAAACCCCTTTATCTTCTTTCATATTCTATATCCCACATACTTGAATATGTCAATGGAATACCTGACTATGCATATGAGTTGATGAAAAAATACTTTCCTGGGCCTCTTACCCTAATTCTTCGATGTAGGAGGACGCTATGGACTACTCCTCTTGAGAGGGGAGACACTCTCGGTGTCCGTATCCCGGCCTGCAAGCCGCTTATTAACTTTCTTGCATATATAGACCTTCCCATTTTAAATACAAGCGCTAATGTCTCACACCATCCTCCTCTTCTGACGAAAGAGGACGTTGAAAAATACCTGTCAAGTGAGATATTTTATGTCCCATTTGAGTATAATATAGCAATGAGTAATATTCCTTCTACAATTGTGGATTGTACGGGAGATAAGCCTATAGTTTTAAGGAAAGGAGTAATAGAAATATGAAAATACTTTTATACGGAAACCCATTTCTTAGGAAGAAGGCACAGAAGGTTAAGAAGATTGATAAAAATATAGAGACTCTAATAGAGGAAATGTTTAAAGTAATGAGGGAGAGCAACCCGAGGGGTGTTGGGCTTGCTGCGATTCAGGTAGGGGTGCCCCTTTCTCTCTTTGTGTACGAACTTGACGAGAATGATAAAGGCGTTGTGATTAATCCCGAGATTCTTTTAAGGAGCGGAAGCGATGTCGATGAGGAGGGTTGCCTTTCACTTCCAGGTGTTTATGGAGCAGTTGAGAGGGCAGGAGAAATTGTTGTAAGAGCCCTTGATATGAAAGGAAGAAAGGTGGAATATCATCTGACAGGGTTAAAAGCCCGAGTTTTTCAGCACGAAATCGACCACTTAAGAGGTGTCGTTTTTACAGATTATATAGATAAGATTGACCAGCTTTCTGTTGATGAGGGATTTGAGTTACCGGAAGCACTCCTGGAGAAATTCCGCGTAAGATGAACCTGATTTTCTTTGGCTCCTCCGAGTTTTCAATTCCATTTTTAGATACTTTAAAGGAGAAGGTTGCTCTTGTTGTTACATCTGAGGATAAGGTAAGAGGAAGAGGAATGAAAATGCTTCCTAACCCAGTTAAAGATTTCGCTACAAAGAACCATCTGCGTTATGCCGAGGTTGAAAGGTTCGGAGAACCTCTGATAAATACCATCTCTTCCCTTATTCCCTGTATTTATCTTGTTGTCTCCTTTGGGAAAATTATTCCTTCTTCCATTCTTTCCATGGCAACATGTGCAATAAACCTCCATCCTTCAGCGCTTCCGCTTTACAGAGGTGCCGCTCCCCTTGAAAGACAGATTATGGATGGGGTAGAAGATTCTGCTCTCTGCATTATCAAAGTAGAGGAAGGAATTGATACAGGCGATATTATTCTTAAGAAGCCTTTTAAAATTTACGAAAATGAAACAAGGGGAGACATAGAGAAAAGGATTTTTGAGGAAGGTGTTCCTCTGCTTATGCAGGCTATTGATTCTATACTTTCAGGACATTGTGAGGGCAGAAAACAGGAAGGGACACCCTCTTATGCAAAGAAAATTAGGAAGGAAGAGGAATTGATAAACTGGAAGATGGAGGACATCAAGGTTCATAACATAATCAGAGCATTAAGCCCTCGTCCCTGCGCACACTCTACTTTCAGAGAGAAAGAGATAAAGTTTTTTCGCTCTGCGGTATTTCACAATTTTGACGAAGTTTTTCCTCCAGGGGTTGTTATATATGTGTCAAAGGATTCTTTTGCAGTAAAGTGCGGTCAGGGTGCTGTTGAGATACTCGAGCTTCAAGTAGCCGGTGGAAAAGTTATGGCTGCAAAAGACTTCATCAATGGCTATAAAATAAAAACTGATGAGGTATTCATATGAATATAGTTGTTACTGTAAAAGTTGTACCGGAGGAAATTAAGATTGACCAGTTGAGTGGAAAAATTATGAGAGAAGGCAAAAAGAGCATGTTTAACCAACTCGACATGGTCGCTCTTGAAGAAGCATTGAAACTAAAGAAGAGCCTCAAAGCCTCGTTAACAGTATTTTCAATGGCTCCACTAAGTGAAGAGAGGTTATTAAATTCTCTCTTTGGCTACGGGGTTGATAGGGTCGTTCTTATCTCCGACCCTTTGTTTTCCGGCTCGGATGCACTTGCAACGGCAATTATCCTTAGGGAGGCAATTGTAAAGATAGATGGAAATTACGACCTCATAATTCAGGGGGATTACTCTGCTGATGGTTCAACAGGCATACTTGGTGGGGAGCTTGCAGCTTTGCTCGGAGTCACATATCTTTCTCATGCCATGTCTCTTGAGTATCTTGCAGGAACACTTGCTGTTAAAAGATATACATCTTCGATCGAAACATTCTCTGTAAAGTTGCCCGCGCTTATCTCTATGAGAAGTGGAGCAAACAGTGGCGCTATACTTAATTTATTCGCTCTCTCAAGAACAAAGGATAAGAAAGTTGAGATTTATTCAAACGGAGAGTTGTGCGTTGACCCCATGAGTGTCGGAAGTTTGGGTTCAAAGACAGAGTCTTCTCTTATCAAAAAACGTTCAGAGACATTAAATAGGGAGCTAATAAAAAATGGGGGTTATAGAAAGATAGTTGAATATCTGAAGAATACAAGATGAAGATACTTTTTGTTTTCGATGAGTTCAATGGATTTATAAATCAATTCAAGAGTAAGAGCTTTGAATGTTTTTATGCAAGTTTTTATCCTGCTTCACCTGTAGCAAATTTTGTTCCCCAGGATTATATAAAAAGCGCCAGAGAGGGAGCAAATTTCATCGAAAAGATTTTTAGAGAGCAAGAATGGGACATTGTAGTCTTTTCTTCCGAAACTTTAGTAAAGGAAACTGCCTCTTATTTTGCAGGAGAGCATAGGTTGGGGTTAGTTACTCATGCTGAGGAGCTCATCTTTAATGAAAATGGTCTCTCTGTAAGAGCCTCTGCCTGGGAGAACTATGAAGTGCGAATTATCTCTCATTCCTTACCTTTACTTGTGATTTCAAGAAGTGAAGGTATAGTGCCTGTAAATATAAAAGAGAAAGAGATAATTTATTTTACAAAAGATAGTTCGGTAACTTTATTATCAAGAGAAGCCTTAGGAGAAAATCCCTTGAAGAGTGCAAAAATTGTTGTATGTATTGGTCGTGGGGTGAAAAGAGAACTCATCCCACAGGTTCTCGATTTTGGGAGTAAAATTGGGGCAGGAATTGGCTGTACAAGACCTGTTGCAGATTCAGGTACTCTTCCTTATGAAATGGTAATTGGCGAGACGGGGATCAGTATTTCTCCAGATGTTTATATAAGTTTTGGTGTTTCTGGTGCTATTCAGCACCTCTCCTGTGTAAACACCAAGTATATAATTGCGGTCAATTCAGATCCCCTAGCCCCCATCTTCAGAAAGGCTGTTCTTCCAATAAATCAGAAGATTGAGGAAGTTCTTTCTGAAATGAGCAGCAATTTAAATGATTTATAATTTGTTCCAAATTCTGTTATAATTGATGTGAGGGTATAAGTTTATGGCAGTGGTTAAAGTAACACTATATGCATATCTCAGGGAAAAAGCAGGTGTTGATACACTGACTCTTGAGGCTGATACATTTGGAAAACTTTTGAATTTACTCGATAGTAGATTTCCGCAACTAAGAGAATATATTTCTCAAAATAGTGCAAGGTTTAAGGAAAATATTTATCTCGTCAATGGAAGAAATATTGAATTTCTCAATGGTTTAGATACCCAGCTTCAGGATGGGGATGAGGTAGCAATTTTCCCTCCTGTTGCAGGGGGATGAGTCTTTCTTCGAAGTGTCCAGCTGAGCAGTGGTGCCCCAAGAATCTCAAAAAATATAACCCCTGACATTGTTATAGCAAAGATTGTTTCGCCCTCAGTTAAAAGCAGCTCCTTTGCATGAGAGGCAAAGTATATACTTATAGTTGACTGTGGAAGAAGAGACATACCCAGGGATAGCGGCGGTATCTCCTTTATCTGCAATGTCTTGCTTGAAGTAATTCCCCCCAGAATTTTTCCCATAAATCTTGAAGAAATGAAGGCAACTCCCCCCAGGCCTGTTTCTTTCAAAAGTTCGAAGGACAAGGCCGAGCCATTTACAATAAGAAATAATATAAAAAGGATACTGTCAATCTGCATTATGGCATTTAAAACTACCTCCCTGTTTTTGGATGTGTTTGAGAAGATAATACCCATAATGAGAATGACGATGATTGTATGAGCCTTTATCAAAATTGAAACACCAATTGTCAAAATAATAAAGCCAATAGTTCCTGCAAATGGTGGTATTCTATGTTGTCTGAATTCCCTTGAGAAAAGTGAAAAAAGAAAGCCTGCAATAATGCCAAGGAGAATTGACACAATAATTTCTTCAAGAGAGAACTTAATAACATTTACTGGATTTTGATAGTGCTCGAGGATATTTTTGCAGATCGGGAATAAAATAAAGAAAAAAAGTTCTGCAATAAGGTCATCAATAACCACAATCTCTTTTAAAATTTCTACAAATCTTCCACGGGCTTTGTCGTTTCTTATTGTAAGGAGTACAATATCAGGTGCCGTTGGAATACCAATTGCTGCAATCAATACTGAAATAGGAAGTGGAAAATTAAAAAGCATAATAAATGTAACAAGGATTAAAAGAAAAGTAATCAGAGATTGAATAAAAGCAATGGCAATAATTTTCTTACCACCTTTAAATGAACTCTTTTCAAGTTCTGCCCCTGTCTCAAAAAGAAGGAAAGAAATTGCAATTGTATTTACGTAGAATACAATGCCTGAAAATTCTTCTGCAACAACGCTTGAAAATATGTGAAAGTTACCAAGGATAAAGCCAACAATGATATATCCCGTAATTGGTGGAAATTTGATTTTATTGAAAAGCCTACCCGTGTAAAGTGCAATGATAACAAGTGTTCCCATAAGTAGCAAGATATTCATAATCCATTTTAAAGAAAAGTTGTAAATTTTTCAATAAATGATAAAATCTTGGTAGATTACTAAGAGATAAAAATGATCGAAGAACTTAGAGAGAATCTCAGAAAGGTTATCGTAGGCAAAGACGACATAATTGAGAAGGCTATTGCTGGTCTCCTTGCAAACGGTCATATGCTTATAGAGGATGTTCCTGGTACTGGCAAGACCACCCTTGCAAGGGCATTGGCAATTTCTTTTAATGCACAATTCCGTAGAATTCAATTTACCCCAGATCTCCTTCCCACGGATATTACAGGAATTACTGTCTATAAGCAGGATAAAAATGAATTTAATGTGCGTTTTGGCCCTGTTTTTACAAATTTTCTCCTTGCAGACGAAATTAACAGGGGAACTCCAAAGACTCAATCAGCACTCCTTGAGGCTATGGCTGAATACAGGGTTACCATAGACGGTGTGGGGTATAATCTTCAAAGACCATTTATTGTGTTCGCTACAGAGAATCCCATTGAATATGAAGGGACATTCCCTCTACCGGAGGCACAGCTTGATAGATTTATTATGAGGTTTGCAATTGGCTATCCCGATAAGAACCACGAAAGTAAGATCCTTCTTACACAAAAAGATACAGTTCCTATAGATACACTTCAGCCTGTGTGCGATATTGAAGAGCTGCTCAATATGCAGGAGAGCGTAAAAAAGGTATATATACATAAGTCAATTATTGAATATATTGTAGACCTTTCGAACTCAACAAGAAAACACTCGGACGTGTATCTTGGGGTAAGCCCAAGAGGCTCTCTCTTCCTTATGAAGGTTTCTCAGGCAAAGGCATTGCTCTCAGGAAGAGATTTTGTTATCCCTGACGATGTGAAGAGATGCTACAAAGACGTTTTTAACCATCGGCTGATTCTCAGAGCAGATGCAAGATTGAGAGGAGTTACTGTAGATAGTGTCCTTGAGGAAATCCTGAACAGTGTGAAGGTACCCATTCTCGAAGATTATTCGGAGAATGAAATTTTTAACACGTAAAGGAAAGCTTTATTTAGGACTTATTTTTATCCTTGCCCTTATATTCGGAAGGGGATTTTATCTTTTGCTTGCATTATTTTGTGCTTACCTTTTTTTATATTTAAGAGCAATAAACCACGGAAGTATTTATTTTAAAACAACTGTAAGCACCTATACATTAAGACAAATGGATACCTTCGATTTGTTTTATACTCTGAACTTCCAATATCACATGCCTTTCTTGATTTCTATTGAATTTGTACCTCCTTATTATATTGTCCCGACCTCGCCTAAAACAACGGAAAGTTTTTTTGCAAGAACAAGAGTTGTAAAAAATAGTATTGTGCTTAAAGGAAACAGAAGGGGAGTATACGATGTTGGTAGCTTCACCATTTTTGTTTCTGACCCTTTTGGCTTTATTCGTGAAAAAAGGAAAATTTCAGATCATAAAAAGATATTTGTCTTCCCTTTTCTCGTTCCTTTCGAAAAACTTAAAATTCACCTTACGGATCCCCTCGAAGGGTTGAAGGCCAAGTATCAGATCAATAAAGACTATTCTTATATTGCAGGTGCAAGGGATTATAATCCCGATGACCCTGTGTCAATGATACATTGGAAACAAACAGCTCACAGAGGAAGATTGACAGTAAAGGAATTTGATTTCAGTGCTTCTAAGAAGGTAGTTGGAATCACTGATTTTGTTCAAAAAAGTATGAAGTTTCAGGACTATGCATCCTCGATATTAGCTTCAATCTGTTATTACGCTTACAAGTTCCATCTTCCATTTGGAGTTATTCTCAATGGCGCAACTCAAATGACATCTACCATAGAAAGTAATGAGTACCATCTTCTTGAGGTCTTTAAGATTCTTTCTACAGTAGAAGTCTTGAATAGTGGGGATGGAGTTGAGTTTTTGAGAAAAACATTTGAGCTAATTCCATTTGGAAGCGAGGTTTTCTATGTTGAAAGAGACCTGAACCCAAGCCTTATGCTCACACTCCTCCAGTTGAAAGTACGCCTTTCAAGGTTGAACATTGTCCTTCTTCCAGATGAGGCATTCGTCTTACCAGGGGAGAAACCTCCTGTATACTACTTTAAGGAGATGTACTTCCCCGAAATTATTGGACGATCCTCAGAATTACTCGCAAGAGATGGAATATTTATTTATCCGATTCTTGGCAAGGATTATGCATCTATCCTGGAGGTTTAATTGACTTACGTCATTTTTGTGGTTCAGCTCATTTTCGCAGGCATAAAGGTACTCAAGATCTCGAGTATCGAATCAGTATACAACATTCCATTAGTAGGGTTATCTATACTAATTTGCTTCCTTCTTTTTTACTTCAGGGTAACCCCCTTCCTCATAACTTTATTCTCATTTATTCTAAATCCTTTTCTTCTGAGCTTCACTCCCCTTATGAACTTTTTGCCGTATATATCACTTTATTTTGCACTACTCGGGATGCTCAAGGAAAGAGGAATAAGAGAAAGGAAAATAAGAACACTCTTATTGCCTGTTATTATGCCAGGTTTTCTTATATTCTCAATACCCGGAGTATTCGAGCGCCCCTTACGAATTTATTTAAGCTATTTATTCTTTACCCCCGGGAAAGAGACCGACTTATTACCTGGTTCTGAAAAGCCCACTAACTTTTTGTTTCCTGATGGTACTGGAGATTTTTTTAATAGATCGGTAGACCTGTTCATAAATAACCAAAATTTCATCTTTATCCTGGCCAATATTCTATTTATCTTCTACATTATTATGATAGTGTTTTCTTTGTTTTTTCAAGATTTTGAGGAGAGCTCAATCCCACTTAAGAGAAGAAGATTGTCCAGACAGGTTCTAACCTTTGCTATTATTATTCTTTCTTTTATCCTTATTCTGATGGCATATCGGATTGTACCACTTCTTCTAAGCAATGCCAGAGGCTCTGCAAGTACTTTCAATGAACTCTATAAATTGATTCCTTTCCTTATAATCATAGTGTTATCTGCTTTTGCTGTGTACCTATGGCAAAGGAAAAGTAGAGGTTCTGTTGAGCAACCCAGTCTTCCCCATAACTTATTTGCAGTTTCATTAGGGATGATTCTTTTTAGTCTTGCCCTTTTTCTAATTCCCATTAATAAAAAGGGCTTAAGCAAAAATTTGATTAATACCCTTGGAATTCTCTCCTTCATAGTATTTGCTATTTCAATGATAATTCTTTCTATCTCTACTATCATATCCTTCTGGGCTTCGAAAAGGTTTGGAGGTTTAGAGGTATTTGGTGATAGAAACAAGGAGTTTTTATTGCACTTCTATAAAAAGGATGTCATTGAAACACTTGACAAGACTGAAGACCCTCAGGAATTTGTGCTTTTTGCGTACTTTGTGATTACTTATATGATTGTTAAAAAAGGGATAGAAATCGAGCAGCACGAAACCCCGAATGAGATACTTACAAGACTTGGAACATTACTTGATATCCCATATTTTGAAGAAATTACCTACTTTTTTAACCTTGTAAGGTATGGGAATAAGAAAATAGATGCACAATCATTTGGAACGCTAAAGCAAAAGGTCTATGAGGCGATATTTTATCTGAGAAATTTGGAATTGAAAGACTTGAAGCTAAAAGTTACCTAGGATACAACAGGAAGTGTTATAGTAAACCGACTTCCCCTTCCTTTCTCACTTTCAACTTCTACTGTGCCTTTGTGAGCATGGATAAGTTCCTTCACAATCGTAAGACCAATGCCCGTGCCATCTGAACTTCTCGATGTGTCTCCTTTGTAGAATCTCTCAAATATATGGGGAAGGTCTTTTTTATCAATACCTATCCCTGTATCTTCAACGATGATTTTGGCTTCGCTCTTGGCAGTCAATGTTTTAATGGTAATACACCCCTGATCTGTAAATTTAATAGCATTTGTTATCAGGTTACCCATAACCTCTGTAATTCGCTTTGAATCTCCTTCAATGAAAATATTGCCCTGGGATAGCTCGAGCTTTAGCTGAAGTCCTTTCTTCTCTGCTTCCATTCTCAACAGGTCCACAGAGTTTTTTATGAGTGTGTTTAATTCTATCCTGTCAGTGTGTAGTGTAAAGTTTTTACTATCAATCGCAGAGAGCTTTGATATATCTCTCAACATTCTTTCCATTCTTTCTATTTCGTCTTTTATAACTTCTATAGCTCTTTCTTTCTCCTCTTTCGTGAAACTTTCATCTTCAATGAGTTCCATATATCCCTTTATACTTGCAACAGGCGTCCGCAGATCATGTGATACATTTTGGACAAGAGTCTTTCTCATATTCTCAATATCTGTAAGTCTTGCTGCCATATAGTTGAGAGAAGAGGCAAGCTCTCCGATTTCGTCATTTGATTTTATGTGGACTCTTTCCTCGAATTCTCCCTTTGAGATTTTCCTCACAAATTTTTGCATCTCCTTAAGTGGTCTAAGAGCAAAGGAAGAAAGGAGAAATGCAAGCAGGGCTCCTATACCTATAGAGATGAGTCCAGAAATAAGAAGGGTTTGCCTTACAGTTTCTAAAAATCGTATGCCCTGCGGAGTAAGCATAACTTCAATGTTAGGACCCATGCCTATAATGATACGCACAAAGTTTTGCCTTACATATATATCTGAGAATATAAATGAAAAGACGATTACTATAAGAACAACAATAATGTGGCTTAAAATTAATTTTATTTTAAAACTCATCTTTTATCATCCTGTACCCTGCACCATAGACTGACTCAATATATTTTGGCTTCCTTGGGTCATCGTCAAGTTTCTTTCTAATATTTTTTATATATGCATCGACTGTTCTATCAAAAACAACCTCATCATACTCTGTATAGATGTCGTTCATTATTTCCTCTCTTGAAAGGACCGTGCCCATATGTTTTGCAAGCGCAAATACAACCCTGAATTCTCTTGATGTAAGGCCAACATCTTTTCCATTCTTCAGTACCCTCATCTCTTTTGGAAGTATCTCAAGACCTCTTATTTTAATAACTCTTTCCTCAGGATAACTCCGTTTGAGAAGTGCTTTAACCCTCGCAACAAGTTCTCTTGGGCTAAAAGGTTTTACAACATAATCATCTGCTCCCATCTCAAGCCCCTCAACTCTCTGGTCCTCCTCTGCCTTTGCTGTGAGCATAATAATAGGAATGTTCGATTTTTTTCTTATCTCCCGAGCAATTGTTTCTCCGTCCACATAGGGAAGCATAAGATCTAAGATAATGAGATCAGGTAAATCCTTCTCAATTTTTTTGAGTGCCTCTCTGCCGTCCCTTGCCTCTATTGTAATAAAACCAGCCTTTTTTAAGTATACGTCTACAAGCCTTCTGATACTTTCTTCATCATCAACAATAAGAATCTTCTTCATATATATCTTATAATATTATATATTGAATTGTGAAAAAATTATGAAGCTTCGAGTTTTACTGTTAAAATAAAATACAAGCAAAACAATTATTATACTTGGCTCTTTGCTATATATTGAGTTTAATTAACACTGCTTTAGTGATAACATATACGATTAAACATATAGATATTAGAACATTAGGGGATGGAAATGCCAGTATAACAAATGAATTTCAACATATTAATAAGTTCATGGGTAAAGCTATTTTTTAATCGATTTATTAAAAGGGATGCTTCCTTTTTGTATTGGAAGTAGATTGTTATTACAAAATCACTTACTTATTATAGTTAGAAACCTTACCATTCTTGGTCATGACTTTCCTTTATTTTTTGATTTCAAAGGTGGCATAGGTATTACCTCTATTCTTTAAGGGGATTTTTATGTGGATAATCGAGTTGTTGTTCAATTCTCTATATTTTTGATTGTTGCTTTCATTTCGTTTTCGCTTTTAAAAATGTACTTTTTTAACTTTTCCTATCTCGAAGAAAGCGAAGCAATAAGTGTTATTTTCATGATACTCCTTATTTTAGGTAGCAAAAGCATTCTTCTAACTGGATATTTCTTTTTATCACTTTCTATAATTATTTTCAGGCATAGAAAAAAGTTGTTGAAATATTTACTAAACCAAAAAATGTGGGGTGTTGATTAAAATCGTTTTTTGATTATTATAATTGTTAGTAAAAGCTTGCAGTTTAGGGAGGTTTTGATGATCTCTGCAAATGAGTTAAGGACAGGTGTAACGATTGAGATCGAAAATGATTTATATGTGATTGTCTCTTATCAACATGTGAAGCCTGGAAAGGGCTCCCCTTTTGTAAGGATAAAGTTAAAGAATTTGAATACGGGCAATGTTATTGAAAGAACATTTAGACCCGAGGATAAGTTTAAGAAGGCATTCCTTGAGAGCAAGGCCATGCAATATCTTTACAAGGAGGGTGATAACTTTGTGTTTATGGACCTTGAGTCCTATGAGCAATTTTACCTCTCCCAGGAGGATGCAGGAGATGCAGCAAATTTTTTAAAGGAGAACCTTGAAATCACTGTCGTATTTTACAGGGATAAGCCTGTTTCAGTGGAATTACCCACTTTTATTGAGGTGGTCGTAATCCATACTGAGCCAGGGATAAGAGGAGATACTGCTACAAGTGCAATGAAGCCAGCAATCGTGGAAACAGGATATAAGCTTAATGTTCCCCTTTTTGTCAGCGATGGGGACATTATAAGAATTGATACAAGGACAGGTGAATACCTGGAAAGGGTGGGCAAATGAATAAATTTATTATCTCTAATGAAGCAATTGAATCAATCATTTTGAATGCAACTCTAGGCGTTGAGGGAGTCTATGATGGCTGGAAAGGGTTGGAAGAGCATCTTCCCTATCTCAAGCAAGACAAGAAGCATTCACATGGTATTGATTTTATTATTAAAGGTGAAACCATGGAGATAAATATTTATGTAATTGCAAAGTACAATTATGACCTCAAAAAACTTGGAGAGCAGATTCAGCAAAGGGTTAAGGCAGAGGTAGAATTGATGACTCCTTACAAGGTACTTGATGTAAACGTATTTATCTCCGATATTTTACATGAAGGTTAGAAAAAAAGGTAGAGAAATAGCATTTAGAATGCTGTTCGCAATCGAGGCAGGGGGGAATAAGATTGCAGATGCAATGATTCCATTTAAACATGAATCTCCAGTGGTGCTTGATTTTGCCCTGCATCTTGTAAAAGGGACACTTTCGCAGGTAAAAAAGATCGACAGGGAGATTGAGAGCATCATTATCAACTGGAAGATTGAAAGACTTTATCTGGTTGACAAGCAACTTCTGAGGCTTGGCATATATGAGATGGATTATGAGGAAGACGTTGAGGATGGCATAGTTGTTTTTGAAGCAGTGGAATTGGCAAAGAAGTATGGAGACATAGATTCTCCAAATTTTGTAAATGGAATTCTAAGAGAACACTTAAGAAGAAGAGAGCATGAAGTCCAAAAGGCTTGAGGCGATTGTAAAGGGTTATGTTCAGGGTGTTGGCTTCAGGCATTTCGTAAGGTATCATGCTGTTTCTCTGGCGCTCACTGGTTTTGTGAAGAATCTGCCATCAGGGGAAGTCGAGGTCGTGGCAGAGGGAAATGAAGAAGCTCTTGAAAGCTTCCTTTCGATCCTGAAAAGGGGGAGCGTTTATTCAAATGTGGAAAAGGTAGATTACGTTATTAAAGAAGCAAAAGATGAATTTCCTGATTTTTATATATATTGAAGAGGTGATAAATCTTGGAAATAAAAGAATACATTGAAGAAAAGAAGAAAAGCATTGACAGTGCTCTTGAAAACCTCCTCTTTCCACTAAAAGAATACTCGGCTCTTTATCCTGCCCTCTCTTATAGCCTTCTTTCTGGTGGAAAACGGATTAGACCAGTTATTGCACTTGCGACATATGAAGCTAATAAAGAGGACTCAAGGCCTATAATTCCTTTTGCTTGTGCGATAGAAATTGTTCATACCTATTCGCTTATCCATGACGACCTTCCCATAATGGATGATAGCAACATGAGAAGAGGAAGGCCAACGTTGCATCGGGTTTATGGAAGTGATATGGCACTTCTTGCCGGGGATGCTCTGTTGTCTCTTGCCTTTGAAATTGTTTCAAGCACTTCACATGAAAAGGTTTTTACTGCCGAGAAACTCCTTGCAGTCGTTAGAGAATTTGGAAAAGCTACGGGCATAAGAGGTCTTGTTGGTGGGCAGGTGATGGATATGGTGACAATGAATGAGGAAAACGTTGAAGAATCAATGGTTATTTACATAGATAGTAGAAAAACGGGTGAATTGATGAAACTTGCGATAAGGACAGGCGCCATTCTTGGGGATGCTGAGAACAGCGAACTTGTTGCCCTATCTGAATTTGCAGAAAATTTTGGTATAAGTTACCAGATTGTCGACGACATTCTTGATGAAGTCGCAACTGTCGAGGTTACAGGAAAAGATACAGGGAAGGACAGAAAGAACAGGAAGGCAACCTTTATAGCACTTTATGGCGTTGATAGAGCAAGGGAGATCGCAAAAGATTTTGTTAATAAATCTAAGGATTATTTGAAGCCTTTCGGGGAAAAGTATAAGGTCTTAATGGATATTGCAGAATTGTCCTTGCAAAGAATGAAGTGATGGAAGCAGATATCCTCAGGGAGATTACCTCTTCTTATAATCTGAAAAGTCTGAGTTTTGATGAACTTGACATCCTTGCCAGCAACATAAGAGATATAATTCTTGATACTGTTTCAAAGAACGGGGGGCACCTTGCCTCAAATCTTGGCAGTATAGAACTTACTATTGCATTGCATAAAGTCTTTGATTTAAAGAGAGACAAGATTATTTTTGACGTAAGTCACCAAACCTATACGCATAAAATTCTTACGGGAAGAAAGGATGCGTTTAGTACGTTGAGGCAATATCGAGGTATCGCAGGGTATTCCAATCCGCAAGAGAGCCCTTTTGATGCCTTTATTGCAGGTCATGCCTCCACATCTCTTTCCGTAGCTTTGGGGTTTATCAAGGCAAGAGAACTCTCAGCAGATAATTATGAGATTGTTGTGGTGATCGGAGATGGTGCTCTCACAGGAGGAGAGGCTTATGAGGGTTTAAATTTACTTGGGCATATGGGAAAAAAAGTCCTTGTTGTTCTCAATGATAATGAAATGTCTATTTCTAAAAATGTGGGTGCAGTTTCAAAATTTCTTTCTCATCTTCGTACTTCAAAATCCTATCAATATTTTAAAAGAATCACTACGAGAACAAGGATAGGTCAGAAGATTAAGCTTTCTATCAAAGAACTTTTGCTTCCTACTACATTTTTTGAAGAATTTGGTTTTACATATTTAGGCCCTATTGACGGGCATAATTTAAAAGAACTTGCCCAGACTTTTGAAAGGAGCAAGAACATTCCGGGTCCAACGCTAGTCCATGTCATTACCAAGAAGGGGAAGGGATATAAGTTCGCAGAGGAAAGCCCCACTCTTTATCATAGTGTTGAACCCTTTAACCTGACAACAGGAATTGTAAAAAATGACAATGTGGGAAAAACCTTTTCTGATTATTTTGGAGAGATTCTTCTTGAGGAAGGAGAGAAAGATCCTCGTATCTTTGTAATTACAGCTGCCATGACAAATGGTACAAAGACAGAGGCTTTCAAAGAAAAGTTCCCTTCACGATTTATTGATGTGGGGATTGCCGAACAAACTGCTGTAACAGCTGCTGCTACTCTTGCAAAGAATGGATTTAAGCCCGTTGTTGCTATCTATTCTACATTTCTTCAGAGAGCATATGACCAGCTTGTACACGATGTTGGTATCCTTGGGCTGCCTGTGATATTCATACTTGATAGGGCTGGGGTTGTTTCTGATGATGGGCCAACTCATCAGGGTATATTTGATATGACCTATCTGAGGTCAATCCCAAATTTCGTAGTGGCAGCTCCAAAAGATGGATTAGAACTTAAGGAACTTTTCAGGCTTGCCCTTCTTTCCTCTAATCCTTTTGTAATAAGATTTCCCAAGGATTATACAGTTGAACCCTCGGATACTAAAAGCTTCGAAATAGGGAAGGGAGAGCTTGTCTTTCCTGGAAATGACCTTCTTCTAATTTCTATAGGTGCGATTTTCGAGAGAGCCTTAAAAGCAAGGGAAATACTCGAAAAGAAAATGATCTCCACGGCATTGATTAATGCAAGATTTGTAAGGCCACTTGACGTTAATCTTATTCAAAGTGAAGCCTTAAGAATTGGTAGAGTTATAACGATTGAGGATAATATACTTGCAGGTGGGTTTGGTTCTGCTGTTAATGAGATACTTTCAATATCCGGTGTCAGAGTCATGAACTTGGGCATAAATGACGTGTATCCAGAGCAAGGAAAAAGAAGTTTTCTTCTCGATAAATACGGTCTAAGCCCCGAATTAATTGCTGAGACAGGAGAAAGGTTTGCAAAAGAAAAGAATCGATGAAGGCCTTCTTGAAAGGAGTCTTGCAAAAACAAGATCAGAGGCGAAAAGGCTTATTCTTGAAGGCTTTGTTCTTCTAAATGGAAGTATTGTAATAAAGCCATCGACCCCTATTGAAGATGGTGATGTCATATCTATCAAAGAAAGACCTAAATATGTAAGCCGTGGTGGTATAAAGCTTGAATTTGCACTTAAAAAGTTTAATATCGATGTCAAAGACTTTGTTACTGCAGATATTGGTGCCTCTACAGGAGGGTTTACAGATTGTCTTCTTCAGCATGGAGCAAGAAAAGTTTATGCAGTAGACGTGGGCTATGGCCAGCTGGATCTCCGTCTAAGGGAAGATCCCCGTGTTACCCTTATCGAGAACACAAATGCAAGATACATAAAGAAAGAACAAATTCCTGAGAATCTTGACCTTATTGTAATGGATGTTTCCTTTATCTCTATTTCAAAGATTGTTCCACATATAAAAGGATTTTTAAAGAAAGATGGTCAAATTGTCTCCCTGGTTAAGCCTCAGTTTGAAGGGGAGAGAAGGTTTGTCAAAAAAGGAGTAGTAAAAGATAAAGAACTGCAAGAAAAAATCATTACAAATCTTATCGATAAAATCAACCAGTCGGGCCAACAAGTAACTTCAATCACCTATTCCCCCATAAAAGGAGCAAAGGGAAATATTGAATATTTTT
This sequence comes from Caldiserica bacterium UBA4770, assembly GCA_002403335.1. Taxonomy (GTDB): domain Bacteria; phylum Caldisericota; class Caldisericia; order Caldisericales; family Caldisericaceae; genus UBA4770. The sequence goes on from DHHO01000008.1 coordinate 81,389, forward strand.
TTCTTATAAAGGATTCACAAGTGTTTGTAAAACCCTTCGATATTCATAGAATTATTGAGGAGATATGGGAGAAGCAGAGATTACAAAAATAGGAATTTTTTACCTCCATGATGCTTACACAGAAGAGGCAGCAAAAGAACTCTCCAATTTTTTCACGAAAAAGGGGGTCGAAGTATATTTCAAAGAGGATATCGAGAGAATTGAGAGCTCTGATCGTGCTTTGATTATAAGTCTTGGAGGTGATGGAACGTTCCTCAGAGCATCCCATATAGCTTTAGACAAAAGACTCCCTGTGCTTGGAATTAATCTTGGCAGCCTTGGTTTTCTTACTGATGTTGAAGGAATTGATATTAATTCTGTCGCAGAAACCCTTATAAAGGGAAATTTTTATGTTGAGGAAAGGAATGTCCTTAAGGCAATCATCGTTGGCGAGTCAAAGGAAAAAGAGACTGTTTACGCTGTTAACGATGTAGTACTCTTAAGGAGCGTTACAGATAAAATACTTCAGTTAGAGTTGACTGTGAATGGAATGAATGTGGGAAGATTTCGTGCAGATGGTCTTGTCTTTTCAACATCAACAGGGTCAACTGCTTACTCTCTTTCTCTTGGTGGACCTATTGTTGTACCTCAAGCACCGGTCTTTTCCCTTGTATTTGTAGCGCCTCACAAACTTTCTGTTCGCCCTATTATTTTTTCTTTAGAAGACAGGGTTTCTGCAAGAATACTTTCTTCTGGTAATTTTAGCTTTCAAAGAGACGGAGAGGAAATTTTCAAACTTGGTTTATATGACAGATTTTGTGTAGAAAAAGGGGAGTACAATCTCAAAATCGTGCATTTAAAACAAAAAAACTTTTTTGAGGTTTTAAATAAAAAGTTTGAATGGGGTATATGAAATGCTTGCAGGATTACTTTTAACAAATTTTGCCATCGTTAAAAAGGTTGAAATTTCTTTTGATTCTAACCTTGTTCTTCTTTCCGGAGAAACTGGGGTTGGAAAGACGATTATTGTAAATGCGGTTGCAATAGCATGTGGGGGAAATGTTTCTCAAGATGTAATTCGCTCAGGGGAGGAAAGTGCAACAGTAGAGACAAGCTTTACGCTTTCCGATTCTCCAAGGACAGTAGAGACCCTTAAAAGATTTTCTCTTTATGAAGGCGAAGATGTTGTGATTCTCTCAAGGACGATCTCAAGAAACAGGAGTAAAAGTATAGTAAACGGCCATATGGTTTCTCAGAAGGAACTTTTTGAGATTGGTAAGACGCTTATAGATCTCCATGGCCAACACGAAGTTCAATCACTTCTTGATACAGGAAATCATATTCGTCTTCTGGACAAATTTGGGGGGCAGGAGACCGAAGAGATTAAAAATAAGGTGACTTCTGCAATTTCAAGATATAAAGAAATAAAGAGGTTGGTTTCAGAACTTGAGGAAGAGGATAGGAAGTATAAAGAAGAGAGAGATTTCATCAATTTTGAAATCCAGGAGCTTCAAGATGCAAGCCTAAGAGAAGGAGAAGAGGAAGAGCTTGAAGAGGAGGAGAAAATTCTTTCAAATGCAAAGGAACTCACCGATCTTTTAAATCTCTCCAGAGGTATAATGTACAATGATGAAGGGATTTCAATTATAAAGCAACTTTCCTTTCTTTATGGAAATCTTTTAAGGTGCGTAGAGATTACAGATAAACTAAAAGCTCCAACAGACGATATAGGAAGGATTCAAACTGAGTTAAAGGAAATTTTCAGGGATATTTCTAATTTTCAAAATAGTGTCATTTATGATCCGGAGAGGCTAAACAATATTGAAGATAGGCTTTCCCTCATCTCGAAGTTGAAGATGAAATATGGTAAATCTGTTCCCGAGCTTATCACTTACCTTAAAGAGCTAAAGGAAAAAGTAGCTTCCTTTAATACAATAGGAAATAATCTTGAGGACCTAAAGAAGGAAGAATCAGATATTCTCTCATTTTTAAGCAAGGAGATTCTTATCCTGAGTAATAAGAGAAAAGAAGTAGGGGAGAGGTTTAGAGAACTTGTAATCGAGGAATTGAAGGACTTGGCAATGGAAAATGCAGATTTTATGGTTTCTTTTCATTATATTGACGATGCGGATGGCATACAGATTGGCAATAGACGATTAAAGCTCTTTTCCGACGGTATTGATTCAGTTGAATTTCTTATAAAGCCGAACCCAGGGAAGGATTTCAAGCCACTTGTTTCTATTGCCTCCGCGGGGGAACTTTCACGAGTTATGCTCGCAATCAAAAGTGTCATAGGTGCAGTAGATGACATTCCTGTACTTGCTTTTGATGAGGTGGATGCAGGTATAGGTGGAAAAACTGGAGAAAAGGTAGCGGAAAAGCTACTGGAAATTTCGAGATACAGACAGGTAATATGTGTTACTCATTTACCTCAGGTTGCCTCACTTCCGGGGGAACATTTCGTTGTAGAAAAAGAGGTAAAGGAAAGGGAAACCTTTCTTTCTATCCGAAAACTTAACGAATACGAGAGAATTAGTGAAGTTGCAAGGATGATATCGGGGACAAATATCACAGAGACAACAATAAAACAGTCAGAAGAACTTCTAAGGAGGTGGAGATGAAAGTATTTGTCATTAACCCTGGGTCAACGACAACGAAGATTGCCTTATTTGACGGAAGAAGTGAAGTATTTTCAGAGACGATAAGGCATTCTCCTGAGGAACTTGGACATTTTGACTCAATTCTTGGCCAGAAAGAATTCAGAAAGGGAAAAATCATTGACGAATTAGAAAAAAGAGGTGTTGATTTAAAAAGTTTTGATGCAATTATTGGCAGAGGTGGCATAGTAAAGCCGATCCCAGCAGGTACATATGTTGTGAATGATATACTTTTGAAGGACTTAGCTGATTATTCTTTTGACCAGCAGCATGCCGCTAACCTTGGTGGAATCATTGCATATGAAATGGCAGCACCATCTGGAAAGCCCGCATTTATTGCCGATCCGATATGTGTTGATGAGTTCGAAGATATTTCAAGAATATCGGGATTAAGGGAAATCCAGAGAAAGTCACTCCTCCATGCTCTTAATATGAGAGCAAGTATGTACAGATATGCAGAAAATAGTGGAAAGAATGTCGAAGATCTAAATCTCATTATTGTGCATCTCGGTGGGGGTATTTCGGTATCGCCCGTGAAAGAAGGAAGACTGATTGATGTAAATAATGCAGATGAAGGCGGGCCATTTTCACCACAAAGGCCAGGAGGGCTTCCCTCCATAGATGTTGTTAACCTTGCTTATTCGGGAAAGTATACAAGAAATGACCTTGTAAAAATGTTTACAAAAACTGGGGGACTTTTGTCATATCTTGGAACAGACGATATGAAAGAGGTTATAAAAAGAATTAATGAAGGCGATAAAGAGGCAAAGGAAGTTTTTGATGCAATGTGCTATCAGATTTCAAAAGAAATTGGTGCAATGGCAACGGTTCTTAAAGGAAAAATAGATGCAATTATCATTACTGGTGGCGTTGCCTATAATGAAGAAGTTGTCCAGGAGATTGAAAGAAGGGTTGATTTTATTGCCAAAATTTTTGTTTATCCCGGGGAGTTCGAGATGGAGTCACTCGCATTTGCTGCATTAAGAGTCCTTAATGGCGAAGAAAAGCCAAGGGAATACACCTGAGGTGAAGGATGATTAGAAGTTTTGGAGAAGTTGTGGAAAAGGCCAGGGGAAAGGGAAGTAAGAGAATTGTTGTTGCAGGAGCAGAGGATATTGAAGCAGTAAGGGCAGTAAAGGATGCTTTTGAAGAGGGTATAGGTGAAGGTGTGCTTATAGGTGAACCGTCAAAGATTGCTGAAGTGCTTGGCACAATAGGGAAGGACAGTTTTGTAAAGAATATCATCCCTGTTTTCTCTGAGGAAGAGAAAGGCCATGTCTCTGTAGAAGAAGTTAAAAAAGGGGGGATTCTCCTCAAGGGTGACATCAAAACTTCTACACTACTCAGGGCTGTCTTAAATAAGGAGTGGGGACTAAGGACCGAGAAGATTATAAGTGATGTACTCGTATTTGAGGATACAAGGGAAGAAGGAAGGCTGGTTATTCTAAGTGACGGAGGGGTGAATGTGAAACCAGATTTTACGAGTCTTCTATCTATTATTGAGAATTCAGTTAATGTCGCTCATGTTCTTGGAATTGAAACACCTCTCGTTGCCTTGCTCTCTGCTAATGAGAGCGTGAGCCTGGATATGGAAGAAACAATAATATATTCAATGATTGCAAAGATGAATGAGCGTGGGCAGATAAAAAATTGTGTGGTTGATGGCCCCCTTGCCCTCGACAATGCAATCTCGCTTTATGCTGCCCAGAAGAAAGGTATTAAGTCATCTGTAGCAGGAAATGCAGATATCCTGATTGTCCCCAATATTGTTGCAGGAAACTTACTGGGAAAGGCTATTAATTATTATGCAAAATTCAAAAATGCTCATATAATTGTTGGAGCTAACGCCGTGATTTTGATACCTTCACGTGCAGATCAGAGTGATGTAAAGTTTTATTCAATCGCTCTTGCGCAAATCTATAATAAAATATAAGGAGGAAGTATGGAACAGATTAAAACCTTGCAGGGAATTCTTGAAGCAGTAAAAAGTCGAAAAGAGAAAAAGATCGTTTCTGTAGCTTATGGCCAGGACCTTCATACACTCCAGGCAGTGGAAAGAGGTGTAAAAGAGGGTGTTTTGAACGCAGTAATTTTTGCAGACAAAGACGAAGTAAAAAAGGTTTGTGGCGAGAATGGAATCGATACCTCACTTTTCGAGGTAGTTAATGTATCAGAAGAGAAAGAAGCGGTAAGACAAGCAGTCAGATTTGTAAGGGAGAAAAAGGCAGACTTCATTATGAAAGGCCTATGCTCAACCGCAAACTATATGAGAGGAATCCTTAATAAAGAGGAAGGACTACTTCCTCCCGATGCTGTACTTTCACATGCTACTGTCATTGAGTCACCTTACTACCACAAGCTTCTTATGGTTTCCGATGTTGCAGTGATTCCTGCTCCCGATGTCGGAATAAAAGAAAAGATGATAAATTATGATGTGAAGATTGCCCATGCTCTTGGTATAGAGATGCCGAAGGTTGCCATTATTGCTGCAGTGGAAACGGTAAGCGAGAAGATGCAGGCAACTGTAGATGCAGCAATTCTTTCAAAGATGAACGATAGAGGTCAGATAAAGAATTGTTTTGTTGATGGCCCTCTTGCATTAGATCTTGCTGTCTCCAAGGAATCTGTAGAGATTAAAAAGGTAAGGTCATCTGTAGCAGGAGATGCTGATATACTAATCTTCCCGAATATTGAATCTGCAAATGCCTTTTATAAAACGACGACAAAGTTAGGGGGCGCAGAAATTGGTGCAGTGGTAACAGGGGCAATCGTTCCTGCTGTTCTCACCTCAAGAGGAGACAGCGAGGCATCAAAATTATATTCCCTGTCACTTGCTGCCCTCATTGCTGAAAGGTAATTTTGGAATTTTGTAATTTTTTGGAATGATCTATAATAAATTTTGAAATTAGGAGATAAATGATGGAAGAAAGAGACATCTATGAAAAAATTAATCCAGAGGTTGTAGAATCTATTTTAGAAGCTTCTGAACTTGAAAAAATTCCAAGGAGTATTAAGGGTGAAAAAGTTAAAGAAGAGGAAAAGCCTTTAACCCAGAATTCACAAAGGGAAGGAGACATTCAGCAAGAAGTTAAAAATAATGTCCTAACTATCCAACAGGGGGAACCGAAAAGCGGAAACGATGTCCTGAAAAACGCGAAAGGATTCTTTCCACGGCCATTCAAAAAAGGTGACATAATTTCTGTTACTGTTGTCAAGATACAGCCGAATGGGGTAATGGTAAGTGCAGGGAGTAAAGAAGATCACTTCATCCCCATACATGGTTTATCTTTGAATCCTATAAGTTCTCCAGAAGAGGTTGTTAAGATTGGAAACAAGATTGATGTACTTGTGATGAGAGACGGGAATAATGGAGGAGTTGTCCTTTCTAAGAAGATGGCTGATTATGTAAAAAAATGGCAGGAACTGAAAGAAAAATTTAAAAAAAATGAAGTTGTCTCCGGAAAGGTTGTAAAATCCATTAAGGGAGGACTGCTTGTTGATATCAATGGTATTGGGGCCTTCCTTCCTCAATCTCAAATAGGTCTGAGAAAGGGAGAGACTGTAGATTCTTTTGTTGGAAAAACCCTTGATTTTCACATTCTTGAATTAGACCAAACCATAAGAAGAATTATTATATCAAGATTAAAAGTTCTTTCTGAACTCAAGGAGAAAGAGAGAATGAAATACCTCGTGAACCTTAAAAAGGGTGAGATTTACACTGGTGTCGTGAGATCTATTCAGGATTTTGGAATCTTTGTGGATATTGGAAATGGAATTGATGGTCTTGTGAGAGTAAATGAACTAACATGGGGGAGAAGAAAACCAGCACAGGAAGTCGTACATATAGGTGAAACAATAAAGGTAAAGGTTATTGGTGTTAATCTTGAGTCCGGAAAGGTAGCTCTTAGTTTGAGGCAGTCAAAGCCATATCCTTGGGATGTTGTTGATGTAAAATTTCCTGTTGGCAGTATTGTTGAAGGCACAGTAATAAGAATCCATCCCTTTGGAGCAGTTGTTGAGCTTGAAGATGGCATAACTGGCCTTGTTCATATCTCTCAGCTTGATATAAAGAGAATCAATAAGGTTGAGGATGTCGTCAAAGTCGGAGAAAAAATACAGGTAAAGGTTACGGCAATAGATAGGGATGCTAAGAAGATCAAACTTAGTAGAAGGGCTATTCTTGAAGAAGGCCAAGAAGAGTCTTAGTTCAGGTTGAATGGAGCCTGCATGTGAAAAGTCAGCATTTAAATATCGAGGAAATTAAAAAAATTATTCCTCAAAGAGAGCCTTTTTTATTCGTAGACGAGATCATTGAAGTGGTCCCCTACAAAAGTGTTATAGGGAAAAAGACGTTTTTTGGAACGGAGGATTTTTTCAAAGGACACTTTCCTGGGATACCTGTGCTTCCGGGTGTTATTATTGTGGAAACAGTAGCACAAATATCTTCATTTATAGTTCTTATCGACGAGGTAGGTAAAAATCTAATCGGATTATTTGCAGGTATTGAGAAGTTCAGATTTATAAAAAGGGTCACCCCCGCAGCTACTCTCACTGTAAAAGCAACACTTCTTTCTTACAGACATAACCTTGCAAGGAGCGAAGGGAAGGTATTTGTTAACGAAAATCTTTCAGCAGAGGGCATAGTGTCTGCATTTTTTGTGAGCAAGGAAGCATGAAGAGCTAATGACAATTTATCAGTGGGATAGTTTAAAAATAAAAAATGAAGGAGGTTAATATGGAGGAAGCAGAAATTAGAGGAAAGGTAGTGTCAATTGTTAAGGACAAGCTGGGTGTAGAAGAGGATAAGATTATAGACTCAGCAAAGTATGTGGATGATCTTGGCGCCGATTCTCTTGCTATTGTTGATATTGCAATGGCGCTTGAGGATGAATTTGGTATGAAAATTCCTGACGAAGACATTGAGAAAATCACAACCATTGGAAGTACAATCCAATACATTAAAGAACACATTAAATGATTATGAAAAGTGCTATTACCACAAGCCCGAGGTTATTGTTACTATTCAGGAAGTAAATCGTGCCCTGAAGAATTCATTTAGTTTAAGGGGTCGCAACGTGCTGCTTGTCTTCACAAAATTCAAGAGCTAAGAATTGTCTCTAAAGGCCTGCAAATGCAGGCCTTTCTACTTATTAATTTTTTCTAATTCTTTCTCAATGTAGTTTCTTAAAAATTCAATTACCTGGTCTGCGTTTATCTCTACTCTTTGGCCTGTTTCTCTGCTTTTTACTTCGACAATACCTTTACTTTTGTATTTGTTCCCAATGATAACCTGCAAGGGAATGCCTATCAGGTCGGCATCATTAAACTTAACGCCTGCACTTATATCATCCCTGTCATCCAGCAAGACCTCAACGTAATGTTCAAGTAGTTTCTTGTAAATGGAGTTAGCACATCTTTCTATATCTTCGTCTGACGAATTTAGAGGTAAAATCTCTACATGGAATGGAGCAATTGAAAACGGCCATTTTATACCAAAATCATCATTATGCTCCTCGATAATGGACTGAAGGGTTCTCCCAACGCCAATGCCATAACATCCCATGATATAGTATTTTTGCTTACCATCTCTATCTTCAAAAAGTGCATTCATTTTTTGTGAGTATTTTGTACCAAGTTTAAATGTATGGCCTACTTCTATACCATCGTATATTTCAAGTGGGGTCCCGCAGTGGGGACAGGGATCCTTATCCTTTACCTTTCTTATGTCTTCTATGATTGCCGGTTTAAAATCTCTTCCAATGTTTACGTTTAAATAGTGGTATCCATTTTCATTTGCCCCTGTCACAAAATTTTTCATCCTCTCAACCTTTTTATCCATAATAATTTCAACATCTGTGTTTACTGGCCCAATGGCACCAAAACCTGCACCCATGATTCGTATAACTTCCTCTTCCCCAGCAGGAGCAATCTCACCTGAGGATAGTAAATTCCTGAGCTTTACTTCATTAAGTACGTCATCCCCCTTAACAATGACAAGCACAAAATTTCCATCAACTTTATAGAGTAGGGATTTCACAAGTTTAGAGGCCCTAATATTTAGAAAATTGGAGACTTCCTCAATTGTCTTTGCATCAAATGTTTTTACTCTTTCAAGGGTTTTTTCATCCTCGTCTATCTTTAGCGGTTCGTCAGCCGATTTTGCAACCTCCGTATTTGCTGCATAACCGCACTGTGGGCAAATGACGAATTCACTCTCCCCTCCAAATCTCGACTTTACAACAAACTCATGTGAGATCTTTCCCCCAATTGTTCCTGAGTCAGCTTCGATTGGAATTGCCGTAAGCCCGCACCTGCGAAATATTCTTACATAAGCATTGAAAACATCGGCATATGTTTTTTCAAGCTCCTCTTCTGTTGCATGAAAGGAATATGCATCCTTCATAATAAATTCTCTACCCCTTATGAGCCCAAATCTTGGTCTTATTTCATCTCTGTATTTTGTTTGTATCTGGTAGAACGTTTTTGGAAGCTCCTTATAGGAATGTATTTCGCTTCTTGCAAGATCCACAACTGCTTCCTCATGCGTTGGGCCAAGGCAAAATTCTCTTTCTCTTCTATCTTTAAGCCGGAATATCTCTTCCCCGTAAGCATACCATCTGCCTGTTTCTTCCCATAGTTCTTTTGGAAGAATTGCAGGAAAGAGCAGTTCAAGTGCTCCAATTGAATTCATTTCCTCTCTTACAATGTTTTCTACTTTTTTAATGGATATAAGCCCTAATGGTAAAAAAGAATAAATACCTGCCGCCATCTTTCTTACAAGCCCTGCCTTAAGCATTAATTTGTGACTTATAATCTCTGCATCCTGGGGTTCTTCTCTTTGAGTTGGTATAAAAAAAGTTTTCATCCTCATAATTTTCTCTCCTATTAATGCGTATATTATATAAAAAATATAAGGAAAGAAAGAATTATTGTTTAAGTAGACTTCTTGCAAGAAATTGTAAATTGTGTAAAATCTACTCAAATGGAAGATAGTCTTCTAAAAAGTGTTGTAAATTTGCTTGAAGAGAGACGCCTTACTATTGCCATTGCGGAGTCAATGACAGGGGGCCTCCTTTCTCAATACCTAACAAGTATTGATGGGAGTTCTCGGTACTTTATGGGTAGTATAGTTGCTTATAGTTATTTCGCTAAGGAGAAAGTTTTGGGTGTCCCTCATCATCTTATAGAAGATTTTGGTGCCATAAGTAAAGAGGTAGCCGAAGCCCTTGCTCAGAATGCTGCCGAGCTATTAAATACAGATATAGGGGTAGGAATAACTGGAAATGCAGGTCCAGATGCTCAGGAAGGGAAACCTGTAGGGTTAGTGTATGTTGGTTTATATTATAAAGGTAATACGAAGGTATTAGAGAAATTTCTTAGCGGAAGCAGAAGTGAAATAAGGGAGCAAACTGTAGACTTTGCTTTAAATATAATTCTTGAAAGTTTGAAGGAGGATCATATATGAAAGTTGGAGTACTTACTGGCGGAGGAGATTGTCCTGGCCTAAATCCAGCAATTAGAGGTATCGTTTTCAGAGCCATTGACTATGGAGACGAAGTGATTGGTTTTGAAGAAGGGTGGAATGGACTTTTAGAAGGTAAAACGATGAAACTTTCCCTAAATGACGTTGATCAGATTATAGGCCAGGGAGGAACAATTCTTTTTACATCAAGGACAAACCCATTTAAAGTAGAGAGAGGTCCTGAAAGGATACTTGAAAATCTTCATAAATTTTCTATTGACGCACTTGTTGCTATCGGAGGAGATGACACCCTTGGAGTTGCTTTAAGACTTTCAAAGCTGGGCGTTCATGTGGTTGGAGTTCCTAAAACAATGGATAATGACCTTTCTGGAAGTGATTTTACTTTTGGATTTGATACCTCCGTAGAGGTCGCAGTTGATGCATTAACGAGGCTCAGAGATACGGCAAAATCGCATAAAAGAATTATCGTACTCGAGGTAATGGGTAGAGAGGCAGGATGGGTAGCTCTGTATACAGGCATTGCAGGTGGAGCTGACTGGATTCTTGTTCCTGAGGATAATATTGATTTTGATGCTATGTGTAAGCATCTTAAAAAGGATTTTGAGCGAAAAGAATACGCACTTGTTGTTGTTTCAGAAGGGATAAACTTACCAGTAGAAGAACAAGGAGAAGTAGACCAGTTCGGCCATACATTATTAAGAAAAAGAGGCGTTGGGGATTTAATTGCTGATATAATAGCCGAGAAAACAGGAATATCTACTCGTTCCGCCGCGATTGGTCATATCCAGAGGGGTGGTCCACCTTCTGTTTTTGACAGAATGCTTGCAACAAGACTCGGCGCGAAAGCTATCGATATGATTCATGAGGAAGAATTTGGTAAGATGTCCGCTCTAAAGGGAAATGAGATTATTACAATTCCTCTGGAAGAAGCCACAGGACAGATAAAATATGTTTCAAAAGAGTGGATTGAATTTATGAGGATATTCTTGAAGTGAAAAGAATTGCAGTAGTAACTTCCGGAGGAGATGCCCCAGGGATGAATGCCGCAATAAGAAGTGTTGTAAGGATAGGGTATACAAAAGGCATTGAAATCATTGGTGTTTATTCCGGGTTTAAGGGAATCATAGAGGATCAATTTGCTTCTCTTCTTCCTCGTGATGTAAGTGGACTTCTCGAAAAAGGAGGTACAATACTTCAAACAAGCAGAACAGAAGAATTTAAAGAAGAAGACGTTCAGTATAAGACAATTGAAAAAATGAAGAAGCAAGGAATAGAAGGCCTTATCATTATTGGTGGAAATGGTTCACAATCCGGGAACCTTGCCCTTGCAAAGAAGGGTTTTCCTGTCATTGGGGTAGCTTCTACTATTGATAATGATCTTTGGGGGATAGACTATACAATTGGTTTCGATACAGCGGTGAATACAGCTATCCAGGCCATTGATAAGATTAGAGATACTGCAACATCTCATGCAAGAACTTTTATTATTGAAGTCATGGGTCGAGACAGAGGATTTATTGCTATTGATGCAGGAATTGCAAGTGGGGCAGATATTGTACTTATTCCTGAGATAAAATTTGATATAGATAAGATTATTTACAATATCAAGGAAGGGATCGAGAAAAAGAAGAAGCACCATATGATTGTGTGTGCAGAGGGGGCAATTCGTGCGAATGAACTTGAAAAAATCATCGAGAGTTATCTTGACATTGATGTACGAGTTTCTGTATTAGGATATATTCAGAGAGGTGGTTCCCCAACGAGGTTTGATAGGATTATTGCAACCCTTTTTGGAGAAAGAGCCCTCTCTGAGCTAATTGCGGGGAATTCAGGAAAGGTTGTAGGAATAAGAGGTAACAACATTGTGATAGTAGATGTAGCGGATGCGGTTTCTAAATACAAGAAAATTAATTATAGTTTATATAATCTGGTAGAGGAAGTGTCGGTTTAAGATGAAAAGATTTTTTCAGTCGATAAGATTTCAACTTACAATTACAATTGTTATATTTATCCTTGTCAACACGATTTTCATTGCATCAGTTACACTCAGAAATTTTGAGAAGGGTATTACTGATATAGAAACGAGCAGGATTTCTGTAATTGCATCACAGCTTACAGAAAGATACGAGAGAATGTATAGGTCAGAGTATATAGCAAGAAACTTTGCAGATATTTCTGAAGAGCAACAGAGAATTTATCTGAGATTATTTTTGAAGACATCATTTGAAGAGTATTTCAATGATCTTATAAAGAACTTTCCCGAGCTTGAATTTGGCTACAGTATCCCTGCCATTGAGGATTCTACAGTTTTTGTTGGAAACAATACCTATAGATTTGATAAAAAGCTTACAGTCGTGAAAAATGTCAATGCAGGTCATGGAGGTGGATATATCTTTGTGGACGAGCCCCTTCCCATTGTAATGAAACCCTTACAGGAAATCAGAGAAGATATCAATAGAATCATTATTTATTCAGTTATTGTTGCAATTTTCCTTGTTCTTATCGTAACTACACTTTTTACCAGGAGAATTATAAATATAAGGCGAGGACTCAAGATTCTTGAAAAAGACTTAGACTTCAGGTTTCCTCAATTTGGAGGAGAGATTGGAGATATAGCACTTTCAATAAACTCAATGGCTGAGAACTTGAAGAAAAATATTGATGCGATGCAAAGAAGCGAATCTCTTCGAAGCCTCGGGATGTTTACAGTAGGTGTAGTACACGAGGTTAGAAATCCATTGACTTCGATTAAAGGCTTTGCTCAGATTCTTCAGAAAAAGCTTCAGGGAAAGGAAGAAGAAAAATATATCAACCCCATTCTTATAGAGGCAGACAGATTGGGAAAGGTGGTTGACGATCTTTTAAGGTTTGGTAGACCTGCTAAAATTGACAAGAAAGTATTTAACCTGAACTCCTTTTTTGACCATATTGTGGAAATGAGTAAACATTATGTGGGTGACAAGAATATTGTAATTTCAAAGGAGTGTGAAGGTGATATCAATATTAATGCAGACGAGAAAAAACTCGAAGAATTATTCCTGAACCTTGTTATTAATGGTATTCAGTCTTTAGAAGAGGGAAACGGAGAAGTATCAATTCAGGTAAGGAAAACTGGAGAAAATGTTGTAGTGAACATAAGGGATACAGGTATCGGTATGACAGAAGAAGAGATGAAAAATCTGTTTGTCCCTTTCTACACGACGAAAGCAGAAGGGACAGGGATGGGCCTTGCTATTGCTTATAGGGCTGCAACAGAACATGATGGAAAGATTGATGTTCAGAGTGCAAAAGGTGAAGGTACAGTTTTTACAGTAACATTACCACTGGGAATATAATATGAAATTAAAGAAATATACAATTCTTGTAGCTGATGATGAGGAGAATGTCAGGGAACTTCTAAGGGAAATCCTCGAGGAAGACGAGTACTCTGTCATTGTTGTTGATGATGGGGCAAAGGCTGTGGATTCAGTAATAAAGTATGGCCCAGATTGTGCAATTCTTGACGTTAGAATGCCAGTTCTCGATGGGATGGAGGCGTTTCTCAAGATAAAGGACCTCGCTCCAGAACTACCGGTCATATTTCTTACAGCATATGGAAGTTCAGATATTGCAATTAAGGCAATGAAAAAAGGCGCTTATGATTATCTTACAAAACCATTTGATCTTGAAGAATTAAAAATAAAGGTGAAGAAAGCAATAGAACTAAGAGAAATTTCCTCCCAGGCAAAGCAAATAAATCCATCTTTTAATTATACCGCGGATGAAATCATCGGAGATTCCCAGAAGATGCAGGAAGTTTACAAGGAAGTGGGAAGAGTTGCTGACTCTGACGCAACCGTCCTCCTGAGAGGAGAAAGCGGGACTGGAAAAGAACTGATAGCCCGTGCCATTTATCTCCACAGCAATAGGAAAAACAAGCCATTTGTCGTGGTAAACTGTGCTGCAATTCCTGATACATTGCTTGAATCGGAACTTTTCGGACACGAGAAGGGTGCTTTCACTGACGCAATTAACCGTCAAATTGGAAAGTTTGAGGCCGCAGCTGATGGCACTATCTTTCTCGATGAAATTGGAGACATGAGCTTAAACCTTCAAGCAAAACTTCTTAGAGTTCTTCAGGAGAAAACCTTTAATAGGGTGGGGGGTAATGAGACGCTCACTTCAAATGCAAGGGTTATCGCAGCAACAAATAGGAATCTTGAGGAAATAGTTGAAAAGGGCGAGTTTCGCGAGGACCTTTATTACAGACTTAATGTTGTTAGTATTACTATACCCCCTTTAAGAGAACGAAAGGAAGACATACCTCTTCTCGTTTCTTACTTTATTTCAAAATACTCTAAGAAATATAATAAGGTAGTGCAGGGTGTTTCACAGGATGTGATGGCGCTTTTTATGGATTATGATTGGCCTGGCAATGTGAGAGAAATCGAAAATACAATTGCCCGTGGGGTTATTATCACTGCTGCCCCCTTGATTATGAAGGAGCATCTCCCTCACGAGTTTGTGCAGAAGATTGAAGAAGGGCAAAATTATACACTAACTCATAAGAGTAAGGTAGAGGCAGATGAGATATCTTCTGACACTGAGGAAATCATTCCACTTCCGCAGATTATAGAGAAGATTGAGAAAAGAGAGATTTTAAAAGCACTTGAAAGAGCAAACGGGAATAAAACAAGAGCAGCAAAAATGCTTGGGATATCAAGGAAATCCCTTTTCAATAAGTTAAGGCAATACAATATAACAATAGATAATCATGATGAGGGAAAAGGATGAATGTTAGATTTAAGAAATGAAATTTTGGAACTAAAGGACGAGGTTATCTCTCTGAGGAGAGAGATTCACATGTATCCAGAAGTTGGATTTGAGGAGCACAGGACCTCTTCTCTTATTTCATCTTATCTTAAGAATGTAGGACTTGAAGTAGAAGAAAGTATCGCAGAAACAGGCGTTGTAGGCCTACTTTTCGGGAAGGAAAAGGGTAAGACTGTCATGTTAAGGGCAGACATGGATGCACTTCCTATTTCTGAGGCAAATGAAGTACCCTATAAGTCGAGAAATGCAGGGGTAATGCATGCGTGCGGTCATGACGGGCACACGGCAATGCTACTCTGTGCAGCAAAGATCCTTTCAAGGCATGCAGATTTGCTCGGAGGAAATGTAAAATTTGTTTTTCAACCTTCAGAGGAGCGAGATCCCGGAGGCGCTATAAAACTTATAGAGGCAGGTGTGCTTGAAAACCCAAAGGTAAATTTTACATTCGGGTTACATCTCTCGAACCTTTTCCCTGTCAGCTCCATTGCCTTGCGTAAAGGCATTTTTATGGCACAGGCAGATAGATTCAGTATCCTCATCAAGGGAATAGGTGGCCATGGCGCATATCCCCACCTTCTGGTAGATCCCATTCTTGTTGCTTCAAATATCATTATGGCGCTTCAATCTATAGTTTCAAGAGAGACATCTCCTTCTGAGTCTGTAGTTGTTTCTATAGGAGAGCTGCACTCTGGAAGCACTTTTAACGCAATCCCTGAAACTGCTTACATTGAAGGAACCGTTAGAACACTTAATAAGCTGTCTGCTCGGACAGTCCCTGAAAGTATTGAAAGAATCGCAAATAACATTGCTACGGCATATAGGGCAACTATTGAATTTGAGTATAATACAGGCTATCCTCCCCTTTTAAATAACGAAAAGATGACTGAATTTATTATGGAGGTAGCAACGGGGATTCATAGCCTTCGCATAATTGAAGCACCTATTTCTATGGGGGGAGAGGATATGTCCTATTATCTTGAGAAGGTTCCGGGCGCATTCTTCTGGCTTGGCTCTAGCAATAAGGAAAAGGGAATCGATAAACCATTGCATTCTCCTTATTTTGATATTGATGAGGATGCCCTCCTTACTGGCATTGAAATGCATGTAAACATTGCCCTTAAGATTTTTGGGTTTGATGAGGATAGTTTTTGAAGTAATCCTCCAACGCGCAATAAATTATTTGAAGATATTGTAAAAATGTCATTAATTTAAATTTCATAACCGACAAATATCATCTTTATCTTTTTTTATAAGCCTAAACAATGTTATTCCATGCAAGTCTATACAAGAAGCTTTATCCATTTTGAAAGTAGAAAAATTTTAGTCATATTTGTGTCCTATTGTTTCTCTTCCCATGAACTCTTATTTAGATCAACTGCATGGTCAGTAATCAAATTCTGTACATTTCTCTACATAGTTTATATTTTCTTGATTTTTTTGTTATAATTCTTTACAATATGAAAACGCACCCTCTGGATTTTCGGAAAGTGCATCATCATGCCTCCGAAAAGTTGAAGGAGGGGAGGATAAACTACAGGAGGTTTAAATGGCAGTAGTAACAATGAAGGAACTTCTAGAGGCAGGAGTTCATTTTGGGCACCAGGCCAAGAGATGGGATCCAAGGATGAGAGAGTATATCTATACACAACGAAATGGAATCCATGTTTTTGATCTAAGGCTGACAGCTCTAAAGATCGAGGAAGCCTATAATTTTGTTGTTAACCTTTCTAAGGGGGACGGAAAGATTATCTTTGTGGGAACAAAGAAAGCCGCACAAGATATTGTTAAAGAAGAAGCTGAGAGATGTGGCATGTTCTATGTTAACGAAAGATGGGTCGGGGGGCTACTCACAAATTTTAATACGGTGAAAAAAAGTATTAATAGGCTCAAAGAGCTTGAAAAACTTGAGAGTGAAGGTTACTTTGATACAGTGAGTGTTAAAGAAAAAGTACAACTGCAAAGAGAGCTTACCAAACTAATTAAGCTTTTTGGGGGACTGAAGGAGATGAACTCGCTCCCAGGTGCAGTTTTTGTTACGGATACTCATAAAGAGCGAAGTGCTATCCTCGAATCGAGAAAAATAGGAATACCCCTTATTGCAATTGTAGACTCAAATTCGAATCCCAATGAAATCGATTACCCCCTTCCAGGGAACGACGATGCAATTAGATCTATTGCTCTTTTTACATCAATTATTGCAAACGCGATAATAGAGGGAAGGGAAGGCAAAGTTGAAGGAGTAACCCCTTTGTCTCAAGAGACTGAAGCAGAAAGCCCAGAAGAAATTTTGAACGAACAATTCACATTTGAGGATTACGAAGAAGAAGAGTAATTTGGAAAAGAGGTGAGAGAATGGATATCAAATGTATTAGAGAATTAAGAGAGAGGACAGGAGCAGGAGTTTCTGATTGCAGCAAAGCCCTTAATGATGCAAATGGCAATATTGAAAAAGCAATAGAAATACTTAGAGAGAAGGGAATTGCAAAAGCAGTTAAAAAAAGTGGAAGGGCTACCAACCAGGGAATTGTGACATCTTATATACATACAGGAGCTCAGCTTGGTGTGCTTTTAGAAATTGATTGCGAAACTGATTTTGTCGCAAGGACTGATGAATTTAAAGGACTTGCCAATGATATAGCGCTTCAAATTGCAGCCTCGGATCCTGATTATATTTCAAGAGAGGATGTCCCCCCAGAAGTTATCGAAAAGGAAAAAGAGATATATACAAAACAGCTTCTTGAAGAAGGAAAAGCACAAAATATTATTGAAAAAATCGTGGAGAGTAAAATTGAAACCTTCTACAATGAGCACTGCTTAATGGAGCTTCAATTTCTCAAAAATGAATCAATTACCATTGCTGATCTTATTAAGGAATATATAGCCAAATTTGGAGAAAATATTATTGTAAGAAGATTCGCAAGGTTCAAGGTCGGTGAGTAAATTGCCCCATTACAAGAAAATCATTCTTAAGTTAAGTGGAGAAGCACTCCTCGGAGAGAGAGGATACGGTGTTGATTTTAAAGTACTTGATGATATCTCAAGACAAGTCGTCATTCTTCACAATAAGGGAATTGAGATAGGTATTGTTATTGGGGGGGGTAATATCTTCCGAGGGATAGAAGGGGAGGAGTATCATATAGACAGGGCAACAGCTGACTATATGGGAATGATTGCAACTGTTATTAATGCCCTTGCTCTGCAAAGTATACTCATTGAAAAAGGAATAGATGCAAGGGTAATGTCCTCTCTTAGCCTTCTGGAGGTCGTAGAACCCTACATACGCGCAAAGGCACTGTCGCACTTTGATAAAAAAAGAGTGATCATCTTTGCCGGAGGAACAGGATTACCATTTTTTACAACAGATACGACAGCTGCTCTGCGTGCAATCGAAGTGAATGCTGATGCAATCTTCAAGGCAACAAAGGTTGACGCAATTTACACTGCCGATCCTTTGAAGAATAAGAAAGCCAAAAGATACGATACCATTTCATATACCGAATTTTTATCAAAGAATCTTAAGGCAATGGATGCAACAGCTGTTTCACTTTGTAGAGATTATAAGGTACCTATCATACTTTTCTCTATAAAAGGAGAAAATAGCCTTTTAAAGGCCGTCCTTGAAGGAGATATTGGCACTACTATAAAAGGAGGTTGAAATGGAACAGGAGAAAAAGCTGTATACTGAAGTTGAGGAACTTATGAGAAAAGCAGTTGAAGCTCTTGAGAGAGAGTATGAGAAGATAATGGCTTCTCATGTAACTCCTACCTTACTGGACACGATAAAAGTAGATGCATATGGCACGACGATGCCATTGAAGCAAGTTGCTACAATAATAGCTCCTAAAGCAAGAGTTCTGGTGGTTGAGCCATGGGATAAGACTCTTCTTAAAGAGGTCGAGAGAGCAATTCTCAGGGCAAATCTGGGTGTTACTCCTCTAAACGATGGGTCTACAATTACTCTGCCATTTCCCAAACTTGACGAGGAGGAAAGAGAAAGGATAGTTAGCCAGGTAAAGAGAATGACAGAGGAATTCAGGGAGGAAATCAGAGCAATAAGAAGGAATGCTATCGAAAAAATAAAAACAATGGAAAAAAATAAGGAAATATCCGAAGACGACAAATTTAGAATGCAAGATAAGGTCCAAGAACTAACAGAGAAATACATAAAGACTATAAACGACCATCTGGAGAAAAAGGAGAAGGAGATCCTGGAGGGTTAATGACTTCCACTAATTCTGTTCCTGCCCACGTGGGCATAATAATGGATGGGAACGGAAGGTGGGCAGAAAAGCGAGGCCTTACAAGAACAGAGGGGCACAGAGCAGGAGTCCGGGTTGTACATGAAATAACCCAGGCTTCTGTTTCCTATGGTATTGGATATCTGACACTCTTTGCATTTTCCACGGAAAACTGGAAAAGGAGTTATGAGGAAGTGAATTTCCTTTTTAATCTCTTTGTCCAGACGATACAAGAATACCTTCCTCAGTTAAAGGAAAATTCAGTGAGACTTAACTTCATAGGAGATGTTTCCTCAATCCCTTTGTTTGTAAGAACAGCTCTTGCTCGCTCTGCCGAAGAAACACATAATGGCAACAAAATGGTGCTGAATGTTGCAATAAATTATGGAAGCAGAAATGAAATTGTTAATGCCGTTAGAACCATTATTAAATTAGAGATAAAGGATATTAACGAAGAGTCATTTAAGAATTATTTGTATACTGCAGATCAGCCAGATCCTGACCTTATAATAAGGACAGGCGGAGAAAAGAGGTTGAGCAATTTCCTGCTCTACCAATCTATATATTCGGAGATATTTTTTACAGAAACCCTCTGGCCTGATTTTACATGTGAAGAGTATTATAGCATTCTTGAGGAGTTCAGCCACCGCAAAAGAAGGTTTGGCGGTTTATAATGAAAAAATTATTCATAGTAGGCTCCACAGGTCATCTCGGAAGGCAAGCACTTGATGTTGTAGAAAAGCTTGGAAAAGATTTTAAAGTCGTAGGCATCACAGGTTTTCATAATCTAAATCTTCTCTATGAACAATTTACATTGTTTAAGCCACAATATGTAGGAGTATCTAAAGACATCTTCAGCGATATCAGAAATAAGCTCCAGGGAGCCGTGGTTTTTGAGCTGAGTGACCTAGATAGCTTAATTATGGATGCATCCCCAGATCTTACTCTTTTTTTATCTTCAGGCATCACCTCCCTGAGTGCAATTTATAAGTTAATTTCTAATGGGTTTATGTGTGCAATTGCAAATAAGGAGGCAATTATTGCAGGGGCGGAGATCCTTTTCAATCAAGATACAAGAAGGTTTGTGATACCGGTAGATAGTGAGCCTTCTGGAATCTTCCAGTGTTTGATGGGGAGAGATAGTAGCTTTATAAGAGAACTTTTTATCACAGCCTCGGGAGGACCCTTTAGAGATAGAAAGCAATCAGAACTTGAAGATGTAAAGGTGGAGGATGCTCTTAAACACCCCTCCTGGAAAATGGGACGAAAGGTTACAATTGATTCTGCAACACTTGTGAACAAAGCATTTGAGGTAATTGAATCACATTTTCTTTTCGACGTTCCCTACAGTCACATCAATGTTCTCCTTCACAGAGAAAGCATTGTGCATGCGCTGGTCGAATGTCAGGATGGTACGCTAAATGCTGTGATGAGCATGCCCGATATGAGACTTCCAATTCAGTTTGCCATTACCTATCCTGAAAGAGTCAATACATCGCTTCCGCGTCTCAATCTTTCACAGATAGGGGTACTTCACTTTGAAGATATCGATCCTGAGAGATTCCCATCTTTCTCAACTGCACTTGCTTTTGGCAGGCAAGGAGGAAGTTTTTTGCCTTAT
Organism: Caldiserica bacterium UBA4770; assembly: GCA_002403335.1. Lineage (GTDB taxonomy): Bacteria > Caldisericota > Caldisericia > Caldisericales > Caldisericaceae > UBA4770. The sequence goes on from DHHO01000008.1 coordinate 102,179, forward strand.
CTTGTTGGAATTGATGAGGTACTGGTAAATGCATTTCTTAAGGAGGAAATCAAATTTACAGATATTAATAGCATACTTATGTATACTCTAAGCAGTTTTGATAAAACCGAGGTGAAAAGTATTGAGGATGTTGAAGAATTATATAATTCTGCTATAATTAAGGCTACACAAATTTTAAGGAGAAGATTATGAGTGTTTGGGCAATTATATTAGGCATTGTAATGATATGTGTCCTTGCAACGGTTCATGAGATAGGACATTTCCTTGGTGCAAGAATGTCCGGAATCCCAGTCGAAGAATTCAGTATTGGCTTTGGTCCACCTATCTTTAAGAAAGAGATCAACCACACACTCTATAAGCTATGCATGCTTCCAATCCTGGGATATACAAAGATTAAAGGAATGGAAGGAGATTTTGATGCGCCTGATGGTTATTTTAAGAAGGGGGTCTGGCAAAAGTTCATCACAATTTTTTTAGGTCCATTTATGAACTTTGTATTAGCCATGGTCATATTTTCTATTCTATTCACCACATTTGGAAACCCCTTTGTTCCTACGACTACTATTTCTACTGTTATTACTGATAGCCCTGCCTATTATGCTGGTTTAAAAAGTGGAGATAAGATTATTGAAATCGACGGAGTAAAGATAGACGATTGGACTGATAGTATAAATGCGATACGCAATAGCAATGGAAAAACATTACAAATTGTGGTTGAGAGGGAAGGGAAAGAGGTCGGTATCTATGTGCAACCCAAAAAGGATCAAGCAACCGGGGTTTACCAAATTGGCATTACTGCTTCGAGTGAGAAATACTCACCATTCAGAGCAATTTATGAAGGTGCAAAATGGACTGGCTCAATGCTTTACCAGATGCTGAAATCAATACCCATGCTCTTTACAAGAGAGGGACTTAACTCTATGATGGGTCCCATCGGAATTGTAGGTCTCACAGGAGAGGCAGCTGCAGGTGGGGTTGCAAGTGTAGTCTGGCTTGCAGGTTTAATTAGTATTGCTCTCGGTTTTACAAACCTTTTACCAATCCCTGCTCTTGATGGGGGATGGTTAATTCTCATAATCTGGGAGGCGATTACAAGAAAACCTATACCACCTGAGAAACAGGCCTCTGTGCAGGGAGCAGGATTTATCTTCCTTCTGGGTCTTATGGTATTTATTAGCTGGAGGGATATCTTAAGGCTTCTCGGAAGATGAGAAGGAAATCCAGAGAAACAAGGATTGGGGATATACTCATTGGAGGTTCGCATACTATTCCTGTTCAGTCGATGACAAAGACTGATACACATAATGTATGGGAAACGATTTCGGAGATACACAGGCTTGAGGAAGCAGGATGTGAAATTGTAAGGATTGCCATTCCTGATATGGAAGCTGCCGAGTCAATTTCTAAAATAAAAAAGGAAGTCCACATACCCATTGTTTGTGACATACACTTCGATCCAAGACTTGCCATTGCCTCAATTGAGAAGGGTGCTGATAAAATCAGGCTAAACCCCTCAAATATAACTGAAGAGGGATGGATTAAAAAGATTGCTTCCCTCGCGAAGGAAAGAGGCATTCCAATAAGAGTTGGAGCAAATATTGGATCTCTAAAACAAAAACCTAAAAGTGCTGTAGATGCCCTCGTGGATGGAGTATTGGAAGAGGTGAGGATCCTTGAAGGTGTCGGGTTTTCTAATATTGTGATCTCAATAAAGTCGTCAGATGTACTCGTCACGATAAGTGCAAACGAGAAGATTGCTTCTCTTATCGAATACCCCATCCACCTTGGCATAACGGAAGCAGGAGTGAAAGATGACTCTCTCATTAAAAGTTCTCTGGGCATTGGCTATCTTTTGAGGGAGGGCATTGGAGATACAATCAGGTTTTCTATAACAGGGGATCCAGTTGAGGAAGTGAAGGCAGGATTCACACTCCTGAGGAGTCTTGGCCTTAGAAAGCGTGGTCTTGAAATTATTTCCTGTCCTACCTGTGGAAGGGCTGAGATTGATATCCTGGGCCTCGTTAGAAAGACTCAGAGGGATTTTGGGAATGTTGTAGTTCCATTGAAGGTTGCAATTATGGGATGTGTGGTGAATGGCCCTGGCGAGGCACGAGATGCAGATATTGGGATTACGGGAGGAAATGGAGTCGGGGTTATTTTTAAAAAGGGAAAGGTTTTTAAAACAGTCAAAGAAAATTCCTTATACAGAGTCTTTAAACACGAACTTCAGAAGCTCGTATCTAAAGAAGAGAAATCCCTAAATATTTCTGATTCTTTTAGATAGAGATTTTGCATTTCCATGAAAAGGTATACCCTTTTTTTGTAATAGATCGGAGAACATTTCTTCAATGAAGAGTTTTTCTGATTCTCTTATCACGGCCTGTTCATGCGCCTCCCTAAGCACAACTGGGTATCCATGCCCCTTCTCTACCTGATTTAGTATAAGGGTACACACATTGGAAAGAGCTTTTTCAGTTCTTGCAATGAACTCCGGGATTTCAACTCGAACAATTTCCTCTCCTGTATGAAGAAAGAAGAAATAAATATCAAATGGATAAAAGCTTAACACAGGAGCATTACTTTTGAATAGAGCGGATCTTTCATGCTTTTTTAAAATTCTCGAAAAAATCTCAGTGTCAATGATCGAGGAGATAATCCTCTCGTCATATTGTACATCCTTCTGTAAAAGGTGGTACCTTATTGATCCCATAACATCTTTTGAATGAGTCCCACTGATGTAACCTGCAATAGGCACACCCGATTCAAAGGAAATGCCCATAAGATTCGTAAAATTATATAGGAACCTTTTTTTAAATGCTTCACTTGTTTCCTTTACTTCCCACTGAATTAGTGTCCCATCGAATAATGATATTGAAGGAATTTTACCATTACAGTATGTTTTTATCAGTTCTCTTAATTTATTACTTTCTTGAAGTAACATCTTCGCAGTAAGCAATTCCCCCTTAACAAGAGTGGGTTTTTCCAGTTCTTCGTATAGATCTTGTTCTTCGTAATAGATTTTCGGCTCCGAATCAGCATAAACAAACGAGCTATCCCCATATTTTTCTACTATAAATCCTATGTTTATGACATAGTAAGGAAAATAAAAATCTTCATTAATGGGGATTTCAGAACCATCAGCAGCAAGTGCAATATATTCATTGTACTTAGTGTCTATTTCGAAGGTTTTAGACGGTGTCTCAAGAGGAGTCGCTATAAGATATGGAAATTTGGAAGCTTCAAGCCCTGCAAAATCCAAGGGGGTTGCTTCCTTTAATATATCTACAAGAAGATCGATGATCCTTCCCTTTGCGATGTATTCCCCATAATTTTTTTCTACAATCTTATCAGCTTCCTGCACAATACTTTCAATCTTTAACATAAAAAATTATAGTAATCTTTTAAAAAAAGTTAAAATTTATATAATGTACTTATATGAGTGATTTCTTCATTATGTTGCTTTCTATGGTCCTCCTTGGAGTATTGATTTCCTTGAAAATCAATATAGGATTTTCAATTTTTGTGGCTGCTATATTTCTTGCAATTCTTAAGAATATTGGTTTCGTGCCCATGCTTGTTACATTCGGTGAGACATTAATCTCTTCTGAGACACTTAATATGTTCGGAGTTGTTTTTCTTGTCAATTTATTTGTTAGTGTACTGAGAAGTTCTGGTTTTCTTGATGAAATTGTTTCAAGCTTCCAAAAGGTTTTTTCACCGAGGTTATTTGTACCAATGTTTGCATTTATCATTGGTGCCCTTCCCATGCCAGGTGGAGCCCTTGTGTCTGCACCTCTTGTGGAAGAAGGCTCAAAAACGTCGGAAATTTCATGTGAAGAAAAGGCTGTCGTAAATTATTGGTTCAGGCATATATGGGAACCAATTTCTCCCATATATATGGAAATACCACTTATGGCTACAATTGTGGGGGTAGAAATTCCATTCCTTGTATCTTTACAGTGGCCTTTGACACTGGGGATGATTATTTCAGGAATGTTGTTTTTAGTCCCAAGAATCAAGGTGAAGGATGATTTTAAAGTGCAGCAAGGTTTAAAGCTATATCTGGATGCATTAAAAAGTATATCGCCCATTCTCCTTGTGATGGTCCTTGCCGTTGTATTCGGGATCAATGTTCTTATCTCCCTGCTCTTTGGGATAGCCCTTATCTTTGCGATAAAAAGATTAAACATTCTAAAGGTTTTTAAGGCCTTCGATCTCAAGGACCTATTCAAGATGCTATTCCTCATGTATGCAATTTTCCTTCTCAAAGGAATTGCTATAAATACGAATTTAATAAAAGGTGTTTATACAACCCTTATAGCAAGTAACATCACTCCTTTTCTTATTTTATTCTTTCTTCCATTTGTTGTTGGTGTAATGACAGGCATGTCAGCGGCCACATTTGGTATATCTTATCCACTGCTTCTCCCCCTTATAAAGCCAGTAACAATCAATCCTTTGAACCTTTTTGTTGCATATTTAGGTGGATGGACAGGGATAATGCTTACCCCTACACATCTTTGTTTATCCCTAAGCATAGATTATTTTAAGGCTAAGACAAGCAGAACATTTCAGTTACTTTTGAAGAATGTTGGTCTTGTGCTTTTCGTCGCTTTCCTTTGGACCCTCGTCTTGGGATTTGCAAAATAAACAAATTAAAGGTAAATTCCACCTTCACGAAGGTCAATTCTTTATCACCCTATAATCACCTTAATTTCTGCGAAAATTATCTCATCTGTTTCTAAACAATAAACCCTTAAAAGGCAAACATCTATACATACCACACATCATTATGATTTTGTGGCGATAGAAACATCAGGAATAAGAATATAAGGAGAAAGCAAGTAGTCAGTCCAGATAGTTTCCTGAGATACTAAAATATCTTTCAGAGCATCCATTATATTAAGGCTTATCATTGCATCTTTTACCCTGCCTCTTATTTCTCCATTTTCAACAAGATAGCCCAATTCTATATTTCCTGTGACTTCTCCCCCATTCACATTGCCCATCTGAACCCCCATTAAGCTTTCAATAATTATTCCATTTTTTACCTTCAATATGTCCTGTAGTGTCAGATTGCCATGTTCTATTGTAATATTTGCAAAGGAAGGAGCTGGAGGCGTTGAAAGATCTCTTGATGCATTTCCTGGTTTCAGGTTCAGTTTATTTGCTGAAAAGAGGTCTGTGAGGTAATTGACAGGTCTTCCCTGTAGAATGAGAGCCTTTCTCTCAGAAGGGATTCCCTCGTCATCAAAGGGTGTAGTGGCTATACCATAAGAAAGCAGAGGATCATTAATAATAGTAAGATTATTTGAAAAAGTCTGTTTGTTGAGTTTGTCTTTTAAAATTGAGGTTCCCTTTATAACATTTCTTGCATTCAAGGCAAATTGAAACGGAAGTAAAAGGTAAACAGCACTAAAAGGAGTAAAAATAACCGGATATCTACCTCTTTCTATCTTTACGTTCTTTTCTGCATCCTCAAAATTTTTCTTTATCTTTTCTCTCAATATTCCAATATCTAATAGATGTTTCGAGGTGCGGCCCATTTCACCAAATACCCACAGGATATTACCTTCCTCCGCATACACTCCTCCAATCTGACTCAGTAGAATGCTCTTATTATAATTACAAGAGAAGCCTTCTGTAGTTAAAATCTTTTTGCTTATGATATGCTTACTCATAGAAAAGAAACCCTGCACCCCTTCTCTTAAGGAACGTAAAAAATCTATATTTTCCTTACCTGTATCTATAATTTCTTTTCTATCCAGGTTTACAATATCCTTGTCAAAGCAAATAGGAGCAGGAATATTAACAGGTCCCGCAAAATCAAAATTTACCTCTGGAGAAACGTTTGCATTTTCATAGGCACGCTCGACAGTTCCTACAATATCTTCACTGTCCGTTGTATAAGAAAAGCCGAGTTTATTATTTTTTTTAAGTCGTACAGCAACTCCCGACGTTTCACCCTCCTCAATATTTTTAAGCCTGTTGTTCTCGAAGTTCACAGAGAATTTATTAACTTTTACCTCCATTAACTCTCCAGAAAGGCACTTCTCTTTCATTATCTTCAGAAATTTTTCTTCCATTATTTACCTCCAATTACTGCCTTACTCATATACAGGTGTGGAGAACCATCACTTACAGGCAAAGGAAATTGATTTCCTTTGCCGCATCCTCCACTGGAATCAATAATCTTAAAATCGTCTGCAATTCCTACAATGTTTTTCAGCGTTTCGAAAACATTTCCCGATAGGGACACATTTTTCAGGAGTTTAGTGATTTGTCCGTTTTCGATAAGATAAGCATTTTCCGCAATAAAGGTAAATAGTTCAGTATTAGTTTCCCCCCCAAAAGAACCTCTTGCATAAATACCATATTTTATATCCTTAACAAAATCTTCAAATTTATCCTTTCCGTTTTCAATGCAGGTTATCCTCATCCTTGGAATTGGCGGAAACTTGTAATTGACGGCTCTCCCATTGCCTGTTACCTCTTCATTCATTTTGTAGGCCGTTTCTCTGGTATGTAAATGACTTGAAAGAACCCCTTCCTTTATGAGATACATCTTTTTTGCTGGTACCCCCTCATCATCGTAAAGAAGTGTTCCTCTATGGCCTTCAATATCACCTGTGTCAAAAACATTAAGAATTTGTGAGCCAAAAATGTTACCTATTTTCATAATTTCTTTCATCTTCGGGTCTTCGGCAAGAAAGTCAGCTTCGCTTAGATGTCCGAATGCCTCGTGAATAAAAACACCCCCAAGACTATTGTCTACTATGAGAGGGAACTCTCCTCCTTTTGGGGCATCTGCATCCAGTAATTTAACAGAAAGTAGGGCTTTCTCCTTAACTTCAGGGTCAAGCTTCTCTGCGACAGAAAAATCGGAATTGCTTCCGAAGGTGATATATGTCCGCTGGATTTCCTTCCCATTGGATGCAATAGGCATAATTCCACCACCTAAATCTAATAACTCCTTTTTAATATATGTACCCTCCGAGTTTGCAAAATATAAGGTTTTCCTTATCTCACTGTAAGAAACTCTTGTATTAACTATTTTACTATCGACGCTCAAAGCAATGTCACTATAGTGCCTTAGTAGAGATACTTTATCCTCAAGAGAGATGGACTCTGGGTCTTTCAAGACTTTTGTACTCAGAGTTACTTGCACAGGCTCGATAGGAGCAAGCCTGACAACTTCTTTTATACTTCCCTTGAGAGTTTTTGCCTGAGAAATTGCCGCTTCAATCTTCTCCTTTAATTCCATCATATTATTGAAATAAACAAACCCCCAGATTCCAGATATTAAAACCCTTGCGTTTCCTCCAGATATTTTTCCCTTAGAAACAGATTCCACTTCTTTGCCACTTATTAAAATACTTGTTTCAGTTCCATCTTCAAACCTCACTTCGAGGTAATCCACGTCTTTTCTTGCTACCAAATCTCTGATTTCTTCTGCAACCATAGATTCTCCTTTCTCTTAAATAGAGTCCTCCTGTCCAGAGTGTCTGTATAACATTCTTATGCCAGAATCCTCATTTATAAATTTATTATAGCAGAAAGACAAAATAACTTCTAAGTATCTCTTTCTTTTTTTTATTTATAATATTTCAGTAATTTGTAAGACATGTATCTGTCCAAAGTTTTATTGACCTTTTTATATTTTAGTACATACCTCACTTATTATACCCGGGCATTATCAGGAGTCACCTATTGATATAAGAAAGTTAAAGTAAATTATTAACACTTAATTTTTGCAGGTAATATTTGTGAAGTATAATTAATCCAAAAGGTTTTGATTTTATAGAACATGGCAAAATAATTGTTATTGTACCACAAAGATTTGAAGGGGAGCTTACACTCCCCTTCAAAAATGCATCACTAAATTCGACGGATTAAATAATACAATTAGGAAGGATAAATCTGTTTTACAGGAATTTAGGACATATTCTTAGCATTCAAGTAATAATCATTTTAAAGAGGCTTTCTGTTACCTATAAGGGGGGCTAGAATGGTCGATTTCTTCTACACTTACTTTACTAAACTGACTCATATAAAGATCATAATAGAATCGATGTGCTGCCATCAATGACTGGTGATTTCCTTGCTCAACTATACGACCTTTATCTACAACGACTATGTTGTTGGCATTACGAATAGTAGACAACCTGTGTGCTATGACAAAGCTTGTACGGTTTTGCATAAGTTCTGACATTGCTTTCTGTACAAGTACTTCTGTCCGTGTATCAACTGAACTTGTAGCTTCATCTAATATAAGCATTTTAGGGTCGGATAGAAAGGCACGTGCTATTGTGATTAGCTGTTTTTGCCCTTCAGAAATGTTGGAAGTATCTGCTGTAATTATCGTATCGTAGCCTTCAGGTAATGTTCTTACAAAATGGTCCACATAGGCAGCCTTTGCAGCTTTCATAATTTCTTCCTCGGTAGCACCTTCTTTACCATAAGCAATATTTTCCTTTATCGTCCCTTCAAAGAACCATGTATCTTGAAGGACCATCCCAAATAAACTGCGCAGATAGTCGCGTGTCATCTTTCGTGTATCAACTCCATCTATTGTGATACATCCACTGTCAATTTCGTAAAAGCGCATAAGAAGGTTGACAAGTGTTGTTTTACCTGCTCCAGTATGGCCAACAATGGCTACACTTTCGGCCGGCCTTACATCAAGATTAAAATCTTCAAAAAGGGGAACATCCGGTAAGTAACGGAAGTATACATGTTCAAACCTTACGTGCCCCTTCACTTCTTCTAACACCTCCGCTTTTTCAGTATCAGGAGTTTCTTCCTTTTCATCCAGGACTTCAAAGACACGTTCAGCAGATGCCATAGAGGATTGCATAGTATTAATGATACTTGCAGTCTGGGAAATTGGCTGTGTAAACTGTCTGGAATACTGGATAAATGCCTGCACATCGCCCAGCGTTAAAATACCGTTAGCAACACGTATACCCCCAAATACACACACGATTACATAGTTAATGTTATTTAAGAAACGTATTAGAGGCATAATAAGGCCTGAGAGAAACTGAGCCTTAAAACTTGCATTGTATACACGCTCGTTTTCCTTATCAAAGGTTTCTATAGCATCCTTTTCCCTGTTAAAAACCTTTACAATATTATGTCCTGTAAACATCTCCTCAATGTGACCGTTCAAACTTCCAGTGCTATTCCATTGTTCAAAGAATTGCTTTCGGGAATGCCTTGCTATCAAAGTAGTTATTATAAGAGCAACAGGAATGACTGCCAAGGTGATCCATGTTAATATTCCACTGATTGAAAACATCATTATAATAACACCAACTATCGTAACCATGGCAGTGATAATCTGTGTTATAGTTTGCTGAAGAGTATGTGATATGTTATCTATATCGTTTGTTACAATACTTAATATGTCTCCATGAGAATGGTTATCATAATACCTTAGAGGAAGCTTGGTAAGCTTAGTATCCACATCTTTGCGTAACTTATACACTGTTTTCTGAGCAACCCCTGCCATAAGGTACTGCTGTAACCAATGAAACAGTGCACTTAGTATATAAACTCCTGCCAGTATTGCCAGAAGAGAAAAGATTGCATTAAAATCTACACCTTTACCGGGTGTAATATTCAAAGGGCCTATCATATCGGCAATCTGTCCTCTTCCACTGTTTCTTAACATTGCTATAGCTTGATCCTTTGTCATTCCGAGAGGCAACTGTTTACTTATAATTCCTTCAAATAGCAGATTTATGGCACGTCCTAAAATCTTGGGTGCCGATATCATAAAGATAACACTAAGTGTAGCTATTAATATAACAATAATGATTGTCCACATCTGAGGCTTTAGATAGCCCATAAAACGCCTCAGTGTGCCCCTCGCATCCTTTACTTTTTCTGTAGGCATCATTCCTTGACGTCCTCTACCACCAAAACCTCTCCTTACAGGCGGGCTTGAATTTCTTTCGTTCATGCTACTTCCTCCTTCGAGAGCTGAGAATAGACAATCTCACGGTAAACCCCACAGCTTTCCATAAGTTCAGAGTGTGTTCCTGCACCTGCTATTGTACCATTGTCGTTCATCACTATTATGCGATCAGCACCCATAATTGTGCTTACACGTTGCCCAACTATAATAACTAATGCATTTGTCGCTTCACCTTTGAGAGCTGCTCTTAGATTAGCATCTGTTTTAAAATCTAAAGCTGAAAAACAGTCATCGAAAATGTATATATCCGGATGTTTCACTAATGCACGAGCAATAGCTAATCTCTGACGCTGGCCTCCAGAAACATTTATCCCACCCTGATCTATAGGTGCATTCAGCTGGCCGGGCATCTCCAAAACAAAATGCTTTGCCTGCGCAACTTCCAAGGCATGCCATAGCTCCTCGTCTGTAGCATCTTCCTTTCCATAGAGTAGATTACTTCTGACTGTGCCGCTAAAAAGATATGCTCTCTGCGGTACAAGGCCGATCCTGTCTCTTAACTTTTCAAGTGTTACCTTACGTATATCAACTCCATTAATAAGTACACTTCCACCTGTAATATCGTAAAAACGTGGTATAAGATTGACAAGGGTGCTCTTGCCACATCCAGTACTTCCAATAATTGCAATCGTCTCTCCCGTTGAGCCTGAAAAAGAAATATTTTTTAAAACAGGGGCTTCTGCACCCGGATAGCTGAATTCCACGTTCCTGAACTCTAATTCGACATCGCCTTTTGGTAGCTCTACCGGATTTTCGGGATCCTTTATACTCATTTCTGTTGTAAGCACTGAATTTATACGTTCGGCAGCAGCCTCCGCACGAGGTACCATAACGAACATCACCATTGCCATCATAATAGACATAAGTATCTCTAAAATATAAGTTAAGAAGGCAGTGAGGTTTCCTATAGGCATAGCACCACTATCAATTCTATGGGCACCAAACCAGACAATGGTCACCGAAGAGAGATTCATTATAACCATTAATAATGGCATGCCAATAGCAAGAATTCTCTGCACTCTTAAAGAGGTCATAGTTAAATCTCTGTTTGCGTCGTCAAATCTTTTGCCCTCATGAACATTGCGTACAAATGCCCTTATTACTCTTACCCCCATAAGTTTTTCACGCATTACCTGGTTGAGCTTGTCTATTTTCACTTGCATAGAACGGAATAAAGGAACAGTTTTGACCAGTAAGAGACCAACGACTATCCCAATGGTTGGCACAACCACAATTAGCGAAGAGGAGAGCACAACGTCCTGTCTCAGTGCCATTATTATTCCACCGATACACATGATAGGTGCAATCACCATTAAGTTTAAGCCTACCAGTATGAGCATCTGTATCTGGTGTACATCGTTTGTATTACGTGTTACGAGAGATGGTATACTAAATTTATCTACTTCATTTTGAGAAAACTTCTCAACCTTGCAGAATATATCTCTCCTTAAATCCCTTCCGAAGGCCATAGAAGTCCTTGAGCCAAAATACATAGATAAAACACTACTTCCTGTAAGGAGTAATGTTACAATAAGCATAATACTGCCTGTTCTAAGGATGTATTGTATATCACCCTTCGCTACACCGTTATTTATAATGTCAGCATTCAAGTTGGGAAGATACAGATTTGATATTGCCTGTACAGTGAGTAATGCTATAATAAGGACAATCCCTTTCCAATAAGGCGTGAGGAACCTTAACAATTTTCTAATATTTTCCATAATCCATCTCACTTTCCTTTCTCAAAGTTTTTGAGTAATATTATAAGAAAGTTGATCCAAAAGACGTATGAAATCCATCTGGTCTTGTTCGCTCATCCCATCTAATCCTGCATTTATTAACTCAGCAAAGATGCAGCATAGTTTATTAACAAGCTTTTCTCCGTTATCGCTTACATACATCCGGGTCAAACGCTGGTCCTTTTCATCAGTCTTGCGTACAATCAAGCCTGATTTTTCCATCTTCTGTAGCATTACTGTAGCAGTAGGGGGTGTAACATGTAGTTTTAAGGCAAGCTCTCTCTGACTCATTCCAGGATGTTGGCTTGCAAACCAGAGGCAAGCTGCTTGTCCAGGGTATATGCCCTCCTTAGAGATCATCTTAAATGTTAGCTGCTTGTAAAGACGCATTACCCTGATAAAGACCTGGAATACCTTCATAGAAACTGGAGAAATTCCCTCCAGTTTCTGAAGTAACTTTTCGTTCTCTTCCTCAGAAATCATTATGCATCATCTCCTAATATTTTTAATTAGTATACTAATCATTAGCACACTAAGAGGCATTTTACAACAATCTTCAATTTTTTGCAAGCATGTGAATGAATCATATAAAAAACTCGTCAGTAATATTGAAGAGGATAGAAAAAATTGTTTGGTAATAGGTCTTCTTTCAAGCATTGCTAATTCATTAAAGATATCTCTTTACTTAAATATCTCTTGGTAATAAATTTAGTCCCAAAGCGCCTGACAAGAGTCTTCGTCATGAAAAGAACCTTTTGTATGTTAATAAAATACATTCTCAAATAAGTACAATTGTTAAAATGATTTTATGTGATCGCCTGTAAAAAATAATTCGCAAACTTGTAATTCTTTGTAAAAATGATATATTATAATATAAAGGGAGATGGAAGAAGATATAGACGATAAATGGCATTCTGAGCAAAGAAAGCAGCTTTACACAATGTTCAGTGTGTTTACAAAGAGGGGTAAGTATGTCCTATGTTTATGTAATGAGAAAGAGATTACAAGACAATGTATTATCGGTGGTTCATTGTTTGTATTATATGGTTCTTCAAAAACACCAAAAAGGGTCTGTTTCTAAGATGAATACATGTTTTGTTGAGTATCTTTAACTCTTTGATAAAACTATGAAAAATCAACATAGGAGTAAAAATAGAGAGGAATTTTTTAAGAATCTACCTCACAAAAAAGGGATTATTATTCAAAAGAAAAGCGTATATGTACTTTTACTTCTATTGATTCTCTTTGCCTTTTCTTTTGCCCTTACCTATTATGACCTGTTTCCTGAGAATCTCCAGATAAGTGAAGGAAGCATAGCCGAGGACAATATCATTGCAAAAAGAGCAGTTACGTATGTGGACACGGAGAAAACAGAAGAACTTCGAGCAAAGATTGCAGAATCCGTTCCCCCTATCTATCGCTTCGAAATTGAGGTACAGCAGAGGATTTTCACAGACTTAAATAAGTTCTTTTCCGATATTATTGCAGTTTTAAACTCTGAAGGTACAATTGAAGAGAAAAAGACCGACCTGGGAAATATTTTGGAAGGCGATACTTACGTTAATCTTCTCCTGAACGAGAATATAGAATCCCTGAATAAACTGAAGGAGTATGTAGATAGCCTCGTATCAAAACTCATGGTTACAGGGATTAGAAGCGACGAGCTTTCACAGGCAATAAAAAATGGCAGTGACGAAATTAAAAAAAGCGAATTCACAGACGAAGAAAAGAGTTTTCTTATACATGTGTTAGGTAGATTCCTCCAGCCAAATATGGTCTATGATAGTGTGGCAACAGAAGCAGCAAAGGAAGAAGCAAAAAGATCTGTTCCACCTGTAAGAATTACTATCCAACAGGGAAGCGTTGTTTTAAGAAAAGGAGATAAAATCACCGCAGACCATATTAAGGCATTAAATGCTCTGGGACTTATAAGGAGTAAGGCAAACCTAAGACTCGTCTTCAATGTGCTGTTTATACTTTTATTTGCATTAGGTATATCTTTTTTTGCATTAATAAGGGCATATGCTGAGAAAAAGAACCTTCTCAAGAAAATTCTCGAGTTTTCAATTATCTTTGCTATTTCCTTCTCCATATCTTTCTTTACAAAAAATATATCACTGTTCCTCATAGCCATACCACTTTTTGCAATGGTTGTCTCCGAGTTTATGGATATCACAACTTCTCTTGTCCTTACGCTCTGCTTTTCCCTTACTCTCATGCTCCCTGTTAGTGTAAACTCTATTACCCTACTTTCAATGCTTATCTCAACAGTTGTCTACCTTTATGCATTTAAAAGGAGCTCTCAAATTCTTTCATTTATTTATTCAGGTACTGCAGGTGGTATTCTTTTCGGCCTTTCCACCTTTTTTATAGAAATGTCCTCTCAAGAAATTATATCTGTATCTATTTCCAACTCTCTTATTAGTTTCCTAAATTTCTTCGCATCAACCATCATTGCAATTGGTTTTGTTTATCTCATTGAGCATCTTTTCAATGAAGTAACCATTATGAGGCTTTTTGAATTGAGTGACGCAAAGAGCCCTCCCCTTCAGGAGCTCATGGTAAAGGCCCCAGGAACATACCAGCATAGTATGATGGTTGCAAGTCTTGCAGGTGCAGCAGCAGAAGCAATCGGGGCAAACGAACTCCTCACAAAAGTTGGTGCCTACTATCACGATATCGGGAAGATGGTCCATCCCTATTATTTTACTGAAAACCAGCAGATGATCCCTAATATACATAATCAACTTTCTCCAAACCTCAGTAAGACAGTTATTATTAATCACGTAAAGGAGGGAATAGAGATTGCAAGGATTTACAAGCTTCCCGATGAGATTGTTGATTTTATAGCCACCCACCATGGTACGACTGCTGTTTCTTACTTCTATCATAAGGCAAAAGAAATGGATCCTGATACAAATAAAGATGAATTTCGTTACCCTGGCCCACTTCCTACAACAAAGGAGACAGCAATATTGATGCTCGCCGATGCCATTGAGGCAACATCTCACAGTCTTGAAAGCCTTGAATACGGAAAGATAGAGTACCTTGTGAATAGTATTGTTTCTGAAAGAGTAGAAGATAGGCAATTGGATGAATCTGCAATAACATTTCTTGAATTGAAAAAACTCAAGGAGTCCTTTGTAAAAAATCTCATCTCTATGTACCATAGGAGAGAAAAATATCCAGGTGAGAAAGAAAGTTAGCGTAGAGATATCAAATAGAACAAGGCAATATATTGTTATAAAAGCAAATATAGAGAAACTCATAAAAGAGATACTCGAATATCTAAACTTTAGTGGAGATTTAGAATTAAGCCTTGCACTTGTAGGAAATAGGACAATACGAGCGTTGAACAAAAAATTCAGAAATGTTGATAAATTTACAGATGTCATTTCCTTTCCTTTTGAGTGTAACTCTCAAGAGAAAGTGACAGGAGAAATTGTTATATGCCCATATGTGGCAGAGGCAAGAGCCAGGAAAATAGGTAATACTTTTTCTAACTATTTTGAATTTCTTTTAATTCATAGTATTTTACATCTTTTTGGTTTTAGTCATGATAAGGAGGAAGACAAGACATCAATGGAGGCGTTAGAGGATGATATATTTAAAAAGGTTGAAAAGAGAAGCTTTATTAAGAAGGAGGGATTTCGATAATGGAGTCACTAGTCCTTTTGTTTATCCTGCTACTGATCTTACTTGTTATTTCGGCTTTAATTACTGCCTTTGAAGCAGCAATATTCAATGCATCCAGGATTAAACTGAATTCATTCTCAAAAAACTCGGTAATTGCAAAGAAACTTCTCGAACTGAAAAACAAGCCCCAGAAACTCATAAGTACTATAGTTATTGTTAATAATTTTGTTAATATACTCTTCACAGCTGTAATCACTGCCATCGCAATCCAAATTGCAACAAATAGAAATATTTCACAGTCCGTATCCGTGTTTACTGCAACTCTTATTACGACAATTATTATTGTGATCTTTGGGGAGACGGTCCCCAAGAATATTGGTGCATATAGACCTGAAAGAGTTGCGATGTTTCTTCACTACTTCTTCATGGTTTTCTGGTATATTCTATCTCCTTTTGTAGTTGCACTTTCCCACGTTACAAATGGGATATTGAGACTACTAAGGATTAAGCCTACTTCGTTGAAAGTCTTTGAAACACCCGAAGAGGTAATGTCTATGATAGAACTCGGAGAGAGAGAAGGTATTATTGAGAAAAATGAGCAGAAGATGATCTTCAGCATCTTTGAATTTGGGGATACTATTGTAAGCGATATTATGACTCCACGTGTTGACATTGTTGCTCTTCCGACCAGTGCAACAATGGAGGAAATTCTCAATCGCATTACAACAAGTAATCACTCAAGAATTCCTGTCTATGAGGATCAGATTGACAACATTGTAGGCATTCTCTACGTCAAAGACCTCTTCAAGATTTTCTTAAATAAGGTTGATGTCTCTGTAAATCTTAAGGATATCATAAGAAGTGCGCATTTTGTTCCCGAAACGAAAAGGGTTGACGAGCTCTTTAATGAGATGCAGAAGAATAAAATTCAAATTGCATTGGTTTTTGACGAATACGGGGGGCTGTCTGGCCTGGTCACCATTGAGGATATCCTCGAGGAGATTGTAGGGGAGATTATGGATGAGTATGAAAAAGAGGAAAAGTTATGTGAAAAAATCGGGGAAAATGCATACCTTATTTCTGGTGCACTGAGTATCGAAGAGTTTAATGAGAATTTTGACGCTGACTTTTCTGATGAAGAAGCATCTACAATTGGAGGTATTGTACTCGAGAAACTCGGCAGACTCCCATATCCGGGAGAGGAAATTAATATAGGTAACTTTAAATTTATAATAAGCAAAATCAGAGACAGAAGAATTGTGCAGGTTAAAGTCATTCTGAAACCAAGGGAGGATAGTAATGAGAAAGAAACTGATTGAACTTGCAAAGGAAGCAAGAGAATATGCTTATGCTCCTTATTCAAATTTTAAGGTTGGGGCAGCGGTGCTTACATCAAACGGAAAAACTTTTACAGGTGCAAATATTGAAAATTCAAGCTATGGGGCAACAGTTTGTGCAGAAAGGGTAGCAGTATTCAATGCAGTAAGTGCAGGAGAAAAAGAGATTGTTGAGCTTGCAGTTGTTGCAGATACAAAGGAGCTCTCAATGCCATGTGGTATCTGCAGGCAGGTACTTGTAGAGTTTTCTAAAGACCTGAAGATATATGTTGCAAACCTTGATGGAAAATTCATTGAAAAAACATTGGAAGACCTTTTACCGATGGCATTTACAAGAGAAAACCTTAAAGGAGTAAAAAGAAATATATGAGGGAAGTTTTACTTGCAGGGAATTGGAAAATGAACAAAACTATTTCCGAAAGTATTGAGCTTGCAGCATGCTTGAAACAAAGTATATCAGGCTCCTCAAAAGTTATAATCTTTCCTCCTTTTACTGCTCTAACAAGCGTCTATGATGTGATAAAAGAAGGTAAAATTGAACTGGGTGCCCAGAATATGTATTTTGAGGAGTACGGATCCTTTACAGGAGAGGTTTCACCTCTCTTACTTGCAGATGTAGGTGTTAGATACGTGATTCTTGGCCATTCTGAAAGAAGACATATATTTGGGGAGGATGATATACTCATAAATAAAAAAGTAAAAGCAGCTTTGAAAAACGATCTCAGGCCTATTCTTTGTGTGGGAGAAACCCTTGTAGAAAGACAGGAAGGACTCACAGAAAATGTTATTGAAAGGCAGCTTATAGGAGGCCTGGATAGTATAATGAATGCTGCGGCATTGAAAGTGATCGTTGCATATGAACCAGTCTGGGCAATTGGAACCGGCATAAATGCAAAACCTGAAGAAGCGAATTCCGTACATAAGTTCATAAGGAATCTCTTAAACAAGAACTATGGAGGAAATTTGGGAGAGGAGGTCACGATTCTCTACGGTGGAAGTATAAATAGTGGCAACATAGAAGAACTTGGCAGGATGGAGGAGATTGACGGGGGTCTTGTTGGTGGTGCAAGTCTTGATTGTAGAAGTTTCATTGAAATTTATAAGAAATTAGAAAGAGCAAAAAGTACAGTTGCTTGGGGAGAATAATATGGATGATTTTATAGACAAAATCAAAAAGGTGCAAAGGAAGTTAGCGAAAGGCCTCTCTTCTTGCAAAGATTGGAGGTTATTACACGGAAAATGCGACCCTCAATGCACGCCGGAGAGCAAAAGCAGGAAACCTTGGTGAAAAATTCTTTAATCTTTATACGGATAGAAAGATTCCCACTGAAGTAATTGAGCTTTTCAAAGAAGAGATTAAGATAATTGAAGACATAGATAATGAGATAGCAGAGAATATCGTAGAAATGAACAGAATAAAAGAAGAATTAAAAAAAGCAGGAATGAAAGAAGAGGAAATACAAAGAGCAATGATAATTTCCAAAGAGAATGCAGAGGAAAGTGCAGAGAAGAGCGAAGATAAAACCCAATGATTGATTTCATTCTCAAGGAACTAAGAAGAGACGAAAATTATCATGGGCAGGTTGTGAGAATTTTTGAACTCGAGAAATCAGAACTACCCTCTGCTTCGATACCTTTAGAACTCCACCCGGTTTTAACCGATTATTTTAAAAGAAAAGGTATATCAAAATTATATAGCCACCAAATAGAGGCAATTAAAAGTATAAAAAGGGGTGAAAATATCATTATCACAACATCCACCTCTTCAGGCAAGACCATTGCATTTAACACACCTATTATTGATCACCTCCTTAAGAATCCAGGTGCAACTGCACTTTATATCTATCCTACAAAAGCGCTCACACAGGATCAATTTGAAAAGATTAACGAAATAATAGACGGAGCAAAACTAATCACAGGAATTTATGATGGAGATACCTCCCTGGATACAAGAGCATATCTTAGAAGAAATGCTAAAATGATTCTTGCAAATCCTGACATGCTTCATGTGGGAATCCTTCCGAATCATATGAACTGGGGCAAGTTTTTCTCAAATCTGCAATTTATAGTTATAGATGAAGCACATTACTATGGTGGCATACTTGGCTCTCATATGAGTGAAATTATGAGAAGATTGAGAAGGATTTCTCACTATTATGGTGCCTATCCTCAGTTTATTCTTGCTTCCGCAACGTTAGAGAATCCTGAGGAATTTTCATTCAGACTCATTGGAGAGAGAGTAAAGCTTATTGGAGGCACTGAATATTTTCCAGCAAGAAAGAGTTTTATTATATTTAATCCCCCAGTCATCGATGGTACAACAAACCTAAGAAAGAGTATTTATAGAGAAGCACTCTGGGTACTTAAAACACTCTTCAAAAATAATGTAAAGACAATTGCATTCGTTAAGTCCAGACGGGGAGTTGAACTTTTATCAAGGCTTCTTTTGAATTCCGTTAGTCCTGAGGAGAGGGAATTGATCTCATCCTATAGAGCAGGCTACACAAAAGAAACAAGGAATGAAATTGAGAAGAAGATAAAAAATGATAAGATAAGAATGGTTGTTACTACAAATGCACTTGAGCTCGGAATTGACATAGGGGATATAGATGCAAGCATAATTGTTGGTTACCCAGGCAGCCTTTCGAGTGTCTTCCAGCAATCAGGAAGATCTGGGAGAAAGAGTGAATCCATTACAATCTTTATCACAGGCTCAAATCCTCTTGACCAGTACTTTGTAAGGGATCCTGAGTACATCTTTTCAAAACATGTTGAAAGTATTACTGTGAATCCTGAAAACTCTTATATAGAAACACCTCATATGAAATGTGCGGCATACGAATTGCCTCTTGAAGTGGATAGGGATGTAGAATACTTTGGTAGTTCTACAAAAGATATCGTAAATAAACTCGAAGATGAAGGAGTATTAACAAAAAAAGGTGAAAGGTTTTTCTATCTGGAAAAGAAGAGTCCAGCCCCTAATATTAATATCAGGGGAACAGGGGAAGAAAATATAGAACTCATTGATACTTCAAATGACCAGGTCCTTGAGACCATTTCATGGGAAAGGGCTATCGAAGAGGCATTTGAAGGTGCAGTTTATCTTCATCTTGGTGACACCTACTTAGTCACGAAGTTAGACTTGGATAAAAAATTCGCACTCCTCGTAAAGAGGGAAGTGGATTTTTATACAGATTCTCTTGCAATTGAGACTATCTGGATAAGAAATATATTGAAGGAAAAGTGGTTTAATAAGATCCCTATCTATTATGGCGATGTCCTTGTAAACGAAAAGGTCAGGGGTTTTGTAAAAAAGCAGATTGAAACAGATCGAAGAATTGGTACAGAGGAACTTGACCTCCCTGAAATAAAATTTGTGACAAAAGCTCTCTGGTTTACGCTCAATGAAGAATTATGTAAAAAAATCATTGATGCCAAGGAGGATATCCCTGGTACAATCCATGCAACTGAGCACCTACTCGTTGCCATGATGCCTCTTGTTGTTGTCTGCGAAAGAAACGATGTTGGTGGTGTTTCACATCCTCTCCATCCCGATACACAGAAAACTACAATCTTCATATATGATGGAGTTGAGGGTGGGATTGGTCTTTCAGAAAAAGGATTTGAAAGGATAGAAGAACTTCTGAACGCTGCCTACCTTACAGTAAAAGATTGTCCCTGCAATGATGGGTGTCCTGGATGTATCTTTTCCCCAAAGTGTGGCAATGAAAACAACCCACTGAGTAAGAGGGGTGCCCAAATATTATTAAAGGAATTGCTTGAATGAAAGCCCTTAAAATCATCCTTATTGCATCGACCTGTTATGTGTTAATTTTTACCCCCTTGTTTCTCCTCTTGAATCATTTTTTCTTTTCTCTGGAATTCTCCAGACAGGGCATTGAATCACAGAGTGGTATAAACAGAGAAAACTACCTTTTGTATACAGGACAGGTTATAAAATATTTCTTTAACACGGAAAAAGAGATCTCTATCAAGGATGCTGATGGCAACATCATTAACAACTTCTTTACAGAGGAAGAAATTATCCATATGAGAGATGTAAAAAGGATCATAAGGATTGTATTTTACGTGCTTATAATTTCTCTCATCCTGACCGTCTTCGTACTGACGAGAACTAAAGGAAAGTATGGAATTATCTCTGTTTCTTCAACAATAACATTTATAATAATTTCAGTGGTAGCAATTTTTGCCTATTTTGGATTCGATAGATCTTTCTATATATTTCATGAAGTTCTCTTTAGAAACCAGTATTGGCTTCTCCCTGCAGATACGATGCTTATAAAGATGTTTCCCCTCGGCTTTTTTTATGAGTATGCAATTGTGTGGTTCATTATATCTGCGTGTTTGAGTCTTTTTACTGGCATTATTGCAAGGAATCTGAGGCAATTTGAATTATAATCTATCAGGCCCTTTTATCCTTCAAATAATAGGCATAAGCGTCATGATTATGTATACTCTCAAAACTTGTTGCTTCAACAGAGTAGTATGTAATCCTTGAGTCTTGTTCAAGCATAAGCGAAACATCCCTCACCATGTCTTCTACAAACTTTGGGTTTTTATAGGCATGCTCTACGATATACTTTTCGTCTTCTCTTTTAAGTAGGGCGAAAAGAGGTGCACTTGCAGCATTCTCAGAAATCTCAACAATTTCCTCAATCCACACAAGTTTTTTCATCCTGACCTGAACTTTTATGTTTGCTCTCTGATTATGTGTGCCATAGTTGCTTATTTCTTTCGAACACGGACAGAGGCTGTGAACAGGGGTATTTACTTCGAGTACAAAATCAAATCGATTTCCTTTTGAAGCAAGAAATGCACACTCATAGTTCATGAAACTTCCAATCCCTGAAACAGGTGTCTTTTTCCAGACAAAGTAAGGAAAGTAAACCTCGATGTGAGCTTCTTTTGCTCTTAGTGCAGCCTTCATATCTTCAAGGATATCTTCCAGATTATTGAGGTTCATATTACATTTGTGTTTATTAAGGACTGCAACAAATCTACTCATATGTGTGCCTCGAAATTTCTCTGGCAGATCCACATACATATTTATCCTTGATACTGTGTTTTGAAATCCTTCTTGTCTATCCATAACCCTGATAGGATAAACAATGCCCCTTACTCCTACCTTCCTCAGTGGCAAGCCTCTCACATCGGGTTCATTCTGGACATCCTTCATATCTCACCGTCACTTTATTATTCGCTCCCTCTGAAAGGCTTACTTCATAAAGAGTACATTCATAACTCTTAAATCTTTCACTCAAGTCGTTAAAAATCCACTGAGCAATAACCTCTGTTGTTGGGTTATCAAACATGTCGTTCAAAAACGTATGGTCGAGTTTTTTTATGATGTTTTCTTCTACAATACTTTTAAAAATTGCGAAATCAAGCACCATCTCAGTCTTTTTTAGTTCCCCTCTTATTGTAACGCTCAGCATATAAGTGTGGCCATGCATCCTCTCACACTTTCCTGAATAGTCAACAATCCTGTGTGCAGCATCAAAATTAAACTCTCTTGAAAGCAAAAATTTAAATTTATCCATCTTAACCTTCTGGCGGAGAGGGTGGGATTCGAACCCACGGCAGGCACAAACCCGCACACGCTCTCCAGGCGTGCACCTTAAACCGCTCGGTCACCTCTCCGGCCATGTTAATAATAACAGATTTAATCAAAAAATCAAATATCCGAATTGTTTCGTAAAGGTTTTTTGAAATTGAAATATGCCTAAAAATGATATTTATGTAAATTACCTTACATATTGATTTTTGAGACAAAAAGACTAAAATATTAAAGAAGGAGGGCGAGATAATGGAAAGAGCTCTTGGAACAATAAAAGTAAAACGTGGCCTTGCCCAGATGCTAAAAGGTGGCGTTATTATGGATGTTTCCTCTGTAGAGCAAGCTAAGATTGCAGAAGAGGCAGGTGCTGTAGCTGTTATGGCTCTTGAAAGGATCCCAGCTGACATAAGAAAAGTCGGGGGTGTGGCCAGAATGGCAGACCCAAAACTCATTAAAGATATAATGAATGTAGTGACCATCCCCGTGATGGCAAAAGTAAGAATTGGTCATTTTGCTGAGGCTCAGATCCTTGAGGCAATAGGAGTAGACTTCATTGACGAAAGCGAAGTTCTTACGCCTGCCGATGAAACTCATCATATTAATAAGTGGGGTTTTAAAATACCATTTGTTTGCGGTGCACGAAATCTGGGAGAAGCCTTGAGAAGAATTGGTGAAGGAGCTGCCATGATAAGAACAAAGGGGGAACCAGGTACGGGAAACATAGTTGAGGCTGTACGGCATATGAGGCTTGTAATGGATGAAATAAGAAAAATACAGAATATGACCGAGGAAGAGCTTTTTGAAGAAGCAAAGGAACTCGCTGCACCATTAGACCTTGTGAGGGAAGTAAAGGCGCTTGGAAAATTGCCCGTGGTAAACTTTGCTGCAGGAGGTATTGCAACTCCTGCTGATGCTTCTTTAATGATGCAACTTGGTGCTGAGGGCATATTTGTAGGATCGGGGATTTTTAAGTCGAGCAATCCAAGGAAAAGAGCCGAGGCAATTGTTGCTGCAACAACATACTTTAATGACCCAAGAATTGTTGCAAAGGTGTCCGAAGAACTCGGTGAGGAAATGCCTGGTATTGATATAAGGGAACTTCAGGAAGAAGCTATGATGCAGGTGCGGGGTGAATGATGAAAGTGGGAATTCTTGCACTTCAAGGCAATGTTTCCGAACACATTTACATGCTAAAAAGGCTCGGGGTTGAAGCAGTTCCAGTGAAAACACCCTTAGATATTATGAATATTAATGGACTCATTATCCCTGGCGGGGAAAGCACGACAATAGGCAGACTTATGGAAAGATTTGACCTTGCCAATTCTATAAAGAATCGTGCAGCAGAAGGAATGCCTATCTATGGAACATGTGCAGGTATGATCCTTCTCTCAAAGAGGATAAGAGATCATGAGCAGCCCTCTCTTGCACTTCTTGATGTCACCGTTTTAAGGAATGCCTTTGGAAGACAGGGCGATAGCATGGAGACAGACATTGATATCAAGGGATTCGATTCTCCCTTTCATGCAATTTTTATAAGGGCACCTGTTGCAGTAGAGCCAGGGCCAGAAGTCGAAGTGCTTGCCTCTGTTCCTGAAGGAATTGTTTTCCTGAGGGAGAAGAAGATCATTGCTTCTTCTTTTCATCCAGAACTTGGTGAAGACTTAAAAGTGCATAAGTACTTTTTAGATATAATAGGAAATTAGGAGGATAAAATAGATGTCAGGACATTCAAAATGGCACAATATTCAAGCAAAGAAAACATCACAAGATGCAAAGAGAGGACAGCTCTTTACTAAATTAACGAAAGAGTTGATTGTCGCAGCCAGACATGGCGGTGGAAATCCCGATACAAATATACGCCTCAGAACTGCAGTAGAAAGGGCAAGAAAGATGGGAATGCCTATGGATAACATAAAAAAGGCCATAATGAGGGGTACAGGTGAGTTGCCTGGCGTAAGCATTGAGGAATATACATATGAGGCTTACGGTCCAGGAGGAACTGCCTTTATAATAGAGATATCCACGGACAATAAGAACAGAACTGTCGCAGAATTAAGAAGGATTTTTACCAACATTGGAGGCAGCCTTGCAGAATCTGGTGCAGTCTCCTGGAATTTTGAATCAAAGGGACAGATTGAACTTGAAGATGTAGGCGAGCTTACTTATGATGACCTTTTTATGATTGTTGCAGATGCAGGAGGAGAGGATCTCAGGGAAGAGGGCGATACATTTACTGTTATTACAGATCCAAAATCTCTTGAGCAAGTAAGGGAAAAACTTGAAGCAAATGGTCTTAAAATAAAAGATGCTGAAATCATTCTTGTACCAAAAAATGTTGTAAAAGTAACAGGAGACGATGCTTTAAAGGTTGTCAGACTTTCGGAAGAACTCGAAAATCATGAAGACGTTCAGGATTATTACACAAACTATGATATTGACGAAGACGAGTTGAAAGTAATTGCCGATAAAATAGGTATCTGATTTGGACTATATAACAGTTCTTGGTATTGACCCTGGCATTGCAATTACAGGGTTTGGTGTGGTCAGAAAGAACAAAGAAAAGGTAGAAGCAGTTGATTTTGGAGTAATAAGAACATTACCCTCTCTTTCTTTATCTGAAAGACTTGTAAAACTTCACGTCGAGCTCTCCGGTATTTTCAGAAGAAATAGTGTTGACCACGTTGCTATAGAAAAGATCTTCTTTAACGAAAACCTCAAAAGCGTAGTAAATGTAAGCGAAGCCTTAGGAATTGCTCTTTTAACAGCTGGAGAATTTGAAAAAAAGGCCTTTGAATATACTCCCCTGGAAGCAAAGAAAGCTATCTTTGGTGCAGGTAGAGCAACAAAAGAGGACATTACAAAGTCAATTATGATAATTCTTGAACTTGATGTTAGGCCTGAGCCAGATGATGCAGCAGATGCACTTGCTGTAGCGCTTTGTCATATTTATTCCCTTTCTTACCTGGAGATGACAGGGTGATTTTTATTATTGAGGGTAAGATTAAGGAGATTTATGAAAACTCGGTCATTGTGATGACCGAAGGTATTGGTTTTGACATACAATTCCCACGGCCTGAACTACTCAAAAGAGGAGAGACTTATACATTTTATATCCACGAGCAATGGAAAGAGGACGGTGTCACCCTTTATGGTTTCACTGACAAAAGAGATAGAGATCTATTTGAATTAATGATTAAGAAGGTTAGCGGCATTGGAGCTAAAACTGCACTTACCATACTAAAAAATCTTGATAGAGATACTGTTACTTCTACAATTAGAAAAGGAGACTTTCTACTATTTTCAAAGATCCCTGGAATTGGGGAAAAGACTGCAAAAAGAATTGTTATGGAGCTAGGAGGAGTTATAAATACAGATGCATCAGAATTATCAGGAGGAAATTTGAAAATTGCTAAGGATGCATTAACTTCTCTTGGCTACGAACGCAATGATATTGATACAGTACTTCATAGCATAGATCCTGAAATGCCAGTTGAAGAAATTGTTAAAGAAGTTATAAAGAAACTCAGCAATGGTTAAAAGTTTAAGACCGAGAACCCTTGAGGAGTTCATCGGCCAAGAGACTATTAAGCAGAGCCTTAAGGTCTTTATTGATTCAGCCAAAGCAAGGGGGGAACCGCTTGATCACACTCTTTTCTATGGCCCTGCGGGACTTGGTAAAACAACGCTTGCAAAGATTATCTCTCAGGAGCTAAATGTTTCTCTCAAACATACAACAGGCCCATCAATTGAAAAGGTGGCTGATCTTGCATCAATTCTTATAAATCTCTCAAACGGCGACATCCTTTTCATCGATGAAATCCACAGGCTTTCTAAGGCAATTGAAGAAGTACTTTATGCCGCCATGGAGGACTTTAAGCTTCCCATAGTGGCAGGTTCTGGAAAAAGCACGCACACAATTGTAATAAACCTTAATCAGTTCACTCTCATTGGTGCGACAACAAGGTTTGGATTACTTTCTCCGCCTTTGAGAGATAGGTTTGGGATTATATACCACCTTGAGCCATACGCACCCTCCGAACTTGGCCAGATCGTCCTGAGAACTGCTTCGATTTTTAATATAAAGGTAAATGAAAGGGCAGCGGAACTTATTGGTTTGCGAGCAAGAGGTATTCCAAGAGTTGCTATACAACTCCTTAAAAGGGTTAGAGATTTTGCTTCTGCAGAGGGAATAAGTGTTATTAATGCGGAAATCGTGTTAAGCACATTCGATCAATTACACATTGATGACTATGGACTGAATGATCTTGATAGGAAATATCTCAAGACAATTGTGGAGAGATTTAATGGTGGCCCAGTCGGCATAGAAACGCTTTCAACGGCATTAGGGGAAGACAAAGGCACCATAGAAGATATTGTTGAGCCTTACCTTCTCAAGGTTGATTTTATCCTGAGAACACCAAAGGGACGTGTTCTTACAAAAAAGGCGCTTGACTACCTTTTTTCCAAACGAATCATTCCCGAAGACAAAAGGAATTTCAATACTCTTTTCTAAATAATATTATTCATATATAATATTGCTGATATGAGCCGACAGCTTCTTGACGAAGTATTTACTTTTTTGCTCGCAGGAGGAAAAGGGGAAAGACTTTATCCATTAACCATGGAAAGAGCAAAGCCCGCGGTTCCTTTCGGGGGCAAGTTCAGAATTATCGATTTCGCTCTTAGTAACTGTATCAATTCTGGTATAAGAAAGGTTGCAGTCGCTACTCAATATAAATCTTCTTCTTTGAGCAGACACCTCGCACTTGGATGGAGCTTTCTAAATAGTAGGCTGGGAGAGTATATTGTAGAGCTTCCTCCTCAGCAGAGGTATGGAGAAAAGTGGTACACAGGTACAGCAGACGCAGTTTATCAGAATCTATACTATATTAGTAGCGAGAATATAAAATATGTATTTATTCTCTCTGGTGACCATATCTACAAGATGGATTACAAAGATATGCTTGCATTTCATATAAGTAAGGAAGCAGATATAACAATTGGTACAGTAATAATCCAGAAAGACATGGCATCAAACTTCGGTATCATGCAGGTTGACGGCGAAAACAAAATTATTGGGTTCAGGGAAAAACCAAGGGATCCCCCAACTCTCCCAGAAGATGCTGACTTATGTTTAGCGTCTATGGGAATTTATATATTTAATAAAGATGTTCTTACCAGCCTCCTTGAGCATGATGAAAATGTGGAGCTCTCATCTCATGATTTCGGAAAGGATGTAATTCCTTATGCAATTCGCTCAAACCTGAATGTATTTGCATTTAGGTTTTTTGATAAGGATGGCAAGCAAGGTTATTGGCAGGATGTTGGAACAATAAATGCCTTCTATGAAGCGAATATGGATCTTCTGAGCAATAATCCAAAAATCGACATATACGATAGGAGCTGGCCAATTTTTACTCATGACCGAGAATACCCTCCAGTGAAAATTACGTTTAGCGAAGTTAATGGTGTAAAAGTGAACTCCAGCATCGAGGATTCAATTATTTCTGACGGATCTTTACTTTATGGAGCAAAGATCCTTCACTCCGTTATCTTTTACGATGTAAAGGTGGGGCCTCTTACAACTATCGAAGATTCAATTATATTTGGAGAAGTCGAAATCGGGAAGAATGTAAAAATAAAAAGGGCTATTGTTGATAAATTTGTAAGAATACCTGATAATGTAAGTATTGGTTACGATGACGAATTAGATCAAAAGTACTTCTATGTAACACCATCAAAAATTGTAGTTTTACATAGAGGTTTTGCTTTTCCTAAAAGTCTTATTACAGGGAGGTCAGGGTGAATAAAAAACTCGAATCAATGTCAAGAAAAGAGCTTCTTGTACTTGCCAGAGTGAATGACATAAAGGGTAGATCAAAAATGAAAAAGGCAGAGCTCATTGCTGCAATAAAAAAGGCAAGAAAACCTTTAAAAGAATTGAGAAAAGTAGAATCAGATTTGAAACAGGAAATATCCAAGAAGATCGAGAAGGATCATATTGAATTACTACCGCAGGAACCACGCACAGTTTTTGTTAATTGGGAAATAACAGAGAAATACTCCAAAGAAGGGGTTCTCAAAATTATTCGTCAGGAGGATGAACTTTTAAATATCCCTGTCAATCTTTCTCATGGGAAAGGATACATGAGAATTGAAGGGAGTGGTGAAATAAAAGCAGTTATTGGATATAACAGGGGAAGGAGATTTAAGGAGATTATTTCTTCCGAGGCTATTATATTGCCTTCAGGAAAGGTTTCTTCAGATAGGACACTTAAATGGGCAAATGTAGACGTTGAAAAAGGTGGTTACAAAGTAAAGAAAGAGAAGACAAAGTCCTCCGAAGAGCTCGAGAAAGAAAGAGAAAGGCAGGAAAAGGAAGCAAAGAAGATTAAATATTTACATTTTCCGAGGCAATCTGATTGAAAAAAGGCTATCTTACTTTAATTCTACATTCTCATTTACCATTTGTTAAACACCCCGAGGAGGATTATTTTATTGAGGAAAACTGGCTTTATGAAGCCATTGTTGAGAGTTACCTTCCCCTATATCACATCTTTAATAATCTTTTAAGTGAGCATGTAAATTTTGAGATAACTATGTCCATGACTCCTCCTCTAATTACAATGCTTCAGGATTCCCTACTGATGGAAAGGTTTGATACTTATCTTAAGAACAGGATCTCATTAATTTATGATGAGCTTAGATCTTCAAGGGACGAGAAAGTAAAGGAAGTTTTATCATTCTATCTTGAAAGATTCAAATCCCTGAGAAACATATTTGTTGACGAACTGAAAGGAGATATTCTCTCCGGTTATAAAAGGTTATTCGAGAGCGGTTGTCTTGAACTTATTACATCAACAGCGACTCACGAAATACTCCCACTTGAGTTAAACGAAAAGATCAGGGAAGTGCAGGTTAAGCTTGGAGTGGAAGTATTCAAAAAGGCTTTTGACACAATGCCTTCTGGTCTATGGCTTGGGGAGTGTGCATATACTGAAGGCATAGATAAGATTCTTTCGAAAAATGAAATAAGGTTTACAATGCTTGACACTCACGGGATTCTATATGCAAATCCGACACCAGTTTTCGGTGTGAGTGCTCCTATTGTTTCTGAAAGTGGTGTTGTATTTTTTGGAAGAGATCCCGATGCCACAAAACAGGTCTGGAGTGCTCAAGAGGGGTATCCTGGTGATTTTAGATACAGGGAATTCTACAAGGATATAGGGTATGATATATCAACAGAAAAGGTTAAAAAATACTTACATCCCGCAGGATTCCGGTTTGACTCTGGTATCAAGATTCACAGAATCTCCGGTAAAGTCCCTCTGAATAAAAAAGAACTTTATTCAAGAAATGAAGCGCTATCAGTAGCACAGACACATGCAGGTAACTTTATGTTTAATAGAGAAAGAGAGGCTGAGTATCTTTATAGTTTAATGGGACTTCCCCCGATAATCGTGACTCCCTTCGATACAGAGCTTTTCGGGCATTGGTGGTTTGAGGGACCCGAATTTCTTGGTTCGCTCCTCGAAGACATTTCAAAATTTTCAGGAGTAATTGATACAATTACTCCATTTAACTACATTAAAAAATTTCCAAGGGTACAAATAGCAACTCCCTCTACCTCGACGTGGGGAGACGGTGGATACTTCAAGGTATGGCTCAATGATAAAACAGATTGGATATATCCTCACTTACACCTGATGGGAGCCGAAATGATAGAACTCGCAAAGAAGTATAGAAAGGCCAATCCTCTTGAAAGAAGGGCTCTAAATCAGATGGGAAGGGAACTAATGCTTGCTGAAAGTAGTGACTGGGCTTTTCTTATCTCCGTGGGAACTGCTGTGGAGTATGCAACAATGAGGGAGAAATTCCATATAAATGCCTTTTATAATTTAAGAGAGCAACTTTTGACTCATAAGATTGATGAAAGGCTTGTTGAAGTTCTGGAGCATAAAGACAGTATATTTCCTTTTCTTGATTATACAATTTTCAGATAATGGAGGTTAAATTGAATAGAGAAGAATATTTCAAGGAATTGAAAAAAAGAGTCCATGACGAGAACTTAATAAAGCACATGCTGGCAGTGGAGGCTGTGATGAGGGCATTGGCAAAAAGATTTGGTGAGGATGAAGAAAAATGGAGTCTTACAGGATTATTACATGATATTGATTATGAGGAAACAAAAGATAATCCACAGCAACATAGTCTTATTGGGAGTGAATGGCTAAAGGAAATGGGATTGCCCGATGAAATTACTTACGCAGTTAAGGTGCATAATGAAAGGCATGGCCTCCCCAGAAATTCAATCCTCGATAAATCCCTTTATATTGTAGATCCATTAACGGGTTTTATTACGGCAGTTGCATTGGTACGACCCGACAAAAAGCTTGCCTCTGTTGAAGTAAAGTCCATAAAAAAGAAGTTTAAGGAAAAGAGTTTTGCTGCTGGTGCGGATAGGAATCAAATCATGTTGTGCGAGACTGAATTAGGCATTCCTCTGGATGAATTTTTTGAGATCGCATTAAAGGCAATGCAGGGTATTGCCGAGCAGCTAGAATTATAATAGATGCCTCAGGAGAGTTTAAAACAGACATTGTCTGAGTATTTTTATTTTTATATGACGAGAATCATCCCTGTTGTAACAGTTGTAAATTTAATAACACTTGCAGGTCTTATAGTTTCTGTGAGTTTGAGCCTAAACAATTTTCTAAGTATTACTTTTTATGAAGGGGGTTTTGGGCTTATACTTGCGTTTTTTTTCTACTTGCCAGGATTGAGACAGCTTAAAGTGCCGATTCCTTCACTTCTTCCTTTCTTTTTAAGAAGCAGGTTTTCTCATGATGAATACAATTGGCAAATCTCTCTTTCAAATTTATTTTCAATTACGTCTTTAACACTTCTTGCAGAGTTGTATTGTATATATGGCATATCAAGACTTTTTTGACTAATATCTAAAACTACTCCTTCCTATGAATTCCCTGACAATTGAAGTTGGGGGAATCTCATCTGGCATGATTGGCAAGAAATGCGAGAGGAAATTTAGCAATCTCAGAGCCTCTCCATATTCTTTTTCTCGGGAGCCAATTGCTCTGAGAGGTACCTCTGCATAAGTTCTTAATAAAGCAAGTTCATAGATAAGTGAAGAATCGAACATGACATCAGCATTTTCCTGGTATGGGAATATGTTTCTTTCCTCTGAATTGATAACAGTGGGCCACCTTCTTATTGTTTCAGAAGCGCCGATGCCCCTGAAATGTACGTCTCTTACAATTCTTCTGATGAGTCTTGCATCCCTTGTAGGAACTCTGTTTATACTATCAATATTGATCTGAGTAAGTACGCTAACATATACTTTGAACTTATACTTCTCGTCAACAAGGTCTGTAAGCTCTGGATTCAGTGAATGTATACCCTCAACTACCAACACTCCATTGTAATCGAGTTTTATCCTCCTTCCTCTTTCCTGCTTACCAGTAATAAAATTATATTTCGATAGCTCGACTTCTTCCCCATTTAGAAGATGCATGATGTGTTCTTCAAGTAGTTCATGATCAACTGCCTGAAAGGAATCGTAATCAGGTGTTCCATTTTCTGAAAGAGGAGTCCTCTCTCTATCTATAAAGTAGTTGTCAGTAGATAAGGTAAAAGGTTTCAATCCAATTACTCTCAATTGAATCTCGAGTTTCTTGGCAAAGGTTGTTTTGCCTGAAGAGCTAGGACCTGCAATAAGTACAAGCTTTGAGCGTCTCTGGCTAATCTCATTTGCTATAGAAGCGATCTTTTTCTCATGTAATGCCTCCTGAATCTTAATAATGTTTGAAATTTTTCCCGTAGTGATGCTTTTGTTCAGATCCTCAGCATTTTTGACTTCAAGGGTTTCTTCCCATTTTTTTGATTCGTTAATCGTTTCAAATAGCTTCGGACTTTCAGGAATAGCACTCAACTCCTCAGGGTTACCCTTCCTTGGAAGCAGGATAAGAAAGCCATTTGAGAATGGTACAATATCAAATACCTTAAGGATTCCTGTTCTGTGGAGCAATGGCCCTGCAAAATATGTAAAATAACCCTCAAGTGAGTATATGGATATCGTATCTTTGGAAAGATATCTTAAAGCATTTGTGTCATATCCCCCGCTTTCCTTTTCGAGTTTTCTTATAGCTGACTCTTTTGTCATCTGAAGCCTTTTAATCTCTTTATTAGCATTTGCGATTCTTATTGCTTCTTCTCTTAATTTTCCGATAATATCATTCCCTGCACCAGGTATTTCCCCATAGAGAGAATCTCCAACGGAATTTTTTATAAATATCTTTAAATCAGGTTCGCACTTTTTAAGAGAGACGTAATAAAGAAACGCAAGAGTTCTTTCATATGTCCTTCTTCCTTCCCCGGTGGATACATCCAGCAACTCTATGCTGGTTGGCTCTTCAACTTCCTCCAGGAACCCCATAATCTGATTATTCACGATTGCACATGTATAAGGATAATCAATTTCACCCGTAAATTCTATCAATTTCTTGCTCACCAGTTCTCCTGAGCTTAATTATATCGAGGCAATCCTTTCTTTCCAAAGTTAAGAAGCATAGATTCTTCATAAAGCAAACTTTTTTGCAGGGTGTGGTAATTCTATGTTTCATTCTTCAATGCTTCTCTTATTGTCCCATTGAGGTTAGTGAATTCTGAAATCCTTTGCACTGCTTCCTCTGTAAGTTGATTTGTGACATGTGTGTATTTCATTGTTGTATTCAGGGAAGTATGCCCCAAAAGTTCACTTATCGTAATGGGGCTTACGCCTGATTCAAGTGCAAGGGTTGCAAAGGTATGCCTAAGTTTGTGGGGAGTGATTGTTTTATTAAGCTCTGCAATCTTTCCATATTTTTTTACGAGGAGCTGTATAGCAAGAGGAGTAAACCGTTTTCCATATTTACTAACAAAGAGATACTCGGAATTATCCTTTCTCTGAGAAAGGTATGCTTCCACAAGTCTGGCGAGCTCTTCATTGATAGGGACAAGCCTTTCTCTTTCCCCTTTTCCAAGTATTTTTACAAATCTTTCCGCAAGATTAACATTGCAAAGCTTAAGATCTACAAGTTCGCCCACCCTGACCCCTGTATAAATAATAAATGATAAGAGTGTCAGGTCTCTTATATTCGAACTTGCGCTCTTCAAAAGCACCTTCACTTCACTCTTTGTAAGAAAGATAGGTAAAGTTTTTCCCGTTTTAGGTGGCTCGGGCAGCGTAAAACTCAATTCGTATTCTTTTTGTAAGAATTTGCCGTAACTCCTCAGGATTCTTACCTGAGTCGCCTTTGAATTCTTTTTTGTATCAGGTTTACTGAGAATATATGCATCTGTTGATTTCTCATCAGGTATCTCAAACTTTTTTAGAAAATCGTTGATAATATAAGTATAATTTCTGATTGTTAAAGGCGAATAACCTCTTAACGCCATGTTTGTTATATATTTTTTCATAGCTTTCTCTTTATCCATTTTTTCTCCTATGCAATAGTTATCTATTGCATAGTAATAAAATTTAGAAAAAATACAAAAAATTTTTATAAGTATCTCAACGGTAAAGTTGAATATAATATAGAAGAATTTGGTTTTGTTTTTTCATTTAAAGAGTTTATAATAAAGAGGATTAAAATCATTTTAATTTAGGAGGTAAGTATGAAACAGATGACAGAAAAAAGTCTAAGAGAGGCTTTTGCAGGGGAAAGCCAGGCACACATGAGGTATCTTATCTTTGCCGAGCAGGCAGAGAAAGAAGGACATAAGGATATAGCAAGATTATTCAGGGCAATTTCCTTTGCTGAGAAGGTTCATGCAACTAATCATTTTAAGGCATTGGCTGATTTAAAAACAACTAGTGAAAATCTTCAAACAGCATGGAATGGAGAAAACTACGAAATCGAAGAGATGTATCCAGCTTTTAATGCAATTGCAAATCTCCAAGATGAGAAAGATGCTATCAGGTCTATTGGGTATGCGCTTGCTGCAGAGAGAATTCATAGAGCTCTCTACGGGGAAACCAAAGAAAAACTAGATAAGGGTGAGGACGTAAAATTCGAAAGGATTTATATCTGTAGTGTGTGTGGACATACTGTTGTAGGTGAGGCACCCGAAAAATGTCCTGTCTGCGGTGCACCAAAAAGTCAGTTTAAAGAATTTTGAGGAAAGGAGATAAAAATGAAAAAGTATAAATGCATGGTTTGTGGTTATGAGTATGACCCTGCCGAAGGAGATGATACGCAGGGCATACCTGCGGGGACTGCTTTTGAGAGTTTACCCGAAGATTGGACCTGTCCCGTTTGTGGTGCCACAAAAGATCAGTTTGAGGAAATTTAGGGGGAAATAATATGGATAAGCGCCTTCAAATTCTTAGAGAAGCAATGGAAATAGAGCTTAACGGTATTCAGCTTTACGGAACTGCTGCAGTGCATGTCGAGGACAAGCAAGCAAAAGAAGTCTTTCAATTTTTATCAGACGAGGAGAAAAAACATTATCAATATCTAAAAAATGCATTTGATAGTATATCAAAGGGAGAAGAAATTGAATTTCAGAATCTGCTTCCACCACGCATTCCTTTTGACAGCATTTTTTCTCAGGATTTCAAGCGTAATCTGAAAGGGAAGGCTTATGAATATTCTGCAATAGCAACAGGAATTATCCTTGAAAAAAATTCAATTGATTTTTATAGAAGAGAGAAGGAAGATGCAGAATCACCTGCGGAGAAAGAACTTTATGAAGAGCTTGAAAAGTGGGAAGAGAAACACTACGAAATGCTTAACAAAGAATACAATGATTTAAAGGTCAGATTCTGGGATGAAAACAGGTTTTACCCTTTTTAGGAGGGGTTAATGAAGTACGTAATTATTGGTTCAGGGATTGCCGGTATTACAGCGGCAAAAACAATTAGAAGTCTTGACTCGAATGGGGAGATACATATTTATTCTGACGAAGAGACCCTTTATTACCCAAAGCCAAAGCTCTTTGATCTTATCTATGAAAATCTAAAGGCAAGAGACATTTACTATTATGATTCCTTCTGGTATAATTCTAATGCAATCAATCTTCATCTTGGTGTTGGTATAAGGAAAATTGATGCGAAAGAACATATTATTCTTCTTGAAGATGGCGGTACAATCAAATATGACAGAGTTCTGCTTGCAAATGGTGCAAGCACTTTTGTCCCCCAAATTGATGGCGTTTACACCCCAGGTGTATTTACCCTTCGGAATATCTCTGATGCCTTTAAGATAAAAAGACATTCTCTTCTTATTGGTAACCACAAGCCTGTAGTAGTCATTGGAGGAGGAGTTCTTGGTCTTGAGGCAGCACATGCCTTTATGAGAAATAAATTATATCCAACGGTAATTGAATCATTCCCCTATCTTTTACCGAGACAGCTTGATAAAGAAGGTGCAGATATTCTTAGAGGAATATTTGAGAACTGGGGAATCCAGATAAAGACAGATTCCTTTATTGAAAAAATAGAAGGTAATTCCAACATTGAAAGGGTCATTCTTTCAAATGGTACTATAATTAAAGCAGAGATGGTATTGCTTTCAACAGGCATAAGCAGTAATGTGGATCTTCTCGAGAGGTCAGGGCTTCCCTATAAGAAAGGTGCAGTTGTTGATGACTATCTCCAGGTTACAGAGGATGTCTATGCTGCAGGAGATGTTGCAGAGCACAGAGGAATTGTTTATGGAATTATCCCACCGGCAATAGAGCAGGCAACAATTGCAGCAAGGAATATGGCAAGGCCAGGAAGTGCTGTTTATGATGGATCGGTTCCTACTAACACTTTGAAAGTTGCAGGATTTGATTTTACCTCTGTTGGAAATATAAATCCTGATGAAAAGGATCCCCAGTACGAAATCATTAGAGCAAAGGCTCCAGTCGAGGGAAAATATAGAAAGATAGTACTCAAGGATGGAAAAGTTGAAGGTATTATTATTCTTGGAATAAAGGGAGAGGCAGTAATTGCTAATAAGCTTGTGAAAATGCATACTGATGTTTCTTCTTATAAAGACAAGTTAAGAAACATTGACTTTTCCCTTAAGGAAACTTCGATTATTAGGGAATAAAGAATATAATTAAAAAATATTTGAAGGGGGTAAGTGTAACTTGCCTCCTTTTCTTTATAAGATAGTGGAGGAAAAAATGGATAGCTTTATTTTTAACTTGCCAACGAAGATTGTTTTTGGCAAAGGAGAGTTCTCTAAACTTGGAGAAGAAGCAAAAAAGATTGGCAAAAAGGCATTGCTTGTGACAGGCAAGCATTTTGCAAAGAAAAGTGGTTTACTTGAAAAAGCTATAAAAATGTTGTCAGATAACGGTGTCGAATATGTTATTTTTTCCGAAGTCGGTCCAAATCCAGAAAGCAATACGGTAGATATGGGAGGTAAGATTGCACAAGAAAACGGTGTTGACTTTATCATCGGCATAGGAGGAGGAAGCGTTATTGACGCCTCGAAAGGCATAGCTGCTGTGGTTGTAAGCGGAAAACCTGTCTGGACGTATTACGAAAGACCCCCAAAAGAGAAAGTCTCTTACAATGCGTTGCCTATCCTTGCTGTAGTAACCGTTGCTGCAACTGGTACCGAAGCAAATCCAACAGCTGTAATTACAAATAGTACGACAAGAGAAAAAAGAGGAATGGGGGCATACCCTCTTTATCCAAAGGTTTCAATCGTGGACCCACTCCTTACACTTTCTACTCCGTCTGCTCAAACTGCTGAGGGGGTGATAGATATGTTCATTCATGTACTGGAGAGCTACCTTTCCTCAAGGGCATCTGCGCCTATCTCTGACCGCATCTCCGAGGGGCTGATGAAGGAAGCCATGAAACAAGGATTGTTGGCATTCAATGACCCCTCCAAAATTGAATGTAGAGAATCCTTATCCTGGATATCCACCCTTGCTCTATCAGGTCTTCCCGACGCCGGAAGGAAAGGGCCTTTTCCTATACATGCATTAGAGCATCCTATTTCAGGTATATACCCTGATATTTCGCATGGAAGAGGTCTTGCTGCAATTTTTCCATCCTATCTATATAATACAAAGGACATTCTTTCAGAAAGGCTAAAGTTATTGGGTAAGGAATTGTTTTCCACAGATTCACCTCTGAAGGCTATAGAAAGAATCATCCACTGGATGAAAAATATGGATCTTTACTGTTCTCTTAAAAACCTTGGGGTAAAGAGGGAAGACCTTTCAAGATTCGCTGATATGGCAATTGCAGATAATGGAGGGAAAGGTATCGTTTATGCAAGAGAGCCTCTTAATAAAGATACGATCATGAGGATTTACGAAACTGCTTTTGATTATAAAGACCTTTTCAAGAAAGTTTAATGGAACTTTCTCATTACTTGAGGGGTCTAATATAATAAAGAGGGAAGAATGAAAAAAATTTTAGTGATCTTAACAGTTTTAGTAGTTTTTGCAGGATGTAAACCCACAAAACTGCAGGAATTATTCCTTGACAATGTTTCTGTGTTGAGTAATGGCATCATACACATTGAAGGAAGGGCAAAAGGGGCTTTCGAAAACACCGTTGGCATAAAAATAATGGATTCGGAAGGAATCCTGATTTTTCAAGGTCCCTCTGTTACGGATGCAAAGGAACCAAATAAATTAGGCAAATTCTCTTCCGACATCGAATTACCTTTCTTTCCACAAACAGATACCGTCAAGGTAGAATGTTTTATCGAATCTGCTAAGGATGGCTCAATTTTAGAGAGTAAGGAGAAGAATATAGATTACAACATGCCCTATAAGATAGTAAAAGTTTATTTTTCAAATGAGAAGGAAAATCCAGAGATGCTTGATTGCTCTAAGGTATACCCTGTAGAAAGAAGAATCTCTTTAGCAAGCAAAAATGCAGCTATTGATACCTTAAAACTCCTCATTCTTGGCCCTACGCAGAAAGAGAAAGATAATGGATACATATTAACTACTCCTCAGAATCTAACAATAAATTTTGTCCGGGTTGAAGGGAATAAGGTTCAGGTTGATTTTAGTAGCGAGCTACTGTCAGCAGGTGGTGGTTCTTGCAGGGTCATTGCAATCAGGGCAGAAATTACTGAA
The DNA here is from genome assembly GCA_002403335.1 of Caldiserica bacterium UBA4770. Classification (GTDB taxonomy): domain Bacteria; phylum Caldisericota; class Caldisericia; order Caldisericales; family Caldisericaceae; genus UBA4770. The sequence continues at coordinate 140,549 of DHHO01000008.1, forward strand.
ACGGTAAGGCAGTTTTACCCTACCGGGTACGAAGTCATTATATCAGCAAATGGAAATTGGGAGGAAGTTCTACAGCCTTAATAAGTTCTTTGAAGACCCTACTGAATGGTTTCGAAAAATAAACCACATTGAGAATCTAATTTATTTTATTTACGAAGCCTTATCGTAAGTTATCTTTAACTTTGCTACTACCCAAAGCGCTTCATGAGCCTCTGCAAAAGCTTGCGGGCGAGGATTATTCAAATACCAAGGCTTATTCCTTTTTAACAAATAAAGTGATATAATATAGAGCTCAATTGAGGAGGCATATATGAAAGTGAGAGAGCCTGTCGTAGCAGGAAGTTTTTATCCTGCTGAAAGAGAAGAACTAAGGAGAATGATAAGGCAGTTTCTCGAAGCATCCCCCATGTTCGAGGTAAGCAAAATCCATTCAATTGTTTCTCCTCATGCAGGTTACATCTATTCAGGGCCAGTAGCAGGAGTTAGTTATAAGCAGCTTTACAATCTTGACCATTCCAAGCTCTGGAAAGTTTTCATAGTTGCTCCGTCACATTATGTTTATTTTTCTGGAGTATCAGTCGGTGCCTTTGATGAGTACCAAACCCCGCTAGGAGCTGTAGCTGTCTCTAAAATTGTTCCAAAACTACTAATGGAGGATTCTTTTCATTTTATAATCGATGCACACCTTGAAGAGCATAGCATTGAAGTCCAGTTGCCTTTTTTGCAGTATGTCCTTCCAAGGTTTGAGATTATACCTATTGTGACGGGCGAAATATCTTACAAAGAATTGGGAGATACTCTCGATAAATATATGTATGATGATTCTATCCTCGTGGTGAGTACAGATTTAAGCCATTATAATCCATATGATATTGCAAAAAAGATAGACGAACATTGTAATAAGGCAGTTACTGAATTAGATCTTAAAGGGCTGGATAAGTGTGAGGCATGTGGAAAGACAGGGCTTGCCACTGCACTCTACCTTGCAAAGAAAAAAGGATGGAAAAGCAAGATATTGACGTATGCTAATAGTGGTGACACAGCAGGACCCAGGACACAAGTAGTTGGTTATGGCTCTTATATGTTTTACGAGGAATGAAATGGATATAAAACAAAAGAAGATCTTACTTGAGATTGCAAGAAGCGCAATTGAAAACTATCTTAAAAATCGAGTAAAGAGATATCCAACAAGAGCGGAGATTGACGATCCGAAACTGTGGGAAGAGAGAGCAACTTTTGTTACGTTAACTATTGATGGAGAACTTAAAGGTTGCATTGGGTCAATTATTCCTACAAAACCTCTTATTATGGACGTTGTGGATAATGCAATTAACGCTGCTTTCAGGGATCCAAGGTTTTTCCCCCTTCGTGAAGAAGAGCTCGATAAAATCGAAATTGAGATTTCTATTCTCACAATACCTCAGAGACTCGAATTTGTAGATTATAAGGACCTTTTCGAGAAGATTAAGCCAGGTATACACGGTGTCATTTTAAGAAAAGGATATTATCAGGCAACATTTCTTCCGCAGGTATGGGGAGAACTTCCCACCCATGAAGAATTTTTTAGCCATCTTTGCCTTAAAGCCGGCTTAAGTCCTTCCTGTTTCAAAGAAAGGAGTATAGAAGTAGAGGTTTATGAAGTTGAGGCTTTTTCTGAAAAGGAAATATCAGACAAAGGACAAATGGGCACTAATAAGGGTCTTTAAAAAATAATGCGCTTACAAACATAAATGCCATTGGAAGTATTCCAAACATTATTATTGATGAAGTGAGCCCCTCTGATAATACGCCAAGCTCCGGCAGGATAAATCCCCCGAGATTTGCTGCAATAAGGATGATTCCACTTCCCACGCCTGCATATTTCATCCCTATCTTATTAAACGCACTTGGAAGGTGAACACCCAAAGGATACATGGGGAAAAGGGCAAAACCAAGAATAACTCCGTCTATAAGTAATATTCCGTAACTTGAAAGAGGGGGGATAAGAACAAACATTAAGATGCATATGACAGGCAATACCAAAAGAAACACTTTTACTTTCTTAAGTTTATGGCTAAGATTTGGTATTATCATTGCCCCTATAAGGCATCCTACAAGAATCATTGCGTTTACAATCCCTGCTTGAGAAGGATTTATCCCTTTAAATCTGGTAAGCATCTTTGGATACCATCCCGCAAGCCATGAAAAGACTCCTATATCAAGGAAACAAATAATAGCAAGAGGTTTTATAGAATGCTCTGAGAAAATAATCTTTGCTCCTTCAAGGAGCGTTGGCCTCTTTGTAATCTCAACCGAATATGGAAACCGTACTTTAATAGCAATAAGAATGTAGATGACACAGATAAAAAAAGTTACAAGACCATAGATAAGAAGTGTAGTAAATAAAGAGGTACGACTTACCATAGGATAGGTAATAAGAAAAGCAAGTATCTGCCCTGCTGTTAAAAAAGCGGTAAAGAGTGCTACTCTTGATGAGCTCTTTTCAGATTCAAAAAGTCTGTAGGTAAGGGGTGCCCATGAAGTGAAGCAGAAAGCTGCACTCAATGTAAATACAAGATGCACAAGAAGCAAAGCAAAGAAATTAAAGGAAAAAAACGGTTTTATTAGGGACGTTATACCAAGGATAGCTGCTGAAATAATTGTAGTTCTTTTTGGATCTATGTCTGCAAGGTTCCCTGCAAAATAGGAAAGAAGTACAAGCATTAGAGGAACTGCTGAAATGAACAAAGTCACTACAAAACCAGATACTCTATATTGAGTTTCTACAATGGGTCCAAGTATTGGTCCCCACATAAACCAGTTAAATCCGACAAGAGAAGTGATAATCGCAAAAAGAAAGTACATCACTGAAGCTTTATTCCTCATAAATCCTCCTTCAATTTATATTAACAATTATAGTAAAGTTCAATTTCGTAGGGATGAACCCTTCTTTTAATTTCGATGTCATCTTTCCTCTTATTTTCTATCCATATACGGAAAAAATCCTCATTGAAAATGCCGTCCTTTTCGAGATATTCCCTGTCACTTTCAAGTGCACTTAATGCTTCACTAAGAGAGGTTGGAAGCATTTTACTATTCTCTTCGTTATCAAATCCACGCTCATGGGGATCAATATGTTTTTCTATACCATCAATCCCTGCAAGAAGCATGGCAGATTCAGTGAGGTATATATTTCCAGTTGAGTCTGAAGGCCTGAATTCTATTCTCTTTTCTTCAGAGTCGGTTGCATATCCTGGAATCCTGATTGCAGCAGATCTATTTGCCACAGAATAAAAAGCACTGACAGGTGCCTCAAATCCTTTTACAAGTCTTTTATATGAATTTGTTGAAGGGTTTGTAACACCAAGTAACGAATCTGAATGGATAAGAATCCCTCCAATATAATTAAGAGCAAGAGTAGAAATATTGAAAAGGCTTTTATCTTCTGAAGAAAATACATTTTTCCCGTCCTTTGTCAAAAACTGATGGAAGTGCATTCCGTTCCCTGCCTCATTATAGAGAGGTTTTGGCATAAAGGTAGCCGTAAGTCCACTTTTAGAAGCGAGCACTTTTGCGAAGTATTTTATTATCTGCCCTTTATCAGCTGAATTAAGCAGTGTTTCAAAAGGAACTTCAAATTCGATCTGGCCTGCACTACCTCCTTCATGATGGTGGTACTTAATTTCGATTCCTGCATTTTCAAGTAGCACCATAAGGTTCGATCTGAACTCGAATAATTTATCCATTGGAGGGATTGCATGATAACCGTTTCCTTTTCCAATTACATAGCCGTCACTCCTTGTACCTGACTCTGGCATTGAATTCCAGTATGCTTCCTCTGCATCAATTTCATAATATGATATATTCTCTGCATTTTTGAATGATACATATTTGAATACATAAAATTCATATTCAGGTCCCCAGAAACTACTATTTGCAAAATCTTTGGAAGCGAGTAATCTCTCTGTCCTTTCTGCTATATGTCGTGGATCAAGAAGAAAAGGGGACCTGTCATGCGTTTCGTAAGCCCTTACAAAAAGAGAGATTGTTTTAACGTCACAAAATGGATCAATGAATGCATTATTTATGTCCGGGATAAGGATCATGTCACTTGAATTACTACCCCTAAAGCCTGGTATTGATGAACGGTCGAAACCTATCCCCTCTCTAAAAATCTTTTCCTCAATATGAACTGCGGGGACACTTATATGATGGAGCCCTCCGAATAGATTTGTAAACTTTAAATCAACTTGCTTTATTTCTTCTTTTTTGATAAAGCTCATTAAATCTCTAAGATTTTCGAAGTTAAGCATGGACTCTCCTTTCTTATTTTCTGTGTTATAGTAAATTTTACTGATAAGTCCACAACTTTCAAAATGTTGTATTTAGGATAAGCGGTTTTTTTTAGTAAGCAGTCTCTGCGAAAGCAGAGTACAAGTAGAATTTTCCTTAAGGCAGCTACTTTTGTTCTCTATCAGGTAAAAGTTGAATTACAAGCTAAGGAGAATTCGGAGGGATAGAATGGGAAATAGTACTATTTTCAAACTTTGCTTAATGACAGGAGAAATACTATCTTACATTATATATAAAATCAGGGATCTATATTGTAAAAGAAAGAGTTAAAACTTATAAGTATAAGAGGTAATTAAAAAGCCCCCCTTGCAAAAAACAATTAAAATAAGTTTAAAAGAGAGAAACTAATCCTTGTAGGGAAGGGAATAAATGAAAGAAGATGTAATGCAGGATCTTTTCTCAACCTATTAACTTACCTTGGATTCCTTGTAATCGTTTACTTATCTTTCTTAGCAACAATTAATATATTCTTTGAAGTCAAATAAGTTTTCAGTACAATAATAAAAAGGAATATATGAAAAAATTTAGCGCATTTATAGCCTTTTCTCTTTTTTTAGTGAGTACAGATTCTCTGTTTTTCCTGCAGAACCATAGGACCACTCTCCGGATAAGATGTTCTGGACACACAATTCCACCGATCTGGATTTACCTTCTTACCTGTCTTCCCCTGATTGGAGAAACACTTATTAGTTGGTTTGTTTCATCTGATAGTTCCGTTGCTTTTAATTCAAGAAATAAAGGACATATAAGAAAAAAAGAACGCCCTCCTAACGAAAAAGGAAACTTTAAAAAGAAGATAGAGAAATTTAATCAATTGAAAGATGAATGAACTTATAGATGCATACAGTAAGCTCGAAGCACAAGAATTAAAAGAGGAAAAAGATTGAATGAATAAAGCCATAAATTATTGTGTAAGAGTTGGGGTAATAGGAACTTTATATCTTGTGCTTACCTATATAACATACCCGATTTCTTTTGGACAGATTCAAGTAAGGATTGCAGAGTCACTGACCCTTCTCCCCTATATTTACCCTGAGGCAGTTTTGGGGGTTACAATTGGATGTTTTCTTGCCAATATCTTTTCTCCTTTTGGTATAATTGATATGGTATTTGGTACAATGATTACTTTTCTTGCAGCAATTCTAACGATGCTTCTTGGAAAGCATAAAAGGCCTGTTTATATGGCTCCGCTTCCGCCTATCATATTGAATGCATTCGGAGTTGCACTTTATGTAGTTCCACTTATGGGGTTGATGGGAAGTGAAGGTTTTAGAATTAGTTTTTTAGAGGTTATAAGAACTATACCTCTTAACTTTAAAGTATCGTTATATTTTCTTGGTGTTATATGGATTGGTATCGGGGAGGCCATTGCAACATATGGGTTAGGGATACCATTAGTTATTGCAATAGAGAGGAGGCGGAAAATTGCAATTTAAAACTGCGCTTGCACAGATTAATCCTGTGCTGGGAGAAGTAAAAAAGAATCGTGAGATTCATTTGAAGTTTATTGAGGATGCCATTAAGGAGAAGGCAGAACTTATTGTTTTTCCAGAGTTGAGCATAACAGGTTACTATTTGAGAGATCTTGCCATGGAGGTTGCACTTCCATCTTTTAGTAATTTCTTTGAACCGATCTTCAGAAAAAGCAAGGAGATAGATATTGTGCTTGGTTTTGTCGAAAAAGGAAGGGATAGTAATATTTATAATTCTGCTATGTATATCTCCGATGGTTCACCCAAGATGGTATACAGAAAAATATATCTTCCTACTCACGGCATGTTTGAAGAGCAGAGATTTATGGCAAGGGGAGACAGGGTCGAGGCTTTTGATACAAAATTTGGAAAGGTAGCACTTCTTATTTGTAGAGATCTTTTCCATCCATCGCTTGTTCTTCTTACATTTGCAGCCGGGGCCGATATAGTCATTGTACCAAGCAATATGCCTATAAGGGGACTGGACGGTGAAAAGTCAGCCATAGAGAGAACAGTCGAAAATGCAGTTGCAATCTACACCAACTTTTTTGGGAACTTCGTTATCTATGTAAACAGGGTGGGTTTTGATGATGGCCTTGGATTTTTTGGTGGGTCTTTTATTGGTACTCCCACCGGGAATAAACTTGGTTATGCAGGGACCTTTGAAGAGTGCTTAACCTCTTCTATTATAGATACAGAAGAAATATTCAAGAAAAGGCAACTTTTCCCACTTGCAAGGGAGGAAGACCTCAATATTGTAGCAAACAATTTTAAAAGAATTATGGAGGAGAAGAATGGTTAATCTTTCACTGAATTACAGTCTTGTTAAGAAATTCATTGTGCACTTCATAAGAGAAGAGGTGAGAAGTAATAAATTTGAGAAGGTGGTTATAGGACTTTCAGGCGGGCTTGATTCTGCACTTGTTGCTTTTCTTTCAGTTGAGGCACTTGGAAATGAAAATGTAATTAATATATTATTGCCATATAAATTGAGTGCGCCTGAATCTCTTGAACATGCAATGCTTATAAAAGACATTCTAAAAACCCCATATGAGATAATCGATATAAGTGATATTGCAGATGAATATATCGAAAGAACACCGGACATGGACAGAATTCGAGTAGGGAATTTGCTTTCGAGAATAAGAATGAGTATTCTTTTTGATAAGGCAAGAGCAAATGATGCACTCGTTATGGGCACAAGCAATAAGAGTGAGATTATGCTTGGTTATACAACGTGGTACGGAGATATGGCATCAGGGCTTTACCCCATTGGAGATTTATATAAAACACAGATATTTGAGCTTTCAAAGTTTATGGAATTGCCTGAGCCCATCATTTCAAAAGCTCCATCTGCAGACCTATGGCCTGGACAGACCGATGAAGGAGAGCTGGGCGATACCTATATAAGCCTTGACTCTATTCTCTCCCTTTATATAGATGAAAGGAAAACTCCTGAAGAAATCATAAAAATGGGATTTGACGAAACGCTTGTCCAAAATGTTATAAGAAGAGTCATAACAACACAATTTAAACGGACTCTTCCCCCTGTTGCTAAGTTCTCAATGAGGACTTTGGGTATGGATTTCCTTTATCCTCATGATTTAAACAAATAATTATAGTAGTTTCTCTATTTCCTGAATCCCCTTCCTCAGTGTAAGCATTACCATTCCAAGTTTAGCAGTCTTATCGGTAACAATCATCAGGGCCGCAAGGTCTTTAATGCCCGTCGTAACTATATAACCAGACTCACTCTTTACATAAGCCTGTTCAAGCTTTCCTTTCTTAAGCTCTTCGGAGGCTCTTTCTCCAAGGGAAAGAATTACTGCAGATAGAGCAGCAACTCTGTCTTCTTCTGCACCCTCTGGAAGCAAACTCACAATGGGCAGCCCATCAAGGCTTACCACTGCAAGTGCCTCTATAGAGGGGTCATCTTGCTTCATACTCTTTAACACCTCGTAGATCTGAGATGGTTTGCTTGGTATCATACTACCCTCCTTAGTTAATAAATCTAATTTAAATAAATAATCTCTCCGTATATCTTTTTAAATTCAATGTAAAGAAAGCCTAGTGAAGCTTTATACCCTGTAACGGTACCTGGATTAAAATAAAGCGAATGTTCAATAACTTCATTAATTGGATAGTGCGTATGGCCAAAAATATATGCATCCATAATGTCTTTAAATTTTGCTTTAACTCTCTCTTCTATACCCTGTGGGGGACCATTTCCATGGTAAATGCCAATGTTTAGCCCCTCAATTTTAAGTTCAAGGGTTTCAGGAAGTGTTTCTTTAAGTAAAGGTTCATCCATATTTCCAAAGACTGCCTGTACTTCTTTCCCGAAACTATTCAAATACTCAAGCACTTCTGAAGTTATAAAATCTCCCCCTGCTACCATCATGTCACTATCATTTATATAATCAGATAGGTTAGGAATATCTTTTCTCCTATCAGGATAGTGGATATCACTAACAACAAGAACCTTTAAAATTTCCTTCTCCTTTCTTGCCAGGTGTTAGATTGGTGCTCCATATTCTTCGGCTTCTTTCTCAAGCCCCAGCTTAAAGAGTTGCATTTTTGTTGGTATTCCTTCTCTTGACCAGCCACGCACCTCATAATATTCATCCAGCATAGACTGCAACTCCTCTTCCGTTACATAGTTTCCTTTACTCACCCCATTCTTTATCGGCTCGTGTGTAACTCTATAAGGCAGGGAATCATCCTTTCTTGATAATCCCTCTCTAATGTTAAATAGCCTCTCGAGATTGTATACTCTTTCCCCTATTGTCATGAGCCAGTTTACATCAAAATCTATACCTGTTACCGCTTTTACGCCATCAAGCATCCCTTCCACCCAGAAAAGACTCCTCGAAAATTTGCACATACCTAGTGTATCATAAAGGCTCATAAAGTCCTCGCCTGTTTTGACCTCGTACCCCTTCCACTTTGCTGAAAGCCTGTCAATATTGCTAAACTTCCAGAATTTGCCAGTTAATTCTGGAGCATATATTCCTCCTGTAAGGTGGCATGCACCTCTTACAGAAACAGCAATTGCAAGAGCCATCCCCTTAAGGCCTCTCACATCATAGGCAGCTGGCTCAAGACCCTTTATCTCCATCGCGAATTTTTCAGAGCCCTTGCCCAACTTTTGTGCTGCTATCCTCACTCCATCACAGAGGAGCTCTCCAAGGTAACCATCTTTATTCACAATCTTTTCCATAGCCATAATAGCTGCCTCTCCGTTTCCAAATCTCAGGTCAATGCCACCTGTATCTTCTTTTGAAAGCAACCCTTTTTCGTATGCCTCCATTGCCCATCCGAGGATTACGCCAGCTGATATTCCATCCACACCTGCTCTATCACAGATCTCATTGAGTTTTGCAGTAACTTCTACCTCATCAATACCAAGTTGCCCACCAAGAGAGTAAAGTATCTCATATTCAAGACCTTCTGTCTTCAACCCTGCATATTTTCCTTCATTAATAACAATGTGTCTTCCACAAGGTTTGTTGCAATTGGGACAGGGATGGTAGTTGACCGTATACTTCGGAGCCCAGTAATAAGGATCAAGGGGAGATTTGCCTTCTTTATGTCTTTCAAAACTCTCCTCGAAAAAGCTCTCCTGCCAGTTTTTTACTGGAAATACACCTATTTCTTTATTTACCCACTCATAGAATTCTCCAGAGCCATATGCCATGTCAAGTTTTGCTACTTCACTACCAACAATTCTTTTGTTCCAGTTTATGATTGCTTGCTTTAGATAAGAACGGTCTCCGTATTCCACTTCTCCCGAGCCTTTTACAGCAATTGCCTTGAGGAGTTTACTCCCCATAACAGCTCCCCCACCTGCGCGAGCAGATTGCCTCTCCTCAAAATCAATACTTGAGATCTTTAGTAGCTTTTCTCCTGCAAACCCAATTGCGCCAGTCCTAAAGTCCTTGCCAAGCTTATTTTTTAATTCTTCCTGGGTTTGAATTGCATCCATTCCCCAGAGCCAGTCTGCTTCTCTTAATTCCACATTTTTGTTATCAATAAATAGATATACTGGTTTGCTACTTTTTCCTTTTATTACAACTGCATCAAAACCTGCTTTTTTTAGAGAAACACCAAGATAAGCCCCGCTTACACTCCTTCCAAATACATTTGTTTCTGGAGACTTAAATGTGAGTGTTGTTTTCGAGGCAGTGGGAAGTCCCGAGCCGACAAGAAGCCCTGGAACAATAATAACAACATTCTCCGGTGAAAGTGGGTCAGTTTGAGGTGGCAAATAATCAAAAAGTAAGCGAGATGCAAGGCCAAGTCCTCCAAGATAACCGAGGTAGATACCTTCAGAAAGATTTTTTGTCTCTATTGTCCTATCTGTAAGATTAATTTCAAGAATTTTACCACTAATTCCTTTCATTCTTCCTCCTATTTCTCTATGAATTTTTTAACAAGATTAACTGCATTTTCAATATCTCCAATGTCCTCTACCTCTCCTGGAGAGTGGACATATCTTGTAGGGATTGATACACACCCTGAAAGCACTCCCCCCTTCGTTATATTCATTGCAAAAGCATCAGTAGTGCCAGCAGTAATTACCTCCATCTGATAACTGATGTTTTCTCTTTTTGCAACCTTTACAAGCTCATCTCTCACAACTTTTGATGCAATCATACCTCCATCCATTACCTTTATAGCAACTCCTTCTCCCAGAGAAACAGCTATATGTTGAGTTTCAGGTGTATCTCCCCAATCTGTTACATCTATCGCTATACCTATATCAGGACTTATTTCGTAAGTAGAAGTCCTTGCCCCTTTTACTCCTACTTCTTCCTGAACCGTAAACACAAAGTATGGGTCATATCTCAATTTTTTTCTTTTTAAGTTTTTAATCACCCCTATCATAACTGCACACCCTGCCCTATCGTCAAGAGAAGGAGCAATAATTCTCTTATTTAATCTGTAAAAATAAGGTTTGTAAATACCCATACTTCCTATCTGCACAAGTTCCTTCGCTTTTGCCTTGTTTGAAACTCCAATATCGACATAGAATTTTTCTATCTTCGGGTCTTTTACCTCCCATGGCGACTCTTTATCCTCGTAGAAAACAAATCCCTCAACACTATTTTCAAAAAGTAACTTCTGTCCTACAAGAAAAGATTTTCTCAGCCCTCCTACCTCGGATATTCTTAAAAATCCATTCTTATCAATGTCTGTCACGATAACTCCTATAGAATCCATATGAGCTGCAATGAGGAGTTTCTCGCCACTTCCCTTTATATGAGCTACAAGATTACCGAACTTATCATCGCCGATTTCGTCAACTTCTTGCTCTATCTCTCCTTTTATAAAGCTTTTTACAGCATCTTCTTTTGAAGACGGCCCGTAAAGATTTACCAGCTTTTCAATCAGTCGATCCATGAAGATCCTCCTTTATACACTTAAGGAATTCGTAAATCAATTTTTTAGTATTATCATAATCCTCCCTATAGAAGAGCGACACTGGAGAGTGGATATATCTCACGGGGACCGCAATTACAAGTACTCGTACCCCATCCTTTGTAAGTTGTATGCGAGAGGAGTCTGTCCCACCAGCAATAACCTGTTTGAACTGATATGGAATGCTATTTTTAGTTGCCACTGAGACTAACTTTTTTCTAAGCTTCTCGTCTGTTATTACACTTCTATCCTTTATAGTAATAACAGGCCCATTCCCTATGATACTGCATTTTTGGTATTCCTTTACCTCAGGAATATCTGCAGAAATTGTACCCTCAATAGTTATAGAAATATCAGGTGTATATTTATATGTCCCTGTTGCGGCACCCCTCAGCCCTATTTCCTCCTGGGAAGAGAACAATGCAATCACCGGGAAATCATAATTATATTCAAGTAGTTCTGAAGCGATACTACACCCAAGTCTATCATCAAAAGCCTTTCCTACGAAATAATTTTCGTTGAGTTTCTCAAAGGGTGTATCGAATGTAGCGTAACTCCCAGGAGTTACGAGCCTCTTTGCTTCATCAGATGATTCAGCCCCAATATCTATAAAAAGTTCCTTAGCTTCAACCGTTCTCTCGACTTCTTCCTTTTTCTGAAGGTGTATTGCCTTTGCCCCTATTACCCCTTTTACTTTATGAGCACCAATAATGACCTTCTTTCCATAAATTACTCTGTCATCAATTCCCCCCACCTTCTTAAAATAGAGGAAACCCTTCTCATCGACTCTTGTAATAATAAGACCCACTTCATCCATGTGGGCATTGAGCATCACTTTCGGACCGTTCTTTTCCATGCCTTTTAAGGCAATAAGGTTTCCCATTGTATCAACTTCTATATTGTCTACAAAACCAGAAATCTTTTCTCTAATAAGTGATGTAACTTCTCCTTCGTCTCCAGAAGTACCCCTTGCGTTGCTCAATCTTTCTATAAAATCGCTATCCATTCAGTTCCTCCAAAAAAGAGGTATCAACTTCCTGGATGAAGAACGAAAGAAGATTTATTGTCCTGTCGATATCCTCGGAAGCCACCACTTCAATAGGTGTATGCATATATCTTAAGGGAACGGAAATAACACCTACGGGTACTCCACTTTCTACAATCTGGATTGAATTTGCATCTGTACCTGAGAAGATCCCGATTTCAGATTGAAAAGGAAGAGAAAATTTTTTCGCAATTTCTAATAGTTTCTCTGTAAGCATTTTGTTTACAGAAGGACCTATAAAAATAACAGGGCCCTTTCCAAGCTCAAATACCTCCGTAGGCAAGATACCTGGGGAATATCCATGTGTTACGTCAATTACTATAGCAAGATCTGGTTTTAAAAGATACGTTGATGTAGTTGCGCCAAGCATAGAGAATTCCTCTTGAGATGCAAAATGAGCTATTACATTGATTGAATGATTAATTCGCTTTAACCTTTTAAATACCTCGATAATAATATATGCCCCTACCCTATCATCGAGAGCCTTACCTGAAATAAGCCCATTTAACCTTTCAAAGGAAGGGGAGAAGGTTACAGTGTCTCCCACTGAGACAAGTTCTTCTATTTCACTTTTCTTGAAGCCGCAGTCTATAAATAACTCCTCTATTGGGAATGCTTTCTTAGTTTCTTCTTCCTTAAAGAGATGAAAAGGTTTTACTCCGATAATTCCTTTTACATTACTTTTCCCATGAACAATGACAACTGAACCTGGAAAAACCTTTCTGTCGATGGAAGGGGAAACAAATCTTAAGAAACCCTCTTCAGTAATCCCTGAAACAGTTGCCCACACTTCATCGATATGAGCATCGAGCATGAGGGTGTATTTCCCGGATATGCCCCTTTTAATGGCATAGAAGGCTCCAGTTTTTAGGGAATTAAGCTGATCAGAGAAATTTATGAGTTCTCTTTCAAGGAGAGGATGAAGAGCATCCTCTTCTCCGGGAGGTGCAGATGCATTAGCCAGTTCCTCAAGTAGCTTATAATCCATTATAACTCCTTCGCTTACGGAAAATTATGCGTCCAGAAAACTTGCAAAGTAACCATTTCAATTTATCAAACATTACTTTCTAATGGGAACTCTATGTTAACAAGAGTATCTCTTATGTCTCTGAAGAAAATTCTTATATCATTCTCTCCTGTTGAAGCAATGGCAATAAAATATACAGAATAAGTTAGTACAAGCATAAGGAAAATTAATACTACCTTCCTCATATTCGCCACCTCATATCTAATTGTAAGAAAACCAACAAAAAATCAAATATCAAAAAATAATCTACATTCTATTTTTGCGTCTTCTTCTGAGGAGGAGGCATGGATAATATTTTCAGTAAGGTAGGGAGAATAGTCCCCTCTAATCGAGCCAGGAAGCCTTTTTTCAGGAATAGTCTCTCCTACAATCATTCTGCAGTTTCTTATGGCTTCCTCACCCTGAATCTTCATAAGCACTACAGGACCAGAGGTTGTAAAGTCTATTAGCTCTCCAAAAAAATCCTTACCTTTATGCATTTCATAGAGCGCTTCTGCTTGCCCTCTCGAAAGTGTTAGCATTTTCATATCAACAATCTTCATAGACTTTCTTTCAAACCTTGTAATAATTTCCCCTACAAGCCCTCGCCTCACACCGTCAGGCTTAATCATAACAAATGTTTCCTGAATCATTCCTCATCTACCTTATCAAGATATAGTTCTTTACTCTCCGGATTGTATCCAATCAGTTCTGCATATCTTCCAAGTTCAATAATGCTCTTAAGGCTTTCATTTGCTTCATCCTCTGACATTTCCTCTAAAAGAAAATCAAGTACTTTACTTTTGGGGATACTCTGGTCTTGAGAATGTTTAAGTGCTCCAACAAGCCTTCTGAAATGGGAAAGCTTCTTTATTGCTCTTTTAAAGATCGTCTTTTTCCTATTTTCGTCACCATACACAATATCTTTTCCTATTTCTGTAATGTAGAGGTCGCCTTCTTTTACTTCTACGAAGCCAAGAAGTTCAGCGACCTTTATGATATTTACGAGTTCGTCCATTTCTAACCCCATATCATCTGAGATTGCATAAACATCAGTTTTCCCGTCAAGATCCTCAAGGTAAACAAGCATTCCCAGGAGTTTTCCAATTTCTACGTACGGCAATGGCGATACATCCATTAAGTTCCCTGTAAGGGCTTCACCTCCTTTGTTGCTACTGTCGATCCTATAACCATCGAATATATTTTATCATATATATTATTAAATTCAACACTCTCTCTTACCCTTGGTCTTTCAAGTTCAATATTTATATTGCCTATAATTCTACCAGGGTGAGAGGTAAGGATAATGACTTGGTCAGAAAGAGTGATTGCTTCTTCTATATTGTGAGTCACCAGAAGTATCGATTTAACAGAAAGTTTTCCAGACATCCACAGGTTTATAATCTCACTTCTCAGGTTTTCGGCAGTGAATACATCAAGAGAAGAGAATGGTTCATCCATTAGAAGAAGGTCGGGCTCCATGACAAGTGCTCTTGCTATACCTACACGTTGCTTCATCCCACCGGAAAGCTCTCTTGGATATGCCTCTTCGAAACCCTCAAGACCAACGAGATCAATATATTTAAAGGCCTTTCTTAGTCTTTCCTTAATCGGCATTCCTCTTGCTTCAAGCCCGATTGTGATATTCTCCGTTACATCAAGCCAGGGAAGAAGCCCAAAAGTTTGAAATACCATACTTGTATACGGATTTATTCCCTTTATCTTTTCTCCTTTACATATGACCTCCCCTGAGGTAGGATTGAGTAGGCCTGCAATAATTCGAAGAATTGTACTCTTTCCACTGCCAGACGGACCTACCATGGAAACAAACTTACCTTCATTGATAAAAAGATTGATGTTATCGAGAATAACAAGTTCTTTCTCCCTTATGGGGAATGTTTGGTAGACCCCTTTTAAACTGAGTAGTTCCACTAAGCCTCCATTCTAAACCTTTCAAGAATTTTAACATAAAAGGGTCTATAAACAAAGTGGTTGACTGCAAAGACTGTTATCACCATTATGAGAAGGGCGATCATAAAAAGAGGCTGGTTGCCCTCTGAGAGGGCAACATTTAGTAAGCTTCCAATTCCATTTACGGCATATATTTTACCATTTACATTGATGTACTCTGCAACAATAAGTGCGTTCCATCCTCCACCTATAGCTGTAATCGTTCCTGTCATGAGCGATGGTAGGGCAGCAGGGAGCAATAATTTTTTGAGCCTTACAAATCCCTTAAGACCAACGGATTCTGTGACCTCTAATACATCGTCGGGTATCGATTTGAGCCCTCCGTAAATTGTAAAAAAGAGATACCATTGCATGCCAGTTAATAACAGGATTATCGAAGCTATATTGAGGCCATTACTTAGGGGAAGGAACAGGAAAATAAAAAGTGGAAAGAAGGAAATCGCAGGGAGCGATGAGAATACCTGAAATACCGGCGTAATAAAATTAGAGAGCCGTGGATGGTTAAAAAGTAAAATTGCCACAGGAAATGTCCACAGAAGAGAAATCGCATAGGCAACCATAATCCTCAATATCGAGGGAAGGAGGGATCTAAGTGAAAATAAGATATCCGAAAATTGTATATTTGTTACAATATTTTCCACTGACCTTACAAAACCAACAACTAAAAATACTGAAATGATAAAGATAAGAGCAAGGATGACTCTTCTCATAACTCTTCCAATTCTTCGATTTTTTATTTTATTGAGACTTACTCTTATCTTAACGCGTTCAGGCTTTAATCTTGAAAAGAGCCTTTTAAACATATTGAGGAGGCGTCCTACTGCCTTCCAGAAAACAATCACCACGTCCCAGACCCCTGTTTCCGCTTCCTCACCGGGCGATACACTATACATAAACCTCCTTGACCAGTGTTTCAATGGTCTCCAGATAAACAGGTCCATAAAAATAATAACAAGTGATAGTGTTATAATACCGAGAAGAGTAAGAGCTACTTTACCAGAGGTTGCTGCCTCCATAATGAAACTTCCAATGCCGGGAAGTCTAAATGCGTTTTCTCCTACTGCAAATATTTCTGATGCAACGAGGAAATACCATCCATTTGTCCAACTTACAATACTATTGTAGATAAGCTTCGGAATGGTTGCTGGGAGATACAGTCTCCTGAATCTCAAATTTCCCTGGGGGTCGAAGAACTCGTATGGCTCAGAAATGCCTCTGGGGATCATTGATATGCTTTCGTAAACGCCAAATGCCATATTCCACGCTTGAGAAGTGAATATAAGAAAAATCGAAGCAAATTCAACTCCTAAAATCTTATTTGGAATGGTGGAAATAAAAAAATATATTGCTGCAGGGAAAAAACCAAGAATGGGAATAGACTGAAATATATCAAGAATTGGAAGCATGATTGCTTCCCTTCTTTTATTTGTAGCTGCGAGTATTCCATAGACTAATGAAAATACCAGAGCAAAAAAGTAGGCAATCCCCATTCTAAGAAGAGAACGCAATACATATAAAGGAAGCTGTCTTACTGTAAGAGTAGAAATAAGACCTGTAATTAAAACTTGCTCTTTGTAGAATATATATACAAAGCCGATAAGAAGGATCAGTATAAAAATTTGAATAAGCAGGTTTAGAACTTTATTTTCACTTTTCACGCTTTATTCAGAATGCAGAAATTGGTTTATCATTATCTATAGTGATTTCTTCTCTCGAAATCTCAAATACAACAGTTGAATCAGGGTCAGGACAGGAAACAAAAGTGACATCCGGATTCTTTTCCCAGGGCAGAGTGCCCCCATACCTCATTGCAGTGACAAAAGGCCACATTGTATTAAACGCCCACGCACAGAAATTGATATTCACGGGCTGTCCTTCTTCATTTAGTTCAAAGGTATCTCCAACTTTTAGGTTGGCCGAGCATTTACCGCTCCCTCTTATCTCAACAACCTTTATCCTTATTTTGTAGATTTTCTTTTCCATGATACTATTTTACTAAAATTTAGACATAAAGAGAATAGTAATGTAAACACGGAGGGAAAATGGCAAGAAAAGATCAAAAAGGTGTAGTTTTTTACCTGGTGATAGGCCTGCTTTTAAGCCTGGGGCTCGTAATCTATGGCTATATATTTGAGAGTAGGAATAAACAGGATGATAATTTCCTAACCGCAAAAAATGTTCAAGTTTTCGTTCAGCCAGATGATTCAAAGTCTCCAATTCTTGAGGAGATAGAAAATGCGAAAAGCTCTATAATACTTCAGGTTTATACAATGTCAGATAGTGAGATTATTCAATCACTCATAGATGCAAGGAAGAGAGGAATAAACGTGAGGGTTATGCTTGAAGAAAATCCGTTTAGTGGATATAGTGCCAATAGGGAAGTGAAAGATGAACTTTCTCGTAATAATATAGATACCAAATGGTCAAATAGAGTATACGAATTTACACACTCAAAATTCTTCGTAATCGATAATAAAAAAGGAATCATTATGACTATGAATCTATCCCAGAGTTCTTTCACAAAGAATAGGGAATTCGGAGTAATTACTGAAGACCCAATTATTGTTACAGAGCTTTCTAAGATTTTCCAGGCTGATTGGGAAAGAAAACCGTACAAACCGGGCACCTCTCCACTTGTTGTAAGCCCTGAAAACTCGAGGGTAAAACTCTTGCAATTGATAAATTCAGCAAAGCAGGAGATTATTTTATATGCACAGGAGATGGAGGATAAAGAAATTAGAGATGCCCTAATAAAGGCAAGAAACAACTCCGTCAAAGTTTACATTATCTTTGCGGATCCTGAATCAATTGAGGGAAATCAGGATGCATTTGATACATTAAAAAGTCATAATATTGAGACAAGAATTTTGTTATCCCCGTATGTCCATGCAAAGGCAATTGTTGTTGATAAAAAGGTTGGGTACATTGGGTCGATAAATTTCTCAGAAAACTCTCTTGATAAAAATAGAGAGGTAGGCATACTCATCTCAGATGAGAAGGCATTATCATTAGTAAGATCTGTATTTTTTGAGGATTTCGAGATAGCATATTTAGGTTTCAAGCCAAACTTCGTAATCTTAGCTAATGCAATACCGTAAGAAAAGCTTGAGAGAAATGCATGTTTAACTCCCTCTCTTATTTTATTATAGGATACCCGAAAGAAACAAGAGAATTTCTTGATTCGAAATCGTATGAAAGTTTTACTTTATTTACAAAAGAGGGGGGGATTACCCCCTCTTTTGTAAGAAATTCATTCGCCTATTTCTATATCGTCTCCTTGAATGTTTACATAATAAGTTTTGAGAGGCTTTGCGGCAGGACCATGCACAACTGTTCCATCCACAATGTTAAACTGTGAGCCGTGGTAAGGACAAGTAATTATGTTACCATCAACCTTTCCTTTGACAAGTGGAAGATGCCTATGTGAGCAACGGGAATCAACTGCATAAAATTTACCGCTACTATTTATTAATAAAATACTCTTACCATTTACAGAAACCTCTTTCATTTCATTGTCTTTCAAGTCTGTTACTTTTGCAATTTTCATAATTATCGCCCCCCTTTTTACTTATCTTCCTTTATTAGTTCCATTTCCTGGCCACAGCAAATAAGCACGCCACCACCAACTTTATCAACAGTGATTTCGTTACCACAACTTTTGCATCTGTAACGTGCGCCGACAGTTTTTACACCAATTCTACTTCCAATTTTTTCAATCTTTGCAGGTTCCATAGGTCTTCTGTTCGGAACTACGGGTTTATCTTTATTATTCATATATGCCTCCGTCATGTAAAGACCACAAAAACATCTACCATAATGGTAAAGATCTGGGTCTCTGTAAAGACAAGGACACACAAGGTCTATGTCTTCTTCAAAAATCCCTGCGGAAAGTCTGCAAGGACAGGATGGATAACCATACCTTTCTACATTTTTGTAGAGTCCTTCAAAAATGGATTCAAGGAAATTCTCGTCGGGGTTAAGGCGATATCCTTCCCTCTTTGCTCTGTCTTTTATTGCCTTCTTTAATGTTTCCGGGTTCAAAGATGAAGAACCTCCCTCAATTTCGGCTCGTTAAAGCCTTCTATCACAATATCTTCACCAATAACGATAATAGGAAATCCACAACCACTGCAATAAGAGTAAGCTTCTTTAATAACTTTTGTCCTTTCTTCACCTTCAAGAAGGTCAACATCAGTAAACTCAAGAGGAATATTGTGCTCCTTCATGAACCTTTTAAATGCCTTACAATAAGGGCAAGTACTGAGTGTGTATGCTTTTACCTTCATGTTATTCCTCGTATGTTTTAAATTTATCCTTTGAAGAGCCACAGACTGGGCATACCCAATCATCTGGCAAATCCTCAAACGCAGTTCCTGGCTTTATTCCTTGTGTGGGATCGCCATAATTCGGATTGTAGATAAAACCACACACGCTACACTGATACTTCTTTAATTCTTCTGCCATTTTTGCCTCCTTACAATGTTATGCAAAGACCAACTGCATCTTCAAGGGCAGATGCAACATCTCTTGGAGCTGCAGCGTCTCCTATAATATAAACTTCAGGAACGCTATCTTTAAGTTTATTAAAAAGCTCAGTTTTGGGAATTTTTACACTCACAATAACAACACTATCAATACCCTCAATTTTCTCCTGTCTTCCATAATAAGGGTTGAGAAGTGTTGCAACATTTCCATCAATTCCCAAAACTACACTCATAGGATGAAGCTCAACACTTTTGTTATCTACCATTTGGTATAATGGCATGACCGTTGGCGGAGTCACATTTTGTGCATTCACAAAAGACGGTGTTGTCCAATAAACTGTTTTACCCTGGTTAAGGAGTGCATTCACAACACCAATACCTTCTGTTGAAGCATCGTTATCTACCACAAGCACATTCTTACCTGTAACTCTTCCGTCAAGCGCATCTAAAGTATGGAATACTTTTTCGCTGTCGAAACCAGGAATTTCATATTTAGCAATTTCTGATCCAGTTGCAATAATTACGATATCTGGATGTTCATTTTTTATTGTTTCTTCGGTTGCCTCAACGCCCAATCTTACATCAACTTTTTGAACATCCATCTCTTTCATAAGGAATCTACTGACACCAAAGACTTCTCTTCTTCCTGGAAGCCGGCTTTCCCAATTTACTCTTCCACCAAGCATATTTTCTCTTTCAAAAAGCACAACTTTGTGCCCCTTTCTTGCAAGGATATCTGCTGCCTTCATTCCTGCAGGACCGCCACCAACAATTACTACTTTTTTTGGTGCTAAAGTTTTCTTATAAAGAAAATCTTCTCCGTACACTTCCTCGTGTCCGGATGTCGGATTCTGTACACAACTTATGGGAAGATTTTGGAGCAATCTTCCCATACATTTTTGATTACATCCAATGCAACCTCTAATCTCGTCAAACCTATTCTCCTGTGCCTTCTTTGCCCAATATGGATCTGCAATGAGTGCTCTTGCAAGCCCAATCATATCACAGTAACCTTTTTCAAGAGCGTCTTCAGCCATTTGTGGCCAGACAATCCTTCCATGACCTATCACTGTAATATTTACAGCCTTCTTTATCTTTGCAACATCTTCAAGAAGGAAACCTTGTGGCACAGTCATAGGAGCAGTAAGTTTATCAATACTCTCCCAAGTACCTGAATCCGTACTGATATAATCTGCAACAGTAGCAATCATTTTTGAATATTCAACTGCCTCATCAACTCCGTAATCTCCAGGAACAAACCTGTTTATGCAAAGTCTTACTCCCAAAGGTCTATCACCAATCTCCTTTCTTATAGCCTGTAAAATTTCAACAATGACCCTGCATCTATTTTGTAGTGTCCCACCATATTCATCCTTTCTAACGTTTTTGGTAAGAGAAAGAAACTGTCCAAGGATACCATCATGAGCAACTTTTATTTCAACACCATCAAAGCCTGCTTTAATTAGATGCCTTGCAGATTTTGCAAATGAATCGATAAGAATATGTATTTCCTCAATACTCATAGGCTCTGGTATTTCTCCAACTGTTAAATCTGGTACGTTAGAGGGTGCCCACAAAGGTCCAAATGTTTCAACGCTCCTCGTTTGATTCCCCATATGAGTGAGCTGCCCAAAAATTCTTGCACCATTGTCGTGGACTGCATCAACAATCTTCTTTAAGCCGCTTATCACCTTGGGATCAAATGCATGGATTATGTTGAGGTAGGAACCACTCGGATGAACGTTCATACTTGGCACAACAATGAGGCCAGCGCCACCTTTTGCCCTTTCCCTGTAGTAGTAAACATCTCTTTCAGTAGGCAAATGGTCTGCACTTGCGTAAAGTGTAAGATGTGGAAGAAAAACAATTCTGTTTTTTATCTCTACCCCACGAATCCTAATAGGCGTAAATAACCTTTGAAAATCATTTCTTTCACTCATAATACCTCCTTAGCAGTTAAATTTTACTATACACATTACTACCCAACCCATTATTAGATTATTTAACCTAATGGGTAAGGAAACCCGGGCAGAGAAAGAAGATGAGCAATAATAATAAGAATAAGCAGGATGAGGAACATATACCAGTGGGCATGGAATGCAAAAAGTTTTTGTTTGGTTGCAGGGGATACTTTTGTAAATCGCATCGTAAACCCTACAATAACCATTACACCCATAAATGCCAACAAAACCCAGTGTAGAAACGATGCATACGTACTAAGAAGAGAAACATGCACGATAAGCGCAATAAACGCCCCAATATTTCCAAAATAGTGGAGATAATGCCAGTTATTTCTCATGTTCTTAAGAAAATTCCACTGCTTTTTTGGAGAGAAAATCTTGTTAAATAAATTAAGTAGATTGTGCAGATTAGCAATAAGGAAAAGAAAAACCACGACAGTCCCCATTGTAAGTCCTGTTGTAACACTTGTTGGTGTCATTTTTGACCTCCTTAGTCACGTACTATTTTAAATGATTCTAAATTTTTGTCAAGGGAGATTCCTTATATTTTTGGACATACCTCAGCAGAGTTTTCACCTAAAATGGCTCAAGATATTGTAGATACAAATTTTTTTCTTTTGAAGCCTTCAAGGCTTGTATATAATCGACTCTTTTGCTAAAAATCTTTAACGTTTTCTTCCCTAAAAGATAGAAGTCCATAACTTATGTTAGCTGCTCTCAATCTTTCTGAGTTTTGGATTTAATTAGTTTAGTGATAAAATACATCATCTTTTATATAGGAGGAAACTATGAATAAGGCAGCAAAAGTAGTTATAGCAATTTATCTTACGCTACTTGCACTTATATGTATTTATGTCCCATGGAGAACAAATATTGCCATAGCTCAAGGAACAATACTTGTGGATTCAATAGGATATGCCCCCATATGGGCACTGCACACTTTTCAAGATGCTTATCAAGGGGCAACGGTTGATGTTACTAAAATAGTACTCGAAATAATTGCACTTACCGCGATTTTTGCAATTCCATTTATGTTTGCATATAAAGGTGAAGAATATGAATATATAAACCCTGAAGATTTTGCTATAAATCCAGAAAGAGAGTCTGAGGATGAGATCTCCCAAGAAGAGTAAACAGACGAATTAAAAACCAAAAAAATTGTTGGTGATCGTTTGCCTGAGCAAGGAAAGTCTCTCGTCTACTTAATTTAAAAAGAGATAATCTTAATCATCGCTCATTATGATTATCTTTTAAGTTTTAATTTCAGCAAAGACACATGATTATTAACCATACAAGCCTAAGAAGTGAAAATAGGTCATTGATGTAAATATAGAAAGAAATAACTTTAGGATCACTCTTTATAAAATCATCTGAAAAAATCCAAGGAACTTTCATTGGCTCCCCGTGTAGGACTCGAACCTACAACCTTGTGGTTAACAGCCACCTGCTCTGCCAATTGAGCTAACGGGGAATCCTTTCTTCTAAAATAGAATACTCAAATTGCATTTTTTGTCAAGAAGCCGTACAGAATTTTCTCACA
>DHHO01000007.1 GCA_002403335.1 Caldiserica bacterium UBA4770
GGAGATTTATCCTAAAATGGGAATTAAAATGGATATAGAATTTCAACACATCACTGAATTTATATATGAACTTTCTAAAAATGCCATATTAAATTTTGTTAAGAATGAAAATGTTTTTACATACCACGACCCCTGTATCCTTGCAAGAGACCTTGGTGTTTTGGATAAGCCCCGAGAGCTTTTGAGATTAACAGGGGCAAGGATTGTTGAGCCAGTTTATTCGGGTAGGGAGACTCATTGCTGTGGTTCAACGGAATTTTCCAAGATTCAGGACCCTGAAACCTTTGAGCTTGTTAGTAGAAGAAGGGTAGAGGAGCTATCAGAGATTAAAGATGTACAATGTGTTTCTGCCTGCCCTACCTGCAAGAAAACACTTAAAGAATTGAACATTAAGGATATCACTGAGATATTATCGGGGTGTATACGTGAATGATTCTAATCTTTCAAGGGAAATAAGAAGTGAAATAAAACATACTATTGGAGAAGATGTAGATGTCTCTCTAAACGATGCCATTGCAACACTCAAAGGTTATGTCTCAACCTATGAACATGTTGTTGAGGCAGGCTTTACTGCTGCTAAATTCCACCGCGTTTTCGAGGTAGTTAACGACCTTGATTATCCCGGTAAAACTCCCTTTGTACCTCTCCCTGAACAGTCAGATGAACTTCAGGGGATGCACTTTGATGTTGTTATAGGAGGTGCAGGGGTTGTTGGAGGTGCTATTGCAAGAGCACTCTCCCGCTATAACCTTCGGGTTGCCCTTCTTGAGGCAAGGGACGATGTGGGAACAATGCAGACAGGTCATTGTAACGGACTTATCCATCCTGCACTCCCCACAAAATATGGAACTCTCAAGTGGGAGATGGGTTACAAGGGTAATGAAATGTACACAAAATTATCCGAGGAACTCGGTTTTGAACTTAAAAGGATAGGCACCCTTGTTCTTACGGAAACTCTGCGTGAGGCAATTCTTTCCCCTGTTGTCATCCCTATGGCAAGGCGGCACAGGGACCCCACCCCCATTCTTCTTTCAAGGAAAGAACTTGATAAGCTGGAGCCAGGGCTTGCACCTAACATAAGGAGGGGAATATTGCTGAGAAACACGGGTGTGGTTTCTCCCTTTGAGGTGACAGTTGCACTGGTTGAAAATGCGATTGAAAACGGGGTTTCACTCTTCCTTGGGACATCTGTAATAGGACTTTTCATAGAGGATGGAGCCATAAGAGGTGTAAGAACAACACGAGGGACCCTTTCTACAGGTTTATTCATCAATGTCTCGGGTCTTTATTCAGATATTATTGCAGGTTTTGCAAATGACCGCTTCTTTACAATTCATCCGAGGCTTGGGGAAACTCTTATCTTTGATAAGCTTTATCAACCTGTAAATAACTTTATCGGTGCTTCCTCTCTTAAAACAAATGACAACCCACATTCCAAAGGTGGGGGGCTTATTCCCACAATTGATGGTAACCTTCAGGCTGGCCCCACTGCAGTAGAGGTACCTGACAGGGAAGATGTCTCTGTAAGTGGCGATTCTGTAAAAATGCTTATTGAAAGAATTAATGAAGGGTTGAGTATGATCAAGCCCCAGGAACCCCCCATTGATAAAAGTAAAATTATCACTTACTTTGCAGGATGCAGGGCTCCAACCTACAAAGAGGATTTTATCATAGAGCCTTCAAAAAAGGTGAAAGGACTCATTCATATTGCAGGCATTCAATCCCCGGGGCTTACTGCAGCACCTGCTATTGCAGAGAGGGTTGTTGAGATTATCAGGGATTCGTATAAAATTGAGGAGAAAGAATCCTTTAATCCATATAGAAGGAAGGTGAAGGTTGTAAGAAGTATGGATAATGCAGAGAGGCGGGAATTTGTTAAGGAGCACCCTCTTTATGGTCACATTATCTGCAGGTGCGAGGAGGTAAGCGAAGGGGACATTGTTGATATCCTTCACGGCCCCATAGATATTAGGACCATAGATTCCGTAAAGCGCAGGTTAAGAGCAGGTATGGGAAGGTGTCAGGGGGGCTTTTGCCTTACCCGTGTTATGGAGATTATCTCAAGGGAGAAGGGAATTCCATTTGAAGAGGTCAGGAAAAATGGACCCGGCTCTTTTATTGTTAAGGAGAAGACAAAGGAGGGATATGAAGCACTTTATCATCATTGATGGGGGCACTCAGAACATAAAGGCATTTATCTTTAATGAAAATGGTGTTGAGGTTCTGGGAAAGGTTCATCCCGTTGTCCCTTATTTTTCTACCTCCCCTGACTTTGCAGAGCAGGATATGGAGGCATATGTTGCCATATTAAAGAAAATTACAAAGGAATTGATAGAAGAATCAGGCATTGATAAGAAGGAATTTTCAGGTGTTGCTATCACAACCCATAGAAGCACAATTGTTCCTGTTGATATGGAAGGCAGGGCAATTAGACCTGCCATTACCTGGCTTGATGAAAGAAAGGTCAAGGGGCTTACACTTCCTGGTGGCATTTACTCACTTATGTTTCTCCTTACGGGAATGAGATACACACTTAATGAGTATCAAAGAAGGTCAAAGTTTAACTGGCTGAAGGTCAACGACCCTGAAAATTACAAAAAGACTTACAAGTTTCTTACAACATCATCTTTTATCTTCCACGCACTTACAGGTGAATTTAAGGATTGTTACTCTATGATTGTGGGGCTTTTCCCCATAGACCTCAAGCGCCTTCAGTGGCACGGAATGAAGGTGATATACGATATATTTGGAGTGGAAAGAGAAAGGTTGCCCGACCTTGTAGGCCCTACAGAAATTGCAGGCTATGTCGGGAAATCTGGCTCTTTAGAATTTGGTATCCCTGAAGGACTTCCTGTCTTTATATGTGCGGGGGATAAACAGCTGGAACTCTTAGGGGCAGGTGGTATCTATGAGGATATTGCAGAGATTAGCTACGGCACTGCCGCAGTTATAGAGATATATACTGAAAAATATATCACCCACCCTAAGATGGACTTTTTTACCTGGGGGGCAGGCATTCCTCATAAGTGGACTCTTGAGGGATTTGTGGGCAAGGGATACTGGATGGTTTCGTGGTTTCTTAATGAATTTTGCAAGCACGAGATGAAGATTGCCACTGATTCTGGAGTTGCTCCCGAAGATCTCCTTGATATGGAGTTAAGCAAGGTGCCGCCGGGTTCAATGGGGCTTATGCTCCAGCCTTACTGGTCCCCTTTTGTATATGACCCCAAGTCTCGTGGGGCAATTGTTGGCTTTTCAAGTGTTCATACAAGAGCACATGTTTACAGGGCAATTGTGGAAGGCATTGGCTTTGAACTGAGAAGGCTTAAGGAAGTCATTGAAAGTTATTCCAAAAAGAAGGTAAAGGAGATAAGGGTTGGTGGAGGTGGTTCAAGAAGTAACGACATACTTCAGATTACAGCAGACCTGTTCAATCTCCCCGTAAAAAGGATGCACACGGAGAACCTTGCAGCCCTTGGTGCTGCAATTGACCTGACAGTTGGGATGGGCATATACAAGGATTTTGAGGAAGCAGTGCACAATATGGTGAGAGAGAAAGATGTGTTTCTCCCCAACCCCGAAAATGTAAAAATATATGACCAGTTGTTCAGGGATGTTTATCTTAAGATATATCCAGCACTCTCCCCTCTTTATCACAGGGTTTCCGATATTACAGCCTACCCCGGGGGTTAGGAAAATAAGGATATGGAAAATTCTGTTACAGTTATTGGTGGTGGCCCTGCCGGGCTTGTTGCAGCAATTCAGGCAAAGCAATCAGGTGCAGAAAGGGTAACCATTATTGAAAGGGAGGAAGAACTCGGAGGGATTCTGAAGCAGTGCATCCACAATGGTTTCGGCTTGAAACTTTTTAAGGAGGACCTCACAGGCCCCGAATATGCGGAAAGGCTCATAGATGAAGTGAATGCTCTCGGCATAGAGTATATGCTTGATACAATGGCACTTCATATTACGGGGGATAAAGAGGTGCTTGCAACAAATAAGAAATTAGGGCTTATTTCCATAAAATCACATTCAATTGTGCTTGCAATGGGGTGCAGGGAAAGGCCCAGAGGCAATCTCATCATTGGTGGCACCAGGCCTGCGGGTATATTTACAGCAGGTACTGCCCAGAGGTTAATCAATATTGAGGGGTACCTTCCCGGGAAAAGGGTTGTAATACTTGGCTCCGGGGATATTGGCCTTATTATGGCAAGGAGGCTTACCCTTGAAGGCGCAGAGGTTTTGGGGGTTTATGAGATTATGGACCACCCCGGGGGGCTTACGAGAAATATCGTCCAGTGCCTTAACGATTTTTCCATTCCTCTCTACTTAAAGCATACTATTACAGAAATACACGGAAATGACAGAGTTGAGGGGGTAGCCATTGCAGAGGTTGATGCCTCCCTTGAGCCAGTGAAGGGCACAGAACGCTTCCTTCCCTGTGATACGCTTCTTCTTTCCGTGGGGCTTATTCCCGAAAATGAACTCTCAAAGGCATTTGGTGTGGAGATTTCCGATCTGACAAAAGGACCTTTTGTTGATGAAACTATGGAGACAAACATCCCGAATGTTTATTCCTGTGGAAATGTATCCGTTGTGTTTGACCTTGCCGATTATGTTGCAGAGACTGCAATGATTGCAGGTAAATATGCAAGCGATTTGGTAGATAAACCCTCTGAAAATACCGTAAGGATTATCGGGGGTGAAAATATTGGGGTTTTCTATCCGCAGAGATACTCAGGAAGGGGGGACCTTGTATTGTTTCTTCGCTCAAAGAAATGGATAGAAAACAGTGCAACTATTGTTGTTGAACCGCTCGACATGAATTTCAGGGTTCCCTATGCAAGGCCCAATGAGATGACAAGAATAAAAATTCCTCTTGATAAACTCAAGGGCATTTCAGGGGATTTAAGGGTCTCCATAAAAGAGGTTTGATGTGGAAAAGCAACTTATCTGCATAACCTGCCCTGTGGGGTGCAAACTTACCGTTACAGGTAGTATTGAGGCACCAACCATAACGGGCAACAGGTGCCTCAGGGGTATTGATTTTGCAAAAGAAGAACTCACAGAGTCTATGAGAGTTTTGACCACCACTGTCCGCCTTGTCGGTGGGGCAATTCCACTTCTTCCTGTAAAAACAGAGAAGCCCATCCCTTTAAGGCTATTTAAGGAGGCAGTCTCAGAAGTTTCAAGGTTAAAGGTATTAGCCCCTGTAAAAATCTATGATGTCATTGTTCCTAATATTTTAAATACAGGTGTCAATTTGATTGCCACAAGAAGCATCCCCTCCACTTCACTCCGTCATTGCAAGGAGCCGTAGGCGACGAAGCAATCTCTCCTTTAAATCAAAGGGGTGGACAAACCCCCTTCGAACTTTCCCCAAAAGACACGGAAATTTCAGCGGAATCATCTTTACCTTTTTTACTTAACTTGTTTTCTTCCTTGAAAATTTTTGACTTGACAGAACTTTAAAAATTCTTTTAATATATCTAAGGAAATCGGACGCAAATGGCAATGAGGCGAAGAAACATAGTCCCCATATGGACGCCATGGGAGTATGTGGAGCGGGTGGCGTAACCTGCATTGCAATTTTGCTTTTTATGTAGAAAATATGTGGTAAAAAACTGAGGTAGGAGGTGAAGCGCCGTCCAAACTTTCGAAAAGAGTAGCAAAAGTAAGAAAATTCAACAAGGAGGTTGAATATGAAGAATAGAAAGCGTAAAGGTTTTACACTTATTGAACTGATGATTGTCATTGCAATCATCATCATTCTTGCTGCAATTGCCATCCCCAACTATCTGAGGATGACAGAGAGGGCAAAGAGGTCAAGAGTTGCAGGTGATTTTACTGCCCTGGCAACAGCAATTGAAGCATTTTCAGTTGACTGGGGAAAGTACCCTGTTAAAGATGCTGCTGAAGAATTCGGTAAGAAGGTAGATGGAACAGTTGCAGGTATTAAATCTACAATTGCTATCGAATTAACAGGAACGAATGGCACCACATTTCCTAACACCACTGATACTTTTACAAACTATTTAGGAGCAACTACTCTTACAGGCGAACCAGGCGGGCTTGACTACATAAAGGCAGGCACGATTGCAGCAATGTACAACCCATTTGATCCTGCTACGGGATATTACTATGCTTCTGACGAAAGTGGCAAGCACTGGGTGCTTGCCGTCCAGTTCGATGCTGATGAAGTGCTTTGGAGAAGTGATATGAGCACTGATTTAACTCAGGTTGAAGGTGTTGCATCTGAGGTAGCAATTGATGGTGACGGTGTTGTCACTGTTGTCACTGGCACTACTCCTCCTCCATAACATTTGCTGAAAAATTTGACCGGGTATATAGAGTTTTTTTAAGCCCTCCCTTCCGGAGGGCTTTTTTGTTTTTTGCCCTTTTTAATAATTCTGACTCTGAACTTGGTTCAGGGTGACATTACTTGTTTCGGGATTGTTGTTTTTTTGTCATTCCGGTGAACTTTTAGTCCCGAACTTGTTTCAGGATCTGAGGGTTTCGGAATCCCCCCTTATGTCATTGCGCACTTTTTCGGGTGGAGTATTGAGGAGGGTCTTTTCACCTCCTCAAAGTAAAAGTCGAGACTGCTTCGCCTTCGGCTCGCAGTGACAACAAGCGGGTGTCATTGTGCACTCCTTTCCTTTTTTTCTGTCATTGCGAGCGACCAAAGGGAGCGAAGCAATCTCGTCTTTTCTTTTTGTTTTTGGGGAAAGTTCGAAGGGGGTCAGTCCACCTCTTCGAATTAAAGCAATCTCTCTTTTAAGGAAGAGACCCCTCGTCGCTAACGCTTCCCGGGATGATGGGGAGTCACCTCTCAAGGGCTTTGTAAAGAGCGATAAATTTATCTATGGAAAGGTTCTCTGCCCGTACCTGTGGAGGGAGGCACAGCCTTTCTATTGCTTCTTTCACTTCCCTCTCCCCGTACTTTTCCTTTAAATTATTGAGCAGCTTTTTTCTTCTCATGCTGAATGAACATCTTACAAGTTTCAGGAATCTCTCTTCATTTATATCTTGCGATATCTCCCTCCTTGTAAGTTCAACAAGGGTGGAGCTAATAGTAGGGCGAGGGTAGAAAAAAGAGGATGGCATAGTCTTTATAAATTTTTTATCAAAGTACAGGTCAACAAGGACTGTAATTGCTCCATATTTTTTGGAGTTAGGGGAAGCAAGGATTCTATCTGCAAATTCTTTCTGGAAAAGGAGGACTGCCCTTTCAATATTTTTGCACTTACCAGTCTTTATAAGAATTTGTGATGAAATATAGTAGGGGATATTACCAAATATCTCTGAAGCACCTGGGGTAGTGAAGTCAAGGTTGAGGGCATCCCCTATAATAACCTCGATATTATTAAGTGTACAATCCTTATAAAATTGCTGGAATCGTCCATCCTTCTCAATTGCAATAACCTTTCTGGATTTAGAAGCGACTGCTTTCGTAAGGATAAGAAACCCTGCCCCTACTTCTAAGTATGTTTTGTTGGGAGAGGGGTTTATAGCTTGAAGTATGTAGTTTACCCCAGAAGTACTTATAAGAAAGTTCTGTCCCAGCCAATCCTGTGGGGTGATTCCATAGTGCTCTATCAGTAGTTTAACTTCTTGTCCAGTGTCCATTTACCGGGTAGCAGATATACATCTACATTTCTTCTTCCCCACTTCATTGATTCATATGGCATATAGAAAAATACATCAATTTTATGGCCCTTTATAGCACCACCCGTGTCCCCGGCTACTGCGTAGCCATACCCGTCAATATAAAGAAGACTTCCCAGAGGGATTACTTTTGGGTCTACTGCTACAACACCAAATCCGCTTGTTAAGCCTGTGGCAGTAGTCCACGGGTCGCCGTCGGTCTCCGCATATGTGGGAGAATACGCAGTAGAATTCATTTTGTATTTTGTGAGATACTTCTTTGGAGGAGTTGCACTACCAACAAGGTAATATTCATTTTCTGGTGCCTTTGTAACCTTTTCGAACAGGAACTTCTCCCCTGTTTTTTTGCCGCCGAAGAATATTTCTATATAATGCTTTTCAAGTACTCCATCTTTTCCTGTGTTTTTTTGAAGTGTAACCCCTTTTGCAACTCTATTATCAGTGAGGTAAACAACTTTATATTTTATTGGTTGCTTTACAACTTTTTCCTTTTCTTTGTAGGTTTTAATGACAATCTTTCCCTCTTTAAGCTCCGAAAATGGTGATACTGAAATAAAGTCCTTATCTGTGAGGGTCACCCCATTTTCAGTGAGGAATTCGCTTACACTTTTTGCTGTTGAGTAATATTCTTTTTCTGCTCCATCAATCTCCACAATCACCGGGAATGCCCTTTCAATTTTTAATACATTCGTCTGTATGATGTCTCCTTCATCGAGGGAGACTTCATCTTCTGTCCGGATAGAGATACCTGCTCTTTTGAGTATCTCCTCAATGTCGAGGGCTTTGAGTGAGACAATCTGTTGATTTTCAGATTCGTCCTCTATGGTGTAACACTTTCCGAATCCTACAAAAAGCATAAAGCAAATAGAAATAAGGGCAATAAGTATCTTCGCAAGATTTTTTATCATTTCATTCTTTTTATATGCTTTTCAATTTCCTCAAGGTGCCTTTCGATATCTCTAAGAGACCTGATAATCTCCCCGAAGAGGTCCACATCAAAGTCTCTGAAGGTTGTTGCATAATCATTTTCCTCATCTGTTTCCTCGAGGCTATTGATTTGTGAGATGAGAGAAAGTTTGTTGATGATATTTTTTTCTTGCACCGAAGTTTTTCCTTTTAGTTTTTTGAGAAAGATAGTGGGAAAGAAATAGTAAACTCCGTTTTCCTCTACTTCAAGGTGTGCAATCTCGCAGAAGTTCATAAGTGAAATGGGGGAGATCTGGAATATCTCGCTACTTGATAGCACGAAAAGGATTGTAAGCTTTTTTCTTTCCACGTTTGGATAGTTAAGGAAATCTATAACGGAATTCTTACTTATTTTTAAGCCTTCGTCCCACAAAATCTGTTTGTAAATTTCAGGAAATCTATCCTTGAAACTTCTATCCGTTTCCTTTATAAACTGAATAAGGAATAAAGAATACTGCGTATGGAGCAGCCCGGTTGTTTTATTTAATTCTTCTTTTTTATTAACATTTTCTTTAAATGTACTTTTAACAATTTTCTCTGCAGTGCTCAGTGCACCTTTAAGTGTTCTAATCTGCACTTTTCCCTCCATAACTATATGGTAAGGTAGTTTATCAAAAAATGGAAGTTTACACAAGAAGGGACAACAGAATAAGGTTTTACTTTATTTCTTAACTGGTGCTGATTGAATTTCAAGCCTTGAATATACATCAATAAGCAGGTTATCCATCTCACCCATCTTATAATGTTTTGAACCGCAAAGTGCAATCATCGCCGCATTATCAGTTGAGTAAGGCTTCTGTGGAAAGTATACGGGGATTTTTGACTCTGCCATAAGCATTTCTTTCAGCCTTTTGTTTGCTGATACTCCCCCCACAACCCCGATACCTGATACATTAAAATCTGACGCAGCCTTCAGGGTTCTTTCAATGAGTATATTAATGATTGCCTTTTCGTAACTTGCTGCAATGTCCGCAAGGTGAGTGCTTACAAGGTCACTGTGCCCCTCCAGATAGTAGATTCCCGCAGTTTTAATGCCGCTGAAGCTAAATTCATATGGAGAACCTTTGAAAGACAGTCCTGGAAATTTTACGAAGTCGGGGTTTCCGCTCTGTCCAATCTTTTCTATGACGGGACCTCCTGGGTAACCGTATCCTAAAAACCTTGCAAACTTATCTATTGCCTCTCCTGCTGCATCATCACGGGTTCTTCCAATCATCCTGTATTTTAAATGATCCTCCATCAGTATTAATTCTGTATGACCCCCTGAAACAATGAGAATGAGCAGAGGGAAATACGCTTTTGCATTATAGAGAGGAGAGCCTTCAAGAAATAGAGAATATATATGTCCCTCAAGATGGTTAATTCCAATAAGAGGCCTTTCAAGGGCAAATGAAAGTGCCTTGCCTGCCTCCACTCCAACAAGGAGTGAACCCTCAAGCCCTGGCCCATTTGTAACAGCGATAAGATCAATGTCTTGAAGGGTAATGTGTGCAAGTGTCAACGCTTCGAGGATAACATATCCTATAAGCTCTGCATGTTTTCTTGATGCAATTTCGGGGACGATACCTCCGAAGTCCCTGTGAAATGCCTCCTGTGAGGAAAGTAGATTGCTTAAAACCCTTCCATTGCTATCTACAACTGCGGCTGCTGTATCGTCGCAAGAGGTCTCAATGCCGAGTATTTTCATGTTTCCTCTATATTTTTGAAAAGCCTGTATCCGTCTTCCCCGTCCTGATAGTAGGCCTTGAGGTCTTCCACAACCTCAAATCCAAGTTTTTTGTAAAGTCTTATGGCATTTTCGTTTGATTTCCTTACCTCGAGGGATACCTCCTTAAATTTTCTCTCTTTTGCATAGTCAATTGCAAATAGAAGTAGTTGTGTGCCAACACCTTCGTTGCGGTACTCAGGGTGGACGGCGACATTTATTATATGGAGCCTTGTGGATTCAAGCCATATACCGATGAAGCCCACAATTTTATTTTTTGTTTTTGCAATGTAATAAAGCGCAGAGGAATTAAACAGGTAATCCATAATAAAGACTTCTCTTGGCCAGGGGTCTTTGTATGAGAGCTCCTCTATATCTATAATCTTGCGAATGTCTTTGGAGGACGCTTTAAGAATCTTTGCTGTTATCATTTTTCATCTTCCTGAATATGACATCCACAGCATGCAAATAAAGTGGCTTAAGGGATAAAGGGTCATAAAGCACATTTCCTGCTTCATACTCATTTATTGTTTTTTCAATAAGTTTTTGAGGGGTTGGTTTAATGTGGGTGCATCCATTTTTTATTAGGGGTAATTGCTCTTCTGGAGAGACAACGGGGTATTCAAGGTCGGGGAGGTCTTCTTCCTTTATTATTATGTCGTTTCCCCTTCTATGTCCATCCTCAAATCTTGCTGCAAAAAACTCGTTTTTTCCGGCTCTCAAAAGGGAATAGATGTTTCCTGAGGCATGCATGGCAATGTATTCCAGTGAATTCACTGGGACAATGGGTACTCCGAGGGCAAATGCAATCATCTTCCCGCCTACAACTCCTGTGCGAGTTCCGGTAAAACTACCGGGCCCGTAGATAACCGAGATGAGATTAATGTCGCTCTTTTTCAGGCCGACTTCTTTAAACATTTCATTTGTGAAATAAAGAAGGTTGTTTGGCTTATTGAAGGGCAGGGTTTCAACCTTTGAGAAAACAATGTGCTCTCCCTCCGAAAAAACAACTATTGAGGGCTGAAATGCATTACTCAATGCTAAAATTCTCATCTAAAATTTCTTCTCTCAGAGTCATATGGATTTCTCTTTCGTTTTCTCCACTTTTAATAATATTAACCTGAATGTCTGGCTCTATAATGTCTTTTATCTTTTCGCCCCACTCAATAACAATAATGCCTGTTCTTTCGAGATATTCGAAAAACCCGAGTTCGTCGAGTTCTTCTGGAGTGGATATTCTGTAAAGGTCAAAGTGGTAAAGAGGGATTATGCCCTTGTGAACATGGAGAAACACAAAGGTGGGGCTGTCAACTGGATCGGTGCTCTGGATACCTCTTGCTAATCCCTTTGCAAGGACTGTTTTGCCCGACCCCAGCTCTCCTTCAAGTGAAATAATTGTACGGACAAATCCCTTTGAAAGAAGTACCTGGGCAAGTCTTTCTCCCAGAAGAGTAGTTTCTTCAGCACTTCTTGAATTAAAAGTTAACTCATTCACGTATATATGATAATAAAAAAGCATTTGTTTAAAAATGTTTGGATTGAAGTTCTCGGCGCTGGGTACCCCTCTGGGCAAGCGTAGGCATGCTTTTTCCTGTCATTGTTTCGATAAGGACTTCCAGTGATAAAAAAGGGAACCCGCAATGACAAGAGGGGAACGATTGCCGCTAAGGGCTACTAATGGTGTTTATAATTCGACGAGGGAAAACCGCCATCCTACAATTACTCGCTAAAACTACTCAGAATTTTGTCTAAGTCTTTTTTGAACTTATTTTTGTTTTTGAGTTCCTCAAGCAGGTTTACCCTGAAGGTATTTCTTTTCCTCTCGTAATCTTGAGGGCAGTTAATAATTTTGTAGTGGGCTTTTTTTAATAGCCACTCTATATCTTCCTTTGGGGCTCTTCCGTTTTCCCTATCAACAAAAAAGATAAGGTCAGCACTCCTGAATTTTAGGTATGCATTCCCCTCAATGATGACATCTTCTGAAATCTCGTCCATTACTTTATTGATAAATTTTTCAAGTTTATCGTTACTTCCCCTGACCCAGTAAACCCTTTTTGCTCCATCCTTCAGAAAAAAATAAGTATCCTTTCCACGGACATTTAGAGTGCTCTTATCCTCGACAATTCCCTCTCCAAATCTTTCTCCAGGGGTGATTTTTACAACGCTGAATCTATCAGGATAAAGATTCAGTATGATTCGTATAAGAGTCGTCTTGCCAACCTTGCTTTTACTTCCGCCGACGACTATAACCACCCTTCTTTACCCCTGTTTTTTTCTCAAATTCAAACTTAACAGAGCCATTTTTATCAATATAAAGAGTTGCAGAAAATGGCCTTCCCTTTTTACTTTTAAATCCTTGGAGGAGGTCCGTCCTGCCATTTTTTAGAAGTTGCTTTACCTCGTCTCTTTCTATGGTTCTATTGCCCATTACCTTTTTTATATAGAAATTACAATGGTTATCACTATTACAAAAATAGGTCTCTTTTCCTTCGTACACCTTTCCCTTGCAGCGAGGGCAATCCCCTAATTCCTCGGGATTCGTAATTTCCTCATTCCTTTCAGGAAAAACGAATGTAACTTTCCCATCTTTTATGGCAAGCTCTGCGGTAAAATACCTTTTATTTTTTGAGAGAACCTTCTCAACCTTTATGTTCTCTCCTTTGAGTAAGCTTACAGCGTTTTCTCGTGTGATTGTCCTGTTTTTAAGCTTTTTCCAGATTACAAAATCGCACTTTCCTTCTTTTTTATTCTCGCACTCAAAACTGCTTAAGTTTTCATAAACATGCCCCCCACATTTTGGACAGATGCCCACGGCGTCGGGGTTGCCATTTTTAATGCTAAAATCTCCCTTATAATTCTTTACCTTTTCTACAATATCTTTCGTTAGTTTAATAATCCCTTCAAGAAATTTATCGGGGTTATACTTTCCCTTCTCTATATCGATGAGTTTTTTCTCCCATTCTCCTGTTAGTGTCGGAGAAAGTACCTCTTCAACACTAACCTCAGATGCAAGATCAATAAGCCTCATCCCTTTATCTGTGGGAAAGATGCTCTTTGAGACCCTGTCGATATAACCAACTTCAACGAGACGTTCAATGATGGAGGCCCTTGTAGCAGGTGTCCCCAGGCCCTTTTCTTTGAGGGCTTCTTTTAATTCTTCCTCTTCGACAAGTTTACCTGCGTGTTCCATTTGAGAAAGCAGAGTAGCATCAGTAAAGCGGGATGGTGGTTGGGTCTCCTTTTCTTCAATTTTAAGATTTTTAAGGACTGCCTCCATACCCTCTTTAAAATCAGGTAATTTCTCTTGTTCCTTCTCGTTATAGACTGTCATCCATCCCGGATTTTTAATTCTTGTAAACTGCGTCTTGAAGGTCTCTCCCTCCACAACGGTTTCAAAGTTCATCTTTTCTGTCTTAGCATCTTCAAAGAAGACAGAAAGAAATCTCTTTGCTATAAGGTCAAAAAGGTTGAGCTCTTCGCGTGTAAGTTTACTAAATTGTGGTCTGTTGCCTGTTGGTATGATTGCGAAGTGGTCCGTAACTCCTTTATCATTGATAACTCTTGAATCAAGCCTTATTGGTTTGGAAAGAACGATTTCAACAAATTGCTTGTATGGTGCCACGTCAATGCCTTTGAGCGTCTTGTCGATTTCCTTTTTCAGGGCTGATGGAAGGAATCTTGAATCAGTCCTTGGATAGGTGATGAGCTTCTTTTCCTCGTAAAGTTTCTGGGCGATATTTAGTGTCTTCTGCGCCGTATAGCCAAACTGCTTGTTTGCATCTCTCTGCAGTTCGTTAAGGTCGTATAAGAGGGGGTGGGGTGTTTTTGTTTCCTTTCTTGAAAGCGTTTTTATAAAGCCGGATTTTCCCTTTAGCGTTTTAACAATATCCTTAAGAATTGCAGAATCCTTTATCTTTTGCTCTCCCTTTTTATCAACATAGATGCCCTGATATTCGTATGAGTTCGCCTTAAAAAATCCGTTTAATTCATAGTATTTCTCTGGTTTAAACTCTCTTATTGCTTGTTCTCTCTCACAGATGATATTGAGTGTTGGTGTCTGTACCCTTCCAATTGAAAGAAGAATGCCCCATCTCCTTGTAAATGCTCTTGTTGCGTTGATACCCACAAGCCAATCACCCTCAGTTCTTACAAGAGCTGAAATCCCCAGAAGGTCAAACTCCCCTGCATTGTGGAGGTTTTTAAACTCTTTTATAATCTCCTCTTCTGTCATAGCAGAAAGCCAGAGTCTTTTTATCTTTTTTTCTTTATGAGGAATAAGTGCGAGTATGTTTCTGAAGATGAGCTCCCCTTCCCTTCCTGCATCGCAGGCATTAACGATTGTGTCAATGTCGTCTCTATTGATAAGTTTCTTTATTTTGTTGAATCTGTCTTTTGAAGTCTCAATTACCTTCAGTTTGAATTTTTCAGGGATGATGGGAAGGTTAGAGAGTGCCCAGTATCTATATTTCTTATCGTAATCCTCAGGCTCGTATAACTCAACAAGGTGCCCTACTGCCCAGGAGATTATGTAATGCTCGTTTTCATAGTAATCCTTATAATCCTTGAAAGTACCCAGTGCCTTCCTTATGTCACGTGCAACAGAAGGTTTTTCAGTTATTATTAATGTTTTCATGTTTTCTATATTACACAAAACTCCGTAAATGCAAAACCCCGGGATATCCGGGGTCTCACGAAGTTAATTAGGAAAGTAAATTATTACTCTACTATATCAACATTTACAGCTTTTTCACCCTTGTCAGATCCTTCGATTTCGTATTCTACCTTCTGACCTTCTCTCAAAGTCTTGTAACCGCCCGATTTAATTGCCGTGTAGTGTACAAAGAGCTCCTTGCCTCCGTTGTCGGGGACAATAAAACCATAACCTTTTTGAGAGTTAAACCACTTAACTCTCCCTGTAAGTCTTTCCAACTTCTTTTACCTCCGTAAAAAATTCTGCAAAAAATGCAGTGCATTATTATAGCATAAAAATTGTTTTTCAAATAATATATTTTATTCCTCTTTAAAAAATTTCTTATCTTTAATTTTATCAGGGAGATAATTTTCTCCCTCTACAATATGGCCTTCGAAATTATGTGGGTATTTATAATCCTTTCCGTAACCCCAGTTTTCCATTAATTTTGTTACGGGATTCCTTAATTTCTTCGGGACCTCGAGGCTCCCTGTTTCCCTTATTGTCCTCATTACCTCTGCCTGTGCCTTGAGGACTGCATTATCCTTTGGTGCTTTTGAGAGGTATATTATTGCTTCAGAAAGGTTCAGGTACGCCTCAGGTGGGCCAACAAATCTGAATGCCTCCATAGCAGCAGTTGCAATAAGAAGTGCCTGTGGGTCTTTGAGCCCTATATCCTCTGATGCAAATATTGTCATTCTTCTCAATAGGTACAGTGGGTCTTCCCCTGCGTCAATCATTCTGAAGGCATAATATAGGGCAGCATCAGGGTCACTTCCTCTCATGCTCTTTATGAAAGCGGATATAAGGTCGTAATGATATTCCTCTCCATAGGGCAGGGTCTTCACCATAAACCTATCAAGGTCTGGTATATCAATTGACCTCTTATCAGTAGAATTGAAGATTGTTTCAATAATGTTAAGTGCCTTTCTTGCATCTCCGTCACTTGCTTTTGCAATTGCCGTTATTGCCTCAGGTGTGAGAGAGAGCCCCCTGATATATTCATCATTTTTCAGGGCATTCTTTACGATTTCTTCTACTTCGGAAACTGTTAATTTTTCAAAAACAAAGATAGAGAGCCTTGAGAGAAGTGGAGATATCACATAAAAAGAGGGATTTTCTGTTGTGAGAGCGATAAGTATTATTTGCCCCTTTTCAACTGGTTCAAGAAAGGCATCCTGCTCCTTTTTGTTAAAATGCTGGATTTCATCCACTATAAGAACTGGTTTTATCCTGGAGAACTCCTTTTCTTTCACAAGCTTTTCAATGATCTTCTTTACATCCTTTATGTGTTCTGTTGTTGCAGAGATAAAGATATGTCTTCTCTCTTCTGTTGCAATGAGGGCAATGGTTGTCTTACCACTCCCCGGGGGGCCATAAATGAGAAAAGAAGAAATGTTCCCTGTTTCTATCATACGCCTCAGGGGTTTGCCTTCTCTGAGGAGGTGTGT
This sequence comes from Caldiserica bacterium UBA4770, assembly GCA_002403335.1. Taxonomy (GTDB): domain Bacteria; phylum Caldisericota; class Caldisericia; order Caldisericales; family Caldisericaceae; genus UBA4770. The sequence continues at coordinate 16,481 of DHHO01000007.1, forward strand.
CTGTCCTACGAATTCTTCCAGCGTTTTAGGCCTCACCCTATCTGCAAGAGGAGGCGGGGTCCTATCTTCTTTTTCAAAAAGTTCCATTAAATTTCATCTATCCTTGATAATTGCTCCATGACATGATTTCTAATTTTATCGGGAGGTTCTTCCCTGTAAAGAACTTCTCCATCTTTGATAAGGGGGACAAGGGCCTCTTCATACCCTGCTTGGTCGAAGTTCTCATTAAATGGCGCAACTCTATACTTTATTGTATTGTCCTCAAATTTTCTGTAAACCTTTTTCCTTCCAGAAAACTTTCCTCTCTTTGAGATAGGTTTTCCCTCTATATCAACAATATCCATAGCAAAATCAATGGTATTTGCATTTGCAATGGAGGTACCCACTCCGAAACTATCCACGCCGGCATTAATAAGTTCGGGAATTTCCTCCTCATCGAGGCCTCCGGATACAACAATCTTTACATGTTCAAATCCTCTTACCTTTAACTCCCACTTCACTTCCCTTACTATATCAACCATTGAGCCTCTTCTTGAGTGTGGCGTATCAAGACGTACTCCGTTAAGTTTATCGCGAATTGCTTGGGCTGCTTCAATTGCTTCGAACTTTTCATCCCCAAATGTATCAATGAGGGTAATTCGCGCAACATCGGGGTCAATGACCTCGTCGAATGCCTTTACTGCTTCACCTACAGACCCAAGGCTTATAACAAGTGCATGTGGAAGTGTCCCTAAGGGAGGTTTTCCTATAGTCTTTGCACCGATGACACTTGAAACTCCATCACACCCTCCAATGTAAGCAGACCTATCTATCATAGGGGCAATGGCAGGGTGCATTCTCCTTATACCAAAAGAAAGCACTGTCCTGTCGCCTGCAATTTTCTTTACCCTTGCAGATTTCGTTGCAATGCCAGAGGCTTCACAGATAAAACCAAGTATTGGAGTTTCAAACTTACCGAAATCAAGATATTTTCCTTGGATGACCATGACAGGCACGGGTGTTCCATATTCATCCCTTGTCTTGAAAATACTTCCCTCTCTTAATGCCCAGAGATTTACAGGGTGCCCTTTGAGAATTTCTACTACCTCAGGGATCCCTACAAAAACGCCCCAGGGATATTCAAGATACTGAACGGTAACTTCCATAACAACATTTTTATTTATACCTTTTTTCTTCAGTATCTCTTCAGTTCTATAGAAATAGATATCCGAAGTTAAACCCTCTTTTATTTCCTCTTCCTTTGATATATAAAACATTGTTCCTCCTTATGGCTCCTCTGTAAGTGACTTAAGAATGCTTTCGACTGCCTCAAGTTCTTTGCCGGCAAGCTCAAATTCTCCTTGAGACACATACTCCCTGTACTTTATGAAATGCTCATATGCTGAGGTTATAAGCTCTTCTTTGCTTTCTGGTACCTCTGTTGGGGGTTGGGGTTCCTCCCCAAAAAGAAGTTTTACCGCGTCGTCAAATGTATCTCCCCATACAATTTTATTCTGTGTTGCAAGGACGATCTTCTTTATCTGGGGGAATCTACTTGTATTTGCCTGAAGGTAAACGGGCTCCATATATAGAAGAGAATTATTGATTGGTAAAACAAGGGTGTTCCCTCTTATCACTTCTGACCCCTGTTGATTCCACAGGGTAAGTGTCCGTGACATCTCAGAATCCTGGTCAATACGTGCTTCTATCTGGAGCGGTCCATAATAGAGCTTATCTTTCGAAAATTGATAGAGTGTAACACTTCCATAATAAGGAGGGTCGCACTGAGCAACCAGAAACGCAGTTAGATTATTCTTTCCAGAAGGGGTAAAAGGATAAACGTTTACAAACTCATAGCTATTTCCGTTAGAGATATTTAAAATTGAAAAGTAGGGAATTACTTCCTGTGTTGTGTTATAATATTTTTCTTGAGCAATTGCCCACTTATCCTCCTTATTATAAAAGACCTCGGGTTGAGTCATATGATATACGGAAAGGACTTCCCCCTGGACCTGCATCATTTCATCAGGATATCTTATATGCCTTTTAAGGAATTCGGGCATATCACTTCCACTTTTAAAAAGAGCAGGGAAGATATTTCTGTATACCTGAGCAAGAGGGTCTGTTTCATCTATGATATAGAATACTATATCGCCTGTATATGAATCCACAACAAATTTTATACTGTTTCTTGCATAATTTACCCTTTTGTTTTTAAATTGAAATGGTTCAGAGTATGGATAAAGTGAAGAATAGGTAAAGGCATCCCCCATCCAGTAGAGTTTCCCATCATCCCCCACTACAATATAAGGATCGGATCCGAACTCAAGAAAGGGAGCAACCTTGTTTACTCTGTCAGTTACATTCCTGTTTATAAGAATCCTGCTTTGAGAGTTGAGGTATCTGGAAAGGATAATATTCACATCCCTGTATTGAAGAGCAAAAACGAGTCTATTCAGGGGGTTCATTGCTATCCCCCTATTTCCCGCATAAAATGAATTAACATTTTCTTCCCCGCGGGGATAATCAAACTCTGGTGTTGTTGTATTAACAAAGATATAGTTGTCTGTAAGTTCGCCAAAATATATCTCAGGTCTTTCAATATTAAGTTCAGGCGCAGTAGATACGGGAGGTATATCCTTTACAAGAAGATTGGGCAGACCCTCCCCCGTGAATTCATTTACAGTGTTTATACAGACGCCATATCCATGAGTATATTTAAGATGAAGGTTAACCCATGTCTTTGAATTATCCGGAAGCAGCGTTTGGTCAAGCTCCCTTACTCCCAGCAGTAACTCTCTTAAATCACCATTTATGAGGTATCTATCAATGTCTATGTCAGAAAAGGCATAGTAAAGCCTTATAGATTGAATCTGCTGGTATGTATCCCGTAATGCCCTCCAATCCCAGAAACGAAGATTTTCTGTGAAAGCCTTTTCCTTTTCTAATGCCTCGTAGGTAAGGGGTATAATGTCGGGGATTTGTTTTGCATCTATTTTATCAAGTGCAAAAGCTTCACGGGTTCCTTTGATGTTATTTTCGAGAAATTTATTTTCGCGTGCAAGTTCGTTTGGCTTGACTACAAGAAGTTGAAATACAGAAGGAAGAGCTGCGTATAGGATGAGTCCTACAACTATTACCACAGCAAGTGTCCTTATAACGGGAACCCTGCTTGTAAATCTTGGGATGGCTGCATATATAAATAGGAAAATGCTACACCCAATGAAGGCAATTGAAAGTATCCTGTATATGGGAATTCTTATGTAATAATCTGCATAGCCTACGCCAAATACAGCACCTCTTGAGGAAAGCAGAAGTGAGTACATACTGAGATAAATCCTCACTCCTATAAGAGCAAGCAGAATGCCAGCAATAATAGAAAGTAGGTTTGTTGCCCTAAGTGATATCGGGGAACGAGAGGGAAAATTGACCTTAATGTAAAATGTATAAACAATTTCTTCAATTACTAATGCCACTGCAAATATGCCTATGAGATACGAGATAATAGTAACCCAGAATGGGTATTCAAAAAGATAGAATGCAACTTGTTTACCGAACACAGGATCAGTAAGAGTGGGTGTATCTACCCTGCTAAAATACATAAGAACTTTCATAAAATTGGAGGTAAGAAATGAAGCACTGATAAGGGCAAGAATAATGGGGAGCAATTTTCTTGTAAGGTTAACAATCTTCTCTCCTAATTCGAGCTCCTCTCTTCTTACAGGAATGTAGAAAGCAAGTCTGTATATTGCCAATGCAATTAAAAATCCCGCTATATACAGAGCAACCTGAACCCAGATCCTTTTTAAGAAAACGCTCAGGAAACCTATGCTTCTAAACCATAGAAAGTTTACCTGGAAATTAATAAGCGAAAGGAATATGGATACAACAATGACACCTGTAATTGCCACAATAAAAGGCCCTCTGTAATCCTGAAAGGTGATACTTTTTCTACTTCTCAGGCGAAAAAATCGGACTATGAGAGGGATAAAAAATACAAAGTACATCAAAAAAATTATAAAGTTTATCAAATTTGCCTCCTGCATATTATATAATGAGGATGGCTTTTTAATAAATAACAAAGGAGGAGCGGTTTTGCTCCTCCCTACTTATCTTAAGGTTCGTTTGCTTATCTTTTCTCCACTGCTTTTCCCAGGATGATAACTGCCTCCCCCCTTGAAAGGATTCTATTTGGATAGAAGTATAGTAATCCGTCTTTGAATTCTTCTTCACTGAGGCCCAGGTTGTAGGCAGTGATGATTTCCTTGTAGCCAAAATAGTTCTCCTTAAGGTCATAGAACGGGTTTGGGCTTTCAATAGTTTTAAAGTCAAAGGCCCTCATTACCATAACAACGAATTGACCCTTTGTGACAAACACGGCTGGTGCAAAAAGACGTGGTCCTACTCCTTTTATGATATTCCTCTTGAATGCTTCTTCCACAAAGTCAAGCGCCCAGTGATTACGAGGAACATCATTAAAGGAGGGATTAAAGTACCTGATAGGGTTTATACCACAACTTCTCAGTATCATTACAATTGCCTCTGCCCTTGTTAAGGGATTTTCCGGTCTGAAGGTGCCGTCAGGATACCCTCTTACAATACCTTTAAGATAAAGCATATTTAGATAGTATATAAGCTCAGGATCCGTAACATCTGAGAAGGGAGAGGTTTTCTGTGAACCTATGGAAAAAAGTGTTGTCGCAGTAAACCCTTTATTGAATTTGCCAATAACAGGCAAATCCTTTTGAGAATCATAGGATGTTGTAAGCATAAATTGAAGCTTGTAATTACCTTCGTTTACAAAGGAGCCTGCGTTAGTTTTCTGGTCCCACGTTTCCTCAAAGACCCTTTCTTCTCCGGGTGCAATATTAATTTCTGTCACCTTTTGAGCGAACATTTTTCCCTGAGACCACCTGAAAACAACATTGTTTTTAGCATCAAATATAGCAAAATCATAGAGCTGGGTTGTGTTAAAAACAAGCTTAACAGGAGTAACTCCTTTATTTACCATAGTAAACTTGATCCGCACAAGCTCTCCAGGTTCATAGATAATTTTGTCAGTCTCAACATTAACCACAATGCCATATCTTGCTGAGGCTAACCCCCCCACAGGGATAAAAACAAGCAAAAATGCTAGCAACAACAAAATTACCTTTTTCATTTCATCACCTCCATATATAATATCCTCCAAAACCAAAAAAGGTTCCCAAAATTTTCAGGTTATTCAAAAGAGATGTCTTCAATATGCCCTGAAACTTCTCTAAAGAATGTATCTATGTCCTCGCTTACAATAAGATTGAGAGAACATGGAACTCGAATATCTCCTTTACCCACAAAAACAATCTTTCCTCTTGCAAAATCAAGAAGCATATTTGCAGGATATACCTTGCAAGATGTTCCTACAACAAACATAAGGTCTGATGAATAAACAAGTTCTTCTGCTTTATTAAAGTCTTTCACCGCTTCCCCGAAGAATACAATGTCAGGTTTCAAAATACCTCCGCATGTATCGCAACGAGGAACCTTTTCTTTGAAAATCTTTTCTTTCATCGCCTCAAGGTCATAATATCTCCCACAGTCGAGGCAGTAAGCGTATTTAATACTTCCATGAAGATTAATCACACGGTGACTTCCTGCTTTTTCGTGCAGCCCGTCTATATTCTGTGTTATTACACCGAGCATCTTCCCCTGTTCCTCAAGTTTTGCAAAGAACCTGTGAGTAAATGTTGGCTTAATACCCTCAAGGAGCCTCAGGAAATCTCTTGCGTAATCATAAAAAGGAGCAGGATCCTGAGAGAAGTGGAGGATGTCAAACACTTTTTCGGGGTCATATTTATGCGTTGTATAAATCCCCTGGGGGCCTCTAAAATCGGGAATCCCGGCAGCAGTGGAAATGCCTGCACCCGTGAGAGCAACAATCTTGTTTGATTCTCTTACAAAGTTTGCGCAGATTTCGCTTTTTTCCATTATTGAATTGCCTGGATATTTTTCCTCACATCAGAGATTTTTTTGGCAAGCGATGGGTCAAAACTATTTGTAACTCTTTCTGCTTCGAGGTAGTAAGGCAATGAATCCTTTAGCTTTCCCTGAAAGTAAAGAGATTCTCCCAGAAGAAAATTTATTGTTGCATATGTCAGAGGGTCTTTTTCTTCGGTTACAATTGTGAGTGTGCTCTTAAACCTCTCCACACACTCATCTAAATACTTTTTATCCTTTGTGATGAGGTATAGCTCTCTCAAGACTTGAGAAAGGTAGCATTCTACCTTCAAAAATTCCTTAGGAGATGAGTCTCTATCAAAAATTTCCAGGGATTGCCTTAGAGAATTCTCCGCTTTATTAAGCAGTTCTTTAGAATGCTCCGGGTCTATTAAGGCGATTTTAAAATAACATATACCGAGGGTGTATTCCGTTGATGCGAAATCTGAAGGTGAGGCCTCAGGTGTATAGACCTTGAGTGCCATATCAAGGTGGGTAATTGCATCTCTGTAATATTTATCTTTCTCTGTGTTTATATCCCCAATCTTCATAAGACTAACTCCCATACCATTGTGGGCCGAGGCAAAGTCGAGTGGGCTTTCCTCAAATTCAATATGTTGAAGTGCTTCATTAAAAAATTCCATAGCGGATTCTAAGTAAGAACCCTTCAAAGAATTCGAGGTAATTTCAGAGAGTAAAAGATAAGCAGTTCCAAGTGTATTACTAATAGTAACGGTACTCTGATTTCTCCCGAGAGTCTTTGATATTTCGAGTATTTCCTTAAGGATGTCTATAGCCTTGAGGATATACTCCCTTTCGTTACCATCTCGGAGGGCAAGATAAACATTAGCAAGGTTATATCTTACGGAGATATATTTTTCAAGGTTTTCATGGCCGAGAAGTGATAGGGCATTGAGATAGTGCTCCATAGAAAGTTTTAGATTTTCGTTCCTATTTTCAATAAAGGATAACTTAAAGAAGGCAAATCCCGTAAGCTCTTCGATATCTGCAAGTTCTGATGAATTACCAATCCTTTCAGCAATTTTCCCTGCCTCATCAAAACAAAGTTGGGCATTTAAAATGTTATCTCTCGTATCCTCTGCATCGGAAATCAAGATATAACTATTTCCCATAGCAGTATATATCCTCAGCTTCTCCACATCAGATTCAGCGGAGGAGAGCTGTTTTCTTAAACCCTTTAACCCCTCCTTTATATCATTAATTCTGTATTCCACACGCAAATCCTTGCATTAATATTCTCTGTACCAGTTTTCTCCCCTGTCTGCTACCTCTATATTTGGGAAGTTCTTAAAGAAGTTATGTTCATAATAGGGGGTTGCCTTTTTGCTTGCCTCGTAGATTTGCCTGTAGTTTTCTACACCTGAGGTTAAAAGCCAGGCAAGCATGTCCTCTTCGATAGGGAAGTGCTTTGTGAATTCCTTCCATACAGCCCTTCCTGCAAGGAATCCTGAGGCACCATTGTTTGATGCAATCTCAACATTGTATACAAACTCTTCTATATCAACTCCTGCGCTGAGGATTACCCATGGTACTCTTGAGACCTTTGTAATTTCTCTGCAAGCACTCTCGGCATCCTTTATTGAGTACACTTCTTCCCTTTCCTTTTCATCAAAAGTCCCTTTGTGGAATTCCTGAACAAATTTGAGGTTCACGGGGAATTCGAGCTTGAGAATATCAACATCGTACTCCTCTTTTGAAAATTCTCTTGCAGTGGATATTACAATTTCTGGTTTCTTTCTGGCAAATTGGGGTGAATCTGAGGAAGGCTCATCGTCCATAAATGCAAAACTCATAGGCTCGAGAACGAATAGAATATCATGCTTTTTGCACTCCTCTCCTACAAATCTCACAATATCTTGCTGGTATTCCTTTACTTCAGGAGTACTGTCAGGTCTATAGTAGAGCAGTAGCTTTACGGCATCTGCGCCAAGCTTTTTGATCTTTTCAACATCCCAGTCCTCGAGGAGAACTGTCTTTTTCTCCCTGCCTTTGTAACCAAATGGTTCAGTTCCACTTTTTTCTGTAGCAATAAGTAATGCAGAATGTCTGGAAAGGTATTTCAGAGATTCGGGTACACCGTATTCGGGATCCATCAGTGTCGCACTGAAATAAGGAGAAAGAGCTTGAGTTACAAGTCTTTTTGCCATTGCAATCTCTTTATAACCTATGGCACTCTTATCCTTTCCTATTGCATCTGCAAGCATCTTCTGAAGAGAACCTCTCTGGTCTATTGCAAGCATTCTGAACTTTCCCTCTGTATCTGCCAGCCTTGAAAATCCTTTTAGTTTACCTGCTGTTATCTTTACTTTTTCCATGTCAACCTCCTATTAAATTTTAACAGAAATAAGCATTTTATGGAAGTTTCACACAAGTTTGAGCGATACAACCTTGGAGACACCTTCTTCCTCCATTGTGATACCATATAGAAAATCTCCTCTTTGCATTGTCTCTTTGTTGTGTGTAATGACTATAAACTGGGCATCTTCGGCTTCTTCTTCAAGAATCTCTCCAAATTTAACAACGTTATCCTCGTCCAGTGCTGCGTCCACTTCATCAAGTATATAAAATGGGGAGGGCTTTACCTTAAAGATAGCAAAAAGAAATGCAAGGGCGACAAGGGTCTTCTCTCCCCCTGAGAGGAGATGAAGTGATTGCTTCTTCTTGCCAGGGAGCGTCACGTTGAGCTCTATACCACGTACCTCTCCCAGCTCGTCGGGAATCTTTTCAAGAGAAGCTTTCCCGCCTTTGAACATCTTCTCATAAAAACTCTGGAAGTTTTTCTCGATCCCTTTGAGAGTTATTTCAAATTCGTTTTTAATTCTGTTGTCCATTTCATCTATGAATTTCTCGAGCTCTTTCTTTGAAGATTTTACATCGTTATAAACTCTTTCTTTTTCCTCAAGTTCTCGAAGGGCATTCTCTTCTTCTTCAATACTTGTAAAATTAATTGCTCCGAGTTCTTCAATCTCTTTTTTAAGCTCGCTAATATTCTTTTTGCTTGCGTCAACATCAACCTTATAGGGGATATCCCTTTCGGGTATTTCCTCTTCCTTCATCCTGTTTGTTATACCTTGAATCTCTGCATCTTTCTGGGCAATAAGGATCCTTGATTTTTCCATTTTTCTTGAGATATCCTGTTTTTGTTCCTCAAGTTTCGAGATTTCAATACTTACAGATTTTTCTTTATCCGTTAGTTTTTTAAGCTCTGCCCTTAATTCTGATTCCTTTTTGCCAACCTCTTTAATATCAAGCGAAAGTTTGTTGAGAGAGTCAATCGTAAGGTTCAAATTATTTTTAAGTACTTGCTCCTCTTTTTCAAGGATGTCTGTCTCCTTTTTTGTATTTTCAGTATCATAATTTATACTTTCTATCTTTTTCTTCTTATCTAAGATCGATTCTGTTATTTTTTTGTTATCAAATTCATGCTCCATTAAATTTGAATTACTTTTTACAAGTAATTCTTTGAGTCTTTCGATCTCCTTCTGCTTTTCTTTGAACTCTCCATTCTCGGTAAGTAAGCCGAGGCTTGAAATCAAAGTTGAAATTCTCTCTTTCAGTGTGATGAGTTCAGCTTCTCCTGTCTTAATATTTTCCTGGGTATGCTGAAGTTCTTCTTTAAGGAAAGCGAGATTTTCGAGCCTTTTTTGATGCTCTTCTGCCTGTATTATCTCAGCTTCAATATCCTTTATGAGATGCTCTTTCTTCTCGATTTCTTTTGAAATTGAATCCCTGTCTTTCAGAGCTTTTTCAAGGTTTTTCTCCATTTCTTTAATTTCTTCTATCCTATTTTTTGTAGTGATATTCAGGTTTATCTCAACCTCGAATGGAGAAAGCACAATGAAGCCGTCACCTGTTATAATCTTTTTTATGAAAAGTTTCTCTGCATATTCTTTGAAGAATTTTATAGCACTCGGTAAGTCAACTGCATAATAAATTCCATAAAGAAAATCTGAGTGGATGCCCATAAATTCCTGAATACTTATAACATTCTCTCCTCTATATTCCTTAAAGTTTTGAATGTTAGAATTAATAAAGAACTTGCCCTCTCTCTGTTTTTTTAACTCCTCTATTGAGGGAAGAATGCTGGTATTAAGCTCCTCTTCAATGCCTGGAAACTCCTTTTCTATGTGGAGTATGCTGCCAAGGCTTTTTTCGGAAAAGGGTGCCCCCATATTTTGATAGGGCGAAATGGCCTTTTTCATTTCAGAGGACTTAAACTTGATAAGTGTAATATTTTCGCTCACTTCCTCAAGACGATGATAAAGTGCCTCCTTTTCTCTGTTAAGTGAGGTGAGTCTGTCGGCAAGTAATTCTTTATCAAAAGGCTTCTCGGAATTGATCTCCTTTATCTTATTTTGAAGGTCACTTTCCTGTTTTCTTAAAAAAGAGAGCTCTGTTTGCTTGGCTGAAAGAATTTTTTCGCTGTGGATGCGTTCCTCGCTAATTTCTTCAATTTTCTTTCTTCTCTCCTCTTCTTCTCTTTCATATGGCTCAACTATCTTACGGAGGTTTAGAATGTTTTCTTGAATCTCATGGATCTTGTTTTTTTCTTCTGACAGTCTCTCATGGAGAGCATTTCTTTTCGATTCAAGCTCCTCTACCTCCATTATCATAGCACTGCGTGCCCTTTCTAAATTTTCCATTTTTATGTTGTTGTCTTTAATTTTTTTCTCTGTTTCTTCTAACTTCTCTCTGAGATAGTTTTCTTTTGAAGAAAGTTCTGCATTACTCACAAGTAGTTTCTCTCTGCACTCTCCCATCTCTTCCTTTTTCTTTTCAAGGTCAGTAATAAGGGCATTAAGAGTATCGTGGTCCTTTTTCTTTTCGAGGATGGAAGCATTAATCTCATCAATCTCTATCTGGAGCTCCTCCAATCCTTTTTTAATAATCTCTGCACTATTCTTTAATTCCTTTAACTCGTAATTGATAAGTACTGTTTCTTCCTCTGTAAGTCTATCTTTGAGAATGTAATACATATGAGCCTTTTTAGCATCATTAACGATTTTTTCTGTATTCTCTTTGAGTGCTTTCAACCTGTCACTTACTCTTGTAAGATTATCTCCTACCTCTGTGAGCTTTTTCTCTGCTTCTTCTTTTTTTCTTTTATAGACATCTATGCCTGCAATCCTGTCTATAAGGGACTTCTTTTCTTCGGGACGGGAAAGAAGGATCTCCTCGATCTTTCCCTGCCCAACAATTGAATTTGTATATCCGAAAACGTTTGCAGCATGAAATACAGAATTTATTTTTTGAAGGCTTGCCTCTTCCCCATTCAGGTAGTAGTGGGATTCTTTTGTTCTGTAAAACCTCCTTTCGATAATAACCCTGGGTGTTTTTAAAGGGAGGGTGTGAGCTTCGTTATTTAATATAAGTTTAACTGAAGCAACACTCATTGGCTTCCTCAGGCCGGAACCGGAGAAGATAAGATCCGTTGATTCTGTTGCCCTGAGCAGTGTATACCTCTGTTCTCCAAGAACCCATCTCACTGCATCAACAATATTGCTTTTCCCTGCTCCATTCGGGCCTACAATGCAGGTAATCCCCGGGGAGAGAAGAATTCTTGTATTTGTTACGAATGTTTTAAATCCGAATATCTCTATACTTTCAAGAAACATCAGAATAAACCAACAATCTTTCCGTCCTTTACATCAATTAATTCTGCGGCAGGTATCTTTGGAAGCCCCGGCATTGTCATAATCTCTCCACATATGGGGACTACAAAACCTGCGCCATTCAGTATTCTTACCTCTTTAATGGTAATATCATAGTTCTTTGGCCGCCCGAGTTTTTTTGTATCATCGCTAAGAGATAGCTGGGTTTTTGCCATACAGACATAGGAGTTTGAGAGTCCAAGCTTATCAATCAACCTGAGGTCAGTTTCCGCTTCTTTTGTATACTTTATACCTGTCGCACCGTACATATTTTGGGAAATACATTTTATCTTATCTTTCAGAGGCTCATCAAGATTGTAAAGGTAATGAAACTCGTTGGAATCTTCTTTTATTGCCCTGATAACTGCATCTGCAAGTTCCATTGTTCCTTCTCCTCCGCTCTCATAGGCTTCTGAAATAGCAAATCTTATCCCTTTTTCTCCGAAGTAATTTCTCAGGGCATCTATCTCTAATTGAGAATCCCCCTTAAATTTATTAAGCACAACCACGACAGGTACACTAAAACTTTTCATATTTTCATAATGTTTTTCCAGATTTGGGACACCATGTAAAACTCCCTCTATATTTTCCTCCATGATCTTGTCTTTATCAATTCCTCCATGGAGTTTCAGTGCCCTGAGAGTTGCTACAATGACAACGCCAGCAGGTTTAAAGTTCCCAGCCCTTGAGACAATATCCATAAATTTTTCCCCGCCAAGATCGGACCCGAAACCTGCCTCTACAACTACATAATCTGCCAGTTTCATTGCCATTTTTATTGAGGTAATTGAAGCGGAGCCATAAGCAATGTTTGCAAATGGACCACAGTGAACAAAGACAGGGTGTCCTTCAAGAGATTGGACAAGATTTGGGTTGATATTATTTATGAGCACAGCTGCCATCGCACCCTGAGCCTTGACATCTTTTGCATATACAGGGTTGCCGCTATAGGTAAAGCCCACAAGCATCCTTGAAAGCCTATCTTTAAGATCATCAATTCCGCTTGAAAGTCCAAGAATTGCCATTACTTCCGAGGCAGCTGTAATATCAAATCCTGTTTCCCTGGGAACACCGTTAGCTTTCCCGCCAAGTCCTATAACTATATCCCTCAATGCCCTATCATTCATATCAAGCGACCTTCTCAGGACAACCCTTCTTGAATCAATTCCCAGAGGGTTTCCCTGCTCAAGATGATTATCTATGAGTGCTGCAAGAAGGTTATGAGCGATCTGAACTGAAGGGATATCCCCTGTGAATTGAAGGTTAATCTCTTCCATGGGTACTACCTGAGCTCGACCACCACCAGTTGCCCCGCCTTTCACGCCAAAGACAGGGCCAAGCGAAGGCTCCCTGAGCACGCACATTGCCTTATATCCCATATCATTTAGTGCATCAGAAAGACCAATAGCTGTAGTTGTCTTCCCCTCTCCAAATTGTGTTGGCGTCATTGCGGTGACAAGGATAAGGTTTCCATCTTTACGATTCCTCATTCTTTCAAGAAGAGAAATATTCACCTTTGCAATATAATCCCCAAACTTGTAAAGCTCAGTATTTTCGATGCCTGCATTCAGTGCTACTTCTTCAATTCTTTTCATCTTTTCCTCCCATCTCAATATAGATATTTAATTTTAAGGGCAATATCCTCTAAAATCTTTAAAGCTCTTTCAAGGCTATTTGCTGCATTTCTTCTTGCTTCCATAGAAACAGTCTTTCCGTGGGACATATGCGCGTCCCTTCCAACGAACCTTCCCCAATCCTTCCAGTTAGTAATGGTGTCATCAAAAGAGCGAATGATGCCCAGTCCTATCTTCTGTTTTTGTTTTTCAAGGAAGTGAAAGACCCCAAGAAAATAAGTTAGAAGACCATTCAGAGATGTCCATTGTGCATAGGGGGCTACAGAGAACCACATTTTAGATTTTTCCTCAAAGCTTCTTTCATCATTTCTGAGGTCTTCAATAAATTTACTGTATGCTTCTCTTCCTTCATAAACCATTGTTGAATTTATTTCCTCTGTCCCTCTATAAAAGAGTTCAACGAAATTATCAATAATTACCTTATAAGTATCCTTCCTGTATACTTCGTCCCTGCTTAAAGCATGGGGTTCTAAGATCGTGATTGCCTTTGTATTTCTTGTGATAATCTCATCAATATCTTCACTTTCTATAAAGAAAAGTCTAAAAAAACGTACTTTCTTTTCCTCAAGTTGATACAGGAGAAGATTCTCAGGGTAGATAAGGACAGGTAGACCCTTTTCAATAAAATTCTTTACCATAACTAATGAGTCACTCTCTCTGTGAAGATCAAAAACCTTAAAATCTGCTCCGACATTTTTCTTAAGATTTTTTAAAATGAAGTCGATGTCTGCATTATAAACCTCGGGGAAGTCGTAACGATAAAGAAAGCGAAGTGAATAGCCACTCAAAACATTAACCTCCTGAAGAAGGAGAGGGATATCAATGTAGTTAAGCATTTTTGAGGTCTGGATAAGAAAGTCGTATTCGCATAGTCTTTCGGTTTCTCTCATTGAATTCGAAATTTCTTCCAATCTTTCAGGCATAGTTATATTATATTGTAAAAAATGGATGTAGAAAAAATTGATGTGATTGTTCAGAAAATCACAAGCTGGGTAAAGCAATTTGAAGATCCCGTTGTCACGAGGGTTGCAAAGGAGGATTTTGATCCATTTAAAATCCTCATCTCAACAATTTTAAGCCTCCGCACTAAGGATGAAACTACATATGAGGCATCAAAAAGGCTTTTCGGGGTGGCAGACACGCCAGAGAAGATACTCGCTTTAAGTGAAGAAGAAATTGAAAAACTCATTTATCCTGTTGGTTTTTATCACAAAAAGGCAAAGGTCATAACGGGAATTGCAAAAAGGGTAATTGAATTACAGGGGGTTCCTGATAAAATGGAGGAATTACTCAAGATGCCCGGGGTTGGAAGAAAAACCGCTAACATCCTCCTTAGTGAGTACTTTGGAAAGGGGGCAATAGCAGTAGATACGCATGTTCACAGGATTTCAAACAGACTTGGTATTGTAGAGACAAGGACAGCCGAAAAGACAGAGTATGAACTTATGAAGGTTTTGCCAGAAAAGTACTGGAGCACGTTTAATAGAATCTTTGTTCCATTTGGCCAGCATGTATGCAAGCCTGTTTCCCCGCTCTGTTCCACGTGTCCTGTGGAGTCCCTCTGTCCAAAGATCGGGGTCAAAAAACACAGGTAAACAGACATTTAAAGCGAACAATGTATTTTACATGCAGGTTATCACCCTTTTTGAAAATCGATTGTTCTGACTAAAATCATATTGTGAAAAAGATTCTCATAGGAATATTTCTGATAGTAATAATGTTGGTAGCTTCCTGTACAGGCAATCAATTTTCAGTAAGAATACTCGATGGTAAGAGCCTCCTTCCAGTAGAAGGCAGTGTTTCAGTAAATGGAAAAGCAAAAACGTTAGAAGATGGGCTCATTAAGCTGCCTGCGGGCAATTTCGAAATTGAGAAAGAAGGCTATGGAAAAGGATACATAAGCCTCAGTGGAGATAATGGAGATACTGTCACTTATCTTGAGCCCCTTGCATATATTGTGATTGTAGAGGACTTTACGGATGTAAGTGTACTCATTGATGGGGTCCAAAGAACACCTGCTGTGAGGGGTGGCGTTTCTTATATCTCTCCGGTGAGTCCTGGTAAACATAGGGTAACCTTTGAAAAACCGTTTTTTAAAATGAAGGTAATCGAAGTTGATATCTTTGAAGGAGAGAATAAGATAAGCGTAAATCTTGAAGTCGAAAAGGATAAGGTTATAGCACTTTTGAGCTCGATAAAATTTCCGGAAGACCTCAATATCTTCAGTTTTGATATCGGCATAACAGGTACAGTTGGTGAGGAAAAGGTTTTTTATGATTTCGAAGGAAAGGCAGAAAATGGAAATATTGTAGAGATAAAAGATGATAGTCTTGTTTATACTTATAAAAATAACACATTCTTTTTAAATGAAGAGAGAGTTACTGACCCTGAGCAGATTGCGATACTACAATTTGCAATGAAGACAATTCAAGAATTTATGCAGTTAAAACCAAAGATACAGGAGCTTACGATTGTTGATGTATTAACAAACACAATAAAGTTTGAGTCAACAAAAGAGTTTGAAGAAAGACCATTAAAAGAAGCAATCACTCTTTCAATTGATGGGGAGAAGGTCAATGCCTTTTTGCTTGAGGTTAATTCAGAGGAACTCAAGGCGGATATAAATATTTCTGTATCAATAAGATAGGAGAATAAAATGAGCTTTACACATCTTCATGTCCATACGGAATACAGTCTTCTTGATGGATTAAACAAGATAAAACAGCTGGCTCAGAAAGTGAAAGAGCTTGGCATGGATGCTGTTGCTATTACGGACCATGGAGGTATGTACGGTGTTATTGATTTCTATGAGACTATGAAGAGGAATGGGGTAAAGCCCATCATAGGAGTAGAAATTTATGTAACTAATGAGGGGATCGAAAGCAGGAATAAGAATGAAGATAGATATCATCTAATTTTACTTGCAAAGGATACCTCAGGGTATAAAAATCTCCTTAAAATTGTTTCAAAAAGCTATATAGAGGGTTTTTATTATAAGCCAAGAGTGGATTTTCAGACACTCGAAGAACATAGAGGTGGTCTTATTGCTTTGAGTTCCTGCCTTCAGGGGGAGATTCCTACAAAGATACTGAGAAATGATATTAAAGGCGCAGGAAGCTCGATTAAGAAATATATGGATATATTTGGAAAGGAAAATTTCTTTCTTGAGTTACAGGACCATGGTCTGAAAGAGGAGAAGGAAGTTATAGGGGTGCTAAAGGAACTCTCTAAGAAGGAAGGAGTCCCACTGGTTGCGACAAATGATGCTCATTACCTCAATAGAGAGGATGCAAAAGCCCATGATATCCTTCTGTGTGTTCAAACGCTTTCAAAGGTATATGATCCCGAAAGAATGAGATTTCAGACTGAAGAATTCTATGTGAAGTCTGAACAGGAGATGAGGGAACTCTTCAAGGACATCCCAGAAGCAATAGATAATACTGAGTTAATAAAAGATGTGTGTAATATTGATTTTGATTTCTCAACCTATCACCTTCCCCATTTTAGGAAAGACGAAGAGGAATGGGATATAGAAAAAAATAAAAGACTTCTCGAAGCCTTAACATTAGAAGGTCTGAGAAAGCTGTATACTGATAATCTTGAAGAGCTTGAAAAAAGGGCAAGATATGAGCTTGATGTGATTGAGAAAATGGGCTTCACTGATTATTTTCTTATTGTACATGACTTTATTAAGTGGGCAAAGAATAAAGGTATTTATGTAGGCCCTGGTAGAGGCTCTGCTGCTGGAAGTATTGTTTCATATGCACTTGGCATTACTGCAGTAGACCCTATAAAGTATAACCTTCTTTTTGAGAGATTTTTGAATCCTCAGAGGATCTCAATGCCTGATATAGATATTGATTTTGAGGATAAAGATAGGGACAGGGTTATTGATTATGTAAAGGGTAAGTATGGGGAAGACCATGTTGCACAGGTTGCTACCTTTGGAAGGATGGAGGCGCGTGCTGCAATAAGGGACGTAGGAAGAGCACTTGGATTTAGTTACAGTGAAATCGACCCTATTGCAAAACTTATCCCGATGAATGCTTCCCTTGGCGAAGCATTAGAGACTGTTGTTGAGCTAAAATCAAAATATGGTAGCGAAAAATACACGGAGCTTTTTGATACGGCGATGAGACTTGAGGGTATTATAAGGAACTTCTCAACACATGCGGCAGGTATTGTAATAGGAGATAAACCTCTTATAGAGTATGTGCCGCTCCAGCTTGATAAAGAAGGAGAAGTTATTGCCCAGTTTGACAAAGACATCTTAGAGCACATCGGGATGCTTAAGATGGACTTTTTAGGATTGAAAAACCTTACAATTATCAAGGAGACAGTTGAAACTCTAAAGAAAAGAGGAATAGAGACCGACTTAGAAACCATGCCTGAGAATGACGAGAAGACGTTTGATATGCTCAAACAGGGCGATTCAATAGGGGTATTCCAGCTTGAAAGCAGTGGTATGAGAAAGGTTTTAAAAGGTGTTCAGCCAGAAAGTATTGAGGACCTTACAGCTGTTAT
Source organism: Caldiserica bacterium UBA4770 (assembly GCA_002403335.1). GTDB lineage: Bacteria > Caldisericota > Caldisericia > Caldisericales > Caldisericaceae > UBA4770. The sequence continues at coordinate 34,266 of DHHO01000007.1, forward strand.
TTCTCTGTATAGACCTGGTACAATTAAAGCAGGGGGGATAAACGAATATATTTCAAGAAAGCAAGGGACTGCAAAGGTTTCATTTCTACACCCAAAACTTGAACCTATTTTGAAGAATACATACGGAATTATTGTTTATCAGGAGCAGGTAATGCAGATTGCAAATGTTCTCGCAGGGTACTCAATGGCTGAAGCAGACACCCTGAGAAAGGCAATTGGAAAAAAGATACCTGAGATTATGAAGGATCAGAGGAGTACATTTGTTGAAAGAGCAGTTAATAATGGTATCGATAAAGTTACTGCTGAGAAGGTTTTTGACCTTATTGAGTATTTTGCAGGTTATGGATTTAACAAGTCTCATGCGGTAGGTTACGCAACAATTGCATACAGAACTGCATATCTTAAGGCACACTACCCCAGGGAGTACTTTACTGCCATATTGAACTCTTATATTGGAAATGAGGATAAAATAAGAGAGATTCTCAGAGAAATTCGAAGTAAAGGGATAAAAGTACTACCTCCCGCTATAAATGCATCTGATGTCTACTTTAAAGTAGAGGGAGAGAACATAAGGTTCGGATTATTAGGGGTTAAGAATACGGGAGAGAAGATACTGCAGGAGATTGTGAATGAAAGAGAAAGAGGAGGTCCCTTTAATTCCTTTAAGGCATTTGAGAGGAGAGTAGAGCATCTCAAGGTAAATAAAAAGGTTATAGAGAGCCTTGTCAAGGCAGGGTGTTTTGACTCACTTGGGGAAGATAGAAAGGCATTACTTGAAAAAAAGGATGAGGAAATCCCTCAAGGTATTTCCCTTTTTGGTGGTAATCCTATAATTCCCTCTCGAAAATCAAAGGCTTCTTCAATGGAGGTCTTAAACTACGAAAAGGAGGTTTTTGGATTCTATCTTTCAGACAACCCTGTGACATCTTTCTTGCCTCTTCTTGAGGAGCGGGGGATTCCGACAGTTTCACAGGTACTTGATTCCGAGGTGGAAGGAAAAGTTAAGATTGCTGGGATCATCTCTTCCGTGAGGAAAACAAAAACAAAGAATGGAAATTACATCTATAGGTTTGATCTTGATGATGGATTTGCAAAGATTGGGACGCTTGTTTCACCTAAATACCTCGAACATTTTTCAAAATATGTTGACCAGGAAGGAGTGATTGCGATATCCGGACAGATTAAACGGGAAGAAGAATCTATTACCTTTTTTGCAGAAGAGGTTGCTGGATTTTTCACAGAAAAGGATATCAATAAACAAGAGAGATATTCTGCTCTGCATTTATATATTAAAAGCTTATCCTTAGAGGAAGCATACAAAAAGCTCGAAGAGTTTAGGAAAGGCATTTCAGAGATCAGAGGAGGCACACCGATGATCCTTCATCTCTGTGTTAATGGAGAGGAGATCCGTATTGCTACCTCACCTAAATATTACGTTCAGAATTCAAAAGATACATACGAAAGACTCACAAAATTATTTGGGGAAAGGTGCTTTGAAATAAAACCCTGGACAGAGTAATGTAAATTTCCTTCAGAAATAGCCATTAAGACCTTTATTTCTTCAAAACTGATAAGATAATCGTCTTTTGTTTTTTGTATCAATATATACAATATCTCTAAATATGGAGGTAAAAGTGGATAAAGAAAAGATAAAACAGGAAATCGAGGATAAGAAGATTGACATTGTCTGGCTGCAATTTGTCGATCTTCTTGGTTTTCCGAAGCTTGTTGAAATAAGCTCAAGGGCACTGTTAGGTGTTATTGAAGATGGAATTGCATTTGATGGCTCATCGATTGAAGGATTTGTAAGGATTGAAGAATCTGACATGCTTCTATGCCCTGATATTGAGACATTTTCGATTCTTCCATGGACACTTGATTCGGATATAAGGATTGCAATAATTATGTGTGATGTATACGATTCCTCGGGCAAGCCATTTGCTGGAGACTCGAGAAATGTACTTAAAAAAGTTATAAGAGAGGGTGAAAGTGCAGGTTTCAGGATGATGAATGGAGTTGAACTCGAATTCTTTCTTTTCAAAGTAAGTGAAGAAATGCTACCTACTACCCGCATTGTAAGTGAAGGGAGCTATTTTGAGATGTTACCTGCAGATATTGGGGAAAGAACAAGAGCAAAGATTGCTATGAACCTTGAAAAAATGGGGTTTGAGATTGAGGCTTCTCATCATGAGGTTTCGCCTTCTCAGCATGAGATTGATTTTAAGTATGCTGATCCAGTAACTACTGCTGATAGAATTATCACATTTAAGATTGTTGCAAAAACAATTGCGCTAATGAACGGGCTTTATTCAACATTCCTTCCAAAGCCCATATATGGAATTAATGGCTCTGGAGCACATACAAATATCTCCCTCTTTACCCTGGATGGGAGAAATGTCTTTTCTGACCCTCAGAATAAACCAAATCTTTCTGAAACTGCCCTTTACTTCATTGGGGGAATCTTTAAACATGCAGATGCGATCACTGCCATTACCAATCCCATTGTGAACTCTTATAAAAGACTTGTACCCGGGTACGAGGCCCCTGTTTATGTCTCATGGGCATCTTTAAATAGAAGTGCCCTTATCAGAGTACCCCTCACGTTTAAAAATGGCAGGAGAATTGAACTTAGAAACCCTGATCCAACGGCGAATCCTTACCTTTCATTTGCTGTTATACTCAAGGCGGGGCTTGATGGCATAAAGAATAAAATGACACCGCCTGCACCCGCAAACGGGATAAACATTTTCGAGCTATCCGAAGAAGAAAAGATAAAGAGGGGTTTTAGAACTCTTCCATCTACTCTTAAGGATGCAATAGAAGCCCTCAAAGAAGACCCGGTCATCCTCGAGGCCTTAGGGGACCATATCGCAAAGAAATATATTGAGGCAAAAGAGAAGGAATGGGATGAATATCGAACCAGTATATCGGACTGGGAGATTAAAAATCAACTGCCTATTTATTAGGTCTCTGAGGTTTTGATTTTCCTTATCTTGATTAAGAAAGCATTGAGCAAGTAGTGGGAGGGCGGGATGTTAAATAAGATTATTCTTGTAACTAATGACGATGGCATTGAGTCTATAGGTATTAATGCTCTCGTTAAAGAACTACTTAAGATCGCCAGAGTAACAGTTGTAGCACCTGACAGGGAGAAAAGTGCTTCCAGTCATTCTCTTACAATTGACGGAATTCTCCCAATTAGAGAAATTACCATGCCCTGCGGATACAAAGGTTTTGCTGTTATAGATGGGACCCCCACAGATTGTGTACTCATAGGTGTTAAAGATATTATGAAAGAGGATCCACCAGATCTTCTCATCTCGGGCATAAACCAGGGGGCAAACCTGGGAGGAGATATTCTATACTCAGGGACAGTTGCAGCAGCTCTTGAGGGCCTTTCTCAGGGGATAACCTCTTTTGCTGTTTCTCTTGATTCGCTTAAGGGAGGCTTTTTTGATACGGCAGCAAGGGTTATCGTAAAAATTGTTCAGTCAGAAGATTTTTATAAAAATTTACTCCAGGAAAGATCGATACTCAATATTAACGTCCCAAACTTTCCAGTTGAAGACCTTGCAGGATTTTCTATTACAAGACAGGGATATTTATCATATCAGAACTATGTAGAAAAGTTTACAAGCCCAAGGAACAGGACTTATTACTGGATTGGAGGAGAAAGGCCCCCGCACGAAGCTGAGGAAGACACAGATTCCTTTGCCATTTCTGGAAAGAAGGTCTCAATATCACCAATAAGTGCTGACCTTACTAACTACAGTATTTTGCCGCGGTTACGAAAGCTATCCTCAAAGCTTAAAATTCCGTAGTAATCATATCGATATCTTCATTCTCTTGATAAAGTAAGCTCGCTATAACCTTTAATAAGAAGAAACCTTTTTGAATAGAGAGTCTTTTAACTTATAATACATATAATGGGAATTGATAAGAGAAAAGAAGAAATCCTCAAAAAGGTAGTGGAGGAATATATAAGTACAGGACAGCCTGTGGGGTCTGAGAGGATCGTTGACAGGTTGAGTTTTCCTCTCTCTTCTGCAACAGCAAGAAGTGAAATGCTTGAGCTTGAAAAGATGGGATACCTTTTTCAGCCATATACCTCAGCAGGAAGAGTGCCAACAAGTAAAGGTTACAGGTTTTCTATTGAAAGTATTTTAAAAGATAATAAACAGAAAAATCTAAAACAGATAAGACTACCAGCGCCAGAAAAGCTTAATGACCTCAGAGTGACTCTTGATGAGGTCGCTAATCTTATTTCCTCCTATACAAAGGAGATTTCTCTCGTCTTCTCTCCAAGCGGGGAGGATGTAAGGATTAGGTATGTCCACCTTTTTACTATTAATCCAGGGAGCGTATATCTCGTCCTTATAACAAATACCCAGACATCGGAGGCAGTTTCTATGGGAGATGTAAATTTATCAGAGGATGTCCTTAGAAGAATCGAAAACCTGGTTAATGAAAAGCTTTCTAATATACCAATTAAGACAGCTATCGAAATTATGAAAAGAGAAAATTATTTTGAAGGAGAAGTCAAGGAAGGCAAAGAGGTTTTACACTTTCTTGATAGCTACTTAAAAAAAGAGCTCGAGCAGGGAGAAAAAAGGGAAATATATATAAAAGGAATATCTAACCTTTTATCCACGAGGATTTCTATTGCTGAACAGAAGATAAAGTCACTCCTTTATATGCTGGAGGAAAAGAAGACAATAAGCAATATTGTAGAAAAGATAACGGAGAAAGAAAGGCTCGGCTTTTCTATAGGCGAGGAGAATGTCCTTCCTGAGCTTTCGGATTATAGCCTTATTGCAGTGAAGTATACTGTAAAGGAAATGGAAGGTCATCTTGCATTGCTTGGACCTACGCGAATGGATTATCTGAAGGGTATCTTTGTCCTTGACAAGATCGCAGATAAATTGGAAGATATAGTAGGTAAAATCATTGGATGAGAATTGCCATATATACACTTGGTTGTAAAACAAATCAGTACGAGTCTGAAGTTATAAGAGAATCCTTTTTGAAAAAGGGTGATAGGGTTGTTGCATTTAAAGAGATAGCCGACCTTTATATTATAAATTCTTGTGTTGTAACAAAGAAGGCTGAAGCGGAAACAAGAAAAGTTGTATCAGAAGCCCTCAACAGTAATCCAAATGCTTCAGTTATCCTTGCGGGGTGCTATGCTACCCTCAACCCGATCTTTTCGAGAGAACACGTGATTCTTTATAACGGAAGGAAGGAAGGGCTTGCAGATTTCTATTATGGTAAGAACGGAGAAGGCAATCAAGAAATTATCACAAACTTTTCCAGGCGCACAAGGGCTGTTGTGAAAATAGAGGAAGGATGTAATAACTTCTGTACCTATTGTATTGTTCCGTTTGTAAAAGGATATGCGATACGCAGTAAGAGCGAAGAGGTGATACTTCAAGAGATAGAGGGATTTGTTGATAATGGATATAAGGAGATCGTCCTTACAGCAACAGAAATTGGAAAATATGGGGAGGATACTCATACAACTCTTGCGGAGCTATTGAGGAAGATAAAGAAAATAAAAGGACTTGAACGCTTGCGTATAAGTTCAATCCATCCGGAGCACATAAATGATGCATTCATTGGGGAGATTGTGTCTCCCCTTGTACCTCATCTTCACATTTCACTACAATCGGGAGACAATGGGATCCTCAAAATGATGAGGAGAGGGTATACAGTAGAGGATTTTTTAAGACTCATTGACAGATTCAGAGGAATAGACAAAAACTTTTCGATAAGCACGGATCTTATAGTAGGCTTTCCTGGTGAGACCGAGGATGCATTCTTCCATACAGTAGAGGTAGTAAGAGAGGTGCAGTTTTCAAAGGTTCACATCTTCAGGTTTTCAAAAAGGCCAAATACCGCTGCACATTTTATGAAGGAGGATATCTCAGAGAGCCTCAAAAAAACCAGGGCAAATAAGCTCAAAGAGGTTGCAGATATAGAAAGGCGAGAATTTAAGAAAAGATTTATGGGGGCAAGAGTAAAAGTCCTTGTGGAGGAATATAATGACCCTTATTATGAAGGCTTCACCCCTTACTACCTAAGGGTTCGATTTAAAGGAGATAATGCAGAGATTGGAAGCATTGTAAGTGTAAAAATAGAAAGCTATGACCCTGACTACCTATATGGAATTAGCTAATCAAGTGTTTCGGTAATTTCCTTTATATATTTTTTGATTTCCTCTCCGAGGTCTTTTCTCTTCAATGCAAATGCAATGTTTGCTTTGAGGAATCCTTCCTTTTCTCCGACGTCAAATCGGTTACCTTCGAAAATATAAGCATAAACTTCCTCTTCCTGGAGAAGGTCTCTTATGGCATCTGTAAGCTGGATTTCTCCTCCTTTGCCCGGGAGTGTATTTTGAAGTGCATTGAAGATTTTACTATCGAGTATATATCTCCCAACAATTGCAAGATTCGATGGTGCATAAGCAGGGTCAGGTTTCTCAACGAGATCGTTTACCCTGTAAGTATTATGTTCTATTCTTTCGCCACTTACGATACCATACAGGTATGTTTCGCTTTCCGGAACTTCCATTACTGCTATTACAGGGCTATGGTACCTTTCAAAAACTTCTTCCATCTGTTTCAGACAGGGAGTCTGTGAATCTATAATATCATCAGCAAGGAGAACTCCGAATGGTTCATTATTAACAAAGTCCTTTGCATGAAAGACCGCGTCTCCAAGTCCCTTTGCAATCTTCTGTCTCACATAAAAAAACTTTACCATTTCACTTATTCCACGTACAACTTGAAGTAAGTCTGTTTTTCCCTTCTCTTCAAGCTCTTTTTCAAGCTCTATAGCATAGTCAAAATAGTCTTCTATCGCTCTCTTTCCCCTCCCGGTTACAAAAAGGATATCCTCGATGCCAGAATTTATTGCCTCCTCTACTACATATTGAACGGCAGGCTTATCCACTATGGGAAGCATTTCTTTGGGCTGGGATTTTGTAGCAGGGAGGAGCCGTGTACCCCACCCTGCAACGGGGATAACGGCTTTCTTTAAAATATTTTTCATTCAGGGAAGATCAGGGCACATGCTTCTTAAAGATATCAACAATCTTTTGTGGTGGCTCCATTACCTCTTTTGCTTCTGGATGAATACGTGCAGATGCTATAACTTCTTCCACTCTTGAGCTTTCATCATAAAAATAGACCTTATCCCCTTTTTGATAGTACCAGAGGTTCCTTCCTCTCTTCAACAGAAAATACTTCTCTTCCATTTTTTCATCTCCTATCTCTCATTGATTTTTTTCATTTTATTACAAACCTTCTAAATTGTCAAACGCCTTTTGTAAAACATATGGAAATTAAACGAAAAATATATTGAAAAAATTTGTAAATCTGCTATAAATAATAGATAAGGTAATTCATTACCTTACTAATTCTTTGAAAGGGGGTGGCTGAAATGCGCACGGAAGGAAAGCACATCCTGATGGATATCTCTGGTTGCAAGCCAGAGCTCCTGAACGATTTAACTTTCCTCAAGCAGCTTCTCGTAGAAGCCGCAGAAAGAGCAAATGCAACTGTACTGAATGTTGCATTTCACCACTTTACTCCTCAGGGGGTTAGTGGGGTGGTGGTAATTTCCGAATCTCATCTCTCTATCCACACCTGGCCTGAAGCAGGTTATGCAGCTGTAGATTTCTACACCTGTGGAGATATTAACCCAAAAGCTGCATGTAAGTATATTGCCAGATTTCTTAACGCAAACTGCGTACAGATAACGGAAATCAGGAGAGGAGAGGGAAACAATGGAAAATACCTCCACAGGGTCGCGGAGACGATCTTAGAGGAAGATGGGAAAGAATTATCTCTACTACCATGATTTTTTTGGAGATTCAGAACAGCATATACATGGTGTTGAGAAAGTTCTTGTAGAGAAGAGGACTCCGTATCAGTTTGTTCAGCTGGTACGGAGCCCTACCTTTGGAAAAATGCTCATCATAGATGGAGATATCCAGTCTACCGAATGTGATGAGTATATTTATCATGAGGCAATGGTACATCCCCCTCTCATTCTTCTTGATAGTCCCCGGAAGGTTGTCATTCTTGGTGGTGGAGAAGGTGCCACTCTCAGGGAAGTCCTTCGGCACAGAAGTGTATTAAAAGTCTTTATGGTTGATATTGATGCAGAGGAGATCGAGATTTCAAAAAAATATCTTTCTGAATGGCATCAAGGGTCATTTGATAATCCAAAGGCGACCATCCTTAATATGGAGGCGAGAAAATTTATTGAAACTCAACTTTCCTCTCAATCCGTCGATGTTATTATATCCGACCTTACAGAACCATTTGAGGGAGGTTCGTCAAACAGGCTTTTTACTAAGGAGTTTTTCGAAACTGTTTATGATAGGCTCACTGAATATGGAGTTTTTGCAGTTCAGGCTTCTCTTCTCAGAATTACTGATTTTTCAATGCATGGAGCAATAAGGAATACCCTTTTAACTATTTTCCCTATTGTCAGAAGCTACTTAACTTATATTCCGAGCTTTGATACAACGTGGGGATTTGTTATTGCATCCAAAAAGAAAGACCCTATTAATCTTGGCAGGCAAGAGATAGATGAGCTTATTGCAAGTAGAGTAAGTGGAGCATTAAGATTTTACGAGGGAGATACTCATATAGCAATGTTTTCTCTTCCAAAGGATATAAAGGAAGCCCTCAAGAAAACGACTGAAATTATTACAGATGCACACCCCATCTTACTTAAGAGAAAAGAAGATCGATGATCCTTATAAAGAATGCCATTATCCTTCCTCTTGATGAGAACACCTTCATAAAAAAAGGTGACATAATTATTAAAGATTCAAAGATTCAATACGTAGGTAGATCGATTGAATGGAAAGAGGAATTTGAGGAAACAATAGATGCAAGTGATTGCATTGTGATGCCGGGGTTTGTAAATTCACATACACACCTTGCGATGACACTTATGAGGGGGATTTGGGATGATATACCGCTTGATCTATGGCTTAATAACTATATATTCCCTGTGGAGAAGATGCTTACGGAAGAGGATGTTTACTTTGGAAGTCTTCTTGCTATTATCGAATCTATAAGAACAGGAACGACAACAATTACTGACTTTTATTACTATCCAGAGGTCGTAGTAAAGGCGATTAGAGAAAGTGGTATGCGTGCAAATATTTCTTTTGCCTTTTCCTCAAGAAGAGGATTTAATAAAATCATTCTCAAAAAGGCAGAATCCTTTGTTAAAAAGTTTGATAACATGGAAAATGGCCGCATCCTTGCAAGTCTTGCACTTCATTCGCCCTATACCTCTACGCCGGCACTCTATGCTCAAAGTGCAAGAATTGCAAACAAGTTGAATGTTATAGTGCAAACTCACCTTCATGAGACCTTGAAAGAAGTGGAGGATTACAAGGGAAAATATGGAAAAAGCCCTATCGAAAAGCTTGATGAAGAAGGGTTTTTTGAGGCCAGGGTTACAGCAGCACACTGCGTATGGCTTACTGATGCTGAAATAGAAATCCTAAAGGAACACCATACAGGTGTTGTATTAAACCCTAAGAGTAATCTTAAACTTGGTTCAGGTATTCCGGATGTTGCAAAACTTTTGAAATCAGGTTTGAATTTATCAATCGGAACGGACGGAGCTTCATCAAATAATAATCTCTCCGTGCTGGAGGATATGCGCCTTGCGATGCTAATTGCTAAAGGTAAAACTCGCGACCCTTCAAGCATTGATGCGTTTACTGCAATGAGGCTTGCTACAGTGAATGGCGCATTAAACCTTGGATTTAAAGATGTAGGTTTATTGAAGGAGGGATATAAGGCAGACATGGTTATCATAGATACCAAGAAGGTAAACCTTGTGTCTATTGAGAATCCTTATTCTCAGATTGCATATTCAATGTACCCGGAAGACATTGATACAGTGATTATTGATGGGCGTATTATTATGAGAGATGGAAAAATTTTGACTATTGATGAAGACTTTGTTAAAAGTAGGTTTATCGAAAGTTATAAAAGGTTGTTAAAAATTTAATTTTTCTACAATTACAAGGACAATCCCTTTTTTGAGGGATACAGAAACTCTCTGAGATAAGGAAACATTGCTAAGAGGAAGAGTGCTTCCCATTCTAAGCGTGCTTCTATGAAGCTCATACTTGAGCCCCTCTGTTTTTACTCCATAGGCAATACCTGTTATAGGAAGTATTGAAATAATGTCTCCCACTCTTACATAAATCTCAATACCATCTTGAGTGATATAAATTTCTTCTCTCTCTTCAAGAATCTCTCCATGTTTGCCCTCCTTTAAAAGTCTGTAGAGTAAAGATATATTGAAAAGAAGGTGGTCGACACGCCCACCAAGCATGCCCGAAAAGATAAAATAGTCAAATTCTTTTTCCTTGGCATAATTTATAGCAAGCTCTGTATCAGACTCGTTCTTCTCGGTGGGAAATTTTAAAATTTTAACACCTGCCCTTTCAAGAAAATCAAGGTCTTTGAGAGAGTCAAAATCACCGATTGCTAAACCTGGTTTTATCCCCGCTTCAATAAGAGTTTTTGCACCCTGATCCACTCCAATAATGAAATCAACGCCCTGTGAAATCTTTTTGTAGAAATCATTTTTGTTTCTTTCGCCATTTCCGACAATTAAAACCTTCTTCATGTTTCTCCACCGAATATTATAAATATCTTTTTAAACTATACTATATTAAATTGATTTTTACAATCTTATTGATAAAATATGGAAAGTATTTCAACTGAAAGGAGGTTAAGATGATTGAAGATTTAGCCAGGATGAACATCACGCCAGCTATTTTGATTATCTGGGTTTCGGGTATTGCAGTAATGCTTGTGTTTGGAATTGCAACTGCAGTTGTTGCCTCAAGAAAGGGAAGAAATGGCTTTGGATGGTTTCTTATCGGGCTTTTTACGGGTATTATTGGACTTGCAATTATACTTATTGCACTGCCTAAAAGATTCTACACAGAAGAGGAGGAGTGGTGAAGATTTTCATTGATTCCGCTAACATCGATGACATTCAGGAGGCATTTTCATGGGGAATTGTGGAAGGTGTTACAACAAACCCAACTCTTATAAAGAAAGCTGTGGAATACTTCAAGAAAAAGGGAACAAGTTTTACTATGGAGGAATATATCTTTAGGCTTCTTGAAACTGCAGGTTTCGGACACCCAGTAAGTCTCGAGGTAGTTGGAACCACATACGAGGAAATGCTAAGGGAGGCGAGAATTCTCTTTGAAAAGTTTAATGGAATAAAGGAGAATGTTGTAATAAAAATACCTGTGAATCCTGAAGTAAGTGAAGATGGTGGAGGGCATTTTAACGGTCTCAAAGTGATAAAGAAACTCGCAGAGGAAAATATTCCTGTAAATTGTACTCTTGTGATGGCTCCCAATCAGGCACTTCTTTCAGCAAAAGCGGGGGCAAGATATGTAAGCCCATTTGCAGGAAGAATTGATGATTATTTAAGAGTTAGAGCCGGCATTCCATTCAAGAAAGAGGACTATTATCCTGTCGAAGGCCTTACTATTAATAACATAGTTCTTAACGATGATGGTATTGTAAGCGGCGTTGATCTTGTTCAGAATATAAAAGAAATATTTGAAAACTACTATTTTGATACGGAAATCATTGCAGCAAGTGTAAGAAATGCAAGGCAGGTAAGAGAGCTTGCACAGGTGGGTGCAGATATTGCAACAATCCCATTTGAGGTAATAAAGCAGATGGTACAGCACTACAAAACATTTGAGGGAATGGAAAACTTCATTTCTGATACCATTTCTGAATACAGGGATATATTTAAATAGAAAGGAGAAGAGATGGACGAATTGAAATTCTATGAAAAATTAGGAGATAGTGTGGATCAGCTCATTGATATCATGCTTAACTACAGGCAAAGCGGTCATCCTGGCGGGTCAAGGTCAAAAATGCATATGTTCCTTACATTGATGCTTTCCGGTGTGATGAGATACGATATTAGATATCCAGAAAAGAGATTTGGGGACAGGCTTATCCTTGCTGCAGGACACACAATTCCTCTTGTTTACTCCACCCTTGCTGTCCTTAATGGGATTCTTCAAAAGAAATACGAGGAAACGGGGGATAAAAAATACAGCTTACGAAGAGAACTTACCCTTCTTCCCTACGATCTTCTTGGATTCCGTAGAAATGGAGGTCTCTCAGGGCACGCTGAATTTGAGGGGAAGACATTGCTCCTTAAATTTAATACAGGTCCTTCAGGTCATGGGGTAACGGCAGCTTGCGGAGAGGCAATTGCACTTAAGAGAGCGAAAGTTACTGGGGTAAAGGTTATAGCAATAGAAGGTGATGGAGGATTAACTCCTGGTGGTGCTCATGAGGCAATGAATTCTGCGTGGGGATTAGGCCTTGATAATTTATTCTTTCTAATAGATTGGAATAACTTTGGTATAGATGACCATCCCGTCTCTGATACAGTTTATGGAGGACCTGAGGAATGGTTTTCAGCTCATGGTTGGCGAGTGATTGGAACAGAAAGAGGAAGTGACTTTACACATGTATATAAGATTGAAAAGGAATTGTTTGATCCTTCAAAGGTAAGCAAAAATCTCCCGAATATTGCATGGTTTAAAACAAGAAAGGGAAGAGGATATTTAAAATATGACAACTCCTCTCATGGAGCGCCTCATAAGATGAATTCAGAACTATTTTGGGAAACAAAGAGGGAGTTTCAGGAAAAGTATGGGGTGAAATTTTCAGGCTTTGGAGAACCTGCACCGAAAAGTGAAGAGGAAATTTACAATCAGTTTAAGGAAAATATAGATGTTGTTATGGAAGTAGTGTTAAGCGATAGAGAACTTGTTGATTTTGCCTCGAATCGCCTTGTTGAAATTGGAGAGTCTGTACCGGAGGAGATCTTTGGTTGTAAAATCTCCGATTCTAATCCTGTAAATGATCCTGTTATTTCAGACTTCTTGAACTATTCTGGAGATCTTTTTGTAAAACCCGGGGCTCATGCAGCAAACAGGGAGGCTTTTAGCAAGTGGGGTGCCTGGGTAAATGCGTATACTGCACAGAAATATGGCAGGCCACTGTTTATTGCAATGTCTGCAGATCTTGCCGACTCAACCCAGATTTCTGGTTTTGCAAAGGAAGCCGGTTCTTTTAAAGGATACGGCTGGTACGAAAGAGAAAAAAACCTCGATGGAGTACTCTTACCTCAGGAGATTACAGAGTTTGTAAATTCAGGTATTTGTGCAGGTATTGCAAGTGTAAATCTTTCGAGAGACCCTTTCAATGAATTTAACGGTTTCTATTCGACGTGTTCAACTTATGGTTCATTTGCGTATCTTAAGTATGGAATGATGAGGCTTTTTTCCCAGCTTGCACAGGATTGTCAGTTGAAGGTTGGAAAGGTACTCTGGGTGATGGGGCATTCGGGGCCTGAAACAGCGGATGATTCAAGGACTCATTTTGGCATTTTTTCTCCTGGGGTAAGGGATCTTTTTCCCCAAGGCCATGTTATAGACCTCGTCCCCTGGGAGCATAATGAGGTGCCTGTCCTTATTGGACGGGCCTTACAGCTTGATGTACCTATCATTGTCCTTGTACTTACAAGACCTGCTATAAGTATTCCTGATAGAGAATCTCTTGGGCTTGCCTCTCACTTTGAGGCAGCACACGGGGCATATATACTTAAGGATTTTGATTCAAGTTTACCACCGATGGGCTGTGTTATTGTTCAGGGAACAAGTTCAACCGAAGGCGTTGTGAAGATTCTCAAGGAACTTGAATCAAATAAAATAAATGTAAGAATTATTTCAGCGCCCAGCTATGAACTTTTCAGAAGGGAAGGCGAGGAATACAGAAATAAAGTGCTTCCTTGGAAGCTTTTTAATGATGCAATGGTTATTACAAATGAATCCATAAAGCTCATGGAGCATTGGATTGCAAATCCTATTGTAAAAGAATACTCACTTTCTTCTGATTGGGATAACAAGTGGAGAACAGGCGGCACTGTAGAGGAAGTGATTGAAGAAGCACATCTTTCTCCCTCCCATATTCTTGAAGGCATTGAGAAATTTGTAAGAGACAGAGAGAAGAGACTTTCAAGAATAAGGGAGATTGTTGAGTAACCGGTGGGGGGAGCTTTGCCTCCCCTTTTTATATTCTTTCTTTATCACATTGAATATGCTAAAAGACTTTTAAAAATAAGCGAAAAACATATAATTGGACATTAAGGAGAATTTACATGTTAAATTTTGGAAGAAGTTACTTTATAGAATTATTTCTTTTTGTTTTGCCAACGGTTCTTATCATCCTTACCCTCCATGAATTCGGGCATGCATATTCAGCATACCTTATGGGCGATGAAACAGCCAAGAGAGAGGGAAGACTTTCATTGAACCCTCTCAGGCATATAGACCCTTTTGGGTTACTTGCATTGATTTTCTTTAAATTTGGGTGGGGAAAGCCCGTTCCTGTTGATTTCCTTGCCCTCAGGAATCTCAGATGGGGGATGGTTGTTGTTTCCCTTGCAGGGCCTTTTATGAATTTCATCACTGCACTACTTCTTTCTCCTTTGCTTAAACTCATGAATAGTTCTGTAGTTATGCTTTCTGGATTTAGCTATTTTATAGACCTGGCTTACTATGTTATAACGTATAGTATCTTTCTTGGCATCTTCAACCTCATTCCCATCCCTCCTCTCGATGGGTCTAAAGTACTTTTTGCAATGAGCAAGAGACCTCAAAGATTTCTTTTTGATGACACAATGAATTGGTTTGGAATGATATTTCTTATCCTCCTCATTGCAGTTCCATTCTTTAATTTTCAAACATTCCTTATGAAAATTATTACACCAATTCTTAATTTCCTTCTTTAAGGAGTGGGTATATGGAAAGAGTCGTAAGTGGGATAAGGGCAACGGGTAAACTTCACCTTGGACATCTTGTAGGTGCGCTTGAAAACTATCTAAAATTGCAGAGTGAATATGATTCATTCTATTTTATAGCAGATCTGCATGCATTCACTACAAATTTCGAAGACCCTGAAGCGATAAAAGAAAACAGAAAAGAGGTTATGTTAGATCTTCTGTCCATTGGGCTTGATCCCGAGAAATGTACCCTTTTTATCCAATCAAGAGTGCCTGAACATACATATCTACACCTTCTCCTTTCAATGATTGTGCCTTTGCCCTGGGTTGAGAGAAATCCAACAGTAAAGGAGATGATAAGAGATCTTGAACTTAAAGAGAGCGCATCTTATGGTTTGCTTGGTTATCCAATTCTTATGACAACGGACATTATCCTCTATAAGGCAAGTTATGTACCTGTTGGAAAAGACCAGCTCCCCCATCTTGAAATAGCAAGGGAGATAGTGAGAAGGTTTAATACTCTTTATGGAAAGCTATTTATAGAGCCGGAGGCGCTTCTCACAAAGTTTCCTTACGTTCCAGGTATTGATGGGAAAAAGATGTCAAAAAGCCTTAAGAATGATATAAAAATAGCAGATACGGAATTAGAAACAAAAAGGAAGATTATGAGTGCAATAACAGATCCCCAGAAGGTGAGGCTTCATGATAAGGGCCACCCAAATGTATGTACAGTATTTGCATACCAGAGGATCTTTAATAAGGAGGAGGTAGAAGACATCAGAAAGACCTGCAAAAGTGGAGAGTTGGGGTGTGTTACTTGTAAGAAGAGGCTTGCTGAAAAGATAAATATTCAATTAAGAGATATAAGAGCAAAAAGAGAGGAACTTAGCAACAATCTCAACCTCGTTAATGAAATATTTGAGGATGGAAGTAAAAAAGCAAGGAATATTGCTTCTAAAACTCTTTCCGAAGCAAAAACCTTGATGAAGATCGATGGAACTTAGTGAGATAATTGTATCAGGGGAAAAGGATAGAAAGAACCTCCTCGAGATTACTCTTCATGAAATCATTAAAGAAGAATTAGAAAATATAGCAACAAAAACAAATATTGGAATTGCCGATAAAATTTTAGAGCTGAGCATTTTGATTAAATTAAAATCAGAATTACTCCTTTGTCTTTTCTCGCTTGAGAGGGTTAACAAAAGGGCAAAGGAGCTCAAAGAAGACGAAGAGGTTCTTGAAATACTTTCCATCATTGGAAAAGGTGTATCACGGAAAGAGTTCAGGCCAAAGGGTTATGTTGAGGTCGAAGATATTGATATTCCTTACATTAAGCTTTCAAGAATTGTGCAACAAATTCTTGAAAGAGAAGGATACCTCGAGGAAAGAAAGGCTGAAAGAAACGGTGTTTCTATTCAGGAAGTTATGGAGAATGTAAAAACAGTGATGAGTGAGAAAAAGAAGGTTATTTTCCAGGATTTATTTGTAAGTGCACACTCGAAAATTGAAGTAGTTGTAACTTTTCTTGCAGTCCTTATCCTTGCCAGAAACAGATTCATAAAAATTGTACAGAAGAAGGTCTTTGAAGATATATATCTTGAATTGAATGAGAAAAGAAGAATACCTACCAGCCATTGAGGCAATCCTTTTTGTATCAAGTAAACCTGTGAAGGTTGAAGAATTGTGCACGACATTTTCTCTTGATAAAAACACAGTTAACGAGCTTCTCATTACTCTTGAGGATACTTTAAAAGAGAGGGGGATTAATATTTCTGTTTCAAAAAAAGGATTTAGTCTTCACCCCAACGAGAAGTACAGAAGATATTTTTCAAAATTTCTTAAAAGAAAAAAAGTGTCTCTTTCTCCTCAGGCTCTTGAAGTAATTGCAATTTTGATAAAAGAACATACAACAAAGGATAAAATCGATAGGCTCAGGGGTGTAAACAGCACAAGAATTATTAATTCTCTTTTAAAGAAGGGACTCATAAGAAGAGAGTTCAGGGAAGGTGTTGTTTACTACTCCGTTACAGATTTATTATACGGGTTTCTTAACCCCGAGTCTAAAAACCTTCTCAAACAGAGCAAACTTTTTAAGGAATCAGAGGAATAAGATTTATCTATTTTACATAATCTCTATGTCGGATATAAAACAATAATTACTCTACTGCTCCTATTCTGTTATTGAATATATCCAGCCATCTGGAATACAGGCAGATATAGTGCGATAAGAACTACCGCAATAAGACCTCCAACGAAAACCATAAGGATGGGATTAATCAGTGCTGTAACATTGTTAACTATGTGGTCTACTTCTTCATTGTAAAATTCAGCAGCCTTTGAAAGCATTTTGTCAAGGCTTCCACTCTCTTCTCCTATTGCGGTCATCTCCACAACCATTGAGGTGAATAAACCGCTTCTTTCAAGTGCAGCAGAGAGAGATTCTCCTTTCTTGATGTCGTCAATTATGTGATCTATCCCCTCGCTTATGATAACATTGTCAATAACTCCTCGTATTGTGCTTAGGCAATCAACAATGGGGATACCTGCAGAGAACAGGGTAGAAAGGGTATCGCTGAACCTTGCCATTGCAGATTTCCTGTTAAGTTCACCAAAGATAGGCATTTTAAGCTTACCTGCATCCGATCTTCTCCTCCCAGCAGGAGTTTTTACATATCGCAAATATAAGGTAACTGCTGCAATTATAAGAAGAAGAATAATCCATCCCCAGTGAATCAAAAAATTTGCAATTGCAAATACTGCCTTGGTAATAACTGGTAGAGGTGCCCCAAGTTGCATAAGAAAACCTTCGAATGTAGGAATAACAAATATAAAAAGTGCAATAACAATCACAACGGCAAATATGAGAACTGCGATTGGGTATGTCATTGCTCCCTTTATTTTATTTCTTGTAACATAATCTCTCTGAAGAAAATTACTCATAGTGATGAGGGAGTTTCCAAGGTTTCCACTTGTCTCTCCTGCCTGTACCATACTTATATAAAGTGGTGAGAAGACATTAGGAAACTTTGCAAGTCCCTGAGAGAGGGCGTTACCCTTTTTGACCTCATCTTCGACTTGACCAATAATACCTACGAGTTTTTGGTTCGTTGTTTGTCTCTTCAAAACAGAAAGAGCTCTCGCAATAGGAAGACCGGCATTTAACATTGTTCCAAACTGATTTGTAAAAATAGAGAGGTCTCTTATTGAGATCCTTGATAGCCCTGGTAAATGGAAACCCTCTTCTTTACCTCTCCCACGAATAATTCCTTGAGCTTCTTTTATATAAATAACCCTGCTTCCCTGTCCCCTTAAAATCTCAGCAACCTGAGAGGCACTTTCCGCATTAATTCTTCCTGTCTCAAATTTGCCACCAGTGTTTAAAATCTTAAATTCGAATGTACTCATTCTTACCTCCCCATCAATTGAATGAAGCCATCCTTATTAAAGGCATACCTTAAGCCATCGTCATACGAAATAGCTCCCTTAAGGACGAGGTTCTTCAATGATAGCTCCATTGTTTGCATGCCTGCGGCTGTATTGGTTTGAATTATGGAGGGAATCTGAAAGGATTTTCCTTCTCTTATCAGGTTTCTTACTGCAGGATTTGCAATAAGAACCTCACTTGCAAGTACAAGCCCTTCCCCGTTGGATTTTCTTATCAATTGCTGTGAGAATATTGCAAGAAGAACGCCTGCAAGTTGAGTCTTTACCTGCTCTTGCTGGTAAGGAGGAAAGACATCCACAATCCTATCAACTGATTGAGCTGAAGAGCTCGTGTGAAGTGTAGCTAAGACAAGGTGTCCTGTTTCGGCAGCAGTCAGTGCTGTTGCAATAGTCTCAAGGTCCCTCATTTCCCCCACAAGAATTACGTCAGGGTCCTCCCGGAGGGCCGCCCTTAAAGCATTAGGGAAAGACAGTGTATCTCCTCCAAGCTCTCTCTGGACAACAACAGATTTCTTATGTCTGAACAGGTATTCAATGGGATCTTCAATAGTTACAATATGCTTCGATTTCTTTGTATTTATCTCATCTATCATTGAGGCAAGAGTTGTTGATTTGCCTTGACCTGTTGGGCCTGTTACCAGTATAAGCCCTCTTTCCTCTTCTATGACCTTGTGGGCAACATTAGGGACTCCAAGAGAATCAAGTGAAGGTATTTCAAAGGGGATTCTCCTGAAAGCTGCAGCTATTGAACCACGCTGGTAAAAAACATTTACTCTGAATCGTGCCATACCTTTTATACCATAAGAGAAATCATGCTCCATCTTTTCTTTGAAAAGGTCCTTTTGCCTGTCAGTCATAATTGAGAACATCATTTCTGCAGTGTCTTCTGGATTTAAAGGCTCATGATCAAGAAAGAAAAGATCTTTATCAATCCTTAAAATTGGGGGAATACCAACTACAAGATGGATATCTGATGCTTTTTTCTTTGTTGCAAACTCAAGAATTTCATTTATTGTCATTCCTCTACCTCCAGTGTGGAGACAACTCTAATTACTTCTTCAAGAGTAGTCAACCCTTCCGCTGCCTTGATCATTGCATCATCAAGAAGTGACTTCAATCCCTCTTTTTTTGCCTCTGAAGCAATCTCCTTTGAACTGACCTTTCTTAAAATCAGCTTCTGAACCTCAGGAGAAATAGGGAGTACTTCACTTATGGCCATTCTTCCTTTGTAGCCCGAATGGCTGCATTTATCGCATCCTTTCCCTTTATAAAAAGTTACGGTTTCATCAACTTTAAACCCAAGGTGCTCAATCACTTCCCGTGAAGGATTAGATGGCTCCTTACAATAATCGCAAATTTTTCTTATAAGCCTCTGTGCACTTGCCCCAATAAGTGACGAAGCAACAAGAAATGGTTCAATTCCCATATCTATAAGCCTTGTAGCAATTGAAGAGGCATCGTTTGTATGAATTGTTGAAAAAACAAGGTGCCCTGTGAGGGCTGCTTCTATTGCAATTCTTGCAGTTTCTTCGTCCCTGATCTCCCCGATGAGGATAATATTTGGGTCCTGGCGAAGTATAGAACGAAGTGCGTTTGCAAAAGTTAACCCTGCCTTTTCATTTACCTGCATTTGGTTTATTCCCTTGAGCTGGTATTCAACTGGGTCCTCCACAGTTATAATATTCTTGGTAGGGGAGTTTAATTTATCAAGGCAAGAGTACAGAGTCGTTGTTTTTCCAGAGCCAGTTGGACCAGAGATAAGTATCATCCCATAAGGTTGTGAAATAAGATTATTGAACCTTTTGAGATTATATTCAGAGAAACCAAGCTGTTCCAGCGACTTTACAGAGGCAGACCTGTCGAGAATTCTTAAAACAACTTTTTCTCCAAAAATTGAAGGAATTGAGGAGACTCTGAAATCAATTGGCCTACCTTCGAACTTCAGGGAGATCCTTCCATCCTGAGGAATTCTTCTTTCAGCGATATCCATATTTGAGATAATCTTAAGACGTGTAATAATACCAGGTTGAATTCTCTTTGGAAGCGACTGTTTTTCATAAAGGATACCATCAATTCTATAACGGACTCTTACTGAATTTTCCATTGGCTCAACATGAATATCGGAAGCATCTTCCACAATCGCCTGTGAGATGACGTTATTAACAATCCTTATGACGGGGGCCTCCTCTCCCATCTCTCTGAGTCGTGCAAGGTCCACGTCCTGCTTTACTTCTATTGAGCCCTCCATTAAGTTTGCTTCTTCCTCGGCCCTTTTTAATACAGTTTCCATTTCATAATATTTTTCAATTGATTGTGTTATCGCAGCTCTTGTTGCTACGTAGATTATAATATTATTGCCCAGGGATAGCCTTAAATAATCAAGTGCTTCTATATTTGTGGGGTCGGCAATTGCTATATGAAACTTACCATCTTCTTTTTTGAGAGGAAAAAATCCATAGTATCTTGCTCTGTCTGGGTCAATAAGCGGTAAAACTTCTTTATCAACGGGATAATTGATAAGGTCGACAAATCCATAGTTCCACTGCTCCGCAAGAACCTGAGCATACTGAACGTCACTAATAACTCCCGTGTCAACAAGTATTTTAAGAACTGGCTCATTAGTGACTTTTTGAATGCTTAGAGCTTTATCAATCTGCTCTTTCGTTGCAAATTTCTTTTTTACAGCAATTTCTCCTGCTTTTAAATTGTGTGAAGATGATATCATTTAAACTCCTCCTTGTTATTATTTGTAATCTTTTTCTCTGCAGATATTGTTTCCAGAAATTTCTGATCTTCTTTAAGCTCTGGATTTATTCTTAGTATGTTTTCAAGGGCTTTACGGGCTTCTTCAAGGTTTCCTCTGGCTCTGTAAATGGAATAAAGTCTAAAGAGAGCACTGAGAGAAATTTTATTGTTCTCTCCAGATAACTTTAAGGAATTTTGATACTGGACAACGGCAAAATCTGGCAGCGCAATCCACTCAAAACAGAGCCCCAGAAAATAGTACATAAAGGCTAAATGCTTATGCGATCTTACGACAAATTGGAATGAGGCAATTGCTTCTTCGTATCTTTCCGTGAGAAAATAGAGAAAACCAAGAACAAAATGGTTATGATAATCGAAGGGGTTTTTTGACTGGATTTCTCTATATTTTTCTATGAATGGATTAACCATTGTTTCGTAGTTATGGGAAGGAGAAAAGGTCTCTAAAAAATGCATGATATCAGGGACGGACTCTTTCTCAAGGTTCATAATAAAGAACTTAAGGAATGCTATTTTATTTTCAGGGTCTCTTTGAAGAATAAGCTCATAGATGGCCGATGCCTCATTATTTTTTTCGAGGAGGTCAAAAAAAGTAGCAATGTTACTAAGATCATCCAGCTCCAGCGAATCCTTGAGAGACATTGTAGCATTAAAGATAAGTTCCGCAAGGTCCACTGGATTCTGTCTTACAAGCTTCAAGAGTATATCCCTACCTTCTTTAGGATGTGTTTCTGTTGAGAGAAGAAATTGAAGGTACCCTGAAAGGTATGGGATTTTCTTTGGAGCAAGTTCTGTAAGCAGCCTCATAATATATTGTTTTTTTTCTTTATCTTGGACATTGTTAACCTCTTCGTGTAGTGCTTCTGCTACGATGTTCTTTTCAACATCAAGGGGCATATTCTTAATATATTCTCCTATCATTATATAATCTTCCAGGGGAAGCTTTGATATTTTATGTGCAAGAATAAGCCATTTTGTGCCTTCTTCCTTATCTCCTTTATTAAAGAATGCCTTTCCAGGGTTGTAGAAGAAGGGATATGCGGCCTTTCCGGAGATCTCTTTATTTTTTAAAAATTTGCTTACAGTTGTAAGGGTCTGGATATCGTCTGAAATGTATGGTAAAAGCTGCAGTGCACCTTTTTCTATATCTGCATTGTCTTCAAATGTAAGTAGAGTATCAATTGCATCCTTAACTTTGCTTTCTTCAAGGTATGCAGTGAAGAGTTCAAATTTTACTCTTTTATCTTGAGGAATAAGTGCACTTAATTCATTCAGTATTTCAATTTTTCTTTCTCCCTTGGCATGCTTTAGCGCTACCTCTAAATAAAAGATACTTTCATCAAACCTCTCACGACTTTTATATAAAGATGAAAGTCTTTTATAGATAGTAAGATTTGAAGGATCGAGCACAAGAATTTTACTATAAAGAAACTCAGAAATCAGATAATCTTCCTCCTCAAATTTTTGTGCAATCTCTTTCAACAATTCTATTGCTTGCTGCTCATTCCCTTTTTTAATTTCCTCAAGGGCCTTTGCGTAATCAGGGTTATTATGCAAGATTTCTTCAATCTTTTCCTTGGTAGGATGAGTAATTGGCGGGGGAGTCTCTACAGGTTCCTCACTTACCTTTATTGTAGGCCTTGCCGCATTAGAAGGAGTCTCTTCTTTTACGGTAGGAGGAAAAAGGTTGCTCTCTACTGTCTCCTGTATTGTTTCTTTGCTCTCTGTCTCTCTATGGATTGCCTCTTCTATTTCCTTTACCCTGGAGCGTGAAAATTCGTCATCAGAGTTTATTGCAAGCAATGCATTAAAGTATGATAGTGCATCTTCAAGTTTTCCGAGATGATAAAGGATCTCTCCTCCAAGTTTCAGGAGCCTTTCATTGGCACCAGATTTTTGGATTAGCCCTTCAACAATATTAAATGCATCTGACAGAAATCCAATCTTTACATAGTTTTCAACAATCTTTAAGTAATCTTCCATATCCAGAGGAGAATTCTTGACAAGAGACTTCATAAGAGATTGAGCTTCACCCTTTTTGCCAAGAGCAATCTTTTTATCTATCAGTAAGAGTACAGTATCAATTCCTTTTCGGACACTTTCCTGTGCAAGATAGAGAGGAGCAAGTTTTTCATAGACCTTTTCGTAAATCTTATCGTCCTGCACGTTGTTTGCTTTTAGGATATCGAGAAATGATGAATAAAGAAAAATTGCCTCATCAAGATGCCCAAGGTCATAGAGGCTATCTCCCTCTCTCACTGCCTCTTTCAGAGCTCCAGGAATGTCACCATTCTTAACTAATCTCTCAAAGACAGCAACATAATTTTTCTTTCCAAAAAGTGCGCTCATATTTTTCCCTATTAAACATTATACGATAATTGTAATCAAATCAAACATTTACAAAATTTGTGATTATATTCAGATATTCCTCTACATCTTCTTCGACTAATGCGTCGTAAAAAATTGTGAGAGTATCCTTTTCCCCGAGAGAAATAGCAACAAGGTGGTTTATATCTTCAAGCATTGCCTGCATGAACCACATATCTTTCTCTTTTACTTTGATTCTTTTTATAACCTCTCTTTTTTTAATCTCCTCCATAGTATTTCTCCAGATTCCTCTCGTGTTCTGCCAGTGTTTCAGAAAAAACTGCCTCCCCATCAGGTTTGGTCATAAAGTAGTAGTATGGAGTAACAGGAGCATCAAGTACGGCAAGAATTGACTTAATGGATGGATTGGAGATCGGGGCCGGGGGGAGTCCTTTATACAAATATGTATTGTAAGGGGAATCAATCAGGTAATCACTTCTGTCTAACCAAACCTTGTGTTCAGGAAGGATGTAGACGATGGTTGAATCTGCCTGAAGAGGCATATCTATCTTTAATCTATTTAAGAAAACGCTTGCTGCAAGTGGTCTATCTTTATCGAGTTTTACTTCTTTCTCCACAATAGAGGCAAGGATAATTACCTCTTCGCTCTTAAGGCTAATTCTTGATGCCTTTTCAGCGAGGTCTTCTGGCGTCATCTCTTCGAATCTTTTTCTCATAATATCTACAATCTCCTGCATTGAGATGCCCTTATAAAAATAGTAAGTATCAGGATAAAGAAATCCCTCTTCTTCCTTTGCGAATTCAAGAAATGTACCTTCCTTCTCGATAAGGCCACTTTCATATAGCCTTTTATCAATATCTTTTATTGTAAAACCCTCGGGAATAGTTACAACAACCTTTTCAGGAGTGGTATCTTTTTTGAGTTCCTCTATCAGAGTGAAGACATTTTTAATATTCTCCAGCTTATGGTCTCCCCCTTTAAGGTTTACTTCATCTTTTCTCATTCTTACAATCATCATAAATCCATATGGGTCTAAAATGAGTCCGTTATCCTTAAGAAGTATTGAAATTTCAGCGAGGGAAGCTCCTTCTGAAATAGTGATATTACCTTCTTTAATGCCGGTAAAGACATAAGGTACAATCTCCACAAGAGTGAGCACAATAAGAAGACTCAAGATAAGTAATATCGTTATTCTCCTCATCCTTTCCTTCTTATATAGTTAATATAGCTTTCGAGAATAAGTTCCGCCTCAAGAGAATCTTTCACCTTCCTTTCTTCTTTAGTATTATACCCCCTGGCCTTGAAGATTCTATGCGCAATGACACTTGTAAACCTCTCATCCCATTTTACTATCTCTACACCTTCAACAAATCCTTTGAGAGACTCTATAAATTTGAGTACCTTTTCTGCCTGTGGCCCTATTTCGCCCTTAAGAGTTTTTGGGAGGCCTACAACAATTGTTTTTACTTTTTCCTCTTCAATGATATTCATTATCTTTTTGTATTCAGTTCCATCCCTTGTAATCGTCCCCAAGGGTGTAACAAAGATGGAGTCTTCTCGAAAGATTGCGATTCCTATCCTTCCTATTCCTACATCAAGAGCAATCAAAGGTGATATTTCCTTTAAACTCATCTCAGGGCTTCTAAAATTTCCTGAAGTGTATGTTTTGACCTGCTGCTACCCTGAGCAAGTCGATCGTTTCCACCCCCTTTAAAGCCAAATTTCATTGAAATCCTGTTAAAAAACTTTTGCATGGAGATGTTTTCAACTGAGATTGCCCCGAGTAGGATGATATCGTTACCCTCATTAACAGATTTGAATAAAACAATACCCCTGTCTTTCAATTTCTTTGCAGTATCGTATGCCTTTCTAAGCCATTCAGGGTTTAAGTTATCAAATTCCTTTGCAAAAATTGGTACACCATCTAATTCAAAAATAGGGCTTAATTGTGAAATTTCTATTTCGAGAAGTTTCTTCCTGTAGTTTTCGGCTTCTTTCCTTGATAACCTTGCATCTTCCATAAGTACATTAAGGTGGCTCAGGATATCTGTCTCTCCAACAGAGAGTAACTCAGAGATCCTCCTCAGAGTTTCACGCTTTTCCATAAGATATAAGTAAGCCTTCTTCCCTGAAAGCCCTTCAATTCTCTTCGTCCCCGAGGAGACGGCTCTGATATTTGTAAGTACAACGAGAGTAATGGCACCTGTATTTAAAACATGTGTACCACCACAGAGTTCTTTACTTACACCCTCAATCTCTACAACTCTTACAAGGTCTCCATACTTTTCTTCAAAAAAAGCAAGTGCTCCTTCTTTCCTGGCTTCTTCGATCTTCATCACCTTTACCGAAACAGGGAGTCCCTTCATTATAATTTCATTAATCTTGTTCTCAATTTCACCAATCTTTTCTTTCGGAAATGTATCCGAAAAGTTAAAATCAAACCTGAATTCATCAGGATAAACCTGCGAGCCTTGCTGAGAAAGATTGTTGCCGAAAGACTCTCTCAGGATTGCCTGGAGGAGATGTGTGGCAGTATGTGCCCTCATAATTGCATGTCTGTTTTCGGGATCTACAGAAGCAATAACTCTGTCACCTATGCAAAGTACTCCCTTTCGTACAGTGCCATAATGAAGAATAAGACCTTCAATAGGCGCTTTTGTATCTTCAACAACAAATGTGAAGTTCTCTTTCTCGATAATTCCTCTGTCCCCTACCTGCCCCCCTTTTTCTGCATAGAAGGGTGTTACGTCAAGTATCAGAGAGCAACTTTCTCCCTCACTTATAGAATCAACAATAGCATCTTCCTTTAAAATTCCTTTCACAATAGATTCCGTTTTGAGAGAATTATATCCTTTGAAAACGCTTTCACCGGTGATGTTCTTAATATTAAGGAGATTGACCCTTTCCGTATAACTTTCGAAACCTTTGAATGAGAAACGCGCTTGTTTTCTCTGCATTTCCATCAGTTCCTGGAATTTTTCTTTGTTAAAGGTTAGGCCATTATCCTTGATGAGCATTTCAGATAACTCGACAGGGAATCCGAGTGTATCATACATATAAAATACATCTTCTGCTGGGAATTCTATTTTTCCATCTCTCTTTATATTATTAAGCCTCTCCCTGAATAATGAAAAACCACTCTCAAGAGTTGAGTTAAACCTCTCTTCTTCAAGTTTCAATACCTTCACAATATTTTCTTCCCCTCTTGTTATTTCAGGATAAATCTCTCCTAAAAGTTCTACAACTGTATGGACTGTGTTATATAGAAAAGGCTCATTAACTCCAAGAATCCTCCCAAAGAGAGCACTTCTTCTTATAAGCCTTCTCAATACATAGCTCCTCCTTTCATTTCCTGGAACGATACCCTCTCCGATAAGAAATACAACAGCTCTGATATGGTCAGCAATTGCTCTAAAGGCTCTTTCAGTCGTAACATCCTCTCTATATTGTCTTTTTGTAATGGATTCAAGGCTTTTTATGATGGGAAGAAAGAGGTCTGTGTCAAAATCAGTGGGGACTTCTTCAATGATACTTGTAATTCGCTCGAGCCCCATACCTGTATCTATATTTTTTTTTGGAAGAGGAATGAGACTCCCATCAGGTTTCCTGTCAAACTGAGTAAAAACAAGATTCCAGAATTCGAGGAACCTTTCTCCACTGCTACCGGGGAGTTCATTCTCCTCACCTTCTTTTAATATTCCTCTATCAAAATATATTTCTGAGCAGGGACCGCATGGGCCAACTGAGCCCATTGTCCAGAAATTATCCTCCTCTCCAAGTGGGATAATCTTATTTTCAGGGATGCCATACTTTTTCCAGATGTCTCGTGCTTGAGCGTCATCTTTGTATATAGTTACCCATAACCTATCATATGGAAGTTGAAGGACCTTTACCACATACTCAAGGGCCCAGGCAATTGCTTCTTCCTTGAAGTAATCTCCAATGGAGAAATTTCCAAGCATCTCAAAGAATGTATGGTGTCTTGAGGTGTATCCTACATTTTCTATGTCATTTGTCCTCAGGCATTTTTGAACGGTAGTAATCCTGTTGCTTGGAGGAGTCTCCTCCTGAAGAAAATAAGATTTGAGGGGAACCATTCCTGCCGAAGTGAACAGCAGTGTAGGATCGCCGGGGATAAGAGAAGCACTGGGAAGCCTCAAATGCCCCTTTTCCTCAAAAAATCTTAGAAAACTTTCTCTTATTTCTTTGCTATCCATATTCTTTTAGTTTAGCAAAAGTTTAGCTTCGGAACAAATTATTTAAATTACCCTATTATGAAGCTCCCCGATGCTTTCTATCCTGCAAATTATTTCGTCTCCCCTTTTAATTGGCGCTATACCGGCGATGGTGCCTGTAAGTATAATATCCCCTGGGTAAAGAGTAAGATACTGTGAAATAAAGGACACAAGATAGTCGATTTTGAAGATCATATCTTTTGTATTCCCCTTCTGCCTTACCTTGCCGTTTACGGAAAGCTCTATCTCAAGGTTATGTGGATCAGGTATCTCATCTTTCGAGATAATCCAGGGACCAATTGGTAAAGAGGTATCAAAATTTTTTGACCGAAACCACGGCCAGCTTCTGCTGGTATCCTTTGATTGTGTGTCTCTATCAGTGACGTCGTTTGCAATTGTATATCCGAAGACATGATCCATTGCAGCGTTAACTGGCACATTTTTACATTGATTACCAATTACTACCGCAAGTTCCACTTCAGGATCAATACGAGTTGCAAATGATGGATAAATGATTTCATTATTATGAGCAATAATGCAATCCGTGAACTTTCCAAAAATAATAGGCTCTTCCGGTGGTTTACTTCCTGTTTCCTTTGCATGCTCTGCGTAGTTTTTGCCGAGACATATGACTTTGGTCTCCCTTGATATGGGTGCTGCAAGTACAGGGTTTTTTACACTAAAAAGTTTTAAAAATTCCCCCTTAAAGAGTTTTGTCCCACTTTGAAGCAGTTTCTTTACATTTTCTAAATCTGCAATGAGATCAATAATATCGAAGAATATCGGGAAGTCTCTGTCTAATAAGTAACTCATTGCCTGTGATAAAAGGTCAATGTCTATGAGTTTTTCGCCATAGAAAACTCCTACCTTTTCAATATCCTTTTTTTCAAATGTTGCTATCTTCATCTCAACCTCCTTAAAGTTTCCTTATGAAAAGAGAGCTATTTTTTCGTATAATTATATATGAAGTTTTTAACATTTTAAAAAAATGCATTTGTTGGTAAAATAATTATTATTTAAGGAGGCAATATGAATAAGGTTGGTATTCTACTTCCACCGCCAATAGATCTTAGTGTGGCATTTGAAAGTGCAAAAAAGGCAGAGGGATTTAACGACGAAATCGTATTTCGAATTCCAAGGAACGATTCCGAAAGAGTAGAAGTTCTTGGGGAGTCTCTTGTTCTTATAACAGGGGATATCACGAAAAATGAACTTGATGTATGTCGTCATCTTGAGTTTATTCAAGTCCCCTTTGCTGGTGTTGATAATTTTGATATTAAGGAACTTCTGAGTAGAAAGATTATGCTTGCAAATGTACATGCAAATGCAACTGCAGTTGCAGAATATTCAATGGGACTTCTCCTGGTGCTTGCAAAAGGTTTTGTACAGAGCGACAGGGACCTCAGGAAAGGGTACTGGCATGGGTGGATGGGAAAGGAATTCAACATAGAAATTCAGGGTAAGACCCTGTGCATTATAGGAGTAGGTAATATTGGGAAGAAACTTGCTTACTTTGCAAAGGCTTTTGGAATGCATGTTATTGGAGTAAAGAGAGCGCCTGAAGTTGTTGAAAATGTTGACGAAGTATATGAGACAAAAGACCTTCTTAAAGCAGTTTCGAGGGCTGATTTTGTTGTATCTATCCTTCCTCTAACTGATGAGACAAAGGGCCTTATTAATAGAGATGTATTTAATGCAATGAAGGATAAGTATTTTATAAATGTTGGAAGAGGACCTGTTGTATCCGAAGAGGATCTTTTTGTTGCATTGAAGAATCGTGTGATCAGGGGTGCAGCAATTGACACGTGGTGGAATTACCCCGAGAAGCCCATGCAATTTGCATATCCTTCAAAGTATCCATTCCATGCTCTTGATAATATTGTTATGGTTGCTCATGCAGCGGGCTTTTCAGCTGATTCAGTAAGAAGAAATTGGGAGGATTCTGTAAGAAATGTTGTGAGATTCTTTCAAGGCAAGGAGCTTGAAAACGTTGTTACTGAAAAAGGGTATTAATTTAAAATTATAATAAAAATCGGGAGGAAAAAATGAAGACAGAAACATTTAGAGGAAGGGATTGGATCACTGACCTTGATTATACAAAGGAAGAGCTTGAGACAATACTCGACCTTGCTATGGACCTTAAGAGGAAAAGAGCAACAGGCGAGCCACACCGGTTACTTGAAGGGAAGACACTTTTTATGATCTTTTACAACCAATCTCTGAGGACAAGAAATTCTTTTGAGGCAGGGATATTTCAGTTAGGGGGGCATGCACATGACCTTAATCCAAAGCAGATATATACCCCTGCACTTCCAGGAAGAGAAATTGCCTATTCAACAGAGAGGGTATCCGATGTTGCCAGGGTGCTCTCCAGGATGGGGGAGGCAATTGCAATTCGTTGCTATGGAGAACCTGTCGACTGGATTTATGGGGAGGCTGATAGGATGATCAGAGAGTTTGCCAGATGGGCCGATATCCCTGTCATTAATATGGAGGATGATGTTTACCATCCATGTCAGGGGATGGCAGATATTATGACTATGATTGAGAAGAAAGGGCCGGACCTCAGGGGTAAGAAATTTGTTATGAGCTGGGCTTATTCACCATCCGTTGAAAAGCCATTGGCAGTTCCTCAAAGTGCAATCTCTGTTGCCTCAAAATTTGGTTTGAACATTACACTTGCCCATCCAGAAGGGCTTGAACTAGACTCACAACTGCTCGACGCAGTCAGAGAAAATGTAAGAAAGTATGGAGGAAGTTTTGAAATTTTAAATGATATGAAAGAAGCGTTCAAAGATGCTGATATTGTCTATCCCAAGGCATGGACAAGCAAACACAATATTCCTCCAGAGGTAGAAAAGCCATTGCTTGAAGAGACCCAGAAACTTTTCGATAGCCATAAAGACTGGATTTGTGATAAAGAGAAGATGTCCTATGCAAAACCAGATGCTATCTATATGCATTGTCTACCAGCGGACAGAGGATTTGAGGTCACGGACGAGGTCATAGATGGGCCACAATCCGTTGTATTCGATGAGGCAGAGAACAGACTTCACGCGCAGAAGGCAATCATGGCGCTTCTTATGAGGTGATTTATGCCAAATAAGAACATAAGAATCTTTGCATTCGGTGGTAATGAAGTTTCTCCAGTTGGACTTACAGATGAGAAGGGAAAGCCAATTATTCCCGATATTGCAATGCAATGGGTGAGAACAGACGAAACCTGTAAAAATATTACGGAGGTTGTAAAGTCCTTTCCCAGGGATAGTTATGTCATAACTCATGGAAATGGACCCCAGGTAGGCAATGTCTTTCTTAGATCTGAATACTCAAGAACGCTGCTGCCACCAATTCCCCTTGATGTATGTGGTTCAGATACTCAAGGTTCGATGGGTTATATGATTGCTCAGATACTCGGGAATCGGCTTAAGGTTAATGATATTGAAAGGGAAATTGCTGCTATAGTAACTCAGGTTGTTGTTGATAAAAATGACCCTGGTTTTCAGAACCCAACAAAGTATATAGGTCCTTCTTATACAAAGGAAGAGGCAATGGAGCGTGCAGAAAAAGATGGCTGGAGTGTGAAACTTTATAAGAAGGATGACAGGGGAAATGAAATCTGGAGAAAGGTCGTTCCTTCCCCTGAGCCTCTTGATATTGTTGAGATTGGCCTTGTTGAAGCAGCACTTGAAAGGGAAATGATCCCTATAACAGTGGGTGGTGGGGGTATTCCTGTGGTTATTGAGGAAGCAGATACTCAGGGTGTCTATAAAGCTAATTATGGGATTACATTTACAGATGGAAGGGGGCTAAAAATATACAGGGGAGTAGAGGCTGTTATTGATAAGGACCTTGCATCAGCACTTCTTGGGACGATGCTTATAAGAAGGGCAAAGGAAAGAGGAGAAGACGTTGATGTTACACTTACAATCTTCACAGGAGAGGACGGCGCAAAACTCAACTATCAGAAGCCAGATCAAGTTGATCTGAGGCACCTTACCCTTGAAGAAGCAAAAAAATATTATGCCGAGGGACAGTTCCCTCCGGGGAGCATGGGGCCAAAGATTCTTGCAATTATAAAATTCCTCGAGGGTGGGGGAAAGAAAGCTTATATCTCCCTTACTTCGAAGTATATCGAGACCCTTGAGGGTAGGGCAGGAACAACAGTTATAAAAGAATAGGAGGTATTGGTGGAGCTTTTTGGAAGGGACCTTATAACAACAGAAGAATGGGAAAAAGAATCCCTCGATAAAGTACTTTCAGTTGCCTTTGAGATGAAGAAACATAGATTTGAAAAACCATTTACGGAAATTCTGAAGGATAGAACATTTTTTATGTTTTTTTATAACCCTTCTGTGAGGACACGGCAGTCATTTGAGGCTGCAGCAACCGAGCTTGGTGGTCATGCACAATTTCTTGAGCCAAAAAGTATGAGGCTTAAGTCGAAGGAAAAAGCAGGGGAAACAGTCGAAGATGCAGCCAAAGTCATGGAAAGATATGGGGTGGGTATTGGCATAAGGATTCTTGAAGACTCCATTGAAGAGTATGGGGAAGGAGATGCCTTACTGAGAGAATACGCAAAATATGCTTCTATTCCAGTTATTTCGATGGCCCATGATAAGTATCATCCCTGTCAGGGACTTGCAGATCTTATGAGTCTTCAGGAACATATGGGAGAGGTTAAGGGAGCGAAAATCACGATGATGTGGGGATATTCATCAATGGTACGTTCATGGAGCTCCGTTCAGGAGGATATCCTGCTTTTACCAAGGTATGGGATGAACTTTACACTTGTTTTTCCTGAGGGATTTGGCCTTGATCCTGAGATTATAAACCAGGCAAAAAGTAATGCTGAATCTGCCGGAGCGAAATTTGAAATTACCCACGATCGCTTCGAAGCAATGAGAGGTGCAGATGTTGTGTATTCAAGACAATGGATGAGCCCGAAGAGATACATTATAGGAAAAGAAGAAGATCAGAAGCTTGCCCTTCAGTTTAAAGACTGGAGATTAACCCCCGATCTTTACAGGCTTACAAATAATGCATACTTTATTCACCCTATGCCAATTGATAGAGGGAATGAGGTTGATGATGCTATAGCAAGTGGGCCTCGCTCCATTATCTACGACATTGCGGAAAACAGACTTCATGTCCAGAAAGCAATTATGGCACTTACAATGGCAAAAGGGTTGTAATATTAAGATATGTATATGAAGAAAATTACCATCTTTCTTTTAGTAGTTGTTTTTGTTGTCATATCAATTCCTGTAGTAAAATCCTCCGAGAGAAATATTGTGGTTGATAAATCCTTGCACGTGTTATTCGTAAAAAATGGGCAGAGCATTGAAGAGGTGATACCTGTATCTATTGGTTCAGGGGGTGAGAACGAAACACCAACTGGCGTATTTCATCTTGTGAATAAGGTTCCCGACCCAAAATGGTATTTTGGAGGGAAGGTATATCAACCCTTCAGAGAAGACAAGGAAAATGGCCTTGGGGTTTTCTGGTTACCCATTAATCTGCCCTCATATGGTCTTCATGGGACAAATGAGCCGTTTTCTCCTGGCTTTAATAAATCACATGGATGTGTCCGGATGCAAAATGGAGATGTTTTAAAACTTGCTGCAATCTCCTATGTGGGAGAAGTAGTTGAGTTAAGAGAGGGAGAAAATACTTCTATGGGAGAGCACCTGAAGGGGATTATAACCCTTTATAATATAAATTATGTTTTAAGCAAGGACAATTAAATAAGGAGGGAGGAAATGGTCATCACTTTCAATGGAAAAACGCCAAAAATTTCTGAGAATGCCTTTGTAGCAGATAATGCGGTAATTATTGGTGATGTAACAATAGAAGATGATGCAAGTATCTGGTTTGGGGTTGTTATAAGAGGAGATATTGCGCCTGTTTATATAGGGAAGGGAACAAATATTCAGGATAACACTGTTGTCCATGTGGATAGCAATATTCCCTGTATTATAAGGGAATATGTGACGGTGGGACATGCGGCTATTATTCACTCTGCGACAGTCGAGGAGCATTGCCTTATAGGTATGGGAGCAGTGATTCTGACAGGAGCGGTCGTAAGGAAGGGTTCCATTGTTGGAGCTAAAGCGCTTATACTTGAACATGCACTTATTGAGGAAAATTCTCTCACAGTCGGAATGCCAGCAAGGACAATAAGAAGAGTTACTGAAGATGAGAAAAAAGGTGTTTTCGATAATACCAGCCACTATATCGAGCTTTCAAAAGAATATATAAAAATATCCAGAAACATAGAGAAGTAAAGATAAAAAGCTGTCTCTAAGGCCTATTTTGTCAGCACTAACTCTCTGGAAGGTGTGTTAAATTTTGCTTTTTTAAGAAGATAGAGTGGCTGGTAATTTCGTTTAGGAGAAGAAATGCACTCCTTAAATTTCTTTTCAAAAACAGAGACAGAGTAAATCTCTAAGAGAAAGAGAGGATTTTTTGTGTTACTTCTTCTCATATGTCCCTAAGTATAAGAGGAGTAATGTTTTATATTTCGTATATTCCAGGACGCATGCTAAAATAAAAGAAGGAGATGAAGAATGAATTCTAAAATCATTTTTATCCTTGTGATAGTAGTATTATTGTTATTAGCATGGGCTCCCTGGATGGACCCTCAGGCTATCCATGATAGAGTATTTCAGGAAAGAGCGCACATAGATGGAACGATGAGCTGGGTAATATACCCGGACGGGACAAGAGAATACACATTAATTTGTGATTATAAGGTGACGTGGTTTCCTTTTGGAAGGATAGTTGGAAATTGCGAGGCAAAATATTATGTCACATTCTGGGGGCAAATCGTCGGGTAGATTTATATCACATAGCTTAAAAGAGTTTTAAATGTGCTTGTGAATCTGTATTTATCATGTTTCTTATAGTGGGAGCTTTTTAAAATCGTGGAAGGGGTAAAAATCGGGAGAATATCATTAATATTACGAGAGATTTAATATGGAAATAGCTATTGGAACATTCTCTCTTTTCATTGAATACTACAGCACATCCAGCAGATATTTAGGATCTCCTTGAATTAAGAAAGAAACACATGGTGAAATATGTGTGAAGTATGAACACTACAAATTGGTTAAACATTTAATGGTTTCTCTTTAGAAATAATAATTACAGGAGTTGAATAGTAACTTTGTCCCAGGATGATGATTGCTAAAGTTGGGTTTTATCGTTAGTAGAAAGACGTGATCTTATATTGTACAAAAATACAGAGGGAATAGATAGGAGTAAAACTTATTTTTACTGTTATCCAGGGCTATTTTAACACGGGGAAGAAGATGAAACAAATTTCTAACATCACCCTGTATGCATTTATTAATAAACCTGTATTTAATCTACCAAATTTTATATAGAGTTATTATATTTAAAAACCTTGATTCTTTGTATAGAAAAAGATCCTTTCATATAGTAGCAGAATGGAACCTTGTAAACCACTTGACTTGAGATCGAACTTGTATATAATATTTTAGCACTCGGAGTCTTTGAGTGCTAAAAATCTTTAAAAAACATTGTAAGGAGGTTAGTTATGGCAGAAATTGTACCAATTAGTGATCATCTTGTTGTTAAGATGGAAGAGGAAGAAGAAAAAACGAAGACAGGAATTGTCCTTCCTGACACTGCAAAGGAGAAGCCGCAGCAGGGAAAGGTGGTTGCTGTTGGCCCAGGAAAGATTCTTGACAGTGGAAAGAGGATCCCCCTCGAGGTTCAGGCAGGGGATACAGTTATTTTTTCCAAGTATGCAGGTACGGAGATCAAGCTTAATGATGAGAAGTACCTGATTTTATCAGAGAATGATGTACTGGCAATTTTAAAGTAGGAGGTGAATTATGGAGGCAAAGCAGGTTATTTTTGGTATTGAAGGAAGAAAAAAGCTTCAGGATGGTGTTGATAAGCTGACCAATACGGTTAAGGTGACTCTTGGCCCGAAAGGGAGGCATGTAGCTCTCGAAAGGAAATTTGGTTCGCCGGTTCTTTCGGATGATGGTGTTTCAATTGCGAAAGAAATAGAATTAGAAGATCCTAATGAAAATATCGGTGCACAGCTTGTAAAGGAGATTGCTTCAAAGACAGAGGATGCTGCAGGTGATGGTACTACAACTGCAACAGTTCTTGCGCAGGTTATTATTAATGAAGGGATAAAGAATGTTACCGCTGGTGCCGATCCTATCCTTCTTAAGAAGGGTATCGATAAGGCAGTTAAAGCAATCATCGATGAAATGAAGAAGTTTAAGAAAGAGATTTCAACTAAAGAGGAGATCGCACAAGTTGGCACTGTTTCCTCCAAGATAAAAGAGATTGGAGAATCAATTGCTGATGCTGTTGATAAGGTTGGGAAAGATGGGGTAATTACTGTAGAAGAGTCACAGACTCTCGGGATTGAAGTAAAGACTGTAGAAGGAATGCAATTTGATAGAGGATATGTTTCTCCTTATTTTGTAACAGATGCGGAAAGGATGGAAGTCGAGCTCAAAGATCCCTATATCATTATTACAGACAAAAAAGTATCATCTATACAGGAATTTTTGCCACTTCTTGAGAAAATTGTGCAAACGGGGAAGCCATTTTTGCTTATTGCCGATGACGTCACAGGAGAAGCACTTGCGACCCTCGTCCTCAACAAAATCAAGGGGACATTTAGTTGCTGTGCTGTAAAGGCACCTGGTTTTGGAGATCGAAGAAAGGCAATGCTTGAAGATATTGCCATTCTTACTAATGGAGAGGTCGTCTCTGAAGACCTGGGTATAAAATTTGAAAGTGTCACTATGGATATGCTTGGTAGAGCTGATAGTGTAAAAGTTGACAAGGATAATACTACTATTATTGGCGGTAAGGGAGTAAAGGATAACATTAATGCAAGAATAAAACAAATAAAAGAAGAGATTCAGAAAACAACCTCAAGCTATGATAAGGAAAAACTTCAGGAAAGACTTGCAAAGCTATCTGGCGGAGTGGCTATTATCAAGGTTGGTGGTGCAACAGAAACTGCAATGAAGGAAATGAAACATAGAGTTGAGGATGCTGTCTCTGCTACAAAGGCAGGACTTGCAGAGGGCATTGTTGCAGGCGGTGGTGTTGCCTTTTTGAGGGCATTACCCGTACTTGATACATTAAAAGTCGAGGGAGACGAAAAGACAGGGGTTGACATCGTGAAGAAGGCCTTGAAGGAGCCCCTTAAACTTATTGCTGACAATGCTGGCTTTGACGGAGTTATTGCCCTTAATAAAGTTATGGAGGCAGGTGGTAATATCGGGTTTAATGCTGAGAGCGGAAAGTTCGAGGATATGTTCAAGGCAGGTATCGTTGACCCTTTTAAAGTTGTAAGAATTGCTATTGAAAATGCAGCGAGTATTGCTTCACTCCTTCTTTCAACAGAGGCAATTGTTACAACAATTCCAAAGAAGGAAGAAACTCCACCTCCTGCTCCAGCCTATCCTGAATATTAATTAGATTAGTAAAAGGCCCCTCCTGAGTTGAGGGGCCACTGCAATTTTAACTTTCATTTTTATCTGATTAAGGAGAATCATTGTGCCCTACGTAAAGTTTCTTGGGACAGGGGGAGCACGGTTTGTTGTTGCTAAACAATTAAGGTCTTCAGCGGGAGTCCTTGTAGAGTCGAATGAAAGAAAACTTTTAATTGACCCCGGTCCCGGGACACTTGCGAGGCTTGCAAATTCAAGACCTAAAGTAAATTTAGATACAGTCAGTGGTATTATTTTAACCCATATCCATCTTGACCATTCTACGGATGCTAATGTTATTATTGATTCTATTGCTGAAGGAGGTTTTAAGAGAAAAGGCGTTCTTTTTACGACTCATGAGGCAGTTGAGGGTGAGAACAGGGTGATTCTTCCATATTTGCTTCCCTTTCTTGAGAGATATGATTTTCTTGAACATAAAAAAACGTTCGAGGAAGGTGATATTTGTTTCACAACCTACAGGCATCTGCACTCTGTTGAAACATATGGCATTAAGATGGACCTTTCTGGTAAAATGGTTTCATTTTTAGTGGATACACAATATTTCGATTCACTTCTTGAATATTACAAAGGGAGCGATATTCTTATATTGAATGTTGTGCTTCTTGAGTCAAGACAAAATATCATGCATTTATCTGTTGATGACGCAAAGAGACTCATTAATGGCATAAAACCTGGTAAGGCAATCCTAACCCATTTTGGAATGGGGATATTAAAGGCTAATCCTTTGCTTGTTTCTCAAAAACTTTCTCAGGAAACAGGGGTTGAGGTTGTTGCTGCTTATGATGGGATGAAGGTAGAAATCTAAATATCAAGCCTTTCAGGGATGTAGGTACCCTCAAGGAATACCTTCATTTTCTCTTTGAATTCCTCTCTATTGCCTGTTGTAAAGAAAAGCCTTTCTGATGGATGTTTGCGGTTTAAAAGATCATTATTATCGAGAAATTCCTTGACCTGTATTATAAGAAAATCTGAAGGGTCAATTACTGATATACTTTCCCCTGCTACACTCTTAACGGTCCTGTATAAAAAAGGAAGATGCGTGCTTCCAAGTACAATTGTATCGACTCCTTTTTCAATGGGTTCTTTGAGATTTTCTTTGGTAAGGTTCACTGCAAACTCGTTGTGTTCTATTCCATTCTCGACAAGGTTTATCATCTCCTGGGAACCTACTTCAAAAACTTCTGTCGAGGGGTTGATCTTTTTGATTTCATTAAGATATGTGTGTTGCTTTTGAGTTAAAGGTGTTGATATGACACAAATTTTATGGTTTTTTGTTGTCTTTGCTGCATATTGTGCTCCTGCCTGGATCATACCGAATACGGGGATGGGGCTTGCAGACTTTTTTATTTCATCAATTGCAACTGATGATGCAGTATTGCATGCAACAATAACTGCTTTTACATTTTGAGCAAGAAGATATTTAATGATTCTCAAAGCAAAATTTCTAACTTCTCCCGCACTTTTAGTGCCATAGGGAAAATGCTTTGAGTCAGCAATGTAGATAAAATTTTCGTTTGGGAGAACCTTTATGATATTCTTTACAACAGAAAGACCACCTACTCCTGAATCGAAAATCCCAATTGGTTTATCATGTTCCACTGAGATATATTTTTACTCCTTTCAACAACGTTTGGGCGATTTTATCAAGGAAAAGCGGATCTTTTAAGAGAGCTTCTTCTTTACTGTTCGAAATGAACAAAATTTCAAGAAGTACAGAAGGCATTGTTGTTACATTCCTGCAAACATAAAGATAATCTTTTTTTATACCCCTGTCCAGGGTTCCGAGTTCACTTACAAGGGTATTGTGAAGTATTTGGGCGAGAGCCTTTGAGGTATCGTACCAGTAATAGGTCTCGGTTCCTGTTGCATTCTTGTTCGTACTTGCGTTCAGGTGTATTGATATAAAAAGGTCTCCACCCGAGCTATTTGCCATCGAGGTTCTTTCAGAAAGGTCAGGATTTTCCCTGCTATCTACAACTTCGTGTGTTAGTATAACCTTTGCCCCTTCTTGTTCCAGAAGAGCCTTTAATCTCAGGGCGATATCAAGAACAACATAGGCTTCCTTCATTCCAGATGCTCCTGTTGCCCCCACATCAAGATACTGCCCGGAATAACTGCCGTGGCCAGGGTCTAAGATAATGGTTTTTCCGCCTAATATACCCTCTTTAATATTTGTTTTGACTATTTTTACCTGGTTTTTTTCTGTTTCTATCTCTATATTTGTATCAAAAGCCAATATAATTTCAGGTGGGTTCTCTATATTACGGTGTTTTGAGGTTTCTATATTAAAATTACCAGGGTCTGCATAAAATACTACAGAGTATTGATTGTTGCTCTCGATTCTTTTTACGGGTGCAGGGAAGGAGAATGTGATCCGAGTTTCCCCTTTCTCCTCAAGAAAAGTAAGTACTGGGTCAATAAAGATAACGTGGCTAGTCTCAAGTACTGAGACATTTAAAATCTGAGATAGTTTATCAAGGGAAATGAAGGGCACATTTCCTTTGATGGTGACACTCTCTTTATCAATGCTTATGTCTTTTCCAAAGAAATTAAAATCGAATACCTCTGGATTTGCAAGTTTTATATTAAAAGAGTTCAAGAAATCCTCTATGCTTATGTGGGTTTTACCGTCTATTGCATCAATTCTGGCATAAACTTCTCTTCCTGAAATTTCAACTAACTTTTCACCGGCCTTTGGGAGAGTCAGATGAAGCAAAACATTTTCTTCACCTTTTTGTTCAAAAGAATGTGGAATTTCTCTTACAAGGTCTACTGTAATAATAACATCCTGTCCGGAAGATTCGTATCTAACTCTTGTGATAGGAAATATATTTATCTCGAGACTTCCATTTCCCTTGAGCAGTTTTGAGGAATGAAAAACAGTCTCGATTCTTTCCGGATCTTTAATTGTAGTCAGGGTGGGAGTTGGAATCTTCTCACCCTGAATTGAAATATCAATTCCAGAAGGAGTGATAAGCCATAAAATATTATTGATAGTTCCTGTCTCCACTTTATTTATACTTATAAGGTCTGCCTTTATCCATCCTGTGCTTCCGGTATCTTCTACACTATACCAGACCTCGTTTTCTCTGTTATTAGCAATTCCTGTTATTTTTAATTCAGTATCCTTGTTTACCACCTTCAGCGATTTGAATTCTTGAGAGGGGCCTTCTCTAAGGTTTGAGTTTTCTTTTACTGTACCTGTTCCTCCTATAACTGAAAGTTCGATTGTTGGCATTTTATCAACTTTAAAGTAATCTCCTATCACCCAACCAATTTTTCCATTATATTCTACCTGAAGCCATAGTTCTCCGTTTTTGTTCTTGGCAATTCCCAAAACTTTTGCAGAATCACCTTTTTCTATGAGGGCTACTTTTTCGAAATCAACGGAAGGGCCCTTTCTTAAATTTACATACTCTGTGGAGGATGCAATTGATGCAATCTGGTCTCCAGAAGGAGGTGGTTCAACATATGGCAATTTCTCCGTGTACCAACCTGCGATGTAGTAGTATTTTTTGTCCTTGCCCTGAAATTTATACCACTCCTCTCCATCAGATCTTTTAAAGACGCGTATAATTGTAACTTTTTCTCCCTGTTTAAGGGTGGAAGTCAACCTGAATTCAACTCCTGGACCAATCCTTACATTTAGGCTCTCTGTATTTACTTTTGCAATGAACTTTGTATCACTTCCCTGTATTGAGACGCCTGTGTTAGTGAGGAGCCATGAGGCTACAAAACCTGTTTTGTTTGTATTGAAATCGTAGATCCTGTACCAG
This sequence comes from Caldiserica bacterium UBA4770, assembly GCA_002403335.1. GTDB lineage: Bacteria > Caldisericota > Caldisericia > Caldisericales > Caldisericaceae > UBA4770. The sequence goes on from DHHO01000007.1 coordinate 75,208, forward strand.
AGGTTTCCCTCCGTGTCTTTTGAGATAGACACCTCTTTTACAACTGTCCCGTATTTTATCTGGAAAATTACTTTGTAGTCTAACCCAGCCCCATTTCTTACATTTACATAATCACCACTTACTTTTAAAAGGGGAGTACTTGCTTCTCCACTTACTGGTTCAATGTGGACAAAGGATAGGAGAGCTACAAGCCAGAAAATAAATAATCTTTTCATCCACTTCTCCTCGCTTTTCTTGTTTCTTCTTCCAACCTCTTCTCCTCTATTTTCCTTCTGTTGCCGTAGAGTCTTTTATGCTTGACCAGGGCAACCTTAAGTTTAATCCTATTATCTGAGGTATGCACATCGATAGGTACAATTGTAAAACCCCTTTCTTTTACTCTTGTAGAAAGCCTTACTATCTCATTTTTATGCAGCAACAACTTTCTTTTTCTCTTTTCTATACCCTTTGCATGAAGGGAAGGATTTCCTGCAATAAACATTTTATGGATGAAGAATTCTCCGTTGTTCTCTTTTATAAAGCTCTCCTCGAAACTCATCTTACCATTGCGTACTGATTTCACCTCATATCCCTTTAATTCTATCCCTGCTTCGATGGTGTCAATAATCTCAAAATTTCTGAGAACTCTTTTATTTTCTGCTATCACTTTTTCTTCCATCTCTTTCTCACATCATTCAAAGTATCTACAAGATCTTCTGGCAGCATTGAGAATGCCTCTATCTTTTTTCCTATTATAGGATGGATGAAGCAAATTTCATAAGAGTGGAGGAATTGCCTTTTCAGAAGAATATCCTTTTCTCTATGCCCGTATAACTGATCTCCCACCACAGGATGCCCGATGTGCGAGAAATGTGCTCTTATCTGGTGGGTTCTCCCTGTTTCAAGGGATACTGTTATAAGACTATATGGGCCAATTTCCTCAATCACCTTAAAGTGTGTAACTGCTCTTTTACCTGAGATAGTTACTCTCATTTTCGCTTCGCCTTCCCTCCTTCTTAAAGGAAGGTCTATTGTCCCTTCCTTTTTTGTGAAGGCACCCTTTACAAGGGCTATGTATTTCCTTTTTATCTGATGCTGTTTGAATAATTCTACAAGTTTTTGGAATGCTTCTTCGTTTTTTACTACAACCATAAGTCCTGAGGTATCTTTGTCAAGCCGATGAACTATACCAGGTCTCAGGTTTCCGTTAATTCCCTGAAGGTCCTTGATGTGAAAAAGAAGCCTATTAACAAGTGTATTAGTTGTTTTGCTACCTGTGGGATGAACAAGAAGCCCGGCCTCCTTATCTATAATGAGAAGTGCCTTATCTTCGTAGACAATCTTTAAGGGTTTATTCTCTGGAATAAGGTTTATTGGTTCTGGCTCAGGCTCAATGATCTTTATTTCGTCATTTACTGTAACAGTGAAAGAAGGCTTTCTTATAACCTTATCATTTACAGTTACATATCCTTCTTTAATAAGTTTTTGAGTATGAGTTCTACTTTTTTTAGTGATTAGTGAAATGTAGATATCGATCCTTTCCTCGCTATCCACATGAATTATTTTTTCCATGTAAATATTAAAGAAATTAAAATAAGTAATGTACCTATGGTAACTGCAGCGTCTGCGATATTGAATACACTGAAGTATTTGACTTCAATAAAATCAGTTACATAACCCCTTGTAATTCTGTCACACAGGTTACCCGATATACCACCAAGGAGGAGTCCAGTGGGCACTATCAGAGTTCCGGGCAAGGTATATTTTAAAACTCCCCACAAGATTATGATCATTGAAATCAAACTTACGGTGATAAGAAAAAATCTTCTGTTAGAAAGTATGCCAAATGCTGCTCCTGTATTCATTGTATGTGTGATTGAAACGATATTGTCTATTATGGGAATACTTTTATCTATTGGTAACTTCTGCCTCACAATCCATTTACTGAATTGATCACAGCATAAAATAATGATGAAGATAGAAATAATTAAAATTTTCCTTTGCATTACATTCTGATTTTAATCATTAAAGGGTAAAAATCAAAAGGAGTTTTTGTTTTTTTATAATCATTTTTGACTTTATGATCAAACATGTATAATTAATCTTAGTGATAGGAGGTACCATGATTATAAAAGAAGGCAATAGTACAATTGTGATCAGGATACAGGATGGTGAAAACCTGATGGAATCTCTCAAGAAGGTATGCAAAAATTATAAGGTAGAGTCAGCTATTGTTTCAGGAGTGGGGCTTTTTAAAAGCACTGAACTTGCTTACTGGAATGGAAGTGAATATGTAACGACTAAAATTGATAAGATGATGGAAGTACTCTCCCTGGAGGGAAACATTGGGACCAATGAGTATGACGGAGAACCTGTTATACATCTTCATGTCTCCCTTGCAGGTGAGGATTATACTGTTATCGGAGGACATCTTATGGATGCCATTGTTTACAATGGAGAAATATTCATCAATAAACTTCACAATATTACCCTTTTGAGAAAAAAGGAGCCAAGCGGGCTGAATGGCCTTATCCCGGCCTGAGAAAACCTCATGGAAAAGGTATACGAACATAAGGCAGTAGAAGACGATATCTATACATTCTGGGAGGAGGGAGGATTTTTTCATTCGGAACCACTACCCTATAAAGAGAAGTTTATCATTATGATGCCTCCTCCTAATATAACTGGGAGACTTCACATAGGGCATGCCTTTACATTTACTCTTCAGGATATATTTACGAGGTTTTACAGAATGAGAGGCTTTGTTACTCTGTGGCTCCCTGGAATGGACCATGCAGGTATTGCTACTCAGAGTGTTGTAGAAAGGGAATTACTTTCCAGAGGGATCAGGAGAGAAGATATAGGAAGGGAGAAGTTTATTGAAGAGGTCTGGAAATGGAAAGAGAAATACGGGGATACAATCCTTTTGCAATTAAAGAAGTTAGGCTCTTCTCCTGATTGGAAAAAGTTACGTTTCACCCTTGATAAGGAGTATGAAGGAGCAGTGCTTGAGGCATTTGTAAGATATTATAAAGACGGGCTCATTTATCAGGGGGAGAGGATTATCAACTGGTGTCCTCATTGTCATACGGCGATTTCTGACATAGAGGTCGAATATGAAAATGAGAAGGGAAAGTTGTATTATATAAAGTATCCCTTTAAGGACAATCCTGAGAATTTTATAGTTGTCGCTACAACAAGACCTGAAACCATGCTTGGAGATACCGCTGTAGCAGTAAATCCTGATGATGAAAGATATAAAGATTTGCCAGGAAGAATTCTTATTCTTCCTCTTGTGGGTCGTGAGATTCCCGTGGTAGAAGATATAGGCGTAGACAGGGATTTTGGTTCTGGTGCAGTCAAGGTAACTCCTGCACACTCTGTAGATGATTTCGATATTGCAATGAGACATAATCTTGATTTTGTAAAGGTTATAGATGATAAGGCAAGAATGATAAATGTTCCAGAGAAATACAAGAATCTTACGACAATTGAATGCAGAGAGGCAGTGTTAAATGATCTTAAAGAAATTGGGCTTCTCCTGAAAGAAGAGGACTATGAACATTCTGTTGGGCACTGTCAACGGTGTGGTACAGTGGTGGAGCCGATGATATCAAGACAGTGGTTTGTAAAGATGAAGCCACTTGCAGAGCTTGGCTTGAAGGCTGTTGAGAGCGGTGATGTCAAGATTTTGCCCGAAAAATGGATTAAGGTTTATTATGATTGGCTAAAAAATATAAGGGACTGGTGTATAAGCAGGCAATTATGGTGGGGGCATAGGATTCCTGCTTATTACTGTGAAGGGTGTGGTGAGATAATTGTTTCAAAGGAAAAACCAGAATCCTGCCCCTCCTGTGACGGGACGAGGATAACCCAGGATGAAGATGTTCTTGATACGTGGTTTTCCTCTGCCTTATGGCCCTTTGCTACTCTTGGATGGCCTGCTGATACTGAGGACCTTAGATACTTCTATCCTACCACACTTTTAATTACAGGATATGATATTTTATTCTTCTGGGTTGCGAGGATGATTATGAGCGGCCTTTACTTTACAGGAGAGAAACCATTTTCTACAGTCTTGCTCCACGGGCTTATAAGAGACGAAAAGGGAAGAAAGATGAGTAAGTCTCTTGAAAATATTGTTGACCCGATGGATATTATTTCGGAATTTGGTGCTGATACTCTTCGTTTCACTCTTGCTTATTTATCCACGGAGGGTGGTCAGGATATAAGTCCCTCAAGAGAGAAGCTTATTTCTTCGAGGAATTTTATTAATAAGGTCTGGAATGCCTCGAGGTTTGTTAAGATGAATATTGATGACTTTGATCCTTTTTCCTTTGATCAGAAAGATCTTCAACTTCAATTAGAGGACAGATGGCTCATAAGCAGACTGAATAGAACAATAAAGAAGGAGATAGAGTCTCTGGAAGGATGCGATTGTGGACAGACTGCAAGGGCGCTTTATGATTTTGTATGGGGCGAATTCTGTGATTGGTATGTTGAGCTTTCTAAGGTGAGATTGTATGGAGAGGATACTTTAAAAAGAAGGACAGCACAGTATCTTCTATGGGATTCTTTGACAAAGATTCTCAAGATGCTTCACCCCTTTACTCCTTTTGTTACGGAGAAAATATATTCAAATCTACCGCATTCTGAAGAGGCTCTTGTTGTTTCGGATTTTCCAGTTTTTGATGAAGGATTAATCAACGAAAGTATCGAAAAAGATGCAGATTTTGTTTTTTCTGTTATAAGGGCAATTAGAAGTCTTAAGACAGAGTTCCGTATTAATATCGTAAAACCTGTTGATTGCTTTTATACAACCAGGGACATTGAGGAGAGGAATTTACTTGAAACAGAAAAAGGGAAGATTATGAAAATTGCAGGACTTTCTGACTTTAAGGCTGTTGAAAAAAAGCCTGCTAAAAGTGTAAGAACTGTCGTTATGGGTACTACCATTTACCTCAGGCTTCCAGTAGAGGTTGATCCTCTTAAAGAAGAGGAGAGGCTTAGTAAAAAATTATCAGCGATTGAAGGAGAGATTAATTCTTTGGGCGGGAGACTTGCAAACCACGCTTATCTAACAAAGGCAGGTGAGGAGGTCATTGCCAAAGACAGAGAAGCGCTAAGGGAGTTGGAGAAGTTAAAGGATATATTAGTTGCTCATCTGGAAGACCTAAGAAAGGATGCTTAATTATTCGGATGCCTTAGATTACGTCTTCAGTCTGGGAGGAGGTATTTTCCAGCCTGCAAAGTTTGGACTCGAGAAGATAAGAAAATTTCTTCAAGACATTGGTAATCCTCAAAATCAGTTACGTTTTGTTCATATTACTGGTACCAAGGGAAAGGGCTCTACTGCCATTTTCCTTTCTTATATATTGAAAAGCCTTTATGAGAGAGTGGGTGTCTATACTTCTCCATCACTTATAAATGTTTCAGAAAGGATTTCTATAAATGGAGAGTTAATTTCTCCTTTAGATTTTGCTTATTATACAGAGAAAATAAAGGTTTTATATACTCACCTACCACCATCTGACATCCCAACTGCTTTTGAAACCTTTACAATCATAGCGTTTCTCTATTTTTTGGATAGGCATATAGATATTGCAATCCTTGAGGTGGGGCTTGGTGGAAGGCTTGATGCCACTAATGTTATAGGAAATTCTGCTGTCTCCGTAATAACGGAGATAAGTTACGATCATCAGAAAATACTTGGAGAAACCCTCAGTAAGATTGCATATGAGAAGGCTGGTATTATTAAACCAAATACGCCTGTTGTGGTTGGAGATGTTTCAGGAGAGGCATTTGAACCAATTGAAAAGGTTAGTAAGGAAGTAGGAGCTCCCCTGTTTGTTTTTAACAAAGATTTTGGTTCCATAAATGTTAAGGTTTATAAAGATTTCTCCGTTTTTGATTTTGTTTCAAGGGTTTCTGGAAGAAGGATAAACGGGATAAGGATAAAACTAAGAGGTTTGCATCAGGTTATTAATGCAAGTGTCGCCATTCAAACTGCGCTCCTGGTTGACCCTAACATAGGGGACGATGCAATATACGAAGGTACATTAAATAGTTTCTGGCCAGGAAGAGCAGAATTAATAAGCCGGGATCCTCTTATCTTACTTGACGGTGCACATAATGATGCATCTGCCCGGGCTTTAATAGAATTCGTTAATCTTTTCGGGAGGGATGTTGTTTTTCTATTTTCTATGCTTGGAGATAAAAACCTTTCGGAGGTTTCTAAAATTTTATCAGGGACCGCCTCAAGATTTATAATTACTGAGGTACCTTTCTCTTTCTCAAGGAGGTTAAATGCTTTTAAGATCTACGAGGCTCTTCTCCCTTTCTTTAATCAGGATAAAATTAAGATTGTGAAGAATCCACGAGAAGCATTCTATTATGCATGTAACAGTCTAACTTCTCATGAAATCCTATGTGTAACGGGTTCTCTGTATCTTGCTGGTTTTGTAAGAGAATTAAATAAAATTTTTACTTTTTCTAATGGTTTGATATAATTTTTTTGTTATGAATAGAATAACTGAGAATTTGCAAAATCTTTTTCCATGGATTACGACGACGGATTTGATAATAATTTCTTTTGCTCTGGCTATCATTATTATCTTGCTTGCTCTTTATGTCTACAGAGACAGTAAGATAAGGGGAGGGAAGAGTATTTCCTGGCTTATATGGACAATAATTCTTGGTGGTCTTATCCCTTTCATTTTTTATCTCATGGTGCGCTCCCCTCTTACGAAGGATGAGGTGAGGGAGATAGATGAGAAAAAGGAGGTGACAGAACTACAGAAAAAATATTATGAAATTATGATAGAAAGGGAGTCTTTAAAATGTCCGATCTGTGGAGAGGATGTGAAATCGGATTTTCTTTTTTGTCCTCATTGTTTTGCTCAGTTAAAGAAACAATGCAGCAAATGTGGTAACATTGTTGATAAAGAGTTTAAAATCTGTCCTTATTGCGGACAGATCTTTGATGAGAAAGGAGAAGGTTTATGAAGGTATTCACTTATTCGCCAGGTGGGACTCATTTAGAGGAAGAGAAGTGGACTAAAGATAAAGTATTTGTGAGTCTTCAGCCTCCCTCGGTTGCTGTTATTCCTCTTGTTCAGCACACAGGTGCTCCAAATACACCCCTTGTAAAGATTGGGGATAATGTGAAGATAGGTAGTATACTTGGGAGTTCTCCTGCCCCTATTTCAGCTCCTGTACATGCAAGTATATCAGGCCAGGTTATTGCAATTGAGGACAGATTGTGCCCGACTGGTGCTAAGGTACAAAGCGTTGTTATAAAGAATGACTTTAAGGATGAATGGGTTAATTGCGAAGGGGTAGCTTCTCTTGAGGAGATTTCACCTGAGGAAATTGTAAAAAAGATAAGAGATTGTGGAATTGTTGGTCTGGGAGGAGCTGCTTTTCCTACAAGTGTAAAGCTATCTCCTCCAGTGGGAAAGGTTATTGATACAGTCATTGCAAATGGTGCTGAATGTGAGCCATATCTCACCACGGATTATAGAGTTATGCTTGAATACTCTGACCAGGTTATTAATGGACTTCTAATTGAATTAAAAGTTTTGAAGGCAAAGAAGGGAGTTATAGCTGTTGAAGATAATAAAGTTGATGCTGCAGAGCTCTTATTGAATGCAATAAGGGAGAAAAATCTTGAAAATTTAATTGAGGTTGTACTTGTAAAAACTAAATATCCTCAAGGAGGTGAAAAACAACTCATTAAGGCAATTCTCGGCAGAGAGGTTCCTTCTGAAGGACTACCTCTTGATGTTGGAGTGGTCGTTCAGAATGTTGGTACATTGAAGGCAATTAGTGAAGCAATCTTTGAGGGTAAACCTCTTATAGATAGAGGTATTACAATTTCCGGTACTGTTATCAAAAATCCAGGAAATTATATTGTAAGAATAGGTACTCCTGTTTCTGAAATTATTGAGCAGGTAGGTGGTTTAAATAGAAGGTTGCGAAAGTTAATTTTCGGAGGACCAATGACGGGGGTAGCGCAGTCAAGCATCGAAGTACCTGTTGTGAAAGGTACCTCTGGAATACTCTTTTTTGGAGAAGAAGCATTTACAATGGCTCCAGAAGAGGAAACTCCCTGCATCAGATGTAGTAGATGCGTTGATCACTGCCCAACGGGACTTATGCCAGTTCTTATAGACCATGCATATAGGAGAAATGATTTAAAACTTTCTGAATCTTTAAATGCTGTTGATTGTATTGAGTGTGGTGTTTGTTCCTATGTGTGTCCTGCAAAGAGGCACCTTACTGACAATATCAAAAAGGCAAAACAGGCAATTTTGAAGCAGAGAAGAATTGAGGCTGCTAAAAAGGCTGCTTTTGAGAAACTCAGGGCAAAAAAGGAACAGGAAAAGGCTCAAAAGGAGGTAGGTAAATGAACTCAGATATGGTGGACCTCACTATAAGCGCAGCGCCCCATGTGAGGGATAAAATAAAGACTCCTCACCTTATGAGAGACGTTATCATAGCACTTTTGCCTGCAACAATTGGAGGGCTCGTCATATTCGGATTGCGACACACCCTGGGCGTTATTGTTGTGTCAGTGGTTTCTGCTGTTGCTGCAGAGTATATTGGTAATGTACTATTCAGAAGAAAAAATAGTATTAAAGACCTTTCAGCGTCAGTGACAGGTCTTCTTCTTGCTTTGATTCTCCCTCCTACTTCGCCTTATTGGATGGTTGTAGTTGGTGCATTTTCTGCAATCCTCCTGGGCAAGGCAATCTTTGGAAGTGTTGGTTCTAACCCCTTCAACCCTGCTCTTGTAGGAAGAGCAGTTCTTATGGTGTCATGGACTACATTTATGACTACATGGGTGAAGCCATTCTATTGGAGCGGCATGGGAGCCATGAGTACAGCTACAATGGCTACCGTAACTGGTATAGATGCTGTTACGACTGCAACACCTCTTTCTATTATTAAATTCCAGGGTTTACAACCCCTTCTCCAGATGTTTGGCAGCCGTAGCCAACTTTACTTAGCGCTCTTCCTCGGTAATAGGCCTGGCTGCATTGGTGAGACCTCTGTATTACTTCTTCTTATTGGAGGAGTTTACCTTATTTTAAGAAAAGTCATCGACTGGAAGATCCCTCTTTGTTTTATAGGAAGTGTTTTTATCCTTTCTTTTATTTTTGGGAGGGATCCTATATTTTCGATACTTTCTGGAGGGCTTTTTCTTGGTGCATTCTTTATGGCAACAGACTATAGTTCTTCTCCACTTACTTCTCGTGGAAAATTGCTTTATGGCATATTTCTGGGTTTTATTACAGTCATCATAAGGCAATTCGGTCCTTATCCAGAGGGTGTAATGTTTTCAATCCTTCTGGGTAATATGGTGGTTCCTTATTTTGATAAACTGAGACCGCATGTTTATGGAGTCTTTAAGAGGAAGGGGGAGGCATGAAAACACCTGTTAAATTTATGATTACCCTTGGTATTATTGGTGTAATTACGGGTTTTGCACTTGCATTAGTTTATAAAGTCACACTTCCTATTATCCAATCTCAGGATTTAAAAGCACTTCAGAGTGGTCTTGAGAGCATCTTTCCTGGTGATAATGACTTCGAAAAATTGAGTACTCCTCTTCAATCTCCTGATCAAACGATAAAAATTGGAGATGCATATGTGGTAAAACAAAACGAGACGACGGTGGGGCTTGTTATAACGGTTACTACACCTGGAAGTCAGGCTCCTATTACCCTGCTCATTGGGGTGAGGAAGGATGGCACAATAAGTGGTGTAAGGATTATTTCCATGTCTGAGACAGCGGGACTTGGAGCAAACGCAGACAATCCCAACTACTTTGTAGATAAGGAAAGGAAGATAACATTTCTTGGACAGTTCGTGGGTAAGAATCCGAACACTGACCCATTTATCGCAAAGCAGGATATTATTTCAATAACAGGAGCTACGATTACCTCTACTGCAATCTCTAATGGGGTTAAAATAGGGGGAAAAGCAGCTTATGAATACTTACAAGGGGGTGGTTTATGAAGAGATATTTGAATATAGTCTGGGATGCAATTGTTCCTTCAAATCCTGTTCTTATAATTGCCATTGGTCTTTGTTCTGTAATTGCTGTTTCGAATTCTGTGCAGAGTGCGCTTCTTATGACATTTGCATTCAGCCTTGTGATGATTCCATCAAATATTATTATCTCTTCTATGAGAAGGATTATACCCGAGGAGCTAAGAGTTCCTATTTTTGTTATGGTAATTGCTGCCTTTACTACCATTGCTGTGCTCATTTCGAGGGCATATTTTACAGCCATCTACGATTTGATTAAGTTATATATTCTTCTCATTGTTGTTAACTGTATTATTATTGGAAGGGCTGAGGCATTTGCTTATTCTCACCCTGTCCTTGAGTCATTTTTTGATGGTGTTGGTATGACATTAGGCTATGGCTGGGTTCTTACGGCAATTGCTGTTGTCAGGGAATTGCTTGGTAAAGGAACTATTGCTGGTTTTCAGGTTCTTCCTGCTACATTTCAACCTGCTATTATTATGATACTTCCCCCGGCAGGCTTCTTAATGATTGGAATCCTAATAGGTGCTGTAGAAAATTATCTCAGGAAGAAGGAGGGTAAAAAATGAATTTCGGTGAGTATCTTGTAGATTTGGCGAAGATTTTTGTCTCTTCATCTATTATAAATAACATTGTTTTGATACAATTTCTTGGTTTATGCTCTTACATTGGATTGTCAGATAGTATGAGTTCTTCCATTGGAATGAGTTTTGCAGTTATATTTGTTACGGTTTGTTCCTCTATTCTTGCATGGGTTATTGATCACTGGATACTTATACCTTCAAATTTGCAATCTGTCCTGCAGATTACTTCGTTTATTCTTGTTATTGGCTCTTTTGTTGGGCTTGTTCAAATATATCTCAGGAAAACTTCCCCCAATCTGCATAAAGCAATGGGTATATATTTACCTTTAATTGCGACTAATTGTTTAATTCTGGGAGTTACTTTTATTAATTCCATGAATAACTATGATTTAGTGCAGTCTATAGTTGAGGCAATTGGTGCTTCACTCGGTTATGCTATTGCTCTACTTCTTCTTGTAGGTATCAGAGAAAGATTAAGAGATTCGGATGTGCCCACTTTTTTTAAGGGAAAGGCCATTGCTTTTATGGTCTCTGCAATTATGGCACTTGCCTTTCTTGGCTTTCAAGGAATGATAAGGTGAGTGAATTGAGATGAAAGAAATTATTATTTCAGTTGCAACCCTTGGGGGATTTGGTGCTCTATTTGGTTTGCTACTCGGTATATTCAATGAGCGATTTAAGGTTGAAGAAAATCCCCTTATAAAGCAGATTTATGATGCCTTGCCTCATTCTGACTGTGGTGCCTGTGGTTATCCTGGCTGTTTTGCATGCGCTGAGGCGATTGCTGTAAGAGAAGCACCCATTGATGCCTGCAGTGTCGGAAGGCAGGAAACAGCAAAAAAAGTTCAGGAAATTCTTGATAAATTTGAAGAGGAGAATTCTAACAATAATTAAATTTTGATATTTTGTAATTTTGTATTAATATTTTTAAAGAGGCGAGCGTGAAGAGAAAAATTTTAGTTTTCGTTTGTGCGTTGTCCATAATTTTTGTCTCTTTTCAGGCTAAAGCATATTCGTATGCTGAGATAAGGGTGAAAATTGATAATCAGCTTTCAATTCCGCTTGAAAAGGAAGTTGAACTTTTCCTTGATTTGCCTTCTATAAAAGAGGGAGATGGAATTTCTGTCTTTGATATAGATAATAATGTTCCCCTTGAGGTCCTCGAAAGAAATGGAGAAAAAGTCAGGATAAAGATCCTTTTGAGTTTTAAGGCCAACGAGAAGAAGGAAATTGCTATAAGATATGGCCCCGATATCAAAGGCGATTATAAATATTTATTCAAGCCAGATTTTATGGGTGACTATTATGTTGGTTATGGTAGTAAAATGTTATATATTATTTCTTTTGCGCCTGAAAATCATATAAAAGTTTCGGATGCAAAAGGTATTATACTTTTTGAAGGTGAACTTGGCTTTGAAGAGGCAAAATCGATTGAAATAGGGGATGGTATTGTTTTTGAAATTAAAAGCGATAAGCCGATCCTCGCTGAGGTAAGCTCTCTTGACCTGAAAGAGATTAATAAGAGTTCTGATGATGTTTCTTGTGTATATGGCTCACATTTCACCCTATTTGTGCCGAGAGAAATATTTATCTGTGCCTATAAAGATACACAGGTAAAGCTTACGACGTTATCCGGAGAGGTAGTATTTGAAGGCAAACTCCCGGAGAGAGGGGTGTATAGTAATTTATCTCTTGAACCAGGTTTTTATACGGTAGATACGAGTACTCCTGTTACAGTAGAGTTTGGTTATTCCGACGATAACGTATACAATATTTTTTATGGTTCCATCAATTCTTTTAAGGGAATGTCTTTGGGTGACATTGTTTATTCCTCCCTATATCCTGATACAGAAGTTATATTTAAAACAAAAGAAGAAATCTTTGATAAGGACATCTTAAAAAACCCTGGTGATTATGTAAGAAGGGAGGTTATAAGGCAGTTCGGAAGTAATTCTACAGAAGCAGACCCTGTTTATATAACCTTTTCGAAGCCTATTCTTATTTACTCCAATGCTGACTCTGGTAATATCGGGGGTGAGCAGATCCCTTCAATTAATGGCTCAGACCGAAATTTTATTGCAAGAACCGGGAAAATTGTCAATTTTAATGAAGTTGTCCATAAGAGAAAGATTATTGTGGTTGCAAGTGAAGCTAATACTACTGTTAATTGTAATGGCAAAAGTATTTCTCTTAATGCCCTTGAATCTGCTTCTTTTGAGTTTGGGGAAAGCTTTTCTCTGGTAAATATAAGTTCAGATAAACCTGTTTCAGTCTTTGAAGTTGGGACAGACCCATCCTTGGAAGTATTTTCAATTCTCTTACCTTTAAATGATACTTCTACGATATCTACTCCTGTCGTTTTACCTGTTGGAGGCACTGAGGAACCAGGAGAAGAAGCTCCTAACCTTGTCGGAAGAATTACCTTATGGTTTAAGAACCTATTCGAGCAGATACTATCCCTTGATATAGGAACTAAGATAAATGGTTTTTTCAGAACTCTTGGTGACCAAATAATTCAGCTTGCGGATAGAATAATTATGCTTTTTATTCCACTTGCGGATTTGATTCAACCCTACATCGGCAGATATTTTCCTGGTATATCAAGCGAAGAGATCTCTGCTGCCCTTTTCTTTATTTTAATTGCACTGGTTATTATAATTCTTATCCCTAAGAGGAGAAGAAAGAAAATTCCTTCCGTCCCTATTGAGGAAGTCCCAAAAGAACCCATTTCGTTCAATGTTGAGACAATAGAGGAAAAGGAGACTCCTCCTGTTATTACACTAGAAGAACCAATGCCTGAGAAAGCTGGAATAAAAGCGGAAGAAATGCTAACTGGAAGAAGATTGATTGGTGTTGAAAAAGAGGAGGAATTGGCTGAAAAACCAGAGGTTATTGAGGGGGTAAAAGAAGTAACTGAAGAAGAAAAGTCTCCCGAGGTTCCTGCGCCAGAAGCAGTGGTTCCTCCTTCAGAGGAGATCTCTACAATTGAGATTCTTTTAAGCAGGTTAAAAAAGGAAGAGGAAGAAAAGAAAAAGGAAAAACACGGAGAAGAAGTCGCCCCAGAAGAAGTAGTCCCCATCCCTTCTGCAGAAATCCCTGTAAGTAAAAAGGTCCTGAAAAAGCCTTTGGAGCATAGTTTTGTAGCCGATGCAGAATCTTTGAACCGAATTTTCGATGAGCTTTCCTCGGATGATAGTTCAAGACAGGTTCTTTTGAGTAGGGTCTTTTTATCCGCAAACGAAAGAGACAAGCTCTCCTTTGAGGCGAACTCGAATTACAGGGTTGGATATATTGCCCTCACTCCCATTGAAGAGAGGATTGCTGAGGATATAAGTAGAAGGATAAATGCACACATCAGCACAGGAGAGGCAATACTTATAGCAAGAAAGATAAGAGCTAATGAAATAGTTGTTTCAGATAACCCTGCTATTACAAGCTATCAGGGTATTACAATTTACAGAATAGAAGAGGTTATATAAAGTCTATTTTCTAAGAAGCACGTTTATAATAATTGTTAGAATCAGGCTTATCAGGATACTTGTTACAATGGGGATATAAATGGTGAAATTCTTTTTTTGAACAACAATATCTCCTGGAAGCTTGAATAAACCTACCTTTTCGAACAAAAAGAGAACAAATCCACATATAATAAAGAGGATCCCAATTTCAATAAAAACCTTACTAAATCTTGGCATACTATCACCCTGAACCTTAAAAATTATACACTTCATGAATCTTTAATCAAAAAGTGGGCCCGCGCTATACGAGCCCTCTATGTTTATTGAGATAACATATCCTTTAAATTATGCTTCTTTTGCCTCTTTATAGATTTTTGATGTGAACTCATCTTTAAAATTATCTATGGCGCTTTTAATGGGAAGATAAAGGGATTGACCAAGGGGGCACAATGAGGTATCATACATAACCTTTGCAATGGAAATCATTTTTTCGAGGTCTGCGTCTTCTCCTAAGCCCTGAATAATTCTATTGGATAGGCTAACTAACTCTGTGCACCCAACTCTACAGGGTACGCACTGTCCACACGCCTCATGCTCAAAAAATCGAAGGATAGAGTGAAGGATATCAACGATATCTGTATCTTCATTCATAACAAGGATTGCTCCTGAGCCTAAAACAGCCTTAAATCCCTTAAGGTTAT
>DHHO01000003.1 GCA_002403335.1 Caldiserica bacterium UBA4770
AATATACTTATGGTTCATCCATTTGAGTTTGCTTATATCAAAGATAGCAGGTGCTTTATTGACAGATTCAAGTGTAAATAGCTCAATGAGTTCCTCTTTAGTAAAGAACTCTCTCTCATCCTTTGGAGACCACCCAAGAAGTGCAAGGAAGTTGAATAAAGCCTGTGGAAGAAAACCCATCCTTCTGAATTCTCCAATAGAAGTTGCACCATGTCTTTTCGAAAGCTTTGTTCTATCTGGAGCAAATATGAGGGAGAGGTGGGAAAAGGTAGGAAGGGGAAAGTTAAGGGCATTGAAGAGAAGTATATGTTTTGGTGTATTTGAAAGGTGCTCTTCAGCCCTTATGACATGGGTAATCTTCATAAGTGCATCATCTATAACCGTTGTGTAGTTATAGACAGGAAATCCATTCTCCCTTCTTATCACAAAGTCGGAGAATTCTGATGAGTTGAAGTGTACATCTCCCCTTACAAGATCGTGAACAACAATATCCCTACCTTGCTCTACCTTAAATACAACTGCAGGGGTATATCCCTTCTCCTTGAGTTCTCTTACTTTAGATTCTAACTCTAATTCCTTTAGCACCCTGTAACTGAATGTCTTTTTCTCCTTTTCGTATTCATTTCTCAGGTTTTCAATCTCACTATCTGTATAATAGAGTTCATATGCACTTCCATTCTCAAGGAGTATATCAATGTAGTGATTGTATATATCCATCCTTTCAGATTGCCTGTATGGACCATATGGGCCATCCTTCAAGTAACCTTCATCCCAATCTAAACCAAGCCAGGTGATATCCTCAACCATACTCTCTATTGCCTCATCAGTTGACCTTTTTCTATCAGTATCATCAAGCCTCAAGATGAATGTCCCTTTATGATGCCTTGCAAATAAATAATTGAAAAGTGCAGTCCTTGCATTACCTATATGTATTTCACCAGTTGGGCTTGGTGCATAACGAACTCTCACCATTTTATCCTCCAGATCAGTATAATATACAGGAAGGGAGAAAAAATGAAAATATGCAAAATTTGCGGATATGAGAACAAAGATACTTCAGAAACGTGCGAAAACTGTGGAGCCATTTTACTATCTGGAGAAGAGTTTGAGTGGGTTCTTCTTACGAGGACCTCAAACCAATTTGAGGCAGATATTATAAAGGAACTTCTTAAAGAAAATGGAGTAACTCCGATGATAAAAAGGCCAGGGCCTGGGGTAGTGGGATCTTCCCCTTTTGCAAACCCTCTTCTGGGAAGTGCTGGTCAGTTTGATGTCTTTGTGATGAGGTGTGACCTTGAATTGGCAAGGAGCATTTTAGAGACAGGGAGTTTCGAGGAGGATAAAAATGGAAATGTTGAAAATGACAATGAAGGATATTGAAGATTATCTAAAGTTTTCAAAGACCGTTATCATACCTGCTGGATCTATAGAGGAACACTCGCAGGCACTCCCCCTGGGAACAGACACACTCACCGCAGAAGCCCTTGCAATTGAGGTTGGAAAAAGAACAACAAGAGTTGTTGCCCCTGTAATTTCCTCAGGAAACTGTAATTCAGTAACTTTTGACTTTCCTGGGACACTCTCAATTTCCCCTACAAACCTTATTAATTTTCTGGTTGACTATATCACCTCCCTCTACAGGCACGGATTTCAAAGATTTCTCTTTGTCAATGGTCATGGTGGCAACATCGCACCAATAAGATGTGCAATAGACGCAGTAAGCCCTACTTTTAGGAGTTCGAGGTTTTCCGTTGGCTCATGGTGGCTCTTTGAGGAATTAAAGGAGTTGTATGATAATGCAGGGCATGCAGGAAGAGGAGAAGTTTCAATTATGTTATATCTTTATCCAGAACTTGTCAAAAAAGAATTATTTTCAGAGGAACACAGGACAATCCCACACTATTATGTTTCAAATGACCTTTCCAAAACTGAAATTACAAAAAGTGGTATTATTAATGACTCTCAAAATGGAACTAGAGATCTTGGGAAAAGAATTTTCGAGGAAGCCTGTCAGGCATATATAAGGCTTCTTCAAGAGTTAGAGAGTTAAGAATTTTCTATAATTTTTACGAAAACCCTTCTTTTTCTTGGGCCGTCAAATTCCAGAAAGAATATTCCCTGCCAGGTTCCGAGTACCATTCTCCCGTTCTCTATAAATATATCTCTGCTTGACCCAATAATTGCAGCCCTGATATGAGCATGTGAGTTTCCTTCAAGATGAATATATTTACCACTTACTGGAATTAGGTTGTTCAGAGTATTTATGATGTCTTTCATAACTGACGGATCTCTATTTTCATTAATCGTGATGGCAGCTGTTGTATGAGGAATAAAAAGTGTGCAGATTCCACTGATTACATGGCTCTTCTGTACAATTTCTTCCACCTTATGTGTGATATCTAAAGCCTCGCAATTTTCGTGTGTTTCAATTTCAAAGACTTCCATTTCATTTCAAATGAGAGGGATGAGTCCAAAACTTCTCAGCCCCAGTTCATATTTGGAGGCGCCTGCCAGCTTAAGATTGTACTGAGCTTGGAGAATTGAAAAACATTCTATAAGGTCTTCTTCCTTACCTTTCTTTAATTCAAGTTCTATTTCCTCGTATTCTAACTTTCTTTTTCCCCTGACAAAGTAAAGAAAGTCAAGTGCCCCTTCTATTAAAGAGCTTTTCTTTGTAAGCCCAAGAATATGCCTTTCGGTATCAATCACAAGCATCTCTTTTAACTCTGCATCCTTTACAATTGAAAATACATCTGGAAAAGATTTTCTAAGAAATTCTTTTGAGCAAAAATCTTCCGCATCCCGTAAAGGTATCTCAAGTTCTTCCCTTATGTAAATGCCGTTTTTAAAGGAACCATTAGCTTTCAAGTGGACAAATTTTTTCCCACCCTCCTCCCTGAGTCTATAGGAAAAATTGTTGTAAAGCAACTTAAAATCATCTGTATCGAAGTAGTGGCTTATAAGATGTTTTTTGCAACCTCTTTCCACTCTCCAGTGCATAATATTTGTACAGCTCTCTATTTTTTCCATTGTTTTTCTTGAAGCACATAACTTTACCTCATACTCAATAGCCATTGGACCCTCCTTTCTTCTTCAGGTCGTCTCTTAAATAGATAGTCCTTTTATAGGCCGAGTAAACCGCCTTTTCTAAAACAGTCCTGAAACTTCCTTTTTCAAGTTCATAAAGTGCATCTGCCGCAGTTCCCCCCGGGGAAGTTACCATATCTCTTAATTCAGAGGTGTGTTTCATGGAATTCATTGCAAAGAGAATAGAGCCAAGCGTAGTATCATATACAAGATCTCTTGCATCCCTCCGAGAAAACCCGAGGTGAACCCCCGCTGTAATAAGAGATTCAAGAAAAAGAAAGACATATGCAGGACCTGTACCGCTGAGTGCAGTTGCCATGTCGACATATTCTTCCTCTTCAAAATACATCTCGTGGCCCATTGAATTGAAAATTCCTCTGACAACGTTTTTTTCTTCTTCCTTGACATCGACTGTGGCACTCCACACTGTCATCCCGTAACCAATCTGCGCAGGCGTATTTGGCATAGCCCTTACAACCTTTGCATGGGCAATTCCTTCTTTTATTGTTTCGATATCAATACCCGCCATAATCGAGATAACAATTTGATTCTGTTTCATATGTCCTTTTAATTCACCTGAAACTATAGGAAAGGCCTGCGGTTTTGTAGAAAGGACAACAATATCAGAAGCTAATGCTGCATCAACATTACTTTGAGTTATATTAATACCATATTTTCTATGGACCTCTTCCAGAGTTTTCTCCCGGGGGGCACTTCCATATATCTCTTCCTTTTTAAACAAGCCTTTTTCAATAATACGATCTATCATAGAGGAAGCCATTGTTCCTGCTCCAATAAAAGAAATCTTCATGTTCATTTGGCGCCTTTAAAGTTCTCAAAAAAGTTTTCGAGATTAAATTTTATTAATCTCAGCTCGAGTCCTCTAAACAGAGCTGCAAAATCAAGTAGATAAAGCTCCACATAATACTCTTCATCACTAAGGGGGGTGTCATGATGCCCATCCATAAATACGGCAAGTTCTCTTTTCTTCTTATTAAGTTTGTTTATAATCCCTACGGGGGTTTTTGCGTTTTTAAAGTATTTTTCCTTAATGATAAGAATGTCTTCAAGAATTCTGTTCTGTTCCTCGGAGGGAATCGATTTCCATATCCTATACTGGTTAATAAGAAAATCGCGGGGATTTTCTGTCACAATACCAAGTATAAAAGGAGATATTTCTCTTTGAAGTTCAAGGGTAATTTGAAAGAATATTTCCTTAAAGATCTCCTTTTTGAATGGTGCAATGATAATATGGAAGGTATCGCCTTCCTTGTTCATATTCGAATAACAGCTTACACACGAATACATGGAACAAAAATTGCCCGAGAGCCTTTTAATAATCTTCTTTTCTTTGCTGAGAACGAGATTAATCTTTATCTTGATTACATTCTCTCCAACAATTATGGAGCAATTTTCGCCTATCTGTACGTTTTTGAAAACAATAAGATTTTTCCTCTCACATTTCAGAAAACTCAGTTTTTCTCTCTTCAGGTGATCCTCAACGATATTTGCTATAGAAAGTGCATTCAAAGCATCCTCCATAATTTGCCTATTATAGCATAAAGTAGCTCTTTTAACAAGGAATTGGACAAGTTGCATGGCTGTAAAACTTTAAATGATATTTGTTTCTAAAATAAGGAAAATACAAAGGATTAACACAAATATTACTCCCCTCTGCAATACTCTTTAGGTTTCCATAAGCCTTTCTATATGTTACCATAAAAACTTGTCCTGAAGGATTCTAATTGTTGCCTCAACAAAACCATTTATCAGTGGGAAATAACACTGACTAAAAGCACGATTTTTACTTACAATTATAGTGAAATTTTCTTTTCCCAGTGCTTATTAAACAATCTCCGCAAGCACTATAAATAAAGCCAATGCAATCCCTGCTAAAAACACCCAGGTAGAATATTGTTTCTCGTCCTTTAGTGCTTCAGGTAGAAGATGGGAAGCCGAGACATAAATTAGGACACCTGAAACAAATCCAAGGGCCAATCCTAAAATAGGAGTACTAAGTTTACTTACAAAAGGGTAAGCAATAAAAGCTCCTACAGGGGTTGAAAGACCTGCTATAAGGAAGGCATAAAACGCTGCTCTTTCCTTTTTTATTCCTCCTGTCATTAAAAGGGAAAAAGTAATTACCCCTTCTGCAAATTCATGAAGAACCATGCCAGTTCCTCCCAATAATCCAGTAGGGACACTTGCACTAAAAGTTACACTATAAATAATTCCATCCACAAAAGAATGTATTCCTATTCCTTCTACTGCAGTAATACCAAAAGCCAGATCTTTTCGTTGAATTTTATATCTTATTAATCTATTACCTAAAAACATAAATAAAAAACCGATTAAAGCAGAAAAGCCTGCATAGAAATTCTTTTCTACAGCCTGGGGAAAAGCAAGCATTAAAGGGACAGAGATTAAAACACCTGCCGCAAAGCACAATGAATATGTTTTTACTCCTTCAGCCCATTTTCTATTTTTAAAAATAGCTATGATGCCAATACCATTAACTATTGCAGATTCAATTGCAAAGATTGCAACCCATGTAAACGCGCTAAATCCATTCATTTTTCCTTCCTCCACTTCCTAAAAGATCCTTATTCAAAATGTGTTTCTCTGCTATTACAGAGTATTTGTAGGCATTCTTGCCATAAGGCGACTATCCATTCATTCCAATTCAGTAAATATATGCTCCCATGGTTTATTATACACAGATATTGCTTCCTTTTTCACAGAAATATTAGCATGGTAAACAGAATAAATATTTACGATACCAGTTGTAATGCCGATTTTAGAGATATTTTGTTGACAAATGAAATTAAAAATGCTAAAATATTTAGGCAAAGAGGTGATAGATGACAAAAATTATAGAATGTGTTCCTAATATTAGTGAAGCAATAAATAAAGAAGTCGTCAGGGAAATCATAGAAAATCTTAAGGTCACCGGTGTAAAAATTCTCGATTATTCTTCAGATACTGATCATAACAGAACAGTCATCACATTTGTTGGCGACATTGAGACAGTAAAAAAAGGAGCTATGCAAGTTGCACGCGATGCCGTTAGACTTATTAATCTCAGATACCATAGGGGAACTCATCCTCGAATGGGGGCAATCGATGTAATCCCGTTCATCCCTGTTAGGGATGTAACAATGGAAGAATGTATTGAAATCAGCAAAGAGGTGGGAAAACAAATAGGTGCTGAACTAAATATCCCTGTTTATCTCTATGCAGAATCTGCAATGAGTGAAAACAGAAGGCTTTTGCCAGAGATCAGGAAAGGAGAGTTTGAAGGTTTTTTTGAGAAGATAAAAAACCCTGCTTGGGCACCTGACTTCGGGCCATCTGAGGTTCACCCAACTGCAGGGGTTACTGCTGTTGGGGCAAGAGAGTTTCTCATTGCATATAATATCAACCTGAACACTGAGGACATAAACATTGCAAAGAACATTGCCTCTTCAATCAGGGAAAGCTCTGGTGGATTAAGATTTATCCAGGCAAAGGGTATGCTCCTCTCCGAAAAGAAGTGTACCCAGGTCTCAATAAATATTCTCAATTACAAAAAGGCACCTCTCTACAGAATTTTCGAAATTGTAAAGATGGAAGCAGCAAGATATGGCATTACAATTCTTGAAAGTGAGCTCATAGGTTTAATGCCTTTGAAGGCAGCTCTTGATAGTCTTGCCTTCTACCTTCAATTCCCTGAGCTTACAGAAGAAAAAATCATTGAGTCAAAGATATATGAATAGGAGGTAATGAGTGGAACTACCAATACCCGATCTTTTAATCATTAACGCAGCAGAACTTTTGACCCTATCATACGGTCTCTCAACAGAAGACAAAGAGGCAGAGAAAAAGATCGGACTTATAAGAGAAGGGGCTATAGCAGCTAAAAATGGTAGAATTATTGCAGTTGGACGGACTGAGGATCTTGTAAAATCCCTCAGAGTAAGCAAAGATACAAGGCAGATTGATGCGTCGCATAAAGTAGTGCTGCCGGGTTTTGTTGACCCTCATACTCATCTTATATTTAAAGGAACAAGAGAAAAAGAGTTTCTCATGAGGCAACAAGGTATACCAATGCAGAGAATCCTCAGGGAAGAAAATACAGGCATTATCTCCACTGTAAGGTGGACAAGGAAAGCTACCTTTGACGAGCTTCTTGATGAAACAGGACTTCATGTCTCTTCTCTTGTAGATTGGGGTACAACGACCATAGAAATAAAGAGTGGATATGGGTTGAACCTTGAGGAAGAGATCAAGATGTTAAAAATTGCAAGGTACCTAGGGAATTATACACCTTTGAACGTACGAGCAACCCTCCTTGCTGCCCACATTATCCCTCCCGAATATCATATGAGAGAGGAAAAATATGTTGAACTTGTGGTAGAAGATATTATCCCAATTATTGCAAAAAATAAGCTCGCCGACTTTAACGATGTGTACTGTGAAAAGGGTGCCTTTACCAGAGAACAGGCAAAAAAGTTACTCCAGGTAGGGAAAAAATTTGGATTGAGACCGAAGATTCATGCAGACGAGATGAGTGATTCAGGTGGAGCCGAAGTTGCAGCATCTACGGGTGCAATCTCCGCAGACCATCTTGTTTACACAACGGAGGCAAATTTAAAAAAGCTAAAAGAAGCAAACGTTGTTGCAGTTCTCCTGCCTATTACAACATTCTCTCTCGGTTTAGAAAGGTATGCTCCGGGAAAAACGATGGAAGAAATGGGTCTCACTGTTGCACTTGGCACCGATTATAATCCTGGTACTTCAATGAGCCCATCTATGCCACTTGTCATTTCTTTTGCTGTGATAAAATTGAAACTTACAATAGAAGAAGCAATACTTGCTGCAACAATCAATGCAGCTATGGCAATAGGCATGGAGAAAGAGGTTGGTACAATTGAGCCTGGAAAAAGGGCAAATATAAATATATTGAAAATAAAACACTATGAAGAAATCCCGTATAGAATTGGGGAGAATTATGTGGAGACAGTAATTTCAAATGGCGAGATAATGAAAGGAGGTTAGGATGGAACTTTTAAGAACTCCTCTTTATGAGGAGCACTTAAGACTTGGTGGAAGGATGGTTCCTTTTCATGATTGGGAAATGCCAATTCAGTATTCCGGTATTATTGAGGAACATCTTGCAGTAAGAAACGCAGTTGGCATTTTTGATGTTTCCCATATGGGGGAAATCGAAATCCACGGAAGAGATACTGTTCAATTTGTTGATTACCTTGTTACAAATTCTGTTGCTCCTATGAAACAGGGAAGGGTAAAATATACACCGATGTGTTACCCCAATGGCGGTGAAGTAGACGATCTATTTATATACAAAATTTCAGAAGATTTTATCCTTCTTGTGGTAAATGCCTCTAATTATAAGAAAGACCTTTCATGGGCTATTGAAAACAAAGGTACGTTTGACGTAGAGATACTCGGCAAAACATTTGACTATGGAGAGGTTGCAATCCAGGGACCCCTGAGTGAAAGTCTCCTTAAGAACTATTTTGTGGGCAACATTCCTCTCGCGAATCTTGGCTATTTTCAATCCATTTACGGAAAACTTTTCGGAATAAATGTACTTGTATCAAGAACAGGATACACTGGTGAAGATGGATTTGAAGTTTATGCAGATAAGGACAGCGTTATAAACATATGGAGAGAAACAATCGATAAGGGAAAGGTATATGGCATTAAACCAGCAGGTCTTGGCGCAAGAGATACTCTAAGATTTGAAGTTTCTTACTGGCTCTATGGAAATGATATTGATGAGACTACAAATCCATTTGAGGCAGGACAAGGGTTTGCAGTTAAACTTGAAAAAGAAAGATTCATTGGAAAAGAAGCATTGCTGAAAATTAATCAGCAGGGGACTACAAGAAAATTAACCGGTCTTTATATACCCCAGGGTGGGATCCCAAGACAGGGAATGGAGGTATTCAGTGGTAGCTCAAAGGTGGGATATATAACCTCTGGAAATTTCTGCCCCTATCTCAATAAGATTTATGCTATGGCATATATTGACAATGGATATAATAAGAGTGGTACAGAATTAAGTATCAACTTGAGAGGCAAAGAAACGAAGGGTATAGTTGTTGATTTACCATTTCTTGAGCCTAGGTCAGGAAAGAAAAATAAATAGAAAAGGAGGTATGATGAAACTTTCAAAGATTGCACAGAGAGCTGGGACCGAGACGGCTTTTGAGGTTCTTGCAAGAGCCAAGGAGCTTGAAAGAAGGGGAAAGGAGATTATCCATTTTGAAATTGGAGAACCTGATTTCGACACCCCTCAAAATATTAAAATCGCAGGGATAAAAGCTATTACGGACAATTTCACTCACTATGCACCCACACAGGGAATCTATGAACTAAGAGAGAGTGTAGCAGATTATATTTCGAAAACACGGCGCATCAGTGTAAACCCCGAGGAGGTTATTATTACCCCCGGTGGAAAGGATGTTATATTCTCTGCAGCGCTTTCCTTACTTGACGAAGGGGACGAAGCCCTGTATCCTAATCCTGGTTATCCCATATACGAGTCTGCAATCAGACTCACAGGGGCTACCCCTGTTCCTATACCACTGCTTGAAGAAAACGACTTTGCCTTTGATGTTAATTATTTCAGAAAACTCATAACAGACAGAACTAAACTTATTATCATTAATTCTCCTGGAAATCCAACGGGAGGAATTCTTTCAAAGGAAGCGCTTGAGGCAATTTCAGAGGTTGCAATTGAAAGAGATATCCTTGTCCTTTCTGATGAGATATATTCAAGGATTATATATGATGGTGAGTTCTTTAGCATTGCATCCCTTCCTGGAATGCAAGAAAGGACTATTATCCTTGATGGATTTTCTAAAACGTATGCTATGACGGGGTGGAGACTTGGCTATGCCGTTGCAAACAGAGATATTATTGAAGGCTTGAAAAAGATTGCAGTAAATTCATTTTCCTGTGTCGCTACCTTTGTTCAGATGGCAGGTATAGAAGCCCTAACTGGCCCTCAGGATGAAGTAGAAAGAATGAGGAAGGAATACGAGACGAGGAGAAATCTAATTATTGAAGGGCTGAACAAAATTCCTGGCTTCTCTACAAAGGTGCCAAGAGGAGCATTTTATGCATTCCCCAATATAAAGAAAACAGGTATGAAATCTAAAGAACTTGCGGATTACCTCATGAATGAGGGAGGAGTTGCAACTCTTTCTGGAACTTCTTTTGGAGCATATGGAGAAGGATATCTCAGATTTTCCTACGCTACCTCTCAGGAGAAGATAAAAGAAGGGCTTGAAAAGGTTAGAGTAGCTATCGAAAAAATCATAAAATAGTATAACTTGACAGAAGTAAAAAGTAAAGTAAAATACAAAATAACATCTCCTTACAAGGAGGAGGAGGATACTATATGGAGAGAGAAGAAATCAGAAGAGACGAGTTCGTCTCTATGTATCGATTGATGTTTAAAATCAGAACCTACGAAGAGACACTGGGTCAAATTTACTATGAAGGGAAAACTCCTCTGTTTGATATCTCCAAAGGTCCTATTCCGGGAGAATTGCATCTATCTTCTGGCCAGGAAGCTGCTGCAGTGGGTGTATGCATAAACCTGAGGCCTGATGATGCAGTTGTGGGTACTCACAGGGCTCACCACTTTGCAATTGCAAAGGGCGTTGATTTAAAAAAGATGACATCAGAAATCTTTGGAAAAAAGACGGGGCTATCCAAGGGGAAGGGGGGACATATGCACCTCTTTGATACAAATGTTAACTTCAGCTGCAGTGGTATTGTGGGTGCGAGTTTCCCTCAGGCTGTTGGTGTTGGAATTGCTGCAAAAATGCAGGGTAAAGATTTTGTAAGCATTGCCGTCGGAGGAGAGGGGGCAGCAAATCAGGGGACCTTTCATGAATCCCTCAACCTTGCTGCTCTATGGAAACTCCCCGTTATTTTTGTGATTGAGGATAACGCCTGGGCAATCTCCGTACCAAAGGAAAAATCGACTTCGATTTCAAGAAACAGTGAAAGAGCCAAGGCCTATGGAATACCTGGGGTATATGTAGACGGAAATGATGTAATTGGAGTTTATGAAGTTGCACGTGAGGCAGTAAAAAGAGCAAGAGCAGGTGAAGGACCCTCTCTTATAGAGGTAAAGACTTACAGGTTCAGGGGACATTTTGAAGGAGACCCCCAACTATACAGGCCAAAAGAAGATCTAGAAATGGCAAAACAAAATGACCCTATCCTCAAACTTGAAGAGGATCTCAAAGGTAAAAATATCATAACGGAAGAAGAGATTAGCAGGATTAAAGAAGAGATAGAAACCGAGATCAAGGAAGTAATTGAGTTTGCAAGAAACAGTCCATATCCCGAGCCTCAAGAAGCTCTGGAAGATGTCTTTACAGGGGGTGATTAAGATGGCAAGAAAGCTTCCAATGCATAAAGCTATTTCAGAAGCTATAGCCCAGGAAATGGAGAGAGATCCCGAAGTTTTTATAATGGGAGAAGATATAGGAACCTATGGGGGAATATTTAGCGCAACCACCGGCCTCCTCCAGCAATTCGGAGTGGAGAGAGTCAGAGATACTCCAATAAGCGAATCTGCATTTATTGGTGGTGCACTCGGGGCCGCTTCAAAAGGAATGAGACCTATCGTTGAACTTATGTTTGTGGATTTCTTCGGTGTTGCAATGGACCAGATATACAACCATATCGCAAAGGCTCATTATATGTCAGGTGGAAATCTCCGGATGCCTGTTGTTATATTGACTGCAATTGGAGGGGGATATAGCGATGCCGCCCAGCACTCTCAATGCCTCTATGGGCTTTTTGCGCATGTTCCGGGTCTCAAGATTGTAATTCCATCAAATGCCTATGATGCAAAAGGATTGATGATTTCTTCGATAAGGGATGATAACCCTGTTATGTACTTTTTCCATAAAGGACTTATGGGCATTGGGTGGATGCCGTCTCCTCCCGAAGCAGCAAATGAAGTACCCGAGGAACCATATGAAATTCCTCTGGGTAAGGCAAACATTTTGCGTGAAGGACAGGATGCAACAGTCGTGACAGTTTCAAGAAGTATCTATGAAGCCTTATGGGCTGCAGAGGAGCTTAATCAGGAAGGAGTGAGTATCGAAGTTATTGATCTTAGAACGCTTGTACCACTTGATAGAGACACAGTGATAAATTCTGTAAAAAAGACCGGAAGACTCCTTATAGTTGATGAAGACTATAGAAGTTATGGAATGAGCGGTGAAATCATCTCAACAGTTACCGAGAGTGGAGTGAGCCTGAAGTTCCCTCCTCAGAGAATTGCTTATCCTGATATCCCGGTGCCATACAGCAGAGTACTCGAGAGTTTTGCTCTACCAGATAAAGCAAAGATAAAAGACAGGATAAAGGAAATGATGAGGTAGTTATGAGGTCCGAGATAAGGGTTCCAAAGATAAGAGAGGGCGAAAAAAAGAAGGGTGTAATAATAAGATGGTACAGGGAAGATGGTGACAGGGTTAAAAAAGATGAAGAAATTGCTGAGGTGATGATAGAAAAACTAACACTTCATATAACAGCTCCCGAAGATGGAATACTTACAATTTTCACCAGGGAAAACGAAGAGATAGAAGAAGATAGTACAATAGGATTTGTCGAAACTGAGTGACGTATATTTACTCAAAATTATATGAGGTAGGGGTGGACTCGTTCCACCCTTTTTATGTAGTACACTCTAGAAAAAATTTGCACTTTACTTACTATTTTCTTTTCAGGGCTTCCTATGCTTTGTATTCGTTTTGCTATTCCAAAGAACCTCAATTGAATTACCATAAATAATGATTTTCGGATTAGAATATCCCAAAATCTTTTAAGTTCTTCTCTGCTTGCATAAAAATAAATATCTTCAATTTTCTTACACTATGCATTCATATCTTTTTATCATCTTTCTCATTCCTTTTATAACCATTTTGCTGTTACTTAATAATAAAGACATTACTACACCCCAAAAATCTGGATTAGGCATTCACTTCTCATTCGCTGTTTCAGCGTATAGTTTAATACTATAATTGAAGATATGTCAAAATTAAAGTTGGTGACGTGGAAAAAGAGTTTTCAAGTTATACAGCCAAATAACGGGATTTCAGACTATACAAGGGTAAGAACTTGTTATGGAAAAGTAGCAAAGATATGGAACTTTTTGGGGAGTTTGAAGATCTAATATATGAGAGGAGAAAGCTAAAAATTTCTTCAAAAAAGTAATAACTTTCAAGAAGCTGGAGATTTACTCGTAAGTAAAATTTTGAAAAGATTCTTTCAGGCTTTTCTAAAAATTAGCAGGTCTGGTGCGCCTGAGGAGAATCGAACTCCCACCGAAGGCTCCGGAGGCCATTGCTCTATCCATTAAGCTACAGGCGCTTTCAAGACAACGTTACGATTATTAAGAAGACATAAATGCACAAAAAGGTTTCCTGACATTAAAAATAAGAACATCTAAAATAAACCAGGAATCTTTGATACTTCCGAAGGACGACCCTCACTGGATTTTTCACTACACTGGTCACAAATTCCATAGATGATAAAGTTGAATTGCAGTGGCTTCCACTTCTTCTCTTTCAAAATCCTTTTAAATCTCTCCCCTTCATCCTCAAAGGGAACGTCTTCAATCCTTCCACATTTTACACAAACAAGATGAAAATGTGGTATTTTATTAGCATCGAATCTCCTCTTACCATCGAAGGGAGAAAGTTCCTGAATAATCCCCTTATCAACAAAGGTATTGACCACATTATACACCGTAGCATAACTCATACCGGGTAGGATACTCTTTGTATGTTGATATATATCATATACGGAAGGATGAGAACGTGTATTTAAGAGATATTTGTAGATCTCACGTCTTGTCTTTGTATTTTTTAGCCCATTTTTTCTCAGTATTGCTTCTACATTATTTTTCATTATCCTTATTATAGCACCAAAAGTTTATTTTAAAACAAAAATGGAATATATATAATTATAAGTATGAAAAAATTTGACATAATAGTAGTGGGGGGAGGTCATGCAGGCATTGAGGCTTCTTTAGCCTCAGCGCGAATGGGAGCAGAAACTCTCCTTATTACTATTGATAACGATAGTATTGCATGGATGCCCTGTAATCCCGCTATAGGAGGTCCTGGTAAGGCACAAATCGTAAGAGAAATAGATGCTCTTGGTGGGGCAATGGCCCTGAATACAGATGAGACACTCACACAGATAAAACTTCTTAATACTTCCCACGGTCCTGCTGTAAGAAGCTTGAGGGCTCAATGTGATAAGTGGCTCTACTCGCTAAATATGAAAAGAAAGGTAGAACATGAAAATCATTTGCATTTAAGACAGGGAATCGTCTCAAAGATTATTCTCGATGGGTTTAAAGTAGTAGGTGTAGAGACTCAGGATGGTTCAAAGTTTTATGCAAATGCAGTTATTATTACGACAGGAACATACCTTAAAGGAAGGATTTATATTTCTCAATGGTCAACGGAGGGAGGTAGATGGGGAAAGCCTGCCTCAAGCGAACTTTCAGAACAACTAAAGGAAATCGGCTTCAAGATGTCAAGATTTAACACAGGAACAACCCCACGAGTGGACAGGCGTTCTATAGACTTATCTAAATTCCAATGTGAGCAAGGGGATACCCAACCCCTTTGCTTTTCTTTATGGAACAAGCCCCGAATCCACGAAAACCAGATTCCCTCCTTTATAGGGTGGACAAACGAGAAAACTGTTGAGGTTACAAGAAAGTACCTTAATCTATCTCCTTCCGTAATGGGCACTATGGTAAAGACAGGCCCCAGGACCTGTCCCTCAATGGAAGAGAAGGTAAGATGGTTTCCAGATAGAACAAGGCACCAGTTCTTTCTCGAATACGAGGGCTTCAATACAAATGAGATGTACATGCAAGGGATGTATATGTCCATGCCATATGATAATCAACTTGAGGTACTGAGGACAATCCCAGGTCTTGAAAACGTTGAAATTATAAGGCCTGCGTATGTGATAGACTATGATTATATCATACCAACTCAACTCAATTTGAACTATGAGACAAAACTTGTGGAAGGTCTTTTCATAGCAGGCCAGCCAAATGGAACCACGGGATATGACGAGGCAGGAGGTCAGGGTTTGCTTGCAGGAATCAATGCAGTTCTAAAGATTAGAGGGGATGAACCATTTATATTGAAGAGGAGTGACGCATATTTAGGTACAATGAGTGATGATATCATAACAAAGGAGCTCTTTGAGCCTTACAGAATCACTCCTTCTCATTGCGAATACAGATTATTGTTGAGAGAGGACAATGCTGACCTCAGGCTTACAAGAAAGGGTTATGAGATACAAGTGGTCGAAGAATGGAAGATGAGAAAATTAGAAGAGAAAGAAAGGATGATTCAGGAGGTTAAGGAAGCCCTGGAGAAATCAATCCTTACACCAAACAAAGAAACTCTTGATTCCCTTAAAATGCTGGGGGTCTCAGAGATTTCAAAACCACTTACTTTCCTTGATATGCTGAAGAGACAGGATTTTACAAAAGAGCAATTAAAGAAGCTCAATGAAAAATTCGCACATTACCCCGATGAGGTATTAGAAGAAGTTGAAATTGAAACAAAATACGCAGGGTATATTATGAGAGAAATAAATTCCATAAAAGAATTTTTACAGTATGAGAATTTCAAAATCCCACAGGATTTTGATTACTCAATTGTCCCCTCTCTCTCGAAGGAAGGAAGAGAAAGACTTAACGAAATAAAACCTGTTTCCCTTGGGCAGGCAATGCGAATATCAGGAGTAAGACCTTCTGACATACAGATGCTTATCCTTTACAACAAAAAAATTGGAGGTAAGAAATGAAAAAGATTGTATTTTTAAGGCATGGAGAAAGCGAATGGAATAAAGAAAATAGGTTCACGGGATGGACCGATATAGATCTATCTGAAAAAGGAATAGCAGAAGCGCATTTTGCAGCAGAACTTCTGAAGAAAGAGGGTTATCAATTTGACATTGCATTTACATCTTATCTCAAAAGGGCAATAAGAACCCTCTGGATTGTTCTTGAAGATCTTGATTTAATGTGGATTCCTGAGTTTAAGAGCTGGAGATTAAATGAAAGGCACTACGGAGCCTTGCAGGGACTCAATAAATTAGAAATGGCCAGAACATACGGAGAAGAACAAGTTTTTTTGTGGAGGAGAAGCTATGATCTACCTCCCCCTCTTCTTTCCCCGGATGACCCAAGAAATCCAGTATTTGATATAAAGTACAAAGAACTCAAACCAGAAGAAATACCCCTCGGGGAATCCCTTAAAGACACAGTGAAGAGGGCTATACCTTATTGGAACGACGAAATCCTTCCCTTAATAAAAGAAGGGAAAAGGATAATTGTCTCTGCACATGGCAATAGTCTCAGGGCCCTTATCAAATATATCGATAACGTATCCGACGAGAAAATTCCCGAATTAAACATTCCTACAGGTATTCCTCTTATTTATGAATTCGAAGAGAACCTAAAGCCAGTAAATCACTATTATCTTGCAGATGAGGAGACCGTAAGACAGGCAACCCAGAGAGTAATTTCCCAGATAAAAGAAGATTCCAAATAGTTTTTGGCAATTTTCTTACCCCAGATGACTTATCCACATTATCCACAGATGTCTGTGGATAAGTTTTTTTCAATGCTGACGAACTCCTGCTCTTTCTGATACTTTATGATGCTTTTTTAAAAACGAATTCTTAAGTTCCACAATAATTTTAACAAGACTTATATGATTAAAGATTTTATAAACATTATAAACGGAGCATAGAAAAGTGAGGGAAGCATATTTAAAATCCTTAGTTTTTTTATTCCAATGAGCTCAAAACCAATTGCAATAATAAGTAATCCCCCTGTGGCAGTTAAAACATTTATATAAAGAGGTGTCATAAGAAATTGAAGATTACTCCCAAGAAGAGTGAGCCCACCCTGTATTAGAAACACTGATATGGACGAGAGAACAACACCTACCCCGAGTCCTGATGCAAGTGTTATGGATGTGACACCATCCATAAGAGATTTTGTATAAAGTAGCGTGGCATTGCCCGTAAGTCCTTCTTCAATTGAACCAACTATTGTCATTGCTCCAACACAAAATACAAGAGTCGCTGTGATAAACCCCTCTACAAACTTTGGCGAATTAGGAGATACTCTACTCTTCACTCTTTCAAGAAGGTTAAGAAGATGCTCCTCGAGTTTTAGTGCCTCTCCTGTTATTATCCCTAAAATAAGCGAAATAAATATAATAATTATATCCTCGCTTTTCAGTATCATCGAAACACCGAGAAGTAATGTAAAAAGACCTACACCCTGAATAATGGCTTCTCTTATTTTTTGGGGAAATCTTCTACCTATTAGCATACCCACAGTTCCACCAGCAATAACTGCTATTGTATTTACTATTGTTCCTTTCATACCCAAAATTATAATAAAAGTTTGGATTTTAAAAATTTTTCCACTAAACAATTATAATATGGCGGAGGTGGTTGAAGTGGACCTTGGATTGAAGGATAAAGTTGCCCTTATTTTTGCTGGAAGCAAAGGGCTTGGAAAAAGTGTTGCTCTGAGATTATCAGAGGAAGGCGCAAATGTAGTCATTGTTTCAAGAAATGTTGAAAACCTTGAAAGTGCAAAAGAGGAAATATTTGAAAAGACTGGAAGAAAAGTAGTTGCAATTCCAGGGGATGTCACAAGAAAAGAAGAAGTAGATAATATTGTTTCAAAGACAGTTAAAGAATTAGGCACACTTCACATCCTTTTTGCAAATTCAGGAGGCCCTCCTTCAGGAAGGTTTTCTGATTTTACTCCGGAGGATTATCTTAAGGCTATAAACTTAAACCTTATGAGTACCATATATGCAGTTTATGCTGTAACTCCATATATGAAGGCACAGAAATGGGGAAGAATCATTGCTTCTACCTCTGTCTCCGTTAAGCAACCTCTGGATGACCTTATCCTTTCAAATGTCGCAAGAGTCGGGGTTGTAGCATTTATAAAGTCTGTTGCAAATGAACTTGCTCCATACGGTATTACCTCAAACGTAGTAGCGCCAGGATACACCCTGACTGAGAGAATAGAAGAGCTCATTAAGGCACGTATGGAAAAGGAAGGGATGAGTTTTGAAGAAGCACAGCAGTCTTTTATCAATGGAATTCCAATGAAAAGGCTGGGGAAAGTGGAGGAATACAGTGCAGTAGTTGCCTTCCTTGCCTCAGAAGAAGCCTCATTTATAAACGGCACTGTTATTCCCATAGATGGTGGATTTATAAAAGGAATTTAAAAATAAACAGGAGGTAAGGATGAAAAATATCAACCCGGAAAAAAGGGAAGAAGTACTCATTAGCATTGCTGAAAAGATGTGTATTGCAGCAAGAACTGCTCCAAAGGCAAAAGGAGAAGACTCAATTATTACGTGTATTATACCTGCTTCTGAATTAAAACAACTACAGGATGAAATGAGAAGGATAGCCCATAGCGGCGGGCCGGATACACTACTGAGGGATGCCGATAACATTGAGGGACATACCGTTGTACTTATTGGCACAAAGCTTAAGGAGTTTAGCTCTAATTTTTCCCTCGATCTTACCGACTATCAAAAGAAGCTTCTCTCAGCAGCTATCGACCTCGGCATTGCCATTGGTTCAGCAGTATCAATTGCATCAGATTCACGAGTAGACAATAGAGTGATGCTGTCCATAGGGGAAGCAGCTGTGAATTTAAAGATTTTAGGGGAGGATGTTATAATAGCCTATGGAATTCCATTGAGTATATCTGGTAAAAATCCATTCTTTGATAGGAGGGTAAAATGAAACAATTGCTTTTAATCCCGGGCCCAACGCCTGTAAGCGTTGAGGTGAGAGAGGCTCTCTCAAGAGAAACTATTTCACATTTCTCGCAAAACTTTGCCTCAATCTACAAGGATGTTCATGAAAAGATGAAATTATTATTCGGGACAGAACATGGAGTACCATTTGTTATCGCAGGTTCTGGAACATTAGGGATGGAAATATCCCTGACTAACATTCTTGACAATGGAGAAAACCTGCTTGTAATTTCTCATGGCTTTTTCGGTGACAGGTTTGCAGAAATAGGTCAGTCCTTGGGAATGAATGTGGATATTCTGAGTACACTTTCAGGAGAGCATGTAGACCTCAAAGCAGTAGAAGATAAATTGAAAGAAAAACACTATGAGGCAATTACAATTACGCATGTAGACACATCGACAGGTGTATTGGCACAGGTAGAGTCTATTACAAAAATCGTTAGGAATCTTTCCCCTCAAACGCTCATTGTTGTTGATGGTGTTTGTGCAACAGGGGGCATAGAGGAAAAAATGGATGAATGGGGAGTTGATGTTTTCTTTACCGGCTCTCAAAAGGCCATTGCAATCCCTCCGGGTCTTGCGATGCTTGCCTTTTCAAGTAGAGCAATTGAAAAAAGGAAGAGAATCAAGAATGTAAGGACATATTATGGAGACATATTACGGTGGATACCTGTGGTGGAAGACACTAGCAAGTACTTTGCAACACCTGCAGTAAACATGGTATTTGCACTTCAAGAATCTCTTAATAGAATTCTGGATTTCGGCTTACCGGTTTATTTTGAAAAGCATACGCTTCTTGCTAAAAAAGTAAGGGCTGCTATGAGTTCCCTTGGGTTCGAACTTGTTGCCAAGATCCCTGCCCCAACACTATCAGTTTTTAGATATCCTGAAGGAGTCGATGATGAATCCTTCAGAAAGTTACTTGAGGAGAAAGAATTATTTGTTGCGGGAGGCCTAAAAGATTTAAAGGGGAAGACTTTCAGAATAGGGCATATGGGCAGCACAGAGGAAGAAGACCTATTTCTGGCTATAAAAAGAATCTTAGAAACCCTCGAAGAAATGGGAATTAAGGTTGACAGAGGCAAGACATTGGAGGCCTTCCTTAAAAGCTGATTATTTTTAATACCTTTGAAACATTCTATATGCAGCAATAAGAAATAATACACCAATGACAAAGGCAGTGAAGTAGTTTATTCTCTGGGCAATGAGCCCTGAGATGAAGGAAGCTACTATCACTGCCAGATTTGTTGAGGCATTTAGAAGACCAAGAATCTTGCCACTTTTTTCCATTCCTTCAATATTTGTTGCCTGTACTGTAAGAGGAAGATAAAAAAACGGCCATGTAAAACCGAATAGTGTAAATGATACAAAGGTTAGCATTTTTAAATATCCAATATTTTTAAAAATACCTGAAATTGTTATAAAAACAATAAGTATCGCCCTTGTAATAACAACTGCCTTTATGAGCTCCTTATCATTTACTCTTCTCATAACCGTATTTGCAAGGTAAAAACCAACATTTCCAGCGATACTGTTTATTCCATAAATCACAAATATCAATGTGGAGCTTACATTAAGGTACTCTTTAAGATAAATAGAAAAGACGGCAAGCATCATATTTGCTCCAAAAAACGTTAACATTGCAGCAAGGATAAATGTTCTTGATCTCTGCTCATATTTATTGATATTGATTACATCAATAATTGCTTCAGGGAATTTTGAGACATTTAACCTGTCACTTGACCTGTCCCCCAGAATACGAAGAGACCCTTTTCTCTGTGTAGAAATCATAATGGATGCTATTGCAAAAAGGACTGAAGAGAAAAAAAAGATGAGTGCCATCCTTGATGTTTCCTCCATAAAAGAAAATGAAACAAGTAAAGCACTTCCGATAAAAGTCCCAAGTGTTGCCCCCGTACTATTCAGTAAATTGAGGGCACTAAGGCTTCTTCGATACATTTTCTCGGGAAGTCTTTTATTCATAAAGACTATTATGGCTGGGCCAACGAAGGCAACCGACAGACCCATAAGGAAGGAGAGCAGAGAGTAGATAGATAAAGAATACGAAAATGGAAGGACAATTGCAATTATTGCACTTAGGAATAAACTTCTAAAGATAATTGCAGGGTAATCCCTTGCTTTATCAAGGACAATGCCTGTAATCACAGAGCCTACAAGATTACCAAGAGAATAAAGTGCAACTACTACACTTGCATTTTCTACATTCCCCTTCATCCCTGTTACCGTAAAAAGGCTGAGAATGAGAGTAAATGCACCAAGTGATGCACCCTGCAGAGTAAAAGCCATAAACCATCTTCGAAGGTTAAGTGTAGTATCTTCTTTCATATAGTTGACCGAAATATGAATATTTTATGATTAAACCGTCTTTTTGCAATAGATAGTACTTTTTGACCTTCAACATACTTATATATAATATTTTTATATAAAAGCAATGAGAAAAATTGTAGTAATAGGAAGCATAAATGCTGATTTAGTCATTTATAGTAACCGCTTTCCAAAGATCGGAGAAACTATTATAGGAAATGAGTTCTTCATGACTCAGGGAGGTAAGGGAGCTAATCAGGCAGTAGCCTCAAAAAAATCAGGTGGGGACACAACTTTCATTGGAAGAGTTGGTAAAGATTTCTTTGGAGAATTTGCACTTTCAGAACTCAATCGATATGGCGTTAATACAAAAGTTATGGCAGATCCTTATTCTCAAACAGGCATTGCCCTCATTAACGTCGACAGAAGAGGGCACAATAAAATTACAATCCTTCCAGGTGCAAACGAAAAGATTGGAAAAGATGAAGTAAACATCCTTTACGATGACTTGAAGAAAGGAGATTTTCTTCTTCTGCAGGGAGAAATCCCCATCAAAACACTTATGGAGGTAGCCAGGTATGGAAGGAAAATTGGCGCTACGGTCATTCTTGATCCCGCTCCTTTCAAAAAAGAATTAAAAAAAGTATTTCCCTACGTCAAATTTTTAACACCAAATGAGTTAGAATTAAAACAGATCGAAAAATATGAAAATATTCAAAAATTAATGGACTCTGATATCTCTCTTATTATTAAATCAGGAGCAAAAGGAGTTCTTCTCAGGAAAAAAGACCTAAAGATTTCAATACCTGCATTCTCCGTTAAAGCAGTTGATACAACTGGCGCAGGGGATACCTTTAATGGTTCTTTTGCTGCAGCTCTTTCTCTGGGGATGAATGTAAGGGATGCTCTGGTCTTTGCTTCCGCTGCATCTGCTATTTCTGTCACAAGAAAAGGTGCAGCAATTTCAATGCCTGAAAGAAAGGAAATAGAAAATTTTCTTAAGAGTAATTAAGATAAGGAGAGATTCACCACTTCAAAAATTTGGATAACCCTTAAAAAGATCTTATAATTATTGAAATGGAAAAGGTTAAAAATCCTACAGGAAATTGGGCTTTACCTTTTGAATTGCAGAAGAGAAAGGCAGAGTATTTATTATATCTTCTTACTTCCAAGGCATTGTTCGAGAAATTTATAAACAAGCGTAACCCATTCAATATCTCTTTTATAGACAAAGATGACCTATATTGAGGCTTGATAAACTCTTCTATTTTTAAACTGTATCTTCTCTTTTCTTCTCCCTTCGCATCAACTTTGCAAGTTCTTCAAAAGGACTCAATCTCCTATAGACAATATTATATATAGCCTCAATAACAGGCATGTCAATATTTAACTGCTCTTTTAAGGAATAAATTGCCTCAAGTGTATATAATCCCTCCACAACTTGAGTTGTCATTTCCTCGATATCTTCTCTGCTTTTACCTTTTCCAATTTCTTCACCTGCCCACCTGTTTCTACTTCTTTTACTGAAAGAGGTCGCAATAAGGTCTCCAATACCGGATAACCCGACGAATGTCCCTTTTTTTCCACCAAGTACCTCACCTAACCTTATCATTTCCAAAATACTTCTTACAATAAGCGATGCCTTGCTGCTATCCCCGAACCCCAGACCATCACTGATACCTGTTCCTATTGCATAAACATTTTTAAGAGCACCACCCAGCTCAACTCCTACTATGTCCGAAGTATAATATACCCTGAGATAATCATTCATAAAGATATCCTGTAACTCTTTTGCAGTTTTCTCATTTGTACACCCTATTACTGTTGCAGCGGGCATTTCTCTTGCAATTTCATAGGAAAAGTTCGGACCAGAAAGTGTTGCAACTCGGTCCACAGGTATCTTCCATATATCCATAATCAACTCAGACACCCTCATAAAAGTTTTGATTTCAATACCCTTTGAAACATTTAAAACAACCTCTTTTCCAGTAGGATTAACGTTACAAATATTTTCTCTTATTTTTTGTACTGGAATTGCAAGAACAACAAGAGATGCTCCTTCAATTGCCTCCCACATATCCATTGTAAAATTCCTTATGTGTTCAAGGCTTACTCCCCTTAAATAAGATTTGTTTTCTTTGGAATTAAGGATTTCCTCAAATGTTTTATCGCTGTGTACCCATAAGGATACATCAAAACCCTTTTTCCCCAGAAGCTCTGCTATTGTTGTGCCCCAACCACCTGCACCAATAACGGCGATTCTCACTATCTCACCCCTTTAATAACTTCTTCTATAACCCAGTTTGGGGTGGAAGTCCCGGATATAATACCAATCGATTTACACGTTGAAATAT
>DHHO01000017.1 GCA_002403335.1 Caldiserica bacterium UBA4770
ATCGACCTTCTACAGGAACTCCCAGCATTTCTTGGAATGACAGAAGACGAGATTCGTACAGAGTTAGATAATGGTAAAACTCTTGTACAGATTGCAGAATCAAAGGGTAAGACAGAAGAAGAGCTCATCAATTTTATCGTATCAAAGAAAGAAGAAGCTCTCAAGAGTCTTTTAGAAGAAGGTAAGATCACTCAGGAGCAGTACGACAGAGCTATAGAGAATATTGATGACAGGGTCAAAGAGATGGTTGAAAGTTTACGTGGTGAAAGACCAGGCAAAGGCTTCGAGAGAGGTTTTGGAAGACAATTCAAACAAAATAACTGCCCTAACACATAATTTCTATATATACTTCTTCGTCTTTAAAAGAGGGGCATATGCCCCTCTTTTTTATATACCATAAAGATTTGTTTAAAAATAGAATTTAATAATAATATTCTTTGTGAGGATTAGAGTAAACTTTGAAAGGCCTGGGGAGATTTTTTATCTTGGTTATATAGACCTCAAGACAACTATTGAAAGGGGACTAAGGAGAACTTCTCTTCCGCTCACTTTTACTGAGGGATACACTCCGAGAGTAAAGATGGAAATGGGTTTTCCATTAAGTGTTGGAATGATCGGGGAAGACGAGTATTTTGACTTTTATATTGAAGAAAATATGCAGCTTGATGCAATACTAAATGCTCTTTCACACAGTTTTGCCAATATCCTGCGTATTAAAGACATTAAGTCGATATCAGATACAGTACCTCCCATTTCGTCTCTGAGGGCAATTCTTGTAAATTTTCTCTACGGGCACCTTGATTTCGATATTCCCGATGAAGAGGTAGAATCATCCATTAGAAACATTTTGAAAGCGGATAAAATTATTATAGAAAGAAGTAAAGGTAAAAAAGAAATAAGGGAATTTATAGAAAATGTGGAGCTCATGAAAAGAGAAGGACTCCAGTATGAGTTTCTCTTTTCTGTTTATTTTACCGAGAGGGGCAGTATAAGACTTGATGAGATGGTTACAGTACTTAATATACATAATATCCCTTTCTTACTCGATTACGCAGTAAGAAAAAAGACATCAGTCTTTTATAAAGGGAGGATTATCTCTCCTATGGATTTTTAATAATAAGCTAAATCAGAGAAGAATTTCTTCAAAGAGCACAATAAATTACAAGTGAAACTCATCCCTGTCAAACCTTATTCAGACTCTTTTTCTGTGGTGCCGGGAGAGGGAGTCGAACCCTCACAGGGCGTGAGCCCCTGCGGATTTTGAGTCCGCCGCGTCTGCCAGTTCCGCCACCCCGGCTTCACTTTTTAAAGTATCTCTTGAGATATTTTTCATAAGAGGCACGCCATTCCCTCCTCAGAGACCCCACTCCAAGAAGTTCAATGAGCAACGAGAAAAGAATGAGCGCAATTGTAAGCTTTATATCCCGGGTCATAAACCACATTACGACAGGCAAAAAAGGCAGAAGGATTGCAAGTGAAACCACCTGCGAATGGGTAAGTACAAGAAGAATAACCCATGGGATGATGAAATAGATGAGAAACGCAATTGCCCTTGTTCCGAGCACGATTGAGATAACGAAAATAAGAACACCCCCAGCTGTTGCAGCACCCTTTCCACCTTTAAATTGTAAAAATGGAGATAAAACATGGCCAAGTACAGCTATCATCCCCAGATATGTAAGTTGTACAGGCGTAAACTTGAAAAAGTACCAGAGAATATAAAGTGCAAGCAATCCCTTCCCCGCATCAAGGATAAGTGCAATTGTCCCTGCCCTCCAGCTTACAAGGTGAAATACATTCCCAGCCCCCGGGTTCTTGCTCCCGTACTCCCTTATATCAATATGTTTGGTAACCCTTCCCACAATATAGGAGTAAGGAACAGCCCCCATAAAAAATGCAAACAGCGCTGCACCTATAAACTTCATATTTTATTATACCATAAAATATTATAATATTTATTAATGGAAGAGGAAAAGCTTGTTAAGAACTTAAAACAGGGGGATATAGAGGCCAGAGAATTCCTCGTTGTACATACCCAGAGTTACCTTTTCAATGTAATCTTCCAGGTTGTACGGGACAGGGCATTAGCTGAAGATATCCTCGAAGAGACCTTCCTTAAGGCTTTTAAGTACATAAAAAGTTTCAAAGGAGAATCCAGATTATTAACATGGCTTTATAGAATTGCAATGAACATTGCCAAAGAGGAACTCAAGAAAGAGAAAAGAGTAGAACTTACCAAAATTCCACAGGATGAAAATATTCCCGCCGAATTTACCCTTGACGAGAAAAAAAAGATTATCTGGGAGGGGCTCAGCCACCTCAGTACGGAAGACAGAGAGATTATTACCCTTATAGACATTCAGGGGCTGCCTTATGATGACGTTTCCTATGTACTTGGAATCCCTGAGGGAACAGTTAAGTCAAGGATAGCAAGGGCCAGAGATAGATTGAGAGAGGAAATTCTCAAAAATAATTTCTTTGATAAAATTAATGGAACTTTTTGATGGTATTCGAGGTCTAATATATGATGAAAGAAAAAATTACAGAATATATTGATAAAAACCTGAGTAAAGAGGAAGTGGAGGAGCTCCTCAAGGACAACCCCGAGGCTCTCGAATATTATCATCAGATCCTCGCAATGAAGGAAACGCTCACAGATATGCAACTCCGCTCTCCTGATGTATCTTCAAAGGTCGTTGAGAAAGCAAGAAGGCCTTTTGTCTTTAGATACAGATATGTACTGGTAACAATCTCTGTAGCATTAATTGTGTCAATCCTCTTTATCAAAAATTATAGAGAAAACCTGGCATTGAAGGAACCTGAGGTAACGCTAAAAACAGCCCCGGTACCACCCGGTGGAGAATCATACATGGATGCAACCCAGCAGATTGATGTCGAAATTAAGAAAAGTGACGAGGAAACCGTTTCTACAGTCCTTGAGGAATACGGGGATATTATCCTTATTGAAGAGGGTGAAAATGAGGATAGCAGACACCCCCCCGAAGAACCGCCAAAACCAACGAAGATTATCCACTATTCTATTAAGCCTGAAAATATCCAGAAAGTAATGGAAGAGCTTCAAAAGATAGAAGGAGCAAAAGTCACCTTCCCAGAACATTTACCCTATTCGAGCGAAGAAAGAATAGAAATTATAATAAATCTTTTCGAAAAATAGAAGAGTATAGTAAGAGACATTTCCCTTTTCAATAACAAAGGGATTATGCTTCCATAAGCTTTGCTTTAAAAGTGGGGTGAGGAAATTTCATTTTTGTAAATCTTTATAGGCATTTTAGTGTTGGCTATGATTGAATATTGCCTGAAAATTCCACAGTGTAATACTTGCCTCCTTTAGTCTTTGACCCCGGTTCACAACAAAATGACTAATTTTTGCAACAAACCCACAAAAACCCTTCTGAAGACCTATACAAACAAACACTTGACAGAAATAAAATTTTGTATAAAATACTTTGTTTTTTAAAAATAGGAGGCAAAGAAGTTGAAATATGTTTATGGGCCAGTGCATTCAAGAAGACTGGGTAATTCTTTGGGAATAACAACTGTTCCCCCAAAGATATGCAGTTTTAATTGTGTATTTTGCGAGGTAGGCAGGACAACAAAACTTACCAGCAAAAGGCATGAATATATTAAAGCGGATTTGATTTTAAATAATGTAAGAGAATTCCTTGAAGATTATCATGGAAAACTTGACCACATTACATTTTCAGGTTTCGGTGAGCCTACTCTCAATTCAAAACTTGGATACATAATAAAGGAAATCAAAAAGACCACTGATATACCTGTAGTTGTACTAACAAACTCCTCTCTCATATCAAGGAAGGATGTAAGAGGAGACCTTCTAAATGCAGATATTGTAAAGTTTTCTCTGAGCGCAGCAACACAGGAATACTATAACAGGATAAACCAGAATACCCTCTCAATTAGAGTGGAGGATGTAATAAAAGGTATTCAAGAATTCAGAACTCATTTTAAAGGAGACTTATGGATCGAAATCATGCTTGTTAAAGATATAAACGATGTAATTGAAAACTATATAGCATTAAAGGAAGCTATCAAAATGATAAGCCCTGATAAGGTACATATCAACACAATTGTAAGAAGTCCCGCTTTCAGTTTTGCAAGGCCATTGACTATGAAAGAACTCCTATATGCAAAGGATATTATAGGACATAATGCAGAAGTCATACCCTTAAAGTACGATATGTCTTATGCTCAAAGAATATTTGCTCAAATTTCACATGGAAATTTTATGAGAAGTTTCTTTTAGCCCTGACTCTTATTTGCCTCAATAAGGATATCCACAATATAGGCACCTGCGCGGATCTTTTTATCAATCCATCTTACCACAAATATAGAAGCAACGAGAAATAAAACAGTCATTATAATAATCATAGCATTCTGCAACTTAAAAAGCACAAAGCCAAAGCCCTTCTCAAGAACCACACCTAAGATAAACCCTGAGAGAATAAAAAGCGTCGGGATACCATAAACAAGGAAAACTCCTTTTTCTATCTCTCTTTCCTCATATTCAAATATCACAAGGTCGTTTACTTCTGCACCTAACTCATTTTTAACAAAGATTGTTTGACCTTCCTCAAGCGTTGAATGAGTACAGCTCCCTGAGATAGGACACTCCGTACATTCCCTCCCCGGGTCTGCAATAACCTCTGCAAAATCACCTTTTACACTCTTAACTACACCTGTATCCCTCATAAATAACCCTTTTCTGCAATTTCTTTAAAGATGTTAGCGATTTTCATAAGAAGCATAATGTTAAGAAATATATAAATGCATGCATTCTACAGCCGTCAAAGAAGATATCCATAAATTTCACATAGATATTATAGAACTCATTAGAAGTTTGTAAAAAGACCCTTTAATTTAGGTTCAGGACTTAAGCTCCTCTAAAATTTCTGTTTCTCTCTTTTCCTCTTTGAATATTTTCGGGAAGTTTTCCACAAGCTTTTTTACCTCATCGGGAGTCTTTAAAGGATCCGGTTTTATGAGGCAAAAAAG
The DNA here is from genome assembly GCA_002403335.1 of Caldiserica bacterium UBA4770. GTDB lineage: Bacteria > Caldisericota > Caldisericia > Caldisericales > Caldisericaceae > UBA4770. Next base: position 5,035 of record DHHO01000017.1, read on the forward strand.
CACATTTGTTCTCTTTACTACGCATATATGACGGAGCCTTCTCACATCAAGAGAGCTTTCGGCAAGCTTTTTCAGTTTATCAAGTGTATATTTATCATTTGTAAGGGAATAGAAACCTTCCTTTTTTTCGAAGATTACCTTCCCCTTTTCAAGGTCTTCTTTTTCCTGAATGTCAGGCCCAAAAAGATAGTAAAAGTTTTGTATAATATGCGCATCATTCCTTACTCTAAACTTCGGCCTCAGTACAATAAAAAGCCTGTCCCCCCTTTTAACCATAAAAGAAAATGGCAGATAAAATAGACTCTGCCTTGGAAGAAGGGTTAGGCTCATTTCAACATTATTAATATATTTGTCAGAGAGGTCATAGTTTACCCTGAAACCAGAATATTCCCCTATCAATGTATAAAGCTGGTCCTTTATCTTTAGCTTTTTCTCAAATCCCTGTATAAATAGTCTCATAAGCCCCACATTTATCTTTCTTCCCTGAAAGAACTGAAGAACTGCAACACCTGCGAGAATTACAATTATTGAAAGTACACTTCCGGAAACCTTCATACCTTTTCTCCTTCCTTAAGATAATCTCTATAAAGCGCTAAAAGCACCTCAACTCCCCTTGGGGAACTCCTCAGCATTGGAATCTCTATAATATCAATGCCCTTTAATTCTTCTTTCATCCTCATGACAACAGACCCCTGCTCTTCAATCTTACCTATAATCTCTTCAGGTGGATTCTCTATCCTCATATATTTGTTAAGGTAAACCTTTTCCACAGGGATATAAAACTCCTTCAGAGCACCTATTATCCTCTCTGTCTCAGAAAGAGCAAGTTCCTCTGCCATTGTTACAATACTTACCTTACAACTCTGTGATGAAAAAAGATTCCTGAGGGCTTCCATTTCATTTTTATACGAAACAAGTTCCTGCATTACGGGGTCTTCCTTCTCTTCAGAAGTAAGAACAACCTTCTCCCCACCAACATCTGCTTCAAACCTTCCCTGTACATTTTCGATCATCCTGCGCCTTGAAAGAATCTTACGCCTCATCGCTATGAGACTCTCCGTCCAGACAAGGGAAACCCGCGGCATACCCAGCACTCTCACCATCATCCCTGCAGGAGGTGTATCAAAAACAATTATATCATATTCATCCTTAGAAACAAACTCCTTTATGCCCTCGAGGATTGCGTATTCCTCAACACCCGGGGAGTTCTTAAGTATGTTGAAGTATCTATCAATATTCAGAGTCGAGAGATATCTGTACGTGCTTTTCATCGTAGTAGACACATCCTGAAGATAATCCTGAATCATTTGATCTATGTCTATTTCTGTTGCATCCAGACTATCAGATATTCTTTTTATTCTCCCTGTGACCATTACATTCAGGGCATCTGAAAGAGTATGGGCTGGGTCAAGAGAAACAAGGAGCGTTTTTCTCCCAATTTTTGCAAGACCCGCAGCCCACGCAGAAGATATTGTTGTCTTACCGACCCCACCTTTTCCAAGAAAGAAGTAGATATTCGTCATTACTTAATCAACACTAAATTTTCCCATTGTAGAGCCAAAGGCATCAAACAGACCCGAACTCTTACTCATCATAACCTGAATCTCTCTCTGCATATGAGGGAAAAGCCTTATAACAAGACCGGTCGGGGGAGAAGGCAATCCCGAGAGAAACCCCATCGTAAGAAGTGCAAAGGCATTTTCATACTCCTCAAGCTCATTCTGAATGAGGGAGGTTGAAACCTCCCTCATTCCTCTATCTACTCCCTTAAAAAACCCTTTAATTACTTCAAATAAATTTCTCATTAACCTCTTTCTTTTGCAAATTCCTCTGGGGTCTTTCTGAAATTTGTAAAGAAGGATCCTACAAGATAAACATCGAGTATAATCATAACAATAAGGAATATGTACATAGGAATCCTGAATGCAAGATTTAGGGTGGGTATAACAACAATCACGTACCAGATAAGGGCTATAAAGGCTGTTATCCACAGGAATACCGCAGGGATAACGACAGCCATTGTCCACATTCTTCCTGCCTTTTGAACATTCTTAACCCACACAGAAGCAGTAAGAAGTGCAATGGATGCAAGGAGCTGGTTAGCACCTGCAAATCCTGACCAGAGGGCATTGTAGCTACCTGTCCAGACAAGATAAAGGCCAAGACCAGATGCAATAATAGAGGCAATCCACTTATCAGTAAGGAAGCCACGAACAGGCTTACTCTTTACGAGCTGGAAGAGTTCCTGCCAGGCATACCTTGCAAGCCTTGTTGCTGTGTCAAGAGTTGTAAGGACAAATGCTGATGCCCATAGACCCGCAAATGTTGCCCCAAATTTTACAGGGATGCCAAAAGAATTGTTCAAAAGACGGCCAAAAGACTGCCTGAATATGCCCATCGCCGCACCAATACCCGTTTCCTTTGCATTGATTACCTTTAGATAATTATCTCCAAGCACTGCACCACCACCCGCAAGAGCGTCTACATTCAGACCTATTTGACTGATACCAGAAGCTGCGTCTCTGAAAATATCCATGCCAAAGGCAGATATGGAGACAATGACAAGTGTGGCAAGGAAGCCTTCTGTAAACATTCCACCGTAACCTACAAAGAGGCCACTAAGCTCATTATCTAACTGTTTTGAGGAAGTTCCTGAGGCAACAAGCGCATGGAAGCCCGAAAGAGCACCGCAGGCAATGACAAGAGGAACAGTAGGCCAGAAGGCAGAGGGTACTGCCGGGGTTACAGCATGTGCTGTCCACGTTGTAAAAGCAGGCCACGAGAAGCCTTTAAAGCCTATAAGTGCCCCAACTCCCCCAAGGATTAAGCCTCCATAGAGTAGAAAAGAGTTTAGATAATCTCTTGGCTGAAGGAGAATCCATACGGGAAGAGAAGATGCAAGGATCATATAAAAGAAGAGAATAATGTAGACTGTTTTGGCATTTGTTGCAGTAATAAAAGGAGCCGTAAACGAAATAACAATAACTATAACAAGCATTGCAACTCCAATCACTGTTGTAAGCCAGAAAGGTAGTTTGGTCCTGTAAAGAAGGAACCCTTCAATAACAGCAATAATAATAAACAGGACAGAAGCCGTTACAACTTCAGGAGATGTTATCGCAAGGCCACCAAATGTCCCCATAAATGCAGCAAGTATAAGAAGCAGGGTAAAGTAGGTAAAGAGCTCAAAGATAAATTTTGTCCTCTCGCCCATCAGTTTCCCTGCAACCCACTGGACAGAATTTCCATCATAACGAACTGAAGCCATAAGGGAAAGATAATCGTGAATACTTCCAATAAAGAGATTCCCAAACCATACCCACAGTAATCCTGGTAGCCATCCCCACGCCATTGCTATTGCAGGACCTGTTATAGGACCCGCTCCTGCAATTGATGCAAAATGGTGCCCGAAAAGGACAAATCGATGCGCAGGGACGTAGTCAACATTGTCACGAAGCCTTACTGCAGGCGTTTCTTTCTTGCCATCCGCTTTTACTACGTTCTTCTCAAGTCTCTTTCCCCAAGTAAAGTAGAGGACAAGATAGAATACCGCCCCAATCAACACAATCAGTGTTGTCATACATGACCTCCTTTGTTTAGATTTATACTTAAATTATGCCCCGACCTTACATTTCCTTTCATTCTACACCATTTTATTTTATCACGGAATAGTAGAGAGTCAATAAAAATTAGATAAATGTATGAAAAGTGATGATAAAAGTAAGAATTTTAAGACAATCTCACTCTCTCTCTAAATTTCTTCTGATGGTGTGGAGAAAGAGGAAGTTTATCTCCATTCTCCATCTGAATAAGATACCTCCCTTTGAACCATGGAATAATCTTTGAGACCTTGTTGAGATTTATAAGATACTTTTTGTTAATGCGAAAAAAATTTGCAGAAGAAAAATTCTTTTCCGCCTGTTGAAGGTTCATTCCCCTTACAGGAAGGGATTCCTCCCTTTTTTTTACGTATAATTTCCCTCTATCAACATAAAGGTACTGAACATCATCAAGCTTGAGAAGCACAAGTTCACCCTGAAATTCGCAGATAATCATTTCAAGTCCGTGTGGTTTCCTTTCCTTCAAGGATAAAGTAATCTTTGTTACAGTCTTTGCAAATCGGCCCTCTTCAAGCGGTTTTAGAATATAATCAAGTGCCTCAAGTTCAAATGCCCTTACTGCATACTCAGAGTAGGCAGTAACAAATACAATAAAAGGGGACTCTTCCATATTCTTAAGTGCCTCTGCAAGGTGTATCCCGTCAAAACCAGGCATGTTAATATCAAAAAAAACGACATCAGGAGGCTGGGAAATAATATAACTCAACGCATCAAATGCATTCTCAAACTCTCTTTCTACGAGAAACTCCGGGAACTTGCTGAGGAAAAACTTTATCTCTTCTCTTGCAGGCTTTTCGTCGTCAACGATAACTGCTCTAATAGCCAATCTTTGACTCCTTTCAGGGGGATCGCTATGGTGACCTTTGTACCTTTTCCGGGGGTGCTTCTTATCTTAAAATTATAATCTACATCGTATAAATTTTTCAATCTCTCAAGTACGTTTCTTAACCCTATTGATTCATCTTCCCCTTTGCTTTCTATACTTTTAAGTTTTTCTTTTGACATCCCTTTCCCAGTATCCTCAACAACAAGATAAAGATAATTAATCCTCGAAGAAACGGATATTGAAACCTTCAATTTCCCAACAGATGAAGAATAGCCATGTTTTATGGCGTTCTCAACAATTGGCTGAAGTATAAGTGATGGAACCTTTACTTCGAGCAGCCGCTCATCGACATTAAACTCATAATCAAGGCGATCACCAAGTCTTTCCTTCTCTATCTCCAGATAGGATTTAACAAGGTCTAACTCCTCTTTGACTTCAACGAAATTGCTTTCTCTGTAAATTGTTTCCCTGAGGATATAGCTCAATTTCTGGATGAGATACCGCCCCTTCTCAGGATTTTTCCTCACAACATAAGAGATTGTATTCAGTGTATTAAAGAGGAAATGGGGATTTATATAAGCCTGAAGAGCCTTTAGCTGGAAAAGGACCTTTGACCTTTTCTCTTCTTCGATTTTGTTCAGTTCAATCTGGTTTGCAAGGATTGCTGCAAGTCCTTTCGCAATTTCAACATCAAGTGGACTTATGGCATTCGCCTTTCTTCTATATAACTTAAGTGAACCAAAAACTTCTCCCTCTGTTCCCTTCAAAGGAACAACAACGCCAGAGCCGAGAGGACAACCTTTAAAATCACAGGCAATCTCTCTTTTATTTCTTAAAAATGCAATCTCTCCCTTTTCAAGGACCTTTCGAGAGGAAGCAGTTCTAAGAGGGCCTCCGCTTTTATGATGATCTTCCCCGAGGCCGATAAATGCAAGAATCCTATCTTTATCGGTTATACCAACAGCATCGAGGTTTGTGCCCTTCAGGATAATTCTTGCTGCTTTTTCTGCATTTTCGCTGGTAAATCCTTTACTGAGGACAGGAAGTGTCTTCTCTGTAATCTTAAGAACCTTCTCTGCTGTAATTGCAGAGACGAGTTCCCTTTCTCTCATAGAGGATTCAATGACGAGAAGAAAAAGCCCCACACCAATTGCATTCATAAGAATCATAGGGCCACTTACCTCTCTTATAAGTGCAATTGCCTCACTGCGAGGCTTTGACATAAGAAAAACAAGCCCCATATGATAACATTCTGCACCCGCTGCGAAGAGAAGGCCCGAAAATGGATGAAAATTCCTACCCCTCCTCAATTTATATACAAAACCAGCAAGAATACCATTTGTAAGTGTTGCAAGAGAACAGGCATTTGCAGAAAACCCACCAAGAGAAGCCCTGTGTACACTACCCATTACCCCTGCAATCGCCCCAACGATGGGCCCACCGAAAAGCCCCCCCGTTATTGCACCAATATCCCTCACATTGGCAATTGCTCCATCTATAGTGTAAATACCAAGAAGCGTCCCAAGTATGGAAATACACCCGAAGAATATACCAAGAAATACCTGTTTCTTTACAGATTCCTCAAGATTAAACAGACTTCTTGCAATAAAGCTCTGTGAAAGAAAAAATGCAGCAGTAATAATAATAGCAAGAGCCTGAAGGAGCTGAACATAAAGCCTCCCACCTCCTCCGAAAACCACATTAATAAGTGAGTTATCCATCTTTTACACCTATTTATTATACAACAACAATAAAAATTGTATAATAAGCATATATGGAAGAGATAAAAATAGGAGATTTTTCAATTGCAAGGATCATTTTTGGTCCCATTGAAACAAATACATATGTCTTCGGGCAAGATAGCGAGGTGTGCATTGTGGACCCGGCGATGTTTACAGAGTTTGAAGAGGAGACTGCACTTAGTGAAATACAGAGGAGGGGAAGCCTGAAGTATATCATAAACACTCATGGTCATTTCGACCATATTTCAGGTAATCAATTTCTCAAAGAAGTTTACCCTACTTCAAAGATACTGATCCATCCTATGGATGTGGAGAAACTCAATGATCCTGTTAAAAACGGCTCAACTCTTATCGGGGCAAGTATAACCTCCCCACCTCCTGATTTACTACTAAATGAGGGAGATTTAATAGTGTTTTCTACCAAAAAAATCAAGGTGCTCCACACACCCGGACATACAAAAGGGAGCATAAGTCTTCTTGAAGACAGATTTATTTTCACTGGAGACACTCTTTTTAACAGAAGTGTTGGTATTGCAAAAGAATACAAGGGAGCATTTGAGGAATTGATTAGCTCCATAAAGAGCAAACTTCTTGTACTACCAGAGGGAACAATGGTGCTCCCAGGCCATATGGGATTAACTTCAATAGGTGCAGAAAGAGAGGAAAATGATTTTTTAAAAGATTAATGTAGAGAAAAACTACAAACCAAAAGACACATTTTCAAGAATCTGGGATTTGAAAATGCAAGGAAAATCTTTTGCATCAATAACAATTTGGAAAAAAGGTATATTGATAATAAAATTATAAATAATGAGGATTACTTAAATGGAGAGCAATGCTCTTTTAAAATTCTCTACAAAAGGGAGGTTTTGATGAGAAAGAAAGTAACACTCATCCTGCTTGTAGCAGTAATGCTACTTGCCTTTGCAGGATGCAGAGAAACAGAAGAGAAAGCACCAATGGTACTCAGGTACAATGTGGGAGCAGAGCCACAGTACTTTGACCCCAGAAAGGCAACGGGTATTCCTGAGTTCACGATGCTTCTGAACCTATTTGATGGGCTGATGAGGTACGACATTAATGGTCAGCTTGTTCCTTCAATCGCAGAATCCTATACAGTTTCTACCGATGGACTCCTCTGGACATTTAAACTGAGGGATGCAAAATGGTCAAATGGAGAACCCCTTACAGCACAGGATTTTGAGTATTCATGGAAATCAGCACTTTCTCCTGAAATTGCCTCGGAATATGCGTATCAGCTATACTACATTAAAAATGGAGAAGCATTTAACTCCTCTATTCCCAAAGATGGTAATTACTATTATCCAAAAGTTGATGCAAATGGAGAACTTGTAACCGATGCTGATGGAAACGTTGTTCCTGACCTTGAAAAACCCTTCGATGTAAACTCAATTGGAGTAAAAGCAATTGACGATAAGACCCTTGAGGTAACACTTGAAGCACCAACTCCTTACTTTTCATCACTGCTTACATTTACTACCTACCTTCCCATAAACAAAAAACTTGACCAGGCAAATCCTGACTGGGCAAAGTCTGCGGATAACTACGTAAGCAACGGTCCCTTCAGACTAACAAAATGGGAGCACAACAATGTCATTGAAATGGAAAAAAATCCTAACTACTGGGACAAAGACGCAGTTAAGCTTGATAAAATTGTATTCACAATGGTAGAAGAGAGCTCGACAGAATTACTAATGTTTGAAAACGACGAGATTGATTGGGGTGCAAACCCACCTCTCCCCGAGCTTGAAAGGTTGTTAGAAGAGGGTAAAGTTATTATTAACCCTTACCTTGGGACTTACTACTATCTTTTCAACGTGACAAGAGAGCCTTTTGATGATGTAAGAGTAAGAAAAGCGCTTACATATGCAATTGACAGAGAATCTATTGTTAAGAATATTACAAAGGCAGGGCAGCTTCCAGCAACGGCATATGTACCGCCAGGAGTCCCTGATGCTGAGCCAGGAAGTGACTTCAGGACAGTTGGAGGAGATTTCTTCGAGCCTTATAACCCGGAAGAGGCTAAGAGATTGCTTGCAGAAGCAGGATATCCTGATGGAAAAGGCTTCCCAGAATTCACGCTTCTTTACAACACAAGTGAGGCTCACAAAACAATTGCAGAGGCAATACAGAGAATGTGGAAAGAAACATTAGGTATTAACTGCACCCTTACAAACCAGGAGTGGAAAGTATACCTCGACAACAGAAGCACCTTGAACTATGATGTTGCAAGAGCAGGATGGATTGGAGATTATACAGACCCAATGACCTTTATTGATATGTGGGTTACGGGTGGCGGAAATAACGATACAGGCTGGGGAAATCCAGAATACGATGCCCTTGTAAAAGAAGCAAAATCTTCAGGGGATCAAAAGGTCAGGATGGAAGCAATGCATAAAGCTGAGAAAATACTTATGGACGAGATGCCCATTGCCCCTATCTATTTCTACACAAGACCGGAACTTATCAAACCATACATAAAGGGCGCTTACACATCAGCCCTTGGTTATACTGATTTTAAGACAGCATATATCGAAGAGCACTAATCATAAAGAGCACGCCCCCGGGGGCGTGCTCCCAAGGAGGCAGTAATGAGAAGATTTATAACCCAGAGAATTATATCAATGGTTATTACTCTCTGGATTATTGCAACTCTTACCTTTTTTCTTGCAAAAGCCATTCCAGGAGGGCCTTTTACCAAAGAAAAGGCACTCCCTGAAGCAGTAGAGAGAAATATTGAAGCAAGGTACCATTTAAATGACCCTCTGATAAAGCAGTATTTAGATTTTATGAAAAATTTACTGAAGGGAGATTTAGGTCCTTCATTCAGATACGAAGCCCTGACTGTAAATGATATTATAGCTAAAGGTTTTCCAGTATCTGCACTGCTTGGAGCAATATCAATCCTTATTGCACTCGGACTTGGATTGCCGGCGGGTATCATCTCCGCCTATAAGCACAACTTCTGGCAGGATAATTTTGTCATGTTTTTCTCTATTTTAGGGATATCGATCCCTAACTTTATCATAGCAACACTTCTTATGTACATATTTGGTCTGAAATTAAAAGTACTCCCCGTAGCAGGATGGGGGAGTTTTCGATATATGATCCTTCCCGCAATAACGCTTGCTGCATATCCTACAGCATACATAGCAAGACTTATGAGGTCAAGTATGCTCGATGTCCTGAACCAGGACTACATAAAGACAGCAAGGGCGAAAGGTCTATCGGAATCGAAAGTTATGACTATTCATGCCCTGAAGAATGCACTCATCCCTGTCGTTACATACTTAGGACCACTTATAGCAGCGGTCTTTACAGGGAGCTTCGTAATAGAGAGGTTGTTTTATATCCCAGGGCTTGGAAGATATTATGTAACAAGCATATACGACAGAGATTATACGGTGATACTTGGAACCACCATATTCTATGCTGCGTTCCTGATCTTTGCAAATTTCATTGTGGATATCGTGTATGCCTTCCTTGACCCGAGAATCACATATTCAAGCCAGAGGTAATAATGGAAGAGGAAAAACTTTTCGAGAAAATAAGTAAGGAAGAACTTGAAATAAAGGAGTTTGTGCGACCCAGTATCGGCTACTGGGCAGATGCATGGAGAAGATTAAAGATGAACAGGCTTGCAATTGCAGGGCTTGTTATGATTTCTATCGTCATTCTCCTTGCTATATTCGGACCAATGTTTTCACCTTACGGCTATGATGAAACAAACCTTAACAATGTTTACGCCCCAATCTCAAGGGAGCACTGGTTCGGGACAGACGAACTTGGAAGAGATGAATTTACAAGAGTCCTCTATGGAGCAAGGATATCTCTTGCTGTTGGTTTTGTAGCAAGTTTCATAAATCTTATCATCGGTGTCATTTATGGAGGCATATCAGGGTTCTTAGGGGGAAAGACCGACAATATTATGATGAGAATCGTGGATATCCTTTACAGCATCCCAACTCTTCTTATTGTCATACTCCTTATGGTTGTATTGAAGCCAGGACTTACAAACATCTTCATTGCCCTCGGTATTTCGTACTGGGTTGGTATGGCAAGAATCGTAAGAGGCCAAACCCTGAGCTTAAAAGAACAAGAATTCACCCTTGCTGCTCGTACCCTTGGTGCTTCCAGAACAAGGATCCTTATAAGACACATCGTACCAAATGCAATTGGGCCAATTGTTGTTACTGCAACACTTCTTATTCCAAACGCAATATTTTTTGAGTCATTCCTGAGCTTCATTGGCCTTGGAGTTTCGGCACCAATGGCAAGCTGGGGATCCCTTGCTTCGGATGGGATAAGAGGATTTCAATCCCACCCGAACCTTCTATTTGCACCAGCTTTGTTCATTTCGGTATCAATGCTTTCATTTAACTTTCTGGGAGACGGGCTGAGAGATGCACTCGACCCGAGATTAAGGAAATAGGAGGAATCCAGTGCAACCCGTTCTTAAAGTAAGAAATCTAAAGACACAATTTTTTACATATTCAGGAGTAGTCCAGGCAGTAAGAGGTATAGATTTCGATGTCTATCCTGCAGAGGCAGTGGGAATTGTAGGAGAATCCGGGTGCGGCAAATCTGTTACCGGCCTTTCCATAATGAGACTCATTACTTATCCACCAGGAAAGATTGTTCAGGGAGAGATAAACCTTGATGGGATTGATATTCTTAACACCCCTGAAAAGGAGATGCAAAAAATAAGAGGTGGAAAGATCTCTATGATATTTCAGGATCCTATGACATCCCTTAACCCTGCCCTAACAATAGGCTATCAGATGTCTGAGATGCTGCGTCTTCATACAAATCTAAAGAACAACGAGATCAAGGAAAGAGTGATAGAGCTGCTCAATCTTGTGAGAATTAAGTCACCCGAAGAGGTTTATAAACAGTACCCTCACCAGTTGAGCGGAGGAATGAGGCAGAGGGTAATGATTGCAATGGCTATTTCCTGTGAACCAAAGATAATTATTGCAGACGAACCCACAACTTCTGTTGATGTTACAATTCAGGCACAGATTCTGTATCTCCTGCATGACCTTAAAGAAAGGGTAAACTCTTCCATTATCCTCATCACCCATAACCTTGCAGTTGTAGCAGGATTATGTAGCAGAATACTTGTAATGTATGCAGGGCTTGTCATCGAAGAAGGAAGTGACTTCCAGATCTTCGAGAATCCAAAACACCCATACACATGGGGATTATTAAAATCAGTGCCAAGAATCGACCAGGAAGAGAAGGAGAAACTTTCCACTATCGCAGGGCTCCCCCCAGACCTCATCTCCCCTCCAAAAGGATGCCCATTTTCTTTAAGATGTGACTATGCAATGCGCATCTGTTTTGAGCAGCTACCACCCTATTTCGAACCAGAGAAAGGGCATAGGGTTATCTGCTGGCTTCTTGATAAAAGAGCCCCCGCAGCCACAAGGAGTAAAAAATGAGCGAAGATAATATCCTCGAAGTACACAATCTTAAAAAATATTTTCCCATAAGAAGCGGTATATTTGCAAGCACAAAGGGAGTTATGGTAAAGGCTGTTGATGATATAAGTTTCAATGTAAAGAGGGGCGAAACAGTAGGACTTGTAGGTGAAACAGGCAGCGGCAAGACAACAGTAGGAAGAACAATCATAAGACTGTATGACCCTACAGAAGGACAGGTTATCTTTGAGGGCATAGATATAGCAAGTTTAAGTGAAAAGGAAATGAATAAAGTAAGGAGAAGACTTCAGATGATCTTTCAGGATCCTTATGCCTCACTTGACCCAAGACTTACAGTGGAAGAAATTGTCACAGAGCCAATGGAGATACATAACCTCTACAATACGAAGCAGGAAAGAAGAGAAAGAGCAGCTTATATACTTAATTTACTTGGTTTAAATCCTGAACACTTATCAAGATTTCCCCATGAATTTTCAGGAGGTCAAAGGCAGAGAATTGGGCTTGCAAGGGCACTTGCAGTAGAACCTGAATTCATCATCTGTGATGAGCCTGTTTCTGCACTGGACGTATCCATTCAAGCCCAGATTATAAATACTTTTGAAGATCTTCAGGATGAGTTTAATCTTACTTATCTTTTTATCTCTCATGACCTTGCAATGGTAAAACATATAAGTGACGAAGTCATTGTTATGTACCTTGGCAAAATTATGGAGATTGCACCAAGCAAAGAAATCTACGATAAGCCGCTTCACCCATACACGCAAGCACTTAACTCGGCAGTGCCAATTCCTGACCCTGTGGTTGAGAAGAAGAGGGAAAGGATTATTCTTGAGGGAGATATATCAAGCAATATAAATCTTCCCACAGGGTGCAGATTTAACCCACGCTGTAAATATACAATGAATATATGTAAAGAGAAGGAACCGCAACTACTCGAGGTATCGGCAGGGCACAAAGTTGCCTGCTACCTCTATAATAAGTAGCTCTTTATAAATTAGACCCTGATTTGGGTATTTGAGCTGAAGAAAACAAACTGTTTCTGTAACCTTCCCTGAGAAGGGAAATCTTTAATAAAGGTTTCTTAACGGGGAGAGCGACGCACCCTATAAAATCTCCTTTGGAATTTAAGCGTTAATAAGTTAAAATAGACAAAGTATGAGAAAGATTTTTGGAACAGATGGTGCTCGAGGTATTGCAAATAAGGATATAACAGTTGAACTTGCAGTAAATATTGGAAGAGCGATAAGCACTTATTTTAGAGACGATGCCCCTATTCTCATCGGAGAAGATACGAGGATTTCTTCCCCAATGCTCAGAAATGCTATTTCAGCAGGAATTGTAAGTAAAGGGCTTGATGCAATTATTGCAGGTATTATCCCTACACCTGCGGTTTCGCTTCTTACGAGAATCAATAATTTTGCTGCAGGTGTTGTAATTTCTGCATCTCATAACCCAATTGAATATAATGGGATAAAGTTATTCTCGCACTCTGGATTCAAACTTGAAGATTCCATTGAAGAAATGATTGAAAATATGATTGAAAGCCCCCTATTTGAAGAGCCTCCAACGGGGACAGGAATAGGACGTATTATTCAGGACGAAAATCTTAAGGAATCTTACATCAATCTCCTTGTGGAACACTTTCCACTAAATTTAGAGAGATTGAAAATCGCAGTTGATTGCGCATTTGGTTCGACATTTTATACAACACCGACTATCCTCAAGAGGCTCGGGGCAACCACATGTGAAATTGGCACTACACCTGATGGAAAAAGGATAAATGTGGATTGCGGTTCTACAAATCCCAACGTAATTTCACAATTTACTGTTGCCGAGGGAGCAGACATTGGCATAAGCCATGACGGAGATGGAGATAGGGTAATTTTTTCGGATTCAGAGGGTAATATCGTTGATGGAGACGAGACTATGCTCATCATTGGTAAGTATCTCAAAAAGAAAGGAAAACTAAAAAACAATACCGTGGTAGGGACAATGATGAGTAATGTAGGAATTGAAAATGCATTTAGGGAGGAAGGGATTATATTTTTAAGAGCACCTGTGGGTGATAGGTACGTTTTATCCGAGATGTCGAAAAGTGAAGCAATCCTTGGAGGAGAACAATCAGGGCACATTATCTATCTTAACGAAGGTACAACTGGAGACGGACTTATAACTGCTCTTATGATTCTGACAGTTATGATAGATGAAGAGAAACCACTCAGCAAGTTAAGAAAAGGAATTGTTCGTTTTCCACAGGTTCTTATAAATGCAAGGGTAAAAGATAAAGAAATCCTGAATAGTGAGCACGTTATTAATTTTATAAATGAGGAGAAAAGAAGGCTTGGTAAAGAAGGAAGGATATTCATACGCGCATCCGGAACCGAGCCCCTCATAAGAGTAATGGTTGAAGGCGAAAACGAAAAAGATGTAAATAACATTGCAACAAAAATTAAAGAATTCCTGGAGGAGAAACCATGTGCGGAATAGTAGGGTATATAGGAGATAAGGAAGCTTTACCAATCCTTATTGACGGGCTTAAAAAGCTTGAATACAGAGGGTATGATTCTGCAGGCATTGCAATTATTGGCAAAGACCTCACAGTTGTAAAAACTCAGGGAAGGATAAGTGACCTTGAGAAGAAACTTTCTACTGAGGAGATACAGGGCACTATTGGTATAGGACACACGAGATGGGCAACCCATGGTATACCAAATGATATTAATGCTCATCCTCATTTCAGTGAAAGCAAGAATATTGTTGTCGTACATAATGGCATTATTGAAAACTATATCGAAATTAAGAAAATGCTCATAAAAGAAGGAAAGGTTTTCAGGTCTGAAACAGACACCGAGGTCATTCCATATCTTATCGAAGAGTTTTATGAGGGAGATCTGCTCAAAGCAGTGAATAAAGCCACGGATTTACTTGAGGGTTCCTATGCAATTGCCGTAATGAGCAAAAATGAAAGAGACCGATTTATCGTTGTAAGGAAGGATAGCCCTCTTGTCCTTGGGGTAGGAGATCATGAGAATTTTGTTGCCTCCGATATTCCTGCACTCCTTCAGTACACAAAGGATATCATAATCCTCGAGAATGGAGATATTGCTGATATTCACAAGGACAGTTACACCATCTATGATAGAGATCTGAAGCCTATCAGAAGAAATATACAGAGGATTGACTGGAAAATAGAGGATGCACAGAAGGGTGGCTTCAAACACTTTATGCTAAAAGAGATCTTCGAAGAACCCAATGTAATAAAAGAGGCAATGAGAGGAAGAATCAAAGGGGATTCGATTGAAATCCCGGAGCTTAAATTAACAAAAGAGGAACTTTCTTCCATTAACCAGGTCTACTTTGTTGCCTGTGGGACTGCATATCACGCGGGTTTAGTTGGACGTTACCTTGTAGAAAAATATCTGAAAATTCCTTCTACTGCAGAAGTCGCCTCGGAATTCAGGTACAGAGACCCTGTTATAGATAAGCACACTCTTCTTTTTGTCGTGAGTCAATCCGGAGAGACTGCAGATACTCTGGCAGCACTGAGACTCGGGAAGGCAAAAGGGGCAAAAACAATCGGTATCGTTAATGTGGTAGGAAGCTCAGTGTCGCGAGAGGTAGATAATGTCATTTATATCCATGCAGGCCCTGAGATTGCAGTTGCCTCAACAAAAGCCTATGTTGCACAGGTTGAGGTGATTGCCCTCATTGTTCTTTATATGGCAAAAATTTTGGGATGTTTAGAAACAGAAGAAGAGAAACACCTCGCAAAAGAATTTAATGCACTTTATGACAGAGCAAACAACATCATTCAGAGATGTGGAGAGATTGCAGATTTTGTCTCAACAACAAAAAACATTGAGGAGACATTTTATATAGGAAGGAACCTTGACTTCGCGCTTTCCCTTGAGGGGGCGTTGAAATTAAAAGAGATCTCCTATATCCATGCAGAGGGTTATCCTGCAGGAGAACTTAAACATGGCCCACTTGCGCTTATCACCCCAAATTCTCTTGTTATTGCAATTAATACCTACAAACCCCTCAGGGAAAAAACTTTGAGTAATATTAAAGAGGTAAAGGCACGCGGTGGAAAAGTCCTTGCAATAGCAGAGGAAGGTAACTCTAATATCGAAGAGGTTGCTGATAGGGTCTTCTATGTACCGAAAACAAGAGACGACCTCGCACCTATTGTAAATATCATTCCACTACAGCTTATTGCCTACTATATGGCAGAAACCAGAGGACTTGATATTGATAAGCCTCGAAATCTTGCAAAATCAGTGACTGTAGAATGAAAATATTCCTTGACAGTGCAAGCCCTGAAGAGATAGATAAATTCAGCAGATTTTTATTCATAAAGGGTGTAACAACAAATCCTTCTCTCCTCCACCAAAGTGGAGCAAGGATTAGGGATATTATTAATCTCTGCAGGAGTTTAAAGATAAAAGTATTTGTACAGACTTTGTCAGAAAGGAGTAATGAAATATATAAAGAAGGTGTAGATTATTATAATCTGTATCCAGAGGGACTTATCTTGAAGATTCCATTCTCAGAAGAGGGACTAAAAAGTCTTAACCTTTTTAAACACGACAGGATACCGACTGCAATAACATCCATCTTTTCCTTTGGAGAAATACTCCTATCCCTCCCATATGAGCCTGAATATGTGATTCCCTATGTAAACAGGATTAGTAGGGCAGGTGGTAACCCATTCAATATAATCAGTGCAGCAAAGGAATTTATCAGAAATGAACAACTGCTTACAGAGATCCTTTCGGCAAGTTTCAAAACGGTAGCAGAAGTAGAAGATGCATTCATTGCAGGAAGTGACTGCGCAACAATCCCTCCAAATATTATAAGAGACATCCTCGACAATCCCCTCTCAAAGATAGCAATCCAGGAATTTAATAAAAATGCTGAAAATTAAAAGAAGTTTAGATAATTTCGTAAGCAAATATAACAGGAAAATATTACCCTTCATATGAATAGATTGATTTGTAGAAGTTGCGGTAAAACCTACAAGATGAACAAAAACATATGGAGATGTGAGTGCGGTGGTCTCCTCGACCTTGAATTTGATGCAAGATTTCCTCTGAAAGAGATCACTAAAAGAAAGGAGACATTATGGAGATACAGAGAGGCACTCCCTGTGGAGGATGATGCAAACATTGTATCCTTTGATGAGGGCTTTACACCTCTTATTTCTGTTCACTTCAATCAGAGAAATGTGCTCATAAAAGAGGACCATCTATTTCCAAGTGGTTCCTTTAAAGATAGAGGGGCTACTGTTATGGTGAGCAAGGTCAAAGAAATTGGAGTAAATAGAATTGTTGAGGATTCTTCAGGTAATGCAGGGGCAGCTCTTGCTGCATATGCTGCAAGAGCTCACATCCTATGTGATATCTTCGTACCAGATTACACATCAGAAGGCAAACTTGTACAGATAAGAGCATACGGGGTGAATCTTACAAAAGTGAAGGGCTCAAGAGAAGACACAAGCAGTGAAGCAATGAAGTTTGCAGCAAAGTATTACTATGCAAGCCATTATTGGAATCCTTTCTTCTTTCATGGGACAAAGACATTTTCCTTTGAAGTATGCGAGCAACTTGGGTGGAAGTCACCGGATACCCTCATCCTCCCTGTAGGGAACGGCTCTCTTCTTATAGGGGTTTATATTGGTTTTCAGGAGCTTATGAGGGAAAACATTATTGAAAAGATACCCCGTTTTATAGGGGTGCAACCTGAAAACTGTGCACCTCTTGCTTGCTCTTTTAAGAAAGGTCTAAACACGATTATACCGATAGAGAAAAAGCCCACTATTGCAGAGGGGATTATGATTGCAAATCCCATAAGAGGAGTCCAGATTCTTAATATTGTAAGAGAGTCAAATGGAGACTTCATTGAAGTTTCAGAAGAAGAGATCATTGAGGCGCTCAAAGAAATGATTGCAATGGGATTTTATATTGAGCCCACTTCTGCTGCAACAATTGCGGGTGTAAAGAAATATTTGCCACGCTCTTCCTCAGGCGAAGTTATTGTTTCAACATTCACAGGCCATGGACTGAAGACAACAGAAACACTCTCAAAAATATTTTGAGTGAGAATCTCTACCGCTTGCAATGTAATTCATTCTCGAAAAGTTGTATAATATTAATCGAATGGAAAGATTTAAAATTAGAAAAGGTGAACTAAAGGATACGCTGGACTTTTCTAACCTTGTCATGCAGGCTTCGGGCAATTTCCTTCTTCACCTTTTCGGGGAAGATACCCAAAATCTCATTCAGTTTCTTTATAAAAACCCTGCCAATGTGTTCAGCATTGACCATACGTTTGTCGCAGAAGTAAACGAAAGATGCGGAGGAATACTCCTTGCTTACGACTATAAAACTAAGAAAACAGAGGAATTAAACACTGGAAGGCTCATCACGAAAAAACTTAGAGTGCGCTTCTTTAAAATCTTTATAAGACTCATTAAAGCAGGGAATATGTCAAAAATTTATAAGGATGATTTCTATATAAGTGATATAGCCGTCTACCATGAACTCAGAGGACTGGGATGTGCTACAGCACTTATAAAAGAGGCAGAGAAGATTGCACGTGCCAAAAAGATGAGGCTTTCTCTCGATGTTGAGAGCGACAACAGTAATGCAATAAAACTCTATAGAAAAGTTGGCTTTGAAACAACTGAAGAAAAAGTCATTAAATTAGGAGAAGAATTTAGATTTTTAAGAATGACAAAAAATACATAGGGAGGTTTTATGGAAAACTTTGAAAACATACTTGAATCTTATTCTGAAGCAATCATAAGGGTAGCAGAGAGGGTAAGCCCCGCTGTAGTAAATGTCGATGTCACTCAGGCTGCGCCCGGATATTACTTCTTTGAGGGACCACAACAACTTCAGGGGATGGGATCTGGATTTGTATTTACACCAGACGGCTATATCCTCACAAACTCTCATGTGGTATACAACGCAAATAGAATCAGGGTAACATTTCCTGATAGAAACCAGTACGAAGCACAACTTGTAGGTGAAGATCCGCAAACTGATCTTGCAGTAATAAGGATTAATGAAGCAAGATTGCCTGCAATTGAATTTGGAGATTCTGATAAATTAAAGGTTGCTCAACCTGTCCTTGCAATAGGAAACCCTTTTGGGTTTGGCCATAGCGTAACAAGTGGCGTTATCAGTGCTCTGGGAAGGACCCTAAAGGGATACACTGGAAATATCATTGAAAACATTATTCAAACAGATGCAGCCCTCAACCCAGGAAATTCAGGTGGCCCTCTTATTGATATACACGGAAAGGTTATAGGAGTAAATATGGCAATTATTCCAGGAGCACAGGGTATCTGTTTTGCAATTCCTATTAACACAGCAAACTGGGTTGCTGCCCTTTTAATAAAAGACGGAAAGGTGAGAAGAAGTTATCTCGGGATTCTGGGGCAGGGAGTGAGTCTTCGCCCTGGTGTAGTGGAGGAACTTAATATCCAGCAGAGTGCAGGAATATATATAATGAGAATAATTCATGAAAGCCCTGCAGAGAAGGGAGGGCTGAGAGAAGGGGATATCATCCTTAAAATAAACGATAGGAACACTAAGAATGTGGAAGATCTCCAGAGATTTCTAACAAACACAATGCCAGGAAGCAGGGTAAGCCTCGATATTCTCAGAGGAAAAGATCTTCAAAGCATAGTAATTACCCTTGAGGCTTCGGAATAGACAAAAGATCTTCTTAATAAAGTAGCTGTGGATAACTTGACGTAAGGAAATAGAAAAAAGCTGAGGAAAGTTAACTTTTCCTCACACCTTTCTAATCAAGCGTGACTCCCCTTTTCATACCAACAACCTTTACTAACACCCCCTATTAAGTAGCCTTAAAGCCCCTTCTAAGTTTATAAATTTGAAATCTATACGACCTCTGAGAACCTAAAAATTTGCCGAAATCAAAAAATTGTATTAAAATTTAAGTAATCAGGAAAGATATAAAAAAATGGAGAGAGAAAACAATAAAAATAACTTCAGTTTCTGTATACCCGAGATAGGCACATGGTATGCTATTCCTGAAGAGCCTATAGACTTAAGTAAGTCGGCAGATGAGTTAGTAAACAACATATTTAATTGTAAATTTGTGTTCGCTTCCGATACCTTCCTGAAAATGACAGGAAAAGAAGAATTAATGGGGCAGCCGCTGTTTTCCTGTTTTCCTATATCAGAATACAGAGAATGTATCGAGGAAGGATTGAAACCAAACAATAATACATTTTATCGCATAAGGAATAACGCTCAAGAAGGACAAACTGAATATTATCTTGATGCATTCTCTCTAATCACTGATAATGAAAAGATTGCAGGAATTCTCGGAAGTCGAGTTAATTTTACAAACATGGCAATTGACAGAGAAGAAAGAATAGAAACTAACGAAAAATTTAAGTATATTTTTTATAATCACCCTGAGGCTCTTGCATTTATTGACACATATGGAAACATCTTAGATATCAATTCAAGGTTTACAGAACTTTTTGGATACTTCCTTGAAGAGGCTAAAGGTAAACAAATAGACAAACTTATCACACCAGATAGATTAAGAAAAGAAGGAGAAAATCTCAATAACATTACAATCAAAACAGGGTATCTTAATTTTGAGACCATAAGAAGAAGAAAAAATGGTTCAGAGTTTCCTGTAACCGTTTCTACTGCGCCCGTTATTATAAACGGAGAGGTTACGGGAGCTATCCAGATGTATACAGACATTACTCAGAGGAAAAAACTCGAAGAAGAGATAAGGACCCTGGCAATTTGCGATAGCCTCACAGGTTTATACAACAGGCTTGCATTGAGTAATAGATTTGATCTTGCAAGAGCAAGAGCCGAAAGAACAGGAGAGAAATTTGCCATACTATTTATTGACCTCTACGAGTTCAAGTTTATAAATGATACCTTGGGACATGAAACAGGAGACAAAATCTTAAGGAAGGTTGCAAGTATTCTCAAAAAAAATACAAGAAAAGCCGATACACTTTCACGATTTGGTGGAGATGAATTTGTCATACTCATAGAAAACATCTCCTCGATAGAGAGCATTGTAGCAATGGTGATAAAGATTTTAAGTCTCTTCAAACAACCTGTTACTGTGGACAATAAAGATCTTGAAATTGCATTAAACATTGGCATCTCTGTATACCCCGATAATGGTAACGATCTGGGCGAATTGCTGAGAAAAGCAGATATTGGTATGTACTCTGCAAAAACAAAAGGTCCAAACACATTTGAGTTTTACAGCGGTAGTGCAGAAATCATGAGAAAGACTCTTGAAGAAGAAATGAAGATCAGTGAAATCCACTTCCGCACTATTTTTGAAAGAGCTCCCATCGGGATGTGCCTGATAGAAAGGAATGGAAAAATATTCAAGGTAAACCCCACAATGCTTGAGATGCTACACCTCAAGGAAGAAAAAGTGCTTTACAGAAGCTTAGAGGAATTTGTCGCTCCCGCCGATAGAAAAAAATTATTTCAGATGGGATGGGGTATTCTAAAGAATAAAAACCTAACTATTGCTAAAGAAATTCAATTTATAACTTCTAAGGATGTAGTCTATGCCAATGTGTCAGTATCTCCCGTAAAAGATGTGAAAGGTCACATAAACTATTTTGTAATTATGATAGATAATATAACAGAGCAGAAAAGGAATGAAAAATTACAGGGCGCCCTTTATAAAATCTCAAAGACAGCAGAAAAAGCAAGAACCCTCCCGGACCTCTATAAGTCAATTCATAAGATTCTAAATAAATTGATGCCTGCAAAAAATTTCTATATTGCACTATACGATAAGGATAGTAATACCTTAAGCTTTCCTTATTTTATTGATGAATATGACTCACCTCCTCCACCTAAAAAATGTGATAAGGGGGCAACAGAATATATCATAAGAACTGGAAAACCCCTGCTTGCCGATCCCTCTAAATTCAAGAAGCTTGAAAATATGGGAGAGATAGAGAAGTTTGGGACAAATCCCGAAAGCTGGTTGGGTGCCCCACTGAAGATAAAGAATAAGGTTATTGGGACAATTGTGGTTCAGAGCTATGATAAAAATATAAAGTACACAGTAAAGGAAAAGAGACTTTTTGAATTTATCTCAAGAGAAATAGCAAGTGTGATAGAAAGAAAAAGAAATGAAGAAAGAATTAACAAACTTCTTGAATCCGAAAGGAAGAGAAAAAGTGAACTCGAAACCCTTCAAGACATTACCCTTACCCTTGTTTCTACAACATCCCCTGATAAGGTGTTTAAAGAAATTTTGAGGCAGGTAAAAAGAGTCGTTCCTCATGAAACATCAAACATAGCCTTGATAAAAGGAGACACAATTCATAATGTCTATTCAGAAGGATATGAGAAGTATGGAGTTTCTGACCTTGTCGAAAAGGAGGTTCAAAGGATGGATGAATTTCCTATTCCATGGAAGGCAGTTAAATCTAAAGAGCCATTACTCATAAAGGATACACTTAATGAACCTGATTGGAAAATGGGAAACAAAAAGATGGAGTGGCTCAGGTCTCATATTGCAGTTCCTCTTATTTATAGAGACGAACTGCTCGGGTTCTTAAGGCTTGATAGCAACAAACCAAATTACTTTACAGAAGAGGATGTGGAAAAACTAAAACCACTTGCAAACATCATTGCCATAGCTATTAAAAATGCTATGCTTCTAAAGGATATAAGAGACTATAAATAATATGTTCCTCTAAAAAGCTTTTTTCAAAATAAATGATTCTCTTCTTAGTGTGAGTTTCGGGAGTCTATAGAAATAATGCAGGAATTTAACCCTTATCCCTTATAATTTAGAAGATAGTTTTTTACAACAACAAGGGGAGTCCCCCTCTGCCCCGAACCACTTACAAGGTCTGCAAGACTTGCAACAAGACTTTTTACCATCCTCGGGGTTGTTCCCTCGGCCTTAAAATCTGTACACGACACATTTTCTTTCTCTCTTGCAACTATATCCTCTATCTCCTCTCTTGAAAGACCTTTGTTTGTAAGTTCAGATACGAAAAGCTTGAGCTTTAGTTCATATTGAACAAGGTTCTTTAAGTAAGGAGTGCATCCTAAAGCTGGTTCAGGGTCTGCAAGCTCCCAGATGCCGGTTACATTATCCTTAAAACACCCGTCTCCATAGACCATAACCTCAATACTCTTCCCAAAAGTCTTTTTAATTTCGTCTTTTATATCCACCGCAACCTTATCTGCGTTTCGAGGTGCAAGTTTTATAAGCCCTGTTTCGCTATCAGCAAGATTTGATGCAAGCAGTCCATATTCGCTCCATCCTCCCTCTCTTTCCTTTGTAAAAAGTTCATCAAGGGTCATTACTCTATGTCCAAAGCCCGGAGCAAAATATGCTTCATTTTCAAGAACAAATTCAAGAAGCATCTCTTTAACGTGCTTTCTCTTATGAATGGAGGCAATAATAAGCCCATCAAGCGGACTCTCTATAATCCTTACTGGGTTATTTGAAAGGAGAATTTGTGCGTCTGCCTTCTCGCTTTCAATAATCTCCTTGTAATATTCAATATAGTTAATTCCTGTTACAGGATGCTTGAATGTTTTAATGGCTTCATCCATTGAATCGTAATATATTGTCTCAGGAAAAGGATGTTTATGGATATAGGATTCATCCATAATGGGATTTCCCACCTCATCGGCAGGGTAGGAGAACTGAACAATAATCTCGCCTGAATTCGTGGCCCTTGCAATGCCCTTTAAAATAAAGGCAAACCTATTCCTGCTCAGAATGGGAAAAAGAACACCAATTCTTCCAGACTGAGAGATCCCCATTGCCTTACCTATCTCTTCGCTTAATTCATCCTGGCTTACGTAGTTATTCTGGCTTCTTGCAACCACAGATTCTGTGACACACACAACATCACCATTCTCCAATTCGTGACAGTGTTCTCTCTTCCCTTCCTCAGTAAGAGCAACTAAAACTTCCTTCACTATATCATCATAAGGTTGAATGATACCCATTCTCACCCCAAATGCTTGAACCCCCACACTATTCATTTTTCCTCCTTATAATCTGATATGATTCCCATTGCCGCAAGAATTCCTGTAAGACCTGCTCCGACAATTCCCCTTGACTTACCCACCCCATCACCTGCAACAAAGAGTCTGTGAAGATTTGTTTCCATCAATGGCGAAGTGAAATACTGTACATCATAAAATTTTATCTCGGGTGCATAGATGAGAGTCTGTGGATGAAACACTCCCGGCAACACATTATCAAGATGGTGGAGAAATTCAAGAAGATTGTCAAGTATTCTCCTTGAATAAACCATTGAGATATCGCCAAGTGTCACTGCCCCTTCAATCTCTGATGTACCATTCCCATAACTCAGAGTGGGCTCAAGATTACCATACTCGTATAACCTCTCAAACTTTGTTCTCCTTCCTCTCAAAAGGTCTCCAAGCCTCTGAAGAAGGGGTTTTCCGCCACCGAGGAGGTTCACATTCATTGCAATATTTCTTCCGTACATTGTAGTATCTACAAAAGGTGCATGTAGCCCTATAGTCTGAAGAACTGCAAAATTTGTGTTGCTGGATTTTTTACTGTAAAATGCATGCCCATTAATGAGCTTGAATTCCTTAAAATCCTCAATTGTCACAAAACCATACGGGTTTGTACAGAATGTCCTTACTCTATCCCCATGAGATGATGTCACGTATTTTATCTTAGGATCATAAATGACATTTGTTATTTCCTCAAGAATATCCGAATCCACCTCCACCCTGAGGCCGATGTCAATGTGCCCATAGTTCCAGCTAAGCCCGATTTTATCAGCAATATTTCTGAACCAGTACATACCAGTCCTTCCGGGAGCAACCACCAGATACCTGCACCTTATAATGGAATCCTCAAATACAAGAATGAAATAATCTCCTTCTCTTACAATATCAAGCACTTCTTTTCCAAGGTAGAGGGAAACACCATTTGCTTCAAGTACTGATTTAAAACTGTTCATAATTCTATATGCCCTATCTGTCCCCATATGTCTTTGTTTTGCAAAAATCAAGTCCAGTCCCTGTTGCTCTATCCTCTCCTTCCATAATTTCACTTTTTCCTCGTCTGTTCCGAGGAGCTCCAGTTCCGCAAATGAAGTAAACTTATTATCAATATAACTGATAATCTCCTCTGCAAAAGCCCTGTCAATTTTTAACTCATCAAGGTTCATTCCAATATCTGGACTCAGGTTTAGTTTTCCATCAGTTCTTGTGCCAAGCCCACCTATGTAGTTTTTCTTATCAATAAGGACGATCTTTAAATCTTTAATATGTTCGGAGAGATATAGAGAGGAGAATATCCCTGCAGGTCCTGCTCCAATAATTGCAACATCAAATATATAATTTTCCACGCCTCTATATTATTATAAAAAGGTCGCTTCTACAAAATATTTTCGTTATTATTCATAGAGATTCTCAAGCAGCTTACTTTATTTTTAAAAAATGCATTTCATGCCTTTTATTCCCCTTCAAAATACTTTTCCAGACAGTAAAATACTAAAAACCTTTGAAAAATGATATTCAATGTTAAAATAAAAAGGGAGAGGAATTTCCGATGATGAGGAAAAGGTATGCAATTCTACTCGCTGTAATGGTAGCCAGCATCATGGGACCTATTGATGCAAGTATTATGAACATAAATTATCACATTATCGGCGGGTATTTTGGGACAGATCTTTCAACTGCACAATGGCTCATTAGCATATACCTGCTAACCATAAGCAGTCTTCTTCTTTTCTTTGGGCATTTAGGGGATATATCTGGCTACAAAAGAATTTATACGACCGGTCTCCTCGGGTTTACTATTACATCGGGGTTATGTACTCTATCCTACTTTTTTAACTCTATATACATCCTTATCTTACTTCGTGCAATTCAGGGAGTCACAGCAGCAATGATGATGTCGGTTCCACATGCAATCATTACCTCCGCCTTCCCTTCCTCGGAAAGAGGGAGAGCTCTTGGAATTAATGCAATAAGCATCTCTCTTGGACTGGCAATTGGCCCATCTCTGGGAGGTTTCATTGCTAATTCATTTGGATGGCAATTCATCTTTCTTATTAATGTTCCCATTGGTATCCTCGGTATAATACTTGCACAACGGGTCATCCCTGAGATAAAAGGTGAGGGAGGTAGAATAGATATTCCCGGTGCATTATTTGCCTTTTTATTCCTCTTTTCTTCCCTTTTTCTTATAAATAGATTCAGAGATTTTACAATGAATACAAGAACAATCGCTCTAATTACTATTGCCTTCCTCAGCATGCTTGCCTTTCTAAGACAGGAAAGAAGGACCCCAACACCAATTCTTAACCTGAGCCTTTTTCAAAACATAAATTTTTCTCTGGCAAATGTGAGTGCACTGTTCAATTTTATGGCTCAGTACTTTATTGTTACACTTCTACCATCATACCTTGGAAGGATTCTTAACCTTCCCCAGAATAGAGTAGGCCTTATTATGACCTCGTTCCCTCTGGCTGTGCTTATCATTGCTCCATTTGCAGGTATCCTTTCTGATAGGATTGGAACGAAGTTTCTGGCAGCAGGAGGCGCCTTTTTATGTGCTTTTGGTCTTTCATTAATGGCAACCTTATCCCCCTCAAGCAGTCTAACTTCCATTATCTTGAGACTCATTATCTTTGGTATTGGCACAGGAGTGTTTCAGTCTCCTAATATGAGCCTAGCTATGGGAAGTGTGCCCAGAGTACATATGGGAACTGCTTCAGGAATAATTGCAACTGTAAGGAACCTGGGGATGGTTCTTGGCATTGCAATTGGAGGGATGCTTCTTTCTCTATTCGTCCCTTCTCATATTCTCTCGGGTAGCTCAGCTATCTTAGGTGAAAATAAAAGACTTTTTACCTCTGGACTTTCTCAAACATTTATGAGAGCAGCAGTATTAGCAGGGATATCAGGGATTATATCATTACTACAGAAAAGCCCTCATAGAAATCATACCCTATAAAAATATACAACACAATTCTCTACGTGTGATTTGATAACTCCTCTCCTCATAAGCGTATAAAGCGTTGAAAGCAGTGAACTTTTTATAAGGTAAGAGACAATGAAATCCTCTACTGGAAGGGTGAAAGATACCAAAATCTCCTCAACATTTTTTGGAGAAGAGATGGTTTCGATTATTTTTTCTTCAATCTTTCTTACAACTCTTAGATTCTCTTCAACAACTTTTATCCCTTCCTCTCTTTTATAAAGTTCACCATGCGAGGGAAGGATATAAGAAAAATTCATTTTTAGAATGGATTCCATACTTGATATGTACTTTTCTTCATCGTGGAAGTATGGAATCAGGTGTTTTCCAAGCACACCTGTTGAAAAGAAGGCGTCGGAAGCAAAGACTACATCATTCACTTTTAAGCCAATGAGGCCAATAGAGTGCCCAGGGAGGCTAAGTATCTCAATGCCCGATTGATTGAATAATTCCTCTGAATCTGAAAAGGCTCTGTCAACAACCACAGGATTACTCTTCACCCATTTACCCATAAATTCAAAAGGAGGACCTGCCCCTTGAGAAAGATAGATGGGTTCAAGAATTGGATTTTCTATAAACACCCTTTCTTCCTTATGTGCATAAAGGGTAAGGTTAAGATTATTTTTGAGGACGTATGCACCCCCCGTATGATCTGCGTGATGGTGTGAAAGAACAAGATGTTTTACCTCAATTCCATTTTCCGCAAGGATCTTAATAACCTTTTTACTTTTATCCTTATCGATTGGTGCATCAAAAAGGATAAAACCCTTTCCCGTATCAATAAGCGGCAAATTCGTTGAATCCCTGATATAAAAAATCCCATCACAAATCGTATTTAATTCCATATATACCTCCACATTTCTTTAGTAATTCGTCCAAACCGCTCTGCCTTTTCATTTGAATTCTAATCAAATATTTTAATCTTCAAAAGTCATCTATTTCATCTGGTTTAATACAATTCACCCTCTGTGTGGCTTTCACCAGAATTTTGCCATTTTAATTTAAACCATTAAAATAGAATAATGAAAATAACTCTTGTTTATCCTGATTTTATTATGTACAGGTCATTCACGAGACCAAAAACGGTAAAGATCGAACGTGGTGGATGGTACAGCGAAGGTGTTGCTGCACTCTCTGCAAGCCTCAAGAAAGAAGGGGCAGAAGTATGCCTCCTCCACATTACAATGCCTGTAAGTGAAAGTGAATTCAAGAAAAGATTAAAGGATACAAATGCAGATGTTGTTGGTTTCACTGTAAGAACAAGCGCATTCTCCCTCGTTTCTGAATGGTCTAAATGGGCAAAGGAAGTGACGAATGCCCCGATCATATGGGGAGGATACCATCCTACTCTTGCCCCTTTGGAGTGTCTTAATATACCCGAAGTTGATGCATTAGTTCAGGGAGATGGAGACGAGGTTATCTTCCCTGTTTCCAATGCATTGAGCAAAGGAACACTTCCCGAGGATATTCCTGGTGTATGGTATAAGGTAAACGGTAGGATACGACACACCCCGGTGGGCCCACTTGTGGAAAATCTCGATACACTCCCCGTGCCTGATTTTTCAATTTTCAATAAGAATAATCTTATTTCAACAAAAACAAAAACTGCTCTTGGCATGCTTTCAAGAGGATGTCCCTATAGGTGTACATACTGTACAAATCATGCATTTAGAGATCTTTATCCAAACAAGAAATACTACACTCGTGCAAGAAGCCCCGAGGGTTGTATGGAATACATTAATAAATTACACTCATGGTTTCCCGAGGTAGAGGAACTTCGGTTTCTTGACAACGTCTTCGGAGTTGACCTAAAATGGCTTACGGAATTTACCACTCTTTACAGACACTATGTAGGGTTGCCCTTTTCCTGCGACGGAAGGGTTGAACTTCTTTCGGAAGAAAGAATAAAATTACTGAAGGAAGCAGGCTGTACTCAAATATATATTGGAGTTGAATCAGGTAATGAAGACTTACGAAGAACTGTCTTAGGAAGAACAATGAGTAACGAACTTCTAAAAAAGGTCTTTGAACAACTGCACACTTACGGAATTAAGACTTTTGCATTCAATATGGTTGGCTTACCTGGAGAAGACCGAAAGAAGGCACTCTCAACAGTAAAGTTCAATGCAGAAATAAATACAGACGGAGCTATTATGAGTGTATTTTCTCCCTACCCTTCGACTGTTCTTTATGATATAAGCATTAAAAATGGATTCATAAAAGAGCCCATAGACTACACTCAGTTTACCTTCCTTGACCAGCCCCACTTCAGTAAAGTCGAAGTCGCATTTATTGCAACACATTTTGACATACTAAGAAGGCTTTACAAACGTTTTGGAGTAAATGGCAGAACAGGAAGGATCATTGATCGTGTGATTCTCTCTAAATTTCTGCCGATGAATTTCCTTATTCATACAGTTGAGGACTATGCATTTTTAAGAGATTCTCTCAAAGCATTCCTCAGGAGCCATACCCCTGGCTTATTCAGATTATTAAGAAGATTAATCAAAAGGTAAGCCCCTGACAATAATAATCGGGGTTTGCTGGTCTTCATTCCCTGCAGGGTTATCAGAGAGTACAATCTCAAGTTTTTCCTTATTGACACCCTCTGTATACCCTACAGCCCATGCAATTCCTGCATCATTTGCATCAATAACAGCTGCTCTCATTCCAGTAAGCTCTCTAATCTTATCTGCCATCTTAAATGGATCCACAGGACCAGGAATTATAGAGTAATCATAGGGAGGAATAGCACCTGGAGGGTCATCTATAAGAGCAGATTGAGGTCCTGCAATCCTGTAAAACCATCCACTTATGCCAAAGAGTTTACCAATACCTCCTATAATTCCTGCAATGATTATGCGGGGTACCCCTGCTTCCCTCACAGCAATCTCCATTGCATATGAGTTTGCAAGAGGGGCAGCGCCTCCAAAGGGAACATTTCTGTGCGACACAAACAGGGAGAAAAACTTCGCAAGAGCAGTCGGAAATATTGTGTCTACAGTTATTGCTCTTCCCTCACAGATTGCTGCAACACAGGAAGATATTGTTATGATATCCCCTTCCCTCCTTATATCTCTGGTTAAATCATCTATAACTTTATAAATATCATCGCCTTCTTTAAGAAGAGGTGTTTTTACAAGGATTCTCTCAACTCCCTCAATTATTCCTCTCTTTCTTTTTTCTCTAAGCTGGAAGTCTTCTTCTGGAAATTTTTCTTTCGCAAAGTTGAAAAGTGCAATATCCCCTGGGTGTGTCCGAATACCAAGGCGCAAAACCTCCTTTGCCTTATCTTTAAAACCAAAAAAGATAAGAAGGTCTGCAAACTTTATGAAATCGCTTCCGTAAAAATCTGATGGTTCAATAGTTATAAAGGGCTCAAAGAATTTTAGTGCCTTTTCCTTCTCCCCCCTCTTGTAGTAGATATTTGAAAGCCTCTTCAGAAAGTATCTGTAGGGAGACATTGTAGACCTCTCGGCTTCCTTAAAAAAAGAAAGCCCCTTCTCATATGTTTTTACTGCATTTTCTTCATCCTTCAGGTCAAAGTAGTATAAGTCCCCTAATATCAAGTGAAGCCAGAGATTCTCCGGATTGTCTTCGATCGCATTCTCAAGAACCTCTATAGAACGCTTTATATCTCCCTTTTTTAAATATAACCTCGAAAGAAGCCTATGAGCGCCAACCCTCTCTTTTCTATTCTCATCTATAAATATTTCGAGCAATCTTATTGCTTCCTCAAGATTTTCTCCTTCAAGCTCTCTTACCTTTTCTATGATATTCATATTCTCCTCATACAGTCTTAATTTTACACATAACGAATAAAACAGCAAACTTATTTTGATGCTCAAACGCTTCATAAGCTACCTGAGACAAATGTAATTAAGGCTGACCACACTCGATAGATACCTTCGCAGACTAAATTACTTACACTGCTCCCCATATAGAAAAATCTAAATAGATCAGGAGTGTATGACCAGCTTTAATGTCTCAATCAATATGGGAAAGAGAAATATGTTGAAAACGCACAGCATCATATTATAATTTTATCACCTGGAGGTGCTAATGTGAAGATTTTTTGGGAAGGTATTAAAAAAGCTTTTAAAGAGTTAATCTCTAAGTGGTGGTTTGTCTGTGGAGTTTTCACTAGCACCATAGTGGCGCTTCTTTATAGTACAGTTAGCATTATTCTGATGTTTGCTAAAGGTAGTCATGGTTATTTTGTAAGTTATGACAATGTAATGCACCTTTTAGGAAGTATTTACACTTACCCTTTGATGACAGAGCTAAAAGTATTATTCACCTGGTGTTTTCGAAGAAGTGCTTTGCTATTTATTGCATTTCTTCTTGCTTTTATATTCTTTGGTGTCAGGTCTACAAAATCAAACAGTGATAAACACTTTAAAAAGGTTTTAGGGTGCACGGGAATAGTATTTTTTGCAGTTAATTTAATTGCTATGCTTGTCTTAATTTTTATTATTCCCTTAGCAGAAGATATAAGAAACCCTCCTTACCTATCAACAATTGAGAATATCATCCGGCCTTTTTCTATCTCGGGCTTTATCTTTATAGGCGCTCTTGCTAATACAAATAAAGATATATTTAATTGGAAGATTGTTATAAGGATAATTGTATTGAGATTTTTATTTTTTAGTCTCAATACTCTGTATTTTTACATTGCTAATGCTATTATCCATGGACCCAGTTCAACTGCTGCCCGTGTTTACGATCTTTTCTCATTTCTTGTTCTTGCTTTCTCACTGTTTATCTATGCAGCAGCGCTTGATGGTGAAACAATCCTAAAATCATTTGCCAAAGGGGCGCAGTTCCTCTCTAAAAATCTCTTGTATGCCTTACTCCTCTCATTAGTAGTGTCTATCACAAGGCCGTATTTATTAAGAAACTATATCTTTATGTTTATAAAGAGCAGGTATATACTGTCTCTCCTTGAGATGTACATTTTTCCGCTTTTAAATCCATTTGTAGAAATATCTGCCTTTGTTGTTGCCGTATATTATTATAAACTTAAAGAGCAACCGCAAGTAGCAGCTGAAAAATAAATATATTTTTGAAAATCTTGCTCAGGGGGAGCTAACTTTTACATTTAACACATTTTAAACTTATTTATATGAGCTAATGTTGCTATTTCATATAGATTT
This sequence comes from Caldiserica bacterium UBA4770, assembly GCA_002403335.1. Lineage (GTDB taxonomy): Bacteria > Caldisericota > Caldisericia > Caldisericales > Caldisericaceae > UBA4770. The sequence continues at coordinate 36,883 of DHHO01000017.1, forward strand.
CTGATGAGGCAATTTGCTTCGTTGACAAGAATATAAAAATCTATTAAAATATGTTGAGAATAGGTACCGGGGTGCCTGAAGCCCAAGGGCAAGTAGGCTGAGAGAATCCTTGAGATTCAACCCGTTGAACCTGATGTAGGTAATACTACCGAAGGGAGGACAAAATGAATTACGAAGGTAGAGCATTGACTATTGCTGGCTCAGATTCCAGCGGAGGAGCTGGCATTCAGGCAGATCTCAAGACGTTTCAAGTTCTTAATGTCTACGGTATGTCTGTTATTACATCAATTACTGCTCAAAATACATTAGGTGTAAAGGCAATACACGATATTCCAGAAGATATAGTTGCACTTCAGATTGATGCTGTTTTAGAAGACATAAATGTAGATGCTGCAAAGACTGGGATGCTTTCCAATGCAAATATAATCAACACTGTAGCTGAGAAAGTAGAGCAGTACAAAATCGAAAAAATCGTTATTGACCCCGTAATGGTTGCAAAGAGTGGAGCAAGGCTTCTGAGAGAAGATGCAGTAAAAGAGCTCATTAATAAGATAATACCCTTAGCCTTTCTTGTAACCCCAAATATATCAGAGGCAGAAATAATAAGTGGGATAAAGATCAATTTTTTTGAGAGTATTAAAGAAGCATGCAAGATTATCCAAAGCCTCGGGGCAAAAAATGTACTTATAAAGGGTGGCCACCTTGGGGGAGAAAAGTCTATCGATGTCTTATTTAACGGAGTGGAGTTCTACACCTTTGAGGTAGATCGGACAAATACAAAGAATACCCACGGAACTGGTTGTACACTATCTGCTGCAATAGCCGCTGAACTTGCCAAAGGAAAAGACATAATCACCTCAGTAAAAATAGCAAAAGATTTCATTACCCTGGCTATAAAAGAGGCACCTGATAACATCGGAAAGGGATTTGGACCCCTTTATCACAACATAAAGATAGGATCTTGAAATGGAAGAAAAAGTTGTTCTTGAAAGGCTTCGAGAAGAAGCAGATCCAATATGGAAAAAGATATTTGAGCATCCATTTGTTGTGGGATTATTTCAAGGGACCCTTCCCATTTGGAAGTTCAAGTTCTACGCACTTCAGGATTACTGGTATTTAGTGGCTATGATTAGAAATCTGGGCGTCCTTACCTCTAAGGCAGAAGATGTAGGTACAATGAAAGAAATTGCAGAGGTTCTTTATTTAGAGGCAACAAGTGAATTTGCAGGATACGAGGCTCTCCTTAAGGAATTGCATCTTGAAATTGAGGATGCAATAAATTTGCAACCAGTACCTGTCAGTGTTGCCTACACAAATTTTCTTCTGAATACAAGCTTGTTAAAACCGTTACCAGAAGGTGTCTGCGCTATAGTCCCGTGTTTTTTAAGCTATGTGGAGATTGCTAATTACCATAAGGAAAGTCTCAACGATAACAAAAACAAGCTTTATGTAAAATGGGCATCTGTGTATTTTTCGAAGAGTTACTTATCTTTGGTAGATAAGATTAAAAAGGTCTTAAATGCATTGGGGCATAACTATCCCTATGAAAAATTGGAAAGAGTATTCAACATTGCAAGTGAGTATGAATACTTGTATTGGGATGCAATGTACAAAGAGGAGGAACGCTTATAAGAAATGAGAATACTTGTGACAAATGATGATGGCATAGAATCGACTGGAGTCAAGGAACTCCTAAAAGGGATTGCCCTTCTTGGAGAAATTTTTGTGGTTGCTCCTGATAGAAAGCTCGCTGGTGTAGGGGGAGGGATTACCTTTGATAAGCCTATAAAAGTAGAAAAGGTCTCCTTCAATCTTGGGGAAAGAAGAGCATTCAAAGTTTATGGAACTCCCTCTGACTGTGTGATTCTTGCTCTTGATGTACTCATCAAAGATATAGATCTAATAATTGCAGGAATTAATGATGAACCAAATGCGGGAGACGACATAAGATTTTCAGGCACTATAGGAGCCTGTAGAGAAGGTGCATTTTCTAACATCCCCGCTATGGGTGTTTCACTTAATTACGGAAGCCGGGAAAATTTTTACGAAGGAGCAGTAGAGGTTAGTAAGACCCTTGTAAAATTTTTGAAGAACCACCCACTTCCTGAAGGAGTCTTTCTTGATGTTAATGTACCAAATCTTCCCATAGGAAGAATACGAGGAATAAAATTTGTAAAACTTGGGAGAAGAAGATACACAGATAGGGTACATTCAGTCTTAAGTCCTGATGGAAAAGAACATTACTGGATAGGAGGAAGGCTTATCGAAAGTAAAGAAGAAGAAACACAAAATAGTGCTTTAAAGGAGAATTATATTGCAATCACTCCTTTGAATATCGAGGAGACAGATTTTAATTTTCTGGAGGTGATGAAACAATGGAAAATACAATTTCCTTAATACGTGAAAAGGGAAAAGAAATATGGAATAAGATGAAAGAGAAAAGACCTCTTATTTACCACATTTCAAATTTTGTGGCAATGCCAGAACAGGCACATATAACTCTGGCTATAGGGGCAAGCCCTGTCATGGCTCTATCACCAGATGAAGCAGAAGATATGTGTTCTGCAGCTGATGCACTTCTTATAAATATCGGGACTCCTTCAGAGGAGCAACTACTAACGATGAGGAAAGCATTAAATACAGCAAACAAAAGAGGAATTTCTGTGCTTCTTGACCCTGTTGGATATGGGGCAACTCCTCTAAGAAATAACGTGGTTAATAAGCTCCTTGAGGAAGGAAAATTTAATGTGATAAAAGGGAATAGTGGTGAAATAATGGCCTTAGCGGGGGCAACGGGGGCTGTGAAAGGAGTAGACGCAATTGCTCATGACGAGAAAAAACTCATTGAAATCATAAAAGCACTTTCAAGAACATACAATTGTGTAGTAGTTGCTACAGGAGAAGAAGATTTCCTGTCTGATGGCAAAGAGCTTTTTTCTGTAAAAGGAGGAAGTAAGACATTGAGAAAAATCAGTGCATCAGGATGTATGGCTGGCTCAGTTATTGCCTCCCTTCTTGGGACAGGGGAAGATGCACTCATCTCATCCATAGGAGGACTTATTGCCTTTAAAACTGCTGGAGAAAGGGCAGAAAAAAGAAGTAGCGGACCGGGAAGTTTTAGAATGAATCTTTTTGATGAAATAGCCCTCATAACAGGAGAAGATATAGTAAAAGAGGGAGTGGTGAAGTTATGGACTTAAGTCTATATGTTATCACAGATGAAAAGATAGGTCTTGGAAGAAGCCATCTCTTTTTAGCTGAGGAGGCATTAAAGGGAGGAGCAAGCGTCATACAGCTAAGAGACAAAGAGAAAAGCTCCAGGGAATTGTACAGAATAGGCCTCACAATGAGGGAAATTACTCGCAGGTATCGTGCCTTGCTTATCATAAATGATAGATTGGATATAGCATTGGGAGTTGGTGCTGATGGTGTCCACCTTGGAAGTGAAGACCTTCCAGTTTCAGTAGCAAGAAGAATCGCAGGCAAGAATTTTATCATTGGTGCCTCTGTAACTTCAGTAGAGGAGGCAATTGTAGCACAGAGAGAAGGAGCAGATTATATAAGTGCTCAGAGTATATTCCCCACCTCAAGTAAAGAAGATGTCATAGTAATAGGACTTCAAGGTTTAAGAGAGATTGTAAAGGCCGTGTCCCTCCCCGTAATTGCAATAGGAGGTATAAATTTAGAAAACGCAAAAGAAGTTTTAAGGTACGGAGCAAAAGGAGTGGCTGTTATCTCAAGTGTTGTAGCCAGAGAGGATGTTAAAGAAGCTGCCGCAAGTTTAAAAAAGATAATCGAGGAAGCATCAGGATAATTCTTCCTTATGCAAATTTGAAGAAATGAAAAAGGCGAATTTAAAACTCAGGTTTCCTCCTGAATGGGGGATAGAGCCAGTCCTTAAAGATGCAAAAATGCTGAGAGGGGTGGATACCTTTGTCCTATGGTTTAGTGTAGGAATTGGTCTCCTGGTAATTCAAGCAGGTGCATTCCTTACGCTACCTTTAGAGCTGGGAGGTTTTGGTTTAAGTCTACCAACTGCATTTTTGATTTCTCTTGCAGGTTCTTTCATTGGAAGCATAGTTTTATCTCTTGCAGGTATCATTGGAAGTAGAGAGGGCGTCACATCAATGGTTAGTTTGAGGCCTGCTTTTGGCCTGTCGGGCTCTTACTTTCTTTCCTTCCTTAACATAATCCTATGCATTGGGTGGACAATCTTTGAAATTGTCATCATGGGAGAAGCCGCAACTACGATATCAGGAAACTTTATAGGTACATTTACTAAATATATGTGGTTTGTTTTCTTTGCACTGCTTGCCTTTTTTATGGCAAGCTCTGGCCCGCTTACAGTAGTAAGACAGTGGCTTGAAAAATTTGCAGTCTGGTTAGCACTGGGTGGAGCCATTTTAGTTACGTATAATATTTTTCATGAAATAAGTACTACTGCTTTAATAAGAAATGCCCCACAGAGTGTCCAATTCAGTTCAATCCTTCTGGCGCTGGATTTAGTTATAGCAATGCCGGTTTCCTGGCTTCCACTTATCTCTGATTACAATCGATTTGTAAGGAAAGAAAGAGAAAGTTTCTTTGGAACACTTTTAGGGTACACAACAGCAAATACATGGTTTTACTTCCTTGGTGCAATGTTAGCAGTAGCTTACCCAAAACAAACTATCACTTACTCTATGGCCATTCTTCCCTTAGGGCTCTTCGGATTATTTTTGATACTTGCAGATGAGCCAGACAACGCCTTTGCTGACATTTATTCAGCAACTCTTTCTATTCAGAACATCCTTCCAGGAAAAAAACAACGTAGGATTGCTTTAATCATAGCTCTATTAAGTTTGTTAATTGCCTGTTTAATTCCAATAGTTCAATATGAGAATTTCCTTCTGCTCATTGGTGCTTCCTTTGTACCAGTTTTTGGCGTAATCTTCTCAGACTACTTTCTCAAAAATAAGGGGAATTATTCAGAAGAACAACTTTACCCAGTAAACCCTTGCATAAACTGGAGAGCAATTATTGCATGGGCTATCGGCTTTTTGACTTATTATTACTTTGCATATATAAACATTATCTTTGCAGCTACATTCCCCTCACTTATTGTTGCCTTCGGACTTTATACAATCCTGAGTAGTTTAAAAGGTGGCAAAAATAAGACATAAATTATTGTTTACGGTTCCTCTATAAGGAATTGAAGAAAAAAGTTAAATATTTAAAACCCTCCTCCTAAATTTTATGAAGAGGAGTACCGTTTCATCGCCTCCTGTTCTGAATTTTTCATATAGGTTTGTCGTGATTCAATTCACCTCTTTATCTTTGAAAATTCGGGAACTTTTTGATAAGTTTAAAGGTCTAATATATGAGAGCAGAAATTCTTCTCAAATTTGGGAACCTTTTTGTAAATTCAAGGATATAGTATATGAGGGGAAAATAAAAATTCGCCCTCTTGACAGGAAATAAAAAATCATTAAACTTGTACCAATTTTTAAAAAGGGAGGCTGTAATAAAATGAACGAGGAACCGACTGTATTTACACGAAAGGCATCAGGGTTGGTAAGGGAGTTAAGCTGGTGGGATGTACTTCTCTTCACGCTCGCAGGACCTGCAGCATCAGGAATGACATATTACACAGTAAAAGTGCCAGGGCTTTATCCAGGCGGCAATATGACTCTTGCTTTCCTTGTCGGCCTGCTTGTATGGATTGCACCAGTACTGCTGCTTGCGATTTTCTCCTCTTCCTTTCCAAGAAGTGGCGCTCTCTATGTGGTAATTTCAAGGATACTTCATCCCATTCTGGGTTTCATACCAAACTGGGCATATGTCATGGGAGGTGGCGCAGCGCTTGCCGTGGGATTTCTTAATTATCTCGGACTCATTCCACTTGCTTCAAGTATTCAGATTGCAGGGCTCATCACAAAGAGCAGCACACTCACTGTAATAGGTAATTCCCTTGCAAATCCGTGGACAAGACTCTGGATTTCTCTTGTAATTACTGGTCTTATGTGGATACTTGAACTCATTGGCCTTGATAAACTCAAGTGGATATTAAGAACGATTATTTACATCCCACTTGGAATTACTATTATTGCAATTGGCATTTTCTTTGTGAAAAGTGGTCAACCCTCATGGGATGCAATTTTTGGCAGTGCAAACTATATGGCCGTAAGAAATCTTGCACAGACCCTCAACATAAAGGATGCAATGCTTTCACCCGGGGCTGCTTTACAAGGGATGCTCCTTTCCGTATTGTGGGCATTTACTGCAGTTGAAGCAATCTCCTATGTTGGCTCAGAGGTCAAAACCCCGAGGACAAGTTATATGAGAGGAATGCTTCTCGGGCTTGCTGCAGTAGGAGTTCTGTATATCCTGAACTGTTTCGCCGTGTTTAGTTCCTTTAACTACAACTTTATTACAGAGTATAGCTGGCTTTACTACAATCATTTTGATGCACTGGCCGAAACTATGGGTACAATACCTCCTGCTCCTTCCGTTCCCTTTTATGCGGCGATACTGGGAAGAAATGCATTGTTTGCAATTATACTAGGGGTAGGGTATTTCCTGTGGTATATCAATACTTCAATGATTATATGGATGGCAGGGGTCAGGGGTATATTTGCAATGGCATTTGATAGGATCCTACCCCAAAAACTTACAGAAGTAAGCAGATTTGGCTCCCCTACCTGGGCAAATCATCTTATTGGAATCTTTGCAATGATAGGAGTATTCATTGGACTCGGAGATTCTCTCGGGACTGGGCTTTCTGCTGCTATGCTTGCCCTTGAAGACTACACATGCCTTCTATTTATCTGGCCACTGGGACTTGCAGGTATGTTCTTCCCTTACGCCCGGCCGGATCTATTTGAAAAATCAACATTCCAATTCAAACTCTTTGGAAAGATCCCCTGGGTTTCAATTATTGGGGCAATTACATTTGGAGTCGGATTCTGGATGATTCTCAATGTAACAACCGAGCAAAATATGCTTGCAATGATTATAACAACAGTCCTTATCCTTATAGGGCTGGTTATGGCTGTTATTATGTGGGCAAGGAATAGAAGGGAGGGAATAGACCCTAATAAGATATTCACAAATATTCCACCTGCTTAAAGAAATAAGGGGTACTCAGGGTACCCCTTAAAATTTGGAGGTAAGATGAGGATTTTCTTTTCCACTGATGTTCATGGAGCAACGCTTGTATGGAGAAAATGGATTACTGCCGTTTCAATGTACGGGGCTGATACACTGATTCTTTCTGGAGATCTCACCGGGAAGGTTCTCGTTCCCATTGTAAAACAGGAAGACGGAAGCTATAAATCAACGTATTTTGGGACATCATGGACATTCAAAACTGAAGAAGAGATTGCAGATTTTGAGAGAAGGCTTGAAGATGGTGGGGCTTATTCAATCGTCTGTGATAAAGCTAAACTTGAGGAATTAAAAAACAGCCCCGAAGAAGTTTCCAAGGTAATGAAGGAAAAAATGGTAGAAAGGATTCGAGCATGGCTTGACCTTCTTGTGGAGAGGATTGACACAAAAAAGGTTCTCACTGTTGTGATGCCAGGAAATGACGATGAGTTTGTTATAGATCCTGTGATCAAAGAATTTGAAGGAAAGGGTATCGTTTATCCACTGGACAAGGTTATTACACTTGACGGACACGAGCTTCTAAGCTTTGAATATGTGAACCCAACCCCCTGGGACACTCCAAGAGAGCTTGACGAAAGAGGATTAAAAGAAAAAATAGAAGAGAAAATTTCCTTTCTAAAGAACCCACACAATGCAATATTCAATTTTCACTGCCCTCCTTCTGATACAAAAATTGATATTGCTCCGAAACTTGATAGAAATATGAGGCTTGTAGGAGGGCTTGATGGGGTGAAACTTGTTCATGTGGGATCAAAATCAGTCAGATCTGCAATTGAAAAGTACAGGCCCTTTCTTGGTCTGCACGGGCACATCCACGAATCAAGCGGATTTGATAGAGTTTCTGATACCCTTGTAATCAACCCGGGTTCTGAGTATGGAGAAGGGACTCTCAGAGGCTATATTATTGAGCTTGAGGAAGGCAGCCTTAAAAATTACTGGAAGATACAGGGTTAATGGAGGAAAGATTGGAAGGAAAGTTTGTAAAAGTTGATGACAATCATTTTATAGACCTTGCAGTTGAGGTCATAAGCAAGGCAAAAGACAAAGGAATTACCTTAAGGATTCTTGGTGCACTCTCCATCTTTATTCATACAGATGATAAAGAATTAAGAAATCTTTTCTATTCATTAGAAAGATTGGGGGAAGGAAAACCTTTATTCACAGACCTCGACCTTGCTGCCTATTCAAAACAAACTCCACTAATTAAAAAATTCTTTGAGCAGGAATTGAAATTCATCCCTAATATCTATGTAAACACTCTTTTTGCATACAGGAGAAATATCTTCGACCATCCACAGGGTTTCTTCGGAGTAGATATATTTTATGATAGGCTTGAATTCAGCCATAATGTTGAATTTGGGACTCTCCCTGGTAAGGGAAGGCTTGATATAGACTTCCCAACAATCCCGCTGTCGGACATTGTATTGGAGAAACTCCAGATACATAAGATAAATAAAAAGGACATTATTGACCTTATTGTACTTTTTGCAGGGCACAAACTTTCTTCTACAGAAGAAAAAGAAGGAATAAATTCAGAGTATATTTGCAGGATCCTTTCTGATGATTGGGGCTTTTATTATGATGCAATTCTAAACCTTGCAAAGGTTAAAGAACTGAGCAAGGAGTTTTTCAAGAACGGAAAATTGCCCGAGGAGACCTTCAATAAAGTAGATAGAACCATCTCTATGTTGGCAGAATCAATTGAACAAACCCCAAAAACAAGGAACTGGGAAAAAAGAGCAAAAAGAGGTATAGATATTCCATGGTACAGAGATGTGGAAGAAGTCGATAGATAAGGTCATTATCTCTGTAAATTGCTATTTATGGAAGTAACCACTATCAAACCTTCAGAAACTCCTTCAGCCGTTTAAATCCTTCCTCAATATCCAATGTATCCTCTACAAGTCTTTCCATGGGACATATCCCCCTTCCCTCTCTACCTTTGATAAATGGGACAAGGATTTCATACTCAATAGGAATCTTCCCTTCCAAAAAGGCCTTTGCAGAGGTACTTACGATCTTCCCATAGATAGCCTTTGCCTTGAATTTTACAAGAAGCATTGCTGATGCCCTCCCAACAACTCTATCACCCCAGAGAAGATTTTCATATTGAGAGAGATTATTCTCATTATGCACAATAAATTCCATAAGAGGAGACACTCCTTTACCCTTCAGGGCAATGACCCTCTCACCCCCTCTGTAGGCAACAATTGAAAACTCTTTCTCTATGTCTTCTTTAATGTTCGTGAAGTTCGTTGTGCACCTTCTTAAGAAGTTCAGGGACGGAGAGATTCTGAGGACACCTTGATGCGCATGTTCCACATTCCGTACATGCATCAGCCTTTATGTTTAGCCCTTTGTATCTTCTCCTTGCATCTTCCATCTTATGAAACATTTCCCCCTGATTGTATATCTGAAAAATATAAGGAATTTCAATATCACTTGTGCAGGGAAGGCAGTATTCACAACCAGTGCACCCTATAGGAAGTGCAGAAAAAAAGCTTTTGCTTGCTTCTTCTATAACCTTCAATTCAAACTCATTAAAGGAGTTTATCCCTCCCTTTTTTGCTATTTCAATATTTTCCTCCACCTGCTCAAATGTACTCATTCCACTTAGTACAACTGAAACCTCCGGCTGGTTCCAAAGCCAGGAAAGCGCCCAATCAACAGCACTCCTTTTTATCCCAGAATCCTCCAGAACCTTCATAACCCTTAGGGGAAGATTTGCAAGCGCCCCTCCCCTTAATGGCTCCATAATAACAACCCCGAGTCCCCTTTCTGCCGCATATAAAAGCCCCTTTCTCCCGGCCTGGTATTCCGTATCCACATAGTTATACTGAATCTGACAAAAGTCCCACTTATAATAATCTATCATCTCCTTAAAAATAGAGAAGTCATCGTGAAAGGAAAAGCCAATATAACTTATCTTTCCAGCCCCTTTTTCCTTTTCAAGCCACGAAAATACATCTATCTTTTTCATCTTTTTCCAGTAGGAGAGGTTCATAGAATGAAGAAGATAAAAATCGATATGGTCTGTATCAAGCTTCCTTAGCTGTTCGTTGAGTTTTTCACTCATATCCTTATGGCTTTCCACGCTCCAGACTGGGAGTTTTGTTGCAATTCTTACCCTGTCCCTGTAACCATCCTTCAATGCTTTTCCCACAAGAATTTCACTATTCCCCCCATGATAAGTATAGGCCGTGTCAACATAGTTTACACCATTGTCAATTGCATACCTTGTCATTCTGATTGCTTCCCTTTCATCAATTTTATGTGAATCATTATTGATAACGGGAAGTCTCATTGTCCCGAAACCAAGTGCCGAAACCTTCCAATTAAGTCTGCCGAATTTTCTGTATTGCACCCTTACACCTCGTCTCTTTAAAAATACAAAATAGTATACGAATGGTGAGATTTTAATGAAACTCCTGCAAACAGATTACAAAAATAAGGGTTTTCTTTATAATTCTGTAGCGAAGGAGGATTTAATGGACGAGAAAAACACAATGGAAACATCTCATATTTTTAATGTTAATGAGATGATAAATTACGAGAGAGGAGCTGTTGTGAGCAGGACGCTTATTGATAGAAACACTGGAACGGTAACGTTATTTTCCTTTGACAAAGGGCAGGGGTTAAGCGAGCACACTGCCCCATTCGATGCACTTGTATATGTAATTGATGGAAGTGTTGACATAATGATTGCTTCAGAGAAGTATCATCTTGAAAAAGACCAGATAATCATTATGCCTGCAAACAAACCGCACAGTTTAAAGGGGACAGAGAGATTCAAGATGCTTCTAATAATGATAAAGTGAAAACTTCTACAGCAGATGCTGTAAATTAACTATATGAATGACGAAGGTAAAAATAAGACCGTTCTTATAACGGGGGCATCAGGCGGTATTGGTTATGAACTGAGCAAAATTTTTTTAAGCAATGGCTTTAGCCTCATTATCACCGCAAGAAACAAGGAAAAACTTGAACAGGTAGGACAGAGCCTCTCTGAAAATTTTAAAGTAGATATTGATATAATTCCCGCAGATCTTTCTCAGAAAGATTCACCGTTTTATCTCTATGATGCTGTCAAAAGACTGGGAAGAAGTGTTGATATTTTAGTCAATAATGCAGGGATAGGCCTATACGGGAGATTTATTGAAACAGATATTGAAACAGAATTAGAGATGATAGACCTGAATATAAGAAGTCTTACAATCCTTACAAAATTATTCGTCAGAGAAATGGTAGAGAGAAATGCTGGAAAAATTCTTAATGTTTCATCCACTGCAGGCTTCCTACCCGTTCCACTTTTTTCTGTATATGGGGCAACGAAATCATTTGTATTGAACTTCTCACAGGCGCTTGCCGAAGAGCTCAGGGATACAAAAGTTACAGTTACAACACTCTGCCCAGGTCCTACTAAAACAGACTTTGCAAGGAGGGGAAACCTGGAGGAGACTCGCCTCTTTACAAGACCAATGAACGCAGAGATTGTAGCTTCCCTTGCCTACAAGGGACTTATGGAAGGGAAAAGATGTGTTATCCCTGGGTTCGGCAATAAAATGTTATGGTTTGTGAGTCACGCTATTCCCCCGGGTATTTTAGCAAAATTCACAAAGATATATATGGAAAGGAAGGTATGATTGATATCCTATTCATTTCCACACCCTCTTTTGAAAGAAACCCTCTTTTTTAAATTCCTCAGAAATTCTTATACTGAATTAAGGGAGATAAAATGAATTCAGAAATACTACTCCACTTAATAGAATGGCCTTGGGATGAATCTCTTTTTGAAAGTTCCGTATTACATACGAGAACTCTTATAGGTTATAGAAACCTTAAATCATATTTATTATTTCTCCTAAGTGAGCATCAGAAGAAGTTTTCAAAAAATCTCTTCACACATTTTAAAGAGATAAAGATAGGAGCAAGCATTGGGTAAAGAAAGCCTCTGGTATAAGGATGCAATCATATACGAACTCCATGTAAGATCATTCTATGATGCAAACTCAGATGGTATAGGAGATTTCAGAGGGCTTACAAAGAAACTCGAATACCTCGCAAATCTTGGCATAAACACAGTATGGCTGCTGCCTTTTTATCCATCCCCCCTGAAAGACGATGGTTATGATATATCAGATTATTTTAATGTACACCCCTATTATGGTACCCTTCGAGATTTTAAGGAGTTTCTTAAGGCAGCTCACTCACATGGAATACGGGTGATTACAGAACTTGTACTTAACCACACCTCCGATACACATGAATGGTTCCAAAGGGCAAGGCAGAGTAGGCGTGGCAGTCCTGAAAGAGACTTTTACGTGTGGAGTAGGACACCCCGAAAGTACAAAGATGCAAGGATTATATTCAAGGATTTCGAAACATCAAACTGGAAATGGGATCCTCTGGCAAATGCATATTACTGGCATAGATTTTACTCCCACCAGCCTGATTTAAACTATCAAAATCCCCTTGTAAAGAACGAGATCTTCAAGGTCGTTGACTTCTGGTTTGGTATGGGCGTTGACGGCATAAGACTGGATGCAATTCCTTATCTATTTGAAAGAGAGGGGACGAACTGCGAAAACCTTCCAGAGACACATAAATTTTTAAAAGAATTAAGGCAACATATAGACGATAGGTTCGAGGACAGGATGCTTCTTGCGGAGGCAAATCAATGGCCAGAGGATGCTGTGGCATACTTTGGTAAGGGCGATGAGTGTCATATGGCATTCAATTTCCCTGTGATGCCAAGACTTTTTATGGCAATCTCCATGGAGGATCAATTTCCTGTTGTTGATATAATTGAGCAAACACCCCCCATACCAGAAAATTGTCAGTGGTCACTTTTCCTGAGAAACCATGACGAACTTACCCTTGAAATGGTTACAGACGAAGAAAGAGATTATATGTACAACTTCTTTGCAAGGGACCCAAGGACAAGACTTAATCTTGGTATCAGGCGAAGACTTGCTCCCCTTATGGCAAATAATAGAAGAAAAATCGAGCTTATGAATATACTCCTCTTCTCTCTGCCAGGTACCCCCGCTATTTACTACGGAGACGAAATCGGGATGGGTGATAACCATTACCTTGGAGACAGAAATGGCGTAAGGACGCCCATGCAATGGAGTCCGGATAGAAATGCAGGATTTTCGGATACAAATCCTCAGATGTTGTATCTTCCTATCATCATTGACCCTGAATATCACTATGAAGTTGTGAATGTAGAAAATGCAGAAAGAAACCTTTCGTCACTTTTATGGTGGATGAGAAGAGTAGTTTCAATGAGGAAAAGATTTGTTTCATTTGGAAGGGGAGACATACAATTTATCCAGTCGAACAATCCAAAGGTCCTCTCTTTCGTTAGAACTTTTGGGGATGAGAAGATGCTTGTTATGGCAAACCTTTCGAGATTCTCACAGGTTGCAAAGCTTGACCTGTCACACTTTGAAGGATTTACACCCACCGAAGTCTTCAGCGGAAACAAGTTCCCTAAGATCGGTAAATCAAATTATATCCTCACATCCGGTTTCAATGACTACTTCTGGTTTTCTCTGGAAAAGGAGAGAGAAGATGTTTCAGTAAGAGAGGAGGAGAAGCCTCCTTCCATTAATATCGAGAATTTTGAAAACTTTTTTGAAGGCAATCGACATTTTCTTGAGCAAAAGGCAATCCCCAATTACCTCGGGAGGGCTACATGGTTTGAGGGGGATGAGAAAGATTTCAGAGAATTAAAGATCATTGATATATTTCCTCTGGAAAAGGATAGAAGTTATCTTCTGATCCTTCAGATTACATTCAGGGAAGGAAGGGTTGAAAATTATTCTCTGGCAGTATCTCTTGCTTCAGGGGATAATCATAGGGAAACAAGCTCAATAATATGCAGGATTTTAGTGAGAGGCATCCCTTATCTTTTGCTTGATGCATCAATGGATGACCAATCTGCAAATGAACTGCTCAAAGTTTTTAAGCACATAAGATTAAAGAACAGAGGGGAAATTAAAACAGCAGGGAGTCAAGCAAAGGATTTAAATGTTTCTGCTCATATTGAAGAGCAGACTAAGAACGAAGTTGAGATTAACTTTAGTAATATCTATCTTTTAAAAGCATACAGGAGGATTGAGGAGGGTATAAATCCCGAGACAGAGGTTGCTAAATTCCTCAGGAAGCGTGATTTTAAATATGTATTCCCCTTTATGAGTAGCGCTCAATATAAGGCGAATAATAAAACCTACACAATCGCAATTCTATACAAATACCTTTTGCATTATGGCCCATCTACATTCTTCATAAAGGATTCTTTTCTTAATTTCCTCGAAAACCTGATAACCTCCAAAAACACAAATCCTGTTATTGATTCTAATTCCATTGGAAATTTCTTTGTAACCATGATAGAGCTTCTTGGTAAAAGAGTGGGGGAGCTTCATAAAGCATTGATGGAAGGAAGGGGAGATTTCTCAAAGGAACCATTCACGCTCTTTTATCAGAGCTCACTTTACCAATCTATGAGAAGAAATCTAAGAAAAAACTTTTCAAAACTTCATTTAAACGAGGATAATAATGCAAAGAAGCTGGTTTCGATGGAGGGCGAGTTTCTCAGGGCATTCAGAAAGGTGAAGGGTAAGAAGATTAACTGCCCAAGAATAAGGGTTCACGGTAACCTTGCCCTTGAACACATTTACTTTTCGGGAAAGGATTTTATCTTTGCAGATATAGAAGGTGACCCCCTCCTTCTTCCCCCGGAGCGACGAATAAAAACCTCAACGCTCTTTGACGTCTCATACTTTATGTTCTCCTTTTACTCAACTCTCTCAGAGAGTGCAAGGGAGTTTACCAAAATGCGTCTTATAGATTCACAACTTGTTCAAAGATGGATGGACGAATTCTTTACCTTCAGTATCAACATTTTCCTTGCCTCATACCTTAGGGAAGTTAATGAAACTGGGCTTGTACCTTGCGATCCCTTGGTCTTTTCAAATCTCTTAAATGCATATCTTTTTGAAAGGGTTGCAATAGAAGTGGGAAGAGAGGGAAATGTGCCTGAATGGATAACTTTTATCAACTTTTTAATGAGAATCCATAATATAAATTTTAAAGACATCTCTGAAAATTCAAGGAGGTCCAATGATTAGAGGAAGCGGCATACTCTGTCATATCTCTTCGTTACCCGCTCCTTTCGGTATTGGGGATTTGGGAAGCAACGCCTATAAATTTGTTGATTTTCTTAAGGAAACGGGGCAGAGTTTTTTACAGATTTTACCCCTGAACCCCACCGAAAGCTTCTACGGAAATTCACCTTACCACGGAATTTCGGCTCTTGCAGGTAACCCTCTATTTATAAGCCCCGAGGGTCTACTCAACGAAGGATTGATTTCTCCAGCGGATATTTCAGACATCCCAAAGTTTTCAGAAAGAGAGGTTGATTTTGAGAGCGTTATAAATTTTAAGAAGAGAGTTTTTGACATTGCATATAACAATTTTAAAGTAGGATGTGAGTTTAAAGCATTTGTAAGGAGAAACTCCTGGTGGCTTGAAGATTTTGCATTATTTTCTGCATTGAAAAGAAGGTTTAAAGACACAAGCTGGGGAGATTGGCCGAAAGACCTCAGGGATAGAAACCCGTCACTTATTGAAGCCCAAAAAAAGGAACTTGAGCAGGACATTCTGAGGGAGGAGTTTCTGCAGTTCATATTTGATAAACAGTGGAAGGACTTTAAATCTTATTGCAATGAGAGAGGAATACATATCATAGGGGATATCCCCATTTATGTCGACTATGACAGTGTTGACGTCTGGATGTACCCGCAGATATTTAAGCTCGACAGTAATAAAAAGCCGATTGCTGTAAGTGGTGTTCCTCCTGATTATTTTAGCTCTACAGGGCAATTATGGGGAAACCCTGTTTATAACTGGGAGATTATGGCGGAGAATCGCTTCGATTTCTGGATAAGGAGATTCAAAAGAATGCTTGAGCTAACAGATATTATAAGAATTGACCACTTCAGAGGTCTTGTCGCCTACTGGGAGGTACCCTATGGCGAAAAAACTGCAATGAACGGCAAGTGGGTAGATGTTCCTGTTTATGAATTTTTTGATACACTATTCCACAGATTCTCTAAACTTCCCGTANNTATGGGTTTCCGGGAATGAAGGTTCTCCTCTTTGCCTTTGGTGATGAAGACCCCCATAACCTTTATCTTCCACATATGTATGAAAAAAATTCTGTTGTTTATACAGGCACCCATGACAATAATACTGCTTTAGGATGGTTTGAAACCGAGGCCAATGACAGGGAGAAAAAAAGATTTTTCAGTTATGTAGGAAGGGATGTCCCTCACAATCTCATTAATAGAGAATTCATAAGACTTGCAATGAGCTCTGTATCAAATATTGCAATCATACCCATACAGGATGTTCTTGGGCTTGATGCCTCCTCACGAATGAATACCCCCGCAAGGAATACAGGTAACTGGCAATTCAGATTTACGCAAGATATGTTAAATGATGATATAAAGATGTATCTGAGGGATATAACCCACATATATGGAAGATAGTTAATCTTTATTAGAGATTTTTATCTTTAAGCACTATAATTTTATGAAGAAAAAACAGCAATTCGAACTCTTGACTTTTTTTTTAAAAGTAAGTATTATATGAAGAGAATTGATTTGGCATAACAATATTATAAAGAAGGAGGATGTAATGAAAAAATTTTTAGCATTAGTTATCGCGGCAGTAATGTGCATTTCAATCTTTGCTTTCAATGTACATCCCTTTAAAACAATCGCTCAAGCAACTGTAAACGAAAACGATATACCTGTTATGAACTCAAACATAGAACCGATAGCCCAATCAGTAAATTTGGAGGGGATTAATGCAGCCAGCATCAAACAAACCGATGTGACAGAATACTATAAAAATCAAGATTCTATCACAAATCTTCTTTCAACGACAGCACCTGCTCCCGTGGGAACAACCTGGGCGAAAACGTATGGAGGAAGTGGTGGTGATGAGGCTCACTCCATCCAGCAGACGGCAGACGGGGGATACATTGTAGCAGGATATACTGATTCTTTCGGTGCAGGATATACTGATATTCTTATTATAAAGCTTGGTGCAGATGGTACCGTATCCTGGGCGAAAACGTATGGAGGAAGTGGTCATGATTATGTTTCTTCTATCCAGCAGACATCAGACGGAGGATACATTGTAGCAGGATATACTATCTCTTTCGGTGCAGAGTTTTACGATCTCTTTATTATAAAGCTTGGTGCAGATGGTACCGTATCCTGGGCAAAAACGTATGGAAAAAGTGGCGGTGATTATGCTTCCTCTATTCAGCAGACATCAGACGGGGGATACATAGTAGCAGGATATACTGATTCTTTCGGTGCAGAGCGTGATATTCTTATTATAAAGCTTGGTGCAGATGGTACAGTAGATTGGGCAAAAAAGTATGGAGGAAGTTATAATGAGGAGGCTTACTCCATTATTCAGCAGACATCAGACGGGGGATACATAGTAGCAGGATATACTATTTCTTTCGGTGTAGGAAATACTGATATTCTTATTATAAAGCTTGGTGCAGATGGTACAGTAGATTGGGCAAAAACGTATGGAGGAAGTGGTGGTGATTATGCTTACTCCATTCAGCAGACATCAGACGGGGGATACATAGCAGCAGGACTTACTTACTCTTTCGGTGCAGGGATTTACGATCTCTTTGTTGTAAAGTTTGGTGCAGATGGTACCGTATCCTGGGCAAAAAAGTATGGCGGAGCTAAAGAGGATTATGCTCCCTCTATTCAGCAGACATCAGACGGGGGATACATAGCAGCAGGACGTACTCGCTCTTTCGGTGTAGGGGGTGATTTCCTTATTATAAAGCTTGATGCAGATGGCACAGTAGATTGGACAAAAACGTATGGAGGAAGTGGTGTTGATTATGCTTACTCCATCCAGCAGACATCAGACGGGGGATACATAGTAGCAGGATCTACTGCCTCTTTCGGTGCAGGGGGTGATTTCCTTGTTATAAAACTTGACTCAAACGGCAATATCGGAGGAAATTGCAGTTATCTTCAGGATTGTAGCCCTGCTGTTGCCTCACCTACCGTAACTGTAACAAACCCAACTTTATCAACAATATTGATAGAAGATCTTGGAGTCGAAGCCTCTGTAATCACTAACTCGCCGACAATTCAATCAAATACAATTTGTGGAGATTCTGTTGGTTCTGTTGAAGTGACCTTCAACTACAACTATGCTGGTGCAACAGAACCTTATGCCACTAGGTCTACTGCTTACAATACATCCCTTGGTTCTAATATGCCACTAGATCCAACCCGTACTGGTTACACCTTTGCAAGCTGGAACACCAATGCAAATGGCACTGGCTCGGCATTCACAGGCAGCACTCCTGTTACAGCTGATATAACTGTCTATGCACAGTGGACAACCAATACCTATACTGTGACCTTTAACTACAACTATGCTGGTGCAACAGAACCTTATACCACTAGGTCTACTACTTACAATACATCCCTTGGTGCTAATATGCCACTAGACCCAACCCGTACTGGCTACACCTTTGCAAGCTGGAACACCAAGGCAGATGGCACTGGTGATACATTCACAAGCAGCACTGTTGTTACAGCTGATATAACTGTCTATGCACAGTGGACAACCAATGCCTACACAATTACTGCCTCAGCAAGCGTTGGTGGCACAATCTCTCCATCTGGTAATGTGACTATTTATTATGGCGACTCTCAATCCTTTACCATTACGGCAAATCCTGGTTACCTTATTGCAAGAATATTAGTTGATGGTAAACCTATTTCATTTAATAATCCGTTTAAATACACTTATACATTTACTGATGTTAAAGCCGACCACACTATAACAGCAGAATTTATGAAGCAACCAGATGTTACTCCGCCTGCACTTACTCTGCTTACAACTGGTGGTATTGAGATTCTTTCTCCTGACGGATTAATTAGAATAAATACTCCAACACTTACTTTTACGGTTCAAGCAACTGATGAATCAGGCATAGCAAGAATGGTCGTTAAGGTAAATGGTATCACTCAAATTGATAAGAATGATCTTGTCCCAACCATTACACCTTCTGAAGGTATGAATACAGTTGAAGTAACAGTCTATGATACCTATGGAAACTCTGCAACGAAATCATTCAAAGTATTAAAAGATACACAAGGACCCACCATTGTATTACCACCAGATCTTCCTCAAACGGTTTCTTCTAATACCTTCACCCTTAAAGGTACAGTGATTGACAATGTATCAGGCATCTCAACACTTACCGTCAATGGTAAACCTGTTATTCCAACTCTTAACGGAAACTTTGAATTACAACTTACTCTTACTCAGGGTACAAATACCATTGCTATAGTTGCAGTGGATAAATTAGGTAACAAAACTACCAAAACAATTACCCTTTCATATAACATTTCTCAATCCAAATCCTATATCATTATCCTTAAAGTTGGTGATCCTCATATTAATATAAATGGTATATAGAAAACCATAGATTCCCAAGGGAGTAAGCCTATTATAAAGAATAGTAGAACTCTTGTCCCTATAAGAGTCATCATTGAATCTTTGGGTGGCACTGTTGAATGGGATAACACTCAAAGAAAGG
>DHHO01000020.1:0-17109 GCA_002403335.1 Caldiserica bacterium UBA4770
CCCTGTCATCAATATTCTCTATAGCTCTGTCGTACTGCTCCTGAGTGATCTTACCTTCTTCTAAAAGACTCTTGAGAGCTTCTTCTTTCTTTGATACGATAAAATTGATGAGCTCTTCCTCTGTCTTACCCTTTGATTCTGCAATCTGTACAAGAGTTTTACCATTATCTAACTCTGTACGAATCTCGTCTTCTGTCATTCCAAGAAATGCTGGGAGTTCCTGTAGAAGGTTGATATCCATTAAACCTCTCCCGAAGCCTTTGCCTGGTCTTTCACCACGTAAACTTTCAACCATCTCTTTGACCCTGTCATCAATATTCTCTATAGCGCTGTCGTACTGCTCCTGAGTGATCTTACCTTCTTCTAAAAGACTCTTGAGAGCTTCTTCTTTCTTTGATACGATAAAATTGATGAGCTCTTCTTCTGTCTTACCCTTTGATTCTGCAATCTGTACAAGAGTTTTACCATTATCTAACTCTGTACGAATCTCGTCTTCTGTCATTCCAAGGAATGCTGGGAGTTCCTGTAGAAGGTTGATGTCCATTAGTTTTCCCATAGGGGCACCTTGTGCATTGCTTGGGGGTGTCCTTCCTTCTCCTCTCATAAAACCATTTCCTGCAAGTGCAACACCGATGCTGCCGAGAACGATAGCAACTCCAACTAAAGATACAACCAACACCTTGTTAAATTTTTTCATATTCACCTCCTGATGAATTTAATCTGAAACTATTATAAAATTCGAATGTGATGAAAATATGAAAGATTCTGGAATTTGATTTTAACAATATTAAGTAAAAAAATTTTCTGAAAGCTTAAGATAACAGAAGGATTTTTAACATCCTTTCTGAGAAATCTTTGGCAAAGAAGACGATAAACTCAGCAGATCCTTGGAAGAATGTCTTTCTTCAAGGTATCAAGGATTCTTTTTGTTCCAATGTGTGTAACAAGATAAACCCTGTTGCTACTCTTTGTGACTTTTCCTATAATACTGGCATCGTAACCATCCGGTTTCTCGTGCAAGAAATTCAAAACAACATCTGCATCTTTACTATCAACTATCATTAATACCTTTCCCTCATTTGCTGCATACAGGGGGTCTATGCCAAGAATTTCCGCAGATTCTTTTACCCATTCTTTTAAAGGTAATTTATCCTCGTAGACTTCAATTCCTACCCCGTACTTCCTTGAAATCTCATTGAGGACAGTAGCAACACCACCACGAGTTGGGTCCCTCATAAATTTAATGCCATTGGTTCTGTCGAGCAATGGGAGTACAAGGGAATTTAGTGGTGCGAGGTCACTTTTTCCTGCTTTTATCCCGAGCCTTTCAAGCATTACAGAGATGCCGTGCTCACCTATGCCACCATTAATGATAACAAGGTCTCCATCCTTAATTTCTCTTTTTCTCCAGTCCCTTCCATTTTTAATGATGCCAACTCCAGAAGTATTTATAAAAATCCCATCTCCCTTTCCTCTTTCAACAACCTTTGTGTCTCCTGTTACAACTCTTACATTGGAGACCTCTGCCCCTTCCTTTATTGAGAGGAGTATCTTTCTAAAATCTGAAAAAGTAAAGCCCTCTTCAATGATAAAGCTGAGGCTAAGGTAGAGAGGTGTTGCCCCTACCATAGAAAGGTCGTTAACTGTACCATATACGGAGAGGCTGCCGATATCTCCTCCACGAAAGAAAATGGGAGATACGATGAAAGAGTCTGTCGTGAATGCAATTTTCCCTGAAATAGGAAGAACAGCGGCATCCAGTAGTTCGTTTAATATATCATTTCCCAGCGTTCCAAGAATTTCCTCTACAAGTTTTCTTGTATTTTCTCCACCATTACCATGGGATAGCAATATGATGTCCTCCATTAATTTTCTCCGTACTGATAATATGCCGCACATGTTCCTTCTGAGGATACCATGCAGGGACCCATGGGAGTCTGGGGATTGCATACTTTCCCATAAAGGGGGCACTCCGTTGGTTTTAAAACTCCTCGAAGTACTTCTCCGCACCTGCAACCTTTATTCTCGTATTTTTTAAACTTAATGGGATAAACTCTTTTTACATCAAATTCAGAAAATGTTTCGTTCAGTTTAAGACCACTATCTTCAATGTATCCAAGCCCTCTCCATATATCTCCGCTTACGCTGAATACCCTGTTTATCATTTCAAGCGCATGAGGGTTCCCCTCTTCTCTTACGCTCCTTCTGTATGCATTAAGGAGCTGTGGTCTATTTTCCTCGACCATTTCAATAAGTTTAAGTATACCAAGCATAATATCCTCTGGCTCAAAACCTGCAATAACAAATGGTATTTTATAGTCGTTGAATATACTCCCCCATCCTTTTCTTCCAATGATTGTTGAAACATGGCCAGGACCAATAATTCCGTCTACTTTTACCTCACCCATTTCAAGAATTGCTCTCATAGCAGGGGGAGTGAGCTTGTGAAGAGAAAGGAATAGAAGGTTGTTTATCCTTTCCTTTCTTGCCATAAGGAGCGTGTAGGCGACAAGGGGTACTGTTGTTTCGAAACCGAC
This sequence comes from Caldiserica bacterium UBA4770, assembly GCA_002403335.1. Lineage (GTDB taxonomy): Bacteria > Caldisericota > Caldisericia > Caldisericales > Caldisericaceae > UBA4770. The sequence continues at coordinate 2,538 of DHHO01000020.1, forward strand.
ACCTACGAAAAGGAATTGTTTTTGAGGATTTTTCTTTGCAATCTTCAGGGAATCAAGAGGAGAATAAACGACACGAACATCCTTTCCTTCGGCTCTGAGGTGGTTGAGGCTTCCCTCACTTCCAGGTACATTAAGGATATCGCCAAATGTGATAACTCCTATGGGGAAGATCCTGGCTAAGGTAATGATGTAGTCAATATCTTCCTGGGCTGTGACACATACGGGACATCCTGGTCCTGAAAGAAGGTGGATGTTTTGTGGAAGGATATCTCTTAAGCCAAATCTAAATATCTCGTGTGTATGAGTCCCGCAGAATTCCATCAGGTTTATCTCCTTTTTTGAGACAGTATTTATTCTCTTGCCAAGGTCAAGGACCTTTTCTCTATCCATTGTCGAGAAGTTCCTTAACTTCCTCTGCCTCATCTTCTGTAAGAATAGAGATAGAAAAACCCGCATGTACAATGACATAATCTCCTATTTTTACTTCCGGCGTAAAAACAGTACTTATTTCTAACTCTGAATCCCCCAATTCAACAGATGCGGTAGAGCTATCTTTAATTGTTTTAACCCTTAATGGTATCCCAAGACACATTTAGACTCCTTTCATTGCAAGTGCAATCTGACCAAGAGATATACCTCCGTCATTTGGAGGGATCCTTCTGTGAGTATAGACTTCAAATTTGCTTTCTTTAAGTAAGGGAGATAAAATGTTTAAAAGTAGCCTATTTTGAAAGACTCCTCCGCTCAGCCCTACTTTATTGATATGGTATTTTTCTCTGAGTATTTCGGCGGTTGAAAGTATTATGTAAGCAATTGTATTGTGAAATTGACGTGCAATGATTGACCTATTAATATGTTGCCTATCTTCAAGGATCTTCTTAATCATCGGGAGTATATCTATTTCTAAAGAACTTCCTTTCTGAATCTCGAAGGGATACACAGCCGAGGTATCTGAGTCCATTGCACACATCTCAAGCTCCACAGCTGCCTGTCCTTCGTAATCTACAACACTTCTTACCCCAAGTATTGCGGATACCATATCAAATATTCTTCCGCAGGATGAGGTATAAAAGATATTCTTTTTGTTTTGAATCATGCTCTTTATGATGTCCTTTTCAAGTGGAGATATAGGTAAGTAATTGCCATTATCCTCGATTTCGTTTGAAAAGAGGTATGAATATGCAATACGCTTAGGATTTTCAATTGAATAGTCCCCGCCTGCCATGGGAAAGTATTTGAAGTGGGCAGCTCTATGAAGCTCCCGGAGGTTACCCACAAATACTTCTCCTCCCCATATGTTTCCATCTTCTCCAAAACCTGTTCCATCAAATGAAAAACCAATAATAGGGTCTCCAATATCCCTATCAAGAAGAAGGCTGAGGATATGTGCTCTGTGGTGTTGAACGGGCACAACCTTCATAAAAGATTTGAATTTCTCTGCAAATTCTGTTGAAAGATACTGAGGATGAAGGTCATGAACAAGAATCTCAGGATTAATTCTGAAAAGGTGGATAAAATCTTCAATCGTCTCCTCGAAGACATCTAATGTTTCAAGGTCCTTCAGGTCTCCGATATGTGGGCTCATAAAAACATAGTTTCCAGAGCCTATGGCAAATGTGTTCTTCAGTTCTGGGCCAAGTGCAAGCACTGGGTCGACTTCTATCGATACCTTCAAAGGGTCAGGGGCATAACCTCTCGCTCTCCTTACAAATGTGAGGTCATTATCTTCAACAAACACAACGGAGTCATCGATCCTGTTTCTGATGTTGCGGTTGTGAAGTACGAAATTATCAACAATATTTTTCAATTTATCTTTTGCTTCCACATTATCCTTTATGATAGGTTCCTCTGACAGATTGCCGCTTGTCATCACAATGGGACGATCAAAATCATCAAAGATAAGGTAATGATAAGGTGCGTAAGGAAGCATCACGCCAAGATAGAGATTACCTGGAGCAATAGATGGGGAAAGGTCAAGATAGTCCTTTATCCTTAGAAGTACAATGGGCCTTTCCTTTCCTCTGAGGATCTTCTCTTCAGTGTTGTTTACATAACAATATCTACGAATCATATCTAAATCTTTCATCATCAGCGCAAATGGTTTGGATCTTCTCTTTTTATTATTTCTCAGCCTTTCCACTGCACTTTCATTGGTTGCATCGCAGGCAATGTGGAATCCTCCAATACCTTTTATTGCCAGTATCTGCCCCTCATAGAGTAATTTTCCGATTTCTTTGAATAGGTTGCTTTCAGGGATATTTAGGCTATCTATCCACAGATGCGGCCCACATACGCTGCAGGCATCTGGCTGAGCGTGGAATCTTCTTGAAATAGGATTGTGGTACTCTTCATTACAAGCCTCACACATTTTAAATACCTTCATAGTCGTCTTTTCTCTGTCATAAGGAAGGTCCTCAATAATTGTGTATCTTGGACCGCAGTTTGTACAATTTATGAATGGGTACCCGAACCTCCTGTCGTGAGGGTCTCTCAACTCCCTCAGGCAGTCATCACATATAGCTATATCAGGCGAAATGAAATTGAATCCTTTGTCTTCTCTGCTCTTTATGATTGAAAAATCTGTATATGTACTCTCTTCAACTATTTCCTCAAAAATATTTTCAATATGCGAGAGGGGAGGAGGGTCATGACTCAGGGCATCAATAAAATTCCTGATATTCGCTTCACTTCCCTGGATTAATATTTCTACACTTCCTGTTGAGTTTAAAACCCATCCTGTCAGGTCCAGACTTTTTGCAAGACGATATACGAAGGGGCGAAAACCAACTCCTTGCACCCTTCCTGAGATTTTAATTTTACATGATTTCATTTATAAACTTTCTTATATAAGTTGAGGCTTCCTCTAAGTTCCTTTTTCCTTCCTCTGATAGTTCTTTACCAAAATCAAAGTCATACCCTTTAATTGAAAGTAAATATGCTTCAGGCTCTGTTTGGTATAAAACACGGGTCCAAATAAGGAGTTCTTCACAGGACATATGATGCGAAAGGGGAGAAGTTGAACTGTTTGAGGACAATTTCTTGAATGTAAAACGTTCTCCGTTGATGGCTGCGTCAATAAATATGACAACATCAAAGTCCTTTATTACCTCCGCAAGGTCGATAGAAATCTCTGGTATCTTCAGTTTATGAATATCTTCAGGTATGCTATCTAATAACGTTATTCCGAGTCCGTCGTCCTTTCTGTAAACGTTACCAAAACCTACCAAAATTATTTTAATCTCTTTTCTCAACACCTATAAGATTTCCTGAACTATCATAAAGTTCAACAACAAGTGGCATATTTCCAATTGCATGTGTGGAGCAGGAAAGGCATGGGTCATAACACCTTATTGCTCCTTCCACTCTGTTAAGCATACCTTCCTTGAGATTCTTTCCATCAACAAATGCTTTTGCAACAGATTCAACTCCTTTGCTCATTGCCCAGTTGTTGTGCCCTGTTGCTACAATCATGTTGACCTTTTCAATAGTTCCATTTTCATCAACCCAGTAATGATGGATGAGTGTCCCCCTCGGAGCCTCTATTACTCCAATGCCTTCAGCATTCTTTGGTGGAGCGATAACGAGTATATCATGCGAAAGTATATCCTTATCTTCAAGGATTTCTCTTGTTCTTTCAAGCGCATAAATGGCCTCGATGAGCCTTGCATAATGATAATATATAGAGCCTTCTACAGGTCTATCATTTCCTATTTTCTTGAAATTTGCAAACTCCTTGTTTGCCTCCGGGGTACTTATGCCGTGAGCAACGTTCAGGCGTCCCAGTGGGCCTACCCTATAAACTCCTTGAGGATAACCAAGGGGTTTAAAGTAGGGAAATTTTAAATAACTCCAATCCTCTGTTTTTTCTCCAATGTATTTAAGATAAAGGTCACCATCGAATTCTTTAACAATTCTTCCTTCTGAATCATCAAATCTAATCTTTCCGTTGTACAATTCCAGAGAGCCGTCATCCTTCACCAACCCCATATATCCTGAGGGAAATGAAGCGAATTTACCACAGAAGTCCTTGTTTTTCTCTATCCAATCAATAGCAATGTTTATCCCGTCCCGTATATATGAAAGCATTTCATCAATATCTTTAAGAATCTCGTCTTTAGCCTGAGGTGAAAGAGCAGCGTTCACCCCTCCTGGCACAGCAAATGTTGGGTGTATTCTTCTTCCCGCAACAAGCTCTATAATACGCTGCCCATATTTTCTCAATTTTACTGCCTTAAGAGCAAGCTCTGGATTTGCCTCAATTAGGCCAGCTACATTCCGTACCTTAGGGTCTGCGTCAAAACCAAAAAGAAGATCTGGCCCTGCAAGTTCAAAGAAATGCATTGAATGTGATTGAATAATCTGTCCCATATGTGTAAGTTCTCTTAGAAGGGCAGCTGTATGAGGGATTTCAACTCCGAGAATTTCATCACATGCTTTTGCGGAGGCGAGATGATGACTTATAGGGCAAATGCCACATATTCTTGGTGTGATAATGGGCATTTCAGAGAATACTCTTCCTTCAGAGAACTTCTCAAAACCTCTGAATTGGTCAATGTGTAAAAACGCTTTCTCAACACTTCCATTATCATTAAGATGGATTGTTACTCTTGCATGTCCTTCAATTCGTGTAACAGGGCTTATTGTAATTTTCTTTTCCATTTAATCCTCCTAATCGTATTTTAGTAGCTCTCCAGAAAGTTGTGGGACTCTTCCTTCAATGAGCTCTTTGATGACATAGTAAATTGCATCAGCAGATGGAGGACACCCGGGTATATAGTAGTCAACCTTGATAACTTCGTTAACGGCTAAAACACGAGGGAGGAGTTTTCCCAATTCGTTAGACGTGGGAATCTTTCCATTTACTGTGCTCTCTGTTTCGATATATCCTCTGTTAAGAACCTCTTTAACAGGAATATAGTTTCTCATTGTAGGAATTCCCCCAAATACAGCGCAGTCACCGATTGCAATGATAAACTTGCACCTTTCTCTGAAAAGTTTTACGTCTTCTACCTGATGGTCCGTTCCTACTGCACCTTCAATGATGCCAACATCCGTTCCTTCCTCGGGAATCTTCAAATCTGTAATGGGAGTGGCAGTTAGCTCCATTCCTTCTTTTATCAATTCAACGAGCCTTTCGTCCATGTCAAGAAAAGACATATGACACCCTGAGCAACCTTCGCACCATACTGAAGCGACTTTTACCTTTTTCATCTTTCACCTCTTTTATATTACTTCACTTTTTGTCTTTCCGGAGAGTTCAGAAAGAAGGTCAATTACATCAATTACATTATATTCACTTTCAAGTGCCTTATTTCTCTTGAGAGATTTCCCCTCAAGGTTATAAAAGGTTCCTTCTCTTTCAAAACCATCTTTTGTTGCAATGAGAAGATCAATCTTCTCAGTTTCTTCGATCTCAAAAGGTGTAGCACAGATAACAAAAGCTTCGGGAAACCTCTCTCTTATCTTTTTATGATCTTTGCCAAAGAAGAATACATTTTTTCCACTCTTCATTTCATATTTTATTCCATTCTTAATAAGACCAATAGTATTCGTCTCAAAAGGAAGCCAGAGATATTTTAATTCTCCTCGTTTAGTAAGCGTATCCCTTATAGTATCTGACAGAGCACTGAAGACGACGACAACGTCTTTCAAGCCCTTTGCTTTGTCGAATGCTTGCTCTATATCTTTAAAGGTAAAGACATTTTCCGTAATGCTGGTCAAACTATTAAATCCATCGTCGACAACGAAAAGTTTTGCTTTTTCTTCCCCAAGTACCCTTCTTTTGATCATTGAGCCCACCACACCGTAATCCTTGTTCAGGTCAACCCCGATTACAATGTAACCTTCCGCTTTTGAAAGTCCGGAAAGATCTGTTGAAGAGGGAATAGGAGGTTCTACAGGATTTATAGAATAGACGTTGTTTCCGAATACTTTCTTTATAAGGGCGAGTTCCTCGTTATAAAGAGAGCCGTCCACATATGCCACAGCATCGTCTCCAATTCTACTCCTTGCTATCTTTAATACTCCATCGAAATCGATCTTTCTGTAACCAAAATCATCCCGTATCTTTGATGCTAACAGACGTTTTCTCTCGTCGTAAAGCACTGAGTATCTTCCAAGTTTACAAAGGACTCCTCCATTAATAGGTGAATCCCAATCTCCATACACCTTTATAATGAAATTGCTTCCAGATCTTCTATATACATTTATTCCGCAACCCAGCGGGCATATATCGCAGGTGGAAGGGATTATATCTGATTGGACTTCTTTTCCAAGATATGCGGCTCTCTTATCCTTTATGGTTCCCGTAGGACAAATCTGGGCACAAAGACCGCAGGAAGTACAGGTTGATTCCCCCAAAGGCACATCAACATCTGCGATAATCATTGTATTAAAACCTCTATCTCTTTCTCCGAGCACAAAATGCCCTGCAAGTTCCGAACAAGCTCTTATACATCTTCTGCAAAGGATACACCTGTTGTGGTCAATGGTGAGGAATTTATGTGAATTATCAACAAGAAATTTTCTTTCATACGGAGGGAAATCAAAATGATCAAGGCCAAATTCATATCCAAGATCTTGAAGCTCACAATCTCCGCTTGACTCACAATACATACAGTAATGATTTCTTTCACCAAAAAGTAGTTGCAGGTTTATATATCTTGCTTCCTTCACAAGAGGTGTGTCTGTCTGTATCTCCATTCCGGCAGCTACTGGCGTTACGCAGGAGGCCTTTAATGCCCCTCTATCCTCCACAACGCACATTCTGCAGTATCCCTTTGGAGCAAGGGGCTCAAAGTTACAGAGTGTGGGGATATGTATACCCAGCTCGTTTGCAACATCAAGAATTGTCTTTCCTGAATCTACTTCAACTTCGTTTCCATTAAACTTTATTTTTATTCTTTCCATTCTCACCCTCTCCTATAGATTTTATACAAACTTTAAATTAAGGAAATAATGTTTCTCAAATCTTTAGAGATATCGCTCTTTCTCAGTGCAATAAAGTCTCCATAAAGAGCCTCAATCCCTGGAAGGAACCTTATTCCTCCAAGGTATCTTATTTTTTCTTTCCTGCATTCTTCCTCAAGGAATGAATGTGTAGAAGTCTTCATGTTTTCGACAAGTCCGAGGATATTGGCTTTTTCCTCCTTGAGAAGGCCGAGGAGTTTTGAAACTGTTTCCCAAGAAATAAGAGCAGGACTTGAAACAAGTAGAAATTCTGACTGTCTTAAGAACCCCAGGATATCAAGAGTTATGTCTCCCAGCCCAGGGGGAGTATCAATTATAAGAAAATCGAGGTTACCCCATTTTGTAATTGTGAGGAGTTCAAGTGCCGCATCTGTTACCGCTTTGCCACGCATTGCAAATGGTCTGTTCTCTGTGAAATATACAATCGACATGAACTTCATTCTGTTTATTTCCACAGGTCTTAAACCATAATTTTCATCAGGTTCCATTTTTCTTGCATTAAGTATCAGATGTGTAGAGGGACCAAATAAGTCAAGGTCAAGCAGCCCAACCTTGAAGCCCGAATCGTCCAGAACAAGTGAAAGAAATGAAGAAACAGTACTTTTTCCAACCCCTCCCTTCCCGCTACCCACGGCGATAATCCTTTTTACTCCCTGAAGAGAATCCTTAATACCATAAGTCCTTGGATCGATGCCTTTAGTCAACATCTTCTATAAATATACCTCTTCCTTTCTTTACATCAAAATCCACACTACCACACTCTGGACAATGGATGTAAATGTGTAGAGTTTCGGGGATAAAATGAATTGCCTCTTTCTCTTCCTCGCTAAGTTTCGTAAAACTTTCATCATAAGGCCATGTGTATCCACATCTATTACATGTGAGGACTGCCTCTTCTTTTTTATATGTTATGGGGGTATTCTCAAGCACTGTTCCTTTTGAAAGTTCCTTTAAGGCGAAGTCAAAGATTTCCATGTCAATATTCTGCAGCTCCCCGATAAGGAGAATAATTTTTCCCACACTCTTTATGCCTTTCTCATCAGATAATGCAATTGTAGATTTTATAACAGCCTGTGCCAGTGCCCATTCGTGCATACCATATTTTAATGATTTCGATATTAAAATCAAGAAAGGGAAATACCTCATTAAAAAGCTGCTTGAAGTAGGCTTCCTTTCTTGTGTTATTAAAAGAGGATAGAAGTTATTGAACATGGCCTGTCCTTTTCAAGACAACGATGCTTATCGTAAAAGTACATTCCTCTCGCCTTACTGTTGAGCATATCAATGAGATTCAAAGAATGCCCATATGACCTCACAGGCATCAATCTCGCTGCTTGTCTTTCCAATATAAGCTTCATCCCTGTATTGAACACCGCCTGGCCAGGTATGTCCTCCTCCTTCGATAGTGTACATTGCTACTTCTGTTTCTTTACTGCAATAAATTGTTTTTTTCACAGAAGTTCCATCCAGGGGGTCTCTGTCAATTTCTTCAACCTTCTCAGGTGTTTCGGGACAACCATTATTAGATATCCAGTATTTTACAGTATCTTCAATTGAAAGAACCTTGCCGCTCATTCCTGCAATCCACCCTCCATTATAAGGGACAATAGGGTCGCTATCTCCGTGAATAATAAGAATTGGTAAAGGTTTTGAGGGAGAGCAGGCCTTTGCCAGGTCCTCTGGCATGGGCAGGGCAACTGGGGCAACTCCTCTTAATCTTGAAGTGAGTTCACAGGCAAGGCGATATGTTAACCCCCCGCCATTTGATATCCCTGTTACATAAATATGGCTGGAATCTATATTAAAGTCTTCAATAAGCTTATCCATCAGTGCGGATATGAAACCTACATCATCGATATTTTCTCGATGAGCCCTGTCTGATACATATGTCCTTCCATCATTCCAGTTCTTCTCGACACCGTCAGGGTAAACAACAATGAATTTCTCTTTATCTGCAAGTTTGTTGAATCCTTCCTTTGTAAGCCATGCAAATCTTTCCCCAGAGCTTCCGCTTCCATGCAGGGCAATTACAAGGGGTAATGAGTTTTCTCTTTCAAAGGAGGGGGGTAAGTGAAGTGTGTATGTCCTTTTAAGTCCATCCCATTGGATTGCCCCTGTGAGATTTAATGAATCGCTACTAATTCTTGTAGAGCAACCTGAGAAAAGAAATAAAATAAACCCGATAAGCAAGAAAAACCTTATCTTCTTTTTCATTACTGATAGTATAACATTATAACTATTACTTACAAAGTTTTTCAGAAGTACTATCCTTATGAATTCAAACCAATTTCATTTTTGGATATATCTTATTTCGTGCCTTTTTATTTTTCTTGTATCAATGAAATTTTTTCATGGATTGATCGACGAGACCAGGGTTTTATTTCAATAGATTTTTAATGGTGCAATTCGTTCTCTTGACTGGAATTGTTTTTTCTGTTAATATAAAAGTGCAAAAGGCAGGATTGTGGGAAAATTTTAATATCCCTCTTGACACAGAAATAAAATCTGTTATACTTACTATGCTTATAGTAGTAAGTGTAGGGAATGAGTGGATTGTACCTTGAAAACTAAACAGCGAAAGTAAGGCGTTAATTTTTTTTCGGAGAGTTTGATCCTGGCTCAGGATGAACGCTGGCGGCGTGCCTTACACATGCAAGTCGTGCGGAGAAGATTTGTTGAGGCAACTCAGCAAGCCTTCTTAGCGGCAAACGGGTGAGTAATGGATGGGTAACCTACCCTGAAGATGAGGATAGCCTTCCGAAAGGAAGGGTAATACTCAGTAATGTTACAGAGCCTTGGCTCTGTAAAGAAAGACGGCCTCTGTTTCATGCTGTCGCTTTAGGATGGGCTCATCTCCTATCAGCTAGTTGGTGAGGTAATGGCTTACCAAGGCGATGACGGGTAGCTGGTCTGAGAGGATGGTCAGCCACACTGGGACTGCGACACGGCCCAGACTCCTACGGGAGGCAGCAGTGGGGAATATTGGTCAATGGGCGAAAGCCTGAACCAGCGACGCCGCGTGGAGGACGAAAGCCGAAAGGCTGTAAACTCCTTTTGTAAGGGAAAAAGGGATGGATGCGAATAACATTTCATCTTTGATTGTACCTTGCGAATAAGCCCCAGCCAACTACGTGCCAGCAGCTGCGGTAAAACGTAGGGGGCAAGCGTTATCCGGAATTACTGGGTGTAAAGGGTATGCAGGCGGGTCTATAAGTTAAGTGTAAAAACTTGAGGCTTAACCTCAAGCTTGCGCTTGATACTGTAGGCCTGGAGAGCAGGAGAGGGAAGTGGAATTCCCGGTGTAGCGGTAAAATGCTTAGATATCGGGAGGAACACCAGCGGCGAAGGCGGCTTCCTGGCCTGTCTCTGACGCTCAGGTACGAAAGCTAGGGGAGCAAACAGGATTAGATACCCTGGTAGTCCTAGCCCTAAACGATGGGTGCTTGGTGTTGGGAGATTTTCTCTCGGTGCCGAAGCTAACGCGTTAAGCACCCCACCTGGGGAGTACGACCGCAAGGTTGAAACTCAAAGGAATTGACGGGGCCCCGCACAAGCAGCGAGGCATGTGGTTTAATTCGATGCTACACGAAGAACCTTACCTGGGCTTGACATGTATGAGAAAGCTGGAAGAAACTCTGGCCCTCTTGTGGAGCAATCCACGAGACCCATACACAGGTGCTGCATGGTTGTCGTCAGCTCGTGTCGTGAGATGTACGGTTAAGTCCGTGAACGAGCGCAACCCCTGCCCTTAGTTGCTAATATGCGAAAGCATATGCACTCTAAGGGGACCGCCAGCGGAAAGCTGGAGGAAGGTGGGGATGACGTCAAATCCTCATGGCCTTTATGTCCAGGGCTACACACATGCGACAATGGTCGAGACAACGCGTTGCAAACCAGTAATGGTAAGCTAATCGCATAAAATCGACCTCAGTACGGATTGAGGGTTGCAATTCACCCTCATGAAGCTGGAGTTGCTAGTAACCGCAGGTCAGCTATACTGCGATGAATACGTTCCCGGGGCTTGTACACACCGCCCGTCACACCACCCGAGTTGCGTGTACCCGAAGTGGCTCTGTGAGTCACGAAGGTGTGCGTGATGAGGAGGGTGAAGTCGTAACAAGGTAGGTGTACGAGAACGTGCGCCTGGATCACCTCCTTTCTAAGGAGCTTTTTAAAAGGTGTGTTTTTATACAAGTTTTCCGATCATTTTTGCTTTGCTTTTCGCTGTTTAGTTTTGAGGGCATAGTCCTCAGTGGTTCGAATTTTTTTGAAGGTTCGGATTGTACCTTGAAAACTGCATGATGGTATAGTAAGTTAGTAAGAGCATATGGTGAATGCCTTGGTGCACGGAGCCGATGAAGGACGCAGCAAGCCTGCGATAGGCCACGGAGAGCTGCATAACAAGCTTTGACCCGTGGATATCCGAATGGGGAAACCCGTGAGAGGGAAACCTTTCACATCCTTGTCTGAATACATAGGGCAAGGAGGGGAAGCGAGGGAACCGAAAAATCCTAGTACCTCGACGAAAAGAAAGCAAAAGCGATTCCCTTAGTAGTGCGAGCGAATGGGGAGAAGCCTAAACCATCTATGTGTATAAGCTGGCAGGCGTTGCATAGATGGGGTTGTAGGAAAGCTAATCCTTATCTGTCAATAAGGTATGGAGTAAGAAATGGACTTCATAGTGGAACACTTTGGAAAGAGTGACCGTAGAGGGTGATAGTCCCGTAGACGAAATGAAGTTCACTCCTATAGCTTTTCCTGAGTACCGCGGGGCACGTGGAATCCTGCGGGAAGCCAGGAAGACCACTTTCTAAGGCTAAATACTCCGGCAACCGATAGTGAAAAAAGTACCGTGAGGGAAAGGTGAAAAGAACCCCGGGAGGGGAGTGAAATAGAACCTGAAACCATATGCTTACAATGTGTAGGAGGGCTATGAAGTGGCAACACTTCAGCCTGACTGCGTGCCTATTGAAGTATGACCCAAGGAGTTAAGGGTAGTGGCAAGGTTAAGGGAAGAACCCGGAGCCGTAGCGAAAGCGAGTCTGAATAGGGCGTTAGTCGCTATCCTTAGACCCGAAACCAGATGGTCAACCCATGGCCAGGGTGAAACAAGTGTAAGAGCTTGTGGAGGCCCGTACCGATTGGGGGAAAAAACTCATCGGATGAGCTGTGGGTAGGAGAGAAATTCTAACCGAATCTGGAGATAGCTGGTTCTCTTCGAAATGCATTTAGGTGCAGCGGTAGGTCATTGGCAAGTGGAGGTAGAGCACTGGATGGGCTAGGGGTCTTACCAGACTTCCGAACCCAACCAAACTCCGAATGCCATTTGCTGTATCCTACCAGTGAGTCGGCGGATTCTAAGATCCGTCGTCGAGTAGGGAAACAACCCAGATCGTCTGCTAAGGTCCCTAAAATGAACTAAGTGTATCAAAGGAGGTGGAACTGCTTTGACAGCTAGGAGGTTAGCTCAGAAGCAGCTATCCTTCAAAGAGTGCGTAACAGCTCACTAGTCGAGTGGTTCTGCGCCGAAAATGTTCGGGACTAAGTTCATTACCGAAGCAGCGGGTTCAGAGAGTCTTCGGATTCTCTGAGCGGTAGGAGAGCGTTCCTATTGCAGAGAAGGTATACCGTAAGGAGTGCTGGAGCGATAGGAAGTGAGAATCTTGGGTTAAGTAACGAAAAGCAGGGCGAGAATCCCTGCCGTCGTAAGTCTAAGGTTTCCTGGGGAAGGTTTGTCCGCCCAGGGTTAGTCGGGCCTAAGCCGAGGCCGAAAGGCGTAGGCGATGGATAACAGGTTAATATTCCTATACCATGCATCTTCCGTTATCAGGATGGGGTGGCGGAGAAGGATAGGTTAAGCGCGGTATTGGTTATCTGCGTCCAAGCCAGTAGGAGGTATCCGGAGGCAAATCCCTGGATACGTTAACTCTGAGAGGTGATGGGGAGCCGCAAGGCGAAGTAGCTGATTCCATACTCACGAGAAAAACCTCTAACGAGGAAGATGTGTGTCCGTACCGCAATCCAACACAGGTAGACGAGGAGAACACTCCTAAGACGTACGAAAGAACCCTCTTTAAGGAACTCGGCAAAATTACCCCGTAACTTAGGGAAAAGGGGTGTCTGGGAAGGTGTTGGTGACTTGCTCACCAGTGCGTTCCTGGATCACAGTAAACAGGCTCAAGCGACTGTTTAACAAAAACACAGGTCTCTGCTAAGTCGTAAAGACGATGTATAGGGGCCGACGCTTGCCCGGTGCCGGAAGGTTATAGGGAGGGGTTAGTGGACTTCGGTCCGCGAAGCTCTGAACTTAAGCCCCGGTGAACGGCGGCCGTAACTATAGAATGGACGCTGTAGTTATAAAACTTGGCTATATGCTGGAAAACCCGGTAAGTATCTGGCACTACAAGAGCTTTTAGCTCCGTGAAAATGTGTCCAGTGCGGGCAATCAGCAGGAAAGACTTTTATGGAGTAGAAAATGGAAGAAAGAATTAATGTTCCTCAAAAAATTGGATGGCACTTTGCTGGATTTTCTGATGGGGAAGGAAGCTTTAATGTATCTCTAAAGAAAAGGGATGATTATAGGCTTGGTTGGAAAGTGGAGCTTTCCTTTAATGTTTCCCAGAAGGACAAAGTGATTCTTGCACTTTTTAAAGAGTATCTCGGATGTGGAACGCTGAGAGGAAGAAGTGACGGAGTTTGGTATTACGAAGTCACAAATATTAAAGACCTTTCAGAGAAAATTGTGCCTTTCTTTGAAAAATTTGGTTTCCTCTCGGCAAGGAAAAAGGAAGCATTCTCTAAATTCAAAGACATTCTTGAGATAGTGAAAGATGGAAAACATCTTACAAACAAAGGTTTGAGAGAGATTGCAAGACTTCGAGAGCAAATAAATGAGGATAACTCAAAAAGAAAATATAATGCAGATGAAGTTAAGAACTCCATAAAAGAATCCTCAGAGACTATACGCCAGGCACCTTGTGAAAGTCAGGGTGATGATATAGTCCGGTCTCCATAGCGATATGGAGGATCAGCCGGAGTTTGGTTGATCGCCATCAAATATAGATGGTAACATACACGAACGGTCCTAAGGTAGCGAAATACCTTGTCGGGTAAGTTCCGACGCGCATGAAAAGCGTAACGACTTGAGCGCCGTCTCGAAGAGGGATTCGGTGAAATAACGGTGGTCGTGCAGACGCGGCCTAACCGCAGCAGGACGGAAAGACCCCGTGGAGCTTTACTGTAACCTGATACTGATTTTCGGTATATCATGTAGAGGATATGTGGGAGGCTGAGAACTCGGAGCGCCAGCTTCGAGGGAGCCAACGTTGGAATACCACACTTGATATGCTGAGAATCTAACTTTTAGCCCGGAATCGGGCAAGAGGACAATGTCAGGCGGGCAGTTTGACTGGGGCGGTCGCCTCCTAAAAAGTAACGGAGGTGCCCAAAGGTTCCCTCAGGCTGTTTGGAAATCAGCCGATGAGTGTAAAGGCATAAGGGAGCCTGACTGATTAGACTGACAGGTCGAGCAGACACGAAAGTGGGGCTTAATGATCCGGTGGTTGTGTGTGGAAACGCCATCGCTCAACGGATAAAAGCTACC
>DHHO01000020.1:17183-67564 GCA_002403335.1 Caldiserica bacterium UBA4770
GGGTTCAGAACGTCGTGAGACAGTTCGGTCCTAATCCGCTGCGGTCGCAGGAGATTTGAGGGGGGTCCCCCGTAGTACGAGAGGATCCGGGGAAAGAAACCGCTGGTGTACCAGTTGTCCCACCAGGGGCAAGCGCTGGGTAGCTAAGTTTCTACAGGATAAGCGCTGAAAGCATCTCAAGCGTGAAACCTACTCCAAGATAAGATCTCCCATCCTTTCTTCGGAAAGGAGTAAGACCCCTTGAAGAACACAAGGTTGATAGGCGCAGGGTGTAAGCGCAGTAATGCGTTTAGCTTATGCGTACTAATAGGTCGAGGACTTTACTATACCTCATGCAGTTTTGAGGGTACAATAATTTTTATTTGCCCTGGTGGTTTTGCCGAAGGGGAAACACCCGTTCCCATTCCGAACACGGAAGTTAAGCCCTTCTGGGCCGATGGTACTTCACTGGCAACGGTGCGGAAGAGTAGGTCACTGCCAGGGCATTTTTTTATTTATAAGGTAGGTTTGAAATTCTGAATGATGGTAAGAAATCAGCCTCAGGCATTCCTGAAGCATGCAAGAAGAGGTGTTTAATCAGAACTTCTATAAAGAAACAAAAACTCTAATGAAGGCTCTTTTCTGGGGAAAGATCACTTAAAAGTTAGAGTCCATTAAAGTCTATGAGAGAACGCTATCACAAAATCTTGATTTAAGATTTTATTTATCCGTAAGGGAAGATATACTTATTTTTTTACTATCCAAGAGTAAGAGATGCTCTTTTTAAACGTATATTAGGATTGCAAAATAATGTGCTATGCTACCTGCCAGGACAAAGAAGTGCCAGATAAGGTGGTTATATTTCATTCTCTGGAATGCATAAAAGACTACCCCTGATGTGTAAAAAATTCCTCCCAATCCAATTAATATGAGACCTCCTCTGGCAATATTTAACGCGAGAGGTTTTATTACAAAGACAATAAGCCATCCCATAACAATATAGATTGTTGTCGAAAGGACAGGAAACCTATTTATAAAGATGCTCTTAAATATAATGCCTCCAATAGCAATAGCCCAGATTATTATAAATATAGTCCACCCTAACTTTCCAGAGATTGTTACAAGGGCAAATGGTGTATAAGTGCCTGCAATGAGGAGGAAAATTGATACATGGTCAAAGGTTTTAAATACTCTTCTTAGTGTACCAGTATTTGTTTTAGCCGACACGGCATGATAAAGAGTGGATGAAGTATAAAGTAGAATAAGACTTATTCCATAGATCAAGAAGCTAAAAATTTTGATAGGGTCTCTACTTTGTACTGACTTCAGGATAAGAAAAACCAGTCCTACAATTGCAAAACCTGTTCCTGCTAAGTGAGAAATACTGTTTCCTATCTCCTCTTTTCTGGAGGGGACTTTCTGTACTATTTTTCGCATTGAATTAATTATAAACAGTGAAGATTATTTTGCAAGAGATGTAGTTCCTCTTAAAAGCCCGAAAAGCTTGATTATCACTCAAGAAAGAGGACTTTAACAAGAAAATATAAATTTGACTTTACAAAAAATTTAATATAATGGAGTAAGGGAGGAAACGATGGATATAAAAGGCAAGGTCCAAAACATAGCGAAAAACAGAGATTTTTACATCTTTAATATAGTTACAAAGGATGGGGGAAGAAAGGTTTTATCGGCAAAAGAAATACCAGAAATTCAAAAGGGAACGAGGGTGTCTTTTACAGATCTTGTTGAGGAAAAAGGTATGTTTGGCCGGAAGAAGTTTATTGTTAAGGAGGACACACTTATTGCCCTTTTCCCCTCTATATATCTTGAACCCCAGGAGGTAGATCTTGCCAACATATGTCGCTACATTCCCTTCTTATCGGAATTCTTCTCGGAAAAAGTTGAGGTTCACCATAAAGAAATGGATTTTTATAATTCGATAAGAGGATATGAGATAGAGAACGAAAAGGTAAGAGACCTTGTCGAAAGATTTCCTAAGGATATAAAGTCAAAATTTAGTTATAAAAACTTTGAATTATCAAGTAAATTTGGGGTATTATTATATGATACACTTTATTTTGGAAGAGTCCCTGCTGTTTTTAAAGGGAACGAAATGAAGGCAAAGTTTCAATCAATTGCAAGTAAAAGTGATAAATTTATTATCATCGATGAAGATTCAGGAAAACTGAATGAATTCGATATAAATATCATTGAAAAAAAGAATCTACTTGATTTAAGAAATAACATTGCTCTTTCAGTTAACTCACCCTCGCATAAAGAACTTCTTGAATATAATTGCAGTGATTTATGCCCCCTCCTTAATTATTGTAAGAGAGTCTTCGAATCTCAGGAGAGCTTTGATATCTTTGAAAAGAAGTTCAACGAATTCCTCAGGAATGAAATGAAGAATAGAAGAGCTTGGGTTAAACAGTTAAGGGAAGGGAATCATCCCAGGAGGGGCAGTGTCGAGATTTATGCTGTGGAGAATAAACCTCTCTCAATCAATGCAAAGATATCAAATAACGAGGCTTTTTTAAAGAAAGGAGAGGAAGTTCTTGTTATAGAAAGGCCACCCCTTGATAGAATCACATTTGGCAATGTGCAAAAGATAGGTTATGATAAAATATTATTGAGTACGGAGACAGGAACGGTCAATCCCGAGCTTGTTGCTCCTTCTGTGAAAAGGTCTGAAATGCACAGGGGTTTTTTTGAACTTCTATATTCAGGAAATCCCCTTAAGGGTCTTTTTATAGAGAAAAAGATAGTTGAAGCGATACCGTATTCAATTGAAAGTTATTTCGAAGACGAGGATCAGAACAAGGCTATAAGTTTGATTCTTTCGGAGAACCCTATTGCTACTATTAGAGGAGAAGGAGGGAGTGGGAAAAAGTTTGTTGTAAAGGAGTCTCTTAAAAGGATGGAGGGGGAAGTACGTATTGCAATTCTTACAGATTCAAGAAAAGATGAGTTTGAGAGTTATTTCAAGGAGTTTGAGTTTGTAAAGGTCTTCAGGATAGAAGAAAATGAGTACTACTTGAGCCCTCGAGTATATGATTGCACATTCCTGTTCTTATTAAAACCTCTGGGGGAAGAGATGATTTTAGAAATTGCAGGGAGGTGCAATAAACTTGTTATCCTTACAAATAATACAGAACAAAAATACTCTTTTGAAGAGAATATTCCCGAAAGTCTTAAGATAAGTCTCAAAACTTCTCATAGATTCGGAAGGCATATTCTTCACTTTATAAGCCCACTTCTCTTCTCCCCAATGACCGAAAAAGACGATGTCCTGTTCACAGTTCCAAATATGGATGTCGTCGATGGTAAATTTGCAGACCTTGTTAACCCCGAGAAGTTCGTCCAGTTTGTTGAAGTAAAAGGCCATACTTCTGGCAAGAAAAATAGATGGAATTTAGAGGAAGGCAATCTTACGGTTGATATAATAACTGAATTTATAAAAGGGGGAGTGGGCAGGGATACAATTGAAGTAGTGGTCCCTTACGAGAGACAGAAGGCACTTGTTGAACAGATCTTTGAAACAAGAAATATGGAACCTGCCAGTATATTTGAGGTTGAAGATAGTCATGAGCGAGACATTGTTATTTTAAACCTTGTTGATACTAAAGATGTAAGATCGTCTCTTAAGGACAATCATATGTTGAGTTTCGCTCTTTCGAGAGCAACAAGCAAACTCATTATTATAGGAGACAAGAATATTGTAAAGATAAGTGAAAGTTTTTCTAAGCTTTTTAAAAAATAATGACTATCTCTTAAAAAGTTTTTGAAATTTTCTCCCTATATATCGTGCAACAATCTTCCCTGTTCTTAAGATAAGTGGAAAACCTGCTCTCCAGGGTTCATCAATCCTTCCGTAAGTTGTGAGAATCTTCGTTACATTTATACGATTCAGCTCTTTTATTATTTCCGACTTATCTATATCAGTAATTGTCGTGTAAATATCTCTTAATGTGCGTTCTCTTTCGATCTCTCTTCCTATAACAGGATGCCAGAGCCTCTCATATTCTTTAAGTGTATTTCTTGAAAAATCATTCTTTTCCAGAGCCTTGAGAATGACTTCTGATGCAAAGAAAGCAGATAGAGTTCCCGTATAAAGACCTCCTCCTGAAAACGGTTTTACCTGAAATGCAGCATCCCCAACAAGGATAACATTGTCTTTTATGCTTTCCCTTGCCAGCCCTATTGGAATATGCCATATGACTCTCTTAGAGGCGTAAATTGTAGCTCCCTTTAATAAATCCCATTCATTGCAAAGCCGATGAAAAAGCTCCAGGAGATTTTCATTTCTGTCTGTACCAAGCCCTATTCTTGCCCTGTCTCCGTTTATTGGAATAACCCAGGAAAACCAGTTATGGGCAATGTTGTTATTCATATAAATATATACAAGGTGAGGGTTATCTGTTTTGAAATCCGTTTCCACCTGAATTGTCTTGATGTCTTCGGTAGGTTTCTCATTGAAAGCGAACAATTTTTTTACAGAGAAAGAACCTCCTGTGGCAATAACCACAATCCTTGTGTCTATGAAATCCTCATTATTATCAATAAAGATCCTGAGACAATCTTTTCTTCTTTCAAAACTTTTTATACGAGAGTTAAGTATATATTTTGCTCCCTTTGATAGTGCCATCCTATAGGCAAATTGGTCATAGCCTGTTCTATCAATGACATATGCATATGCTATGTCGTTTTTAAATGTATATGAGGCTGTATCAAAGGAGTAGACAGTACCTCCCATTATTCTATTAAGAATCAAATGTTCCGGTACAGCGCCAAGGTCGATGAAGTCCCGAGATACAAGGCCAGAACAATGACTTGGAAATCCTATTTCCTCTTTTCTTTCGATGACACAGGTCGAAGCACCGTTCTGTGCAAGCAACCTTGCAACAGTAGAGCCAATAGGACCTCCTCCGACAATCACAACATCAAAACTTGCCATGCTTTAATTTTAATAAAAAGAGGTTTAAAATTCAATTCTTCGCTTGAGGTACTCGCTATAATCCTTTAAAATTGGTTTATACTCGGAATTAAAAAGAGGTGAGGAGATAAGAAAATCTGCGGTGGCTCTATTACATGCTGAGGGAACATTATACAGGGTTGCGATTCTCAAGAGTGCCTTCACATCAACATCATGAGGTTGTGGCTCCATTGGATCCCAGAAGAATATAAGATAATCAATCTTTCCCTCGGTAATCCTTGCGCTCAACTCCACATCTCCACCAAGGGGGCCTGATTTAAGCATCTCAATATCGCAATCAATTCCTTTTTCCTTAAGCGCTTTTTTAACCAGTCTTCCTGTTGTTCCTGTGCAGACAAGCCTGCAGGAGGACAGTGTTCCCCAGTTAAATTCCACCCATTCGATAAGATCTTTCTTTTCCCTGTCATGGGCAACAAGGGCAATTGTTTTTTCCATATGTTATTTTAAACTATTTACTTGTAGTCTCAAAACTTGAGTGATTCTTATACGAAAGAAAAGTGCCAGAAACTTTTATGACCACTCTCCTTTATTATAAGCGACAGGTTTTTGAAGATCACTGTGTAATTAGTTGAACAATTCAGCAATAAGTTTATATGAGAATAGCCAATAATTATTTCTTAATCGATATATAATATTAAATAAGAAGGGGAGATAATGATAAAGAGCGCTTTTATCTTCATAGAGGTTGTTTTAGTGCTTCTGAACATTACAGGATGCACGAAGAATAAACCTTATAGAATTATTGAAAGCATTGACATTCCCAAAAGTCCCGGCGAATGGACATATCAGCACGACAATGCAAGATTTGAGTTTCATTTCGGCAACGGCGGGGAAGGCGAAGAAGGATTACTTGTTGCATTCGATAATCGTGATCTGATTTACAGAAGTGAAACATCCGGGGAGTTTGTAAGCCTGCTATCCTTTGAATATAAAGATGATACATATATCATTATTACTGAATATTCACAGGGGGAAGGTTGTTGTTTTACTGAGGTTTTTTTCGTTATAAACGATGGTTCTCTTGAGTATTTGCAAGAACTATTCACTGGAAAATACCGGATAGATGAAGATGGTTTCAAAATTCGAAACGGCGACCTCTACTTATCGTATGAAGATGGGAGGTTTGTGGGGTTTTCTAACATTCCTTTCACTTTTTCTCACAGGATGACATTTACACAATATCTTGCTCTAAATGGAAGGGAGATTAAGCCTTCAAACGAATTGTTTAAAGAAGAATATCTCAAAAGAATGCGCTTTCTTCAAACTGATGTTGATAAATTGTACGTAGATGTTTCTGATAGGTCAGTGGAAGAGGTTAATGAAAAGTATGAAGGACTCTTTCACATGGAATGGTTATCATTTGTTTTAGGAATATCGGCAAACTGCTATATGGGAGAGGGGGAGAAAAATGCACTTCGGATGTTTGATGAATACTTCGAGAAGTTTAGAGAATATTCCCCTCGTACTTATGAAGAAAAAGACAAGATTAAAAATGAGTTTTTAAGAATTATGAGGGAAGCTAACCCTTACCTTCAATTGCAACCCTTATGAAGCTTGAAAAGAGGGGATGGGGTCTTTCCGGTCTTGACTTAAATTCTGGATGTGCTTGAGTGGCAATGAAGAACCTATGAGAGGGCAGTTCTATGAATTCAACAAGATCACCGTCTTTAGATATCCCGGCGATTGTTAAGCCATTCCTTTCAAGAAGTTCCCTGTAATTGTTGTTTACCTCATAACGATGACGATGCCTCTCCCTCACTATCTCCACCCCGTAGATTTTTCTAACAAGGCTTCCCTCCTTGAGTAGCTCCCTGTAAGAGCCAAGTCTCATTGTGCCGCCCTTGTTTTTTATTTTTTTCTGGCTCTCCATAAGGTCAATAACAGGATATGGTGTTTCCTTATCAAACTCGGTTGAATTTGCATTCTTCAACCCACACACATTCCTTGCAAATTCAATAATAGCGCATTGTAACCCCAGACATATACCAAGGAATGGTATATTATTTTCTCTTGCATATCTTATTGCATTAATCATTCCTTCAATGCCTCTTTCTCCAAATCCTCCAGGGACAAGAATACCATCAAGCATCCCTTTCTTTTTTAAGGAGTTAAAAACTGATGCAAAATTTTGCTGGTCAAGGCTTTCTGCATCCACCCAGTTTAATTTTACGTTTGCACTGTTTGCGATTCCTCCGTGCTTTAATGCCTCGATAAGGCTTTTATAAGCATCCTTGAATTCAATATATTTGCCAACGATAGTTATCGTGACTTCCCTTTTTGGATTTCTAACCTTTTGTACTATCTCCTTCCAGTATTCAAGGTCTGCACGATGCTGCGGAAGAGTTAATTTTTTCAGGAGGAGCATGCTCAGTCCCTGCGCTTCAAATCTCAAAGGAATATCATAAATAAGATCAGTATTTCTTGCCTCAATGACTGCTTCCATATCCACATCACAGAAAAGAGAAAGTTTTTCTTTTACCCTGTCACTTAAAGGAAGCTCTGTCCTTGCAAATAGAATATCAGGAGTGATACCAATGCTTCTTAACTCCTTTACGCTGTGCTGTGTTGGCTTTGTCTTAACCTCATTGGTTGCAGCGATATAGGGAAGCAGAGATACGTGCGCATAAATAACATTATCCTTCCCTACATCCTTTTTCATCTGCCTTATTGCCTCAAGGAATGGCTGCCCTTCAATGTCTCCCACCGTCCCTCCTATCTCTACAACGGTAATGTCGAAACCTTTTCCACGATCCTTTAAGGTGTTCTTGATCTCATCAGTAATATGAGGAATAACCTGGACTGTCTTTCCCAGATAATCACCTCTCCTTTCCTTTGTAAGGACGCTCCAGTAGATTTGTCCAGTTGTGATGCTGTTAGAAGCTTTCAAATCTGTGTTAAGAAATCTCTCGTAATTTCCAATATCAAGGTCTGTTTCTCCCCCGTCCTCTGTCACAAAAACCTCACCGTGCTCGTAAGGAGACATTGTACCCGCATCTATCTGAAGATATGGGTCAATCTTAACGAGATTTACGTTGAAGCCCCTTGCCTTCATAAGAAGACCGATTGATGAGGTAACAAGTCCCTTTCCCACAGAGGAAAGTACTCCACCAGTTACGAATATAAACTTCATATTATTCCTCCTTTTGCTTTTCAGAGCCCTTCATAGCTTCCTTCTTTTTTTTCGAAAGGTAGTCTATAAATGCTTCAACTGCCCTTATTTCTTCCTCTGTGAGGTCCTTCAATACATATGCATTAATTCCTTTATCTTCAATGAAATATGATGGAGGAAGTTCAAAGGCATCTGAAATTTGCTTGAGGGCCTTTATTGTAGGAGTCTTTTTACCTTGAAGAAGCTGAGAAATGTATGCCCCCGAAAGATGTGCACGCTTTGCCAGTTCCCCCTGAGACATTTTCCTTTTAATGAGAGTTTCCTTCAATCTTTCATGGAAGGTTTCTTTTATATCCATCTTTATAGTTTAAATAAAAATTAAATGTTTTCAAATATAAGGCCTTCCATCTTAAGGAAAAGGTTAAAAATTGTTGTATAGGCACAATCGTTTCTTTCTGCAAGTAAGATGAGATTAATGTTTTTGTGAGGATTGGAATATCTTTTTTTCTATGAGTAATCCGCAACTTCTTGACAAAAAAGACGAATTCTGTATTATTAATAAACAAGGGCGGTTAGTTCAGAGGTAGAACGCTTCGTTGACACCGAAGAGGTCAGTGGTTCGATTCCACTATCGCCCACCATAATTTTATCTGGAGGGATTGATGGAAAATACAATCGAGATAAGTATAAATGGTAAGTCCTTTCGCTTAAATAGAGGTATCAAAGCTTCTGACACTCTTAAGGAGAGTGGGCTCTACAAAGATAGTATTATCGCAGTAAAGGTTAATGGGAATCTTTCTGATCTTTCTGAACCACTTGAGGAAGACTGTACACTTGAACCAATTGATATAAATTCTCCAGAGGGAGAAGAAATTTTAAGACATAGTGCATCTCATATTATGGCACAAGCAGTTATACACATATTTGGTGATGTAAAATATGCAATAGGCCCGGCAATTGAGGATGGCTTTTACTATGACTTTGACCTTGAACATAAGTTCACCCCTGAGGATCTGTCTAAAATTGAGGAAGAGATGCAACGTATCACTTCAGAGGATCTGAGATTTGAAAAAAGAGTCCTGAGTAAGGATGAAGCAATAACATTTTTTGCTGAAAAGGGCCAGGATTACAAAGTTGAGATCATCAAAGATATCGTTGAAGATTCTGTTGCAATTTACACCCAGGGAGATTTTGTTGACCTTTGTAGAGGCCCTCATATTCCTTCAACAGGGTATTTAAAAAACTTCAAGCTCCTTTCTCTGGCTGGTGCTTACTGGAGAGGAGACGAAAGAAACAAGATGCTCCAGAGGATTTATGGTACTGCATTTGCAACAAAGGAGGGGCTTGAGGGCTATCTAAATTTTCTTGAAGAGGCAAAGAGAAGAGATCATCGAAGGATTGGAAAGGAACTTGATCTGTTCAGTATAAACGAGGACCTTGGGCCAGGATTAATTCTCTGGCATCCAAAGGGAGCAATGATAAGGAAAGTGATAGAGGATTTCTGGAGAGAGGAGCATGTAAAGAGAGGGTATCAGCTTGTTAATACTCCTCATATTGCAAGAGTGGAGGTCTGGAAAACCTCAGGTCACTGGGATTTCTACAGAGAAAATATGTTTTCCCCTATGGAGGTTGATAAAGGGGCATATATGGTCAAACCTATGAACTGCCCCTTCCATATTATGATATACAAATCTCAGACAAGAAGCTATAGAGAACTCCCTATCCGTTATGCAGAACTCGGCACAGTTTATAGATATGAAAAGGCAGGTGTACTTCATGGTCTTTTGCGCGTAAGAGGCTTTACTCAGGATGATGCACATCTCTTTGTTCAGCCGGAATACCTCGAGGAAGAAATTATGAGTGTTGTTGAATTTGCGAGGTTTATGATTACTACCTTCGGTTTTGATAAATACAATGTATATCTTTCTACAAGACCTGAGAAGTATGTAGGAACCATTGAGAACTGGGAGCTTGCAACAAATTCTCTAAGCGCTGCTCTTGAGACTTTAAAGATTGATTATAAGGTCGACCCGGGTGAGGGAGTTTTCTACGGCCCCAAGATTGATATAAAGCTGGTTGATGCAATTAGGAGAGAATGGCAGGGACCAACAATCCAGGTTGATTTTAATCTTCCCGAGAGGTTTGATGTAACATATGTAGGGCAGGACGGACGCGAGCACAGACCCATTATGATTCACAGAGTAGTTCTTGGTTCTCTGGAGAGATTTTTTGGGACTCTTATTGAGCAGTATGCAGGAGCTTTTCCTCTATGGCTTTCCCCTGTTCAGGTAAAGGTAGTTCCCGTAACTAATAAACACATTGAATATGCAAATTCTGTTAGAAAGATACTGCTTGAGGCAGGTATAAGGATTGAAGTTGATGATAGGAATGAGAAGGTAAATGCAAAGATTAGGGACGCAGAACTCGAAAAGGTTCCCTATATACTTGTCGTAGGTGATAAAGAGATACTTGATCATTCTGTTTCGGTGAGGAAGAGGAAAGAGGGTAATTTAGGTCCTATGCCGCTTGATACATTTCTTGAGATGATTAGAGGAAAAATATCCAGGAAGGTTATTGATTAATTTCTAATATTTTATATAATTACAATGTATTATGAAAAATGGGCATATGCTCTACCTTGAGCAGCCGAAGGCTCGTGAAAAGGTTTTTACATAATTTAAGGTAGCTTCGGCTACCTATTTTTATTTGGAGGTGACGCATAAAAGCGAAGAATGTAATTGCAAATGAAGATGTGCGATGGAAGGAAGTAAGGCTCGTTGATGAAAATGGGGTGCAACTCGGTATTGTAAGCTCCAGAGATGCTTTAGCCATTGCAAGAGAAAGGGGTTATGATCTGGTAGCCATTGCTCCAACAGCAAATCCCCCTGTGTGTAAGCTTGTAGACCTGGGAAAATATCTTTATGAGCAAAATAAGAGGGAAAAAGAAGCCAAGAAAAGGCAGACTAAAGTCGAAGTTAAGCATATGAAGTATAAATTAAAGATTGACGTTAATGATCTTGCAATAAAAAATAAAAAGGTTAGGGAGTTCCTTAATGATGGGGATAGAGTCAATGTGGAAATATGGTTTAGAGGAAGGGAACTTATGTTTACAGATAAGGGATTTGAACTGGCTCAGAAGATCATTCGAGATGTTTCTGATGTTGCGGTTGTTGTATCCGAGCCCAGAATGATGGGTAGAAACATGGTCTTCTCGCTTGAGCCAAGTAAGGAAACATTAAAGAAATTAAGAGAAAGGAGAATACGAAATGTCTCGAAAAATGAAAACAAGGAAATCCTCGGCAAAGAGATTCAGGATTACAGGTAGTGGTAAGATTGTCTTTTACGGAGCAGGGCATAGCCATCACCTTGAAAAGAGGAATTCTCTAAAAAAGAAAAGACAGAATTCAAAAAAGGTTCTTGACTCGACAAATCTGAAAAGTATTAAGTCAACCTTGCCATACCTCGATTAGGAAGGAGATGAATTGATATGAGAGTTAAAGCTGGTGTGGTTAATAGAAGAAAGCACAAGAAAGTATTAAAGGAAGCTAAGGGCTTTAGGGGAGCTGCTTCGAGGAGATTTAAAGTTGCAAATGAAGCTGTTATGCATGCACAGAAGTACGCTTACATTAACAGAAGGGAAAAGAAGCGAGAATTTAGAAGTCTGTGGATTACAAGGATTAATGCAGCAACGAGGCAATTTAATGTCAGTTATAGCAGCTTTATCAATGGCCTGAGGCTTTCAAATATAGAAATAGATAGAAAAATGCTTGCGGATATGGCAATGAATGACCCGAAGGCATTTGAGGAGCTTGTGAACAGGGCAAAGGAAGCACTCCAGAACAAAGTGCAGAGTGACTCTAAATAAATATCCTGGGTAAAGTTTTGTGAGAAATAAATCTTTCTCTTTTGACGTTAATAAATGCGAGAGGATTTTCAATTCGTCTATAGAAATCCTATTAAGGTTTTTTTGATATTGTAACTCAATCACTTGACATTTACTTATAAAATCGTATTATATAATGCAGTGGGGCTATAGCTCAGTTGGGAGAGCGCCTCCTTGGCGTGGAGGAGGTCAGGGGTTCAACTCCCCTTAGCTCCACCAGATTTTTTATTATTTGAGGTAAGGATGGAAGAGGAATTTAATTTTTTAGAGATCGAAGAAAAATGGCGGAAGCAGTGGGAGAATAGCAATTTTTATAAGGCTGATGATTTTTCAGAGAAGCCAAAATTTTATATTCTTGTTATGTTTCCTTATCTATCTGGCTCAGGTCTTCATGTGGGGCATTGCAGGAACTATATCCCTGCTGATGTTATCGCTCGTTATAAAAGGATGAAGGGGTTTAATGTCCTTCATCCAATAGGATTTGATGCCTTCGGTCTTCCAGCAGAGAATTATGCAATAGAGCACCACATCCATCCAGGTATCAGTACAAAGCAGAACATTGAAACATTTACAAGACAGTTAAAGAGTCTTGGCCTTTCTTATGATTGGGAAAGGATGTTTTCAACATCTGACATTTCTTATTATAAATGGACAGAATGGTTTTTTGAGTTTCTCTATAAAAGAGGCCTTGCATATCAGGACAGGAGTTTTCAATGGTGGTGCCCATCCTGTAAAACAGTACTTGCAAATGAGCAGATTATAGATGGCAGGTGCTGGAGATGTAATAGCCTTGTTGAAAAAAAGGAGTTAAAGCAGTGGTTTTTTAAGATTACTGATTATTCTGATCGATTACTGGAGGACCTTGATAAGATTGACTGGCCTGAGAGAATTAAATTAATGCAGAAAAATTGGATTGGAAAAAGTGAGGGTGCAGAGATTATCTTTAAAGGTGTAGATAAGGATGGGAATATATATGATATTCCAGTATTTACCACGAGGATTGATACAATCTTTGGAGTTACTTTCCTTGCAATGGCACCTGAACACCCTCTTATCCCTGTTCTTACTACTGATGAAAACCGCAAGCATGTTGAGGATTATGTTGACAATGCAATGAAGAGGATAGAAATTGAAAGGCTCTCCACAGAAAGGGAAAAGACAGGGGAATTTCTGGGGAGTTATGCTATAAATCCTATTTCAGGGGAAAAGGTCCCTATTTTTGTTTGCGATTATGTAGTTTATGCTTATGGAACTGGTGCTGTCATGGGGGTACCTGCTCACGATGAGAGAGATTTTGGATTTGCACAGAGATATCGCCTTCCAATAAAATTTGTAATAAGTCCCGATGGAAATGATTTTCAATTAGATACTCCTTATGTAACCGACGGAATCCTTATAAACTCCGGTAGGTTTTCGAAGCTTACAAGTGAGGAGGCAAGAGTAAGGCTTCTTGAATATGTTGAGGAAAATGGTATAGGTAAAAGAGCGACAAGATACAAAATGAGAGATTGGCTTATATCAAGGCAGAGATATTGGGGTGCCCCAATCCCTATTATCCATTGTCCTGTGCATGGAGCTGTTCCTGTGCCGCAGGAAGAACTACCTGTTGTTCTGCCTGACGAAGTTGATTTTTCACCCAGGGATACAGGAGAATCCCCTCTTGCAAATGACGAAGATTTTGTAAATACAAAGTGTCCTATCTGTGGGTTGCCTTCAAAGAGGGAAACAGATACTCAGGATGGTTTTGCGTGTTCTTCGTGGTACTTTATGCGTTTTGCAGACCCGCATAATGATAGAGCTCCATTTGATAATGATAAAGTCGATTACTGGCTTCCTGTGGACCTTTATATTGGTGGTGCTGAACATGCGGTTATGCATCTCCTGTATTCCAGGTTTTACACGAAGGTCCTTTATGATGCAGGAGTTGTTAATTTCGATGAGCCATTTAAAAAGTTGCTCAATCAGGGGGTGATTCTCGGGCCCGATCACTATAGGATGAGTAAATCGCGCGGAAATGTAATAAACCCTGATGATATGATAAGAGAGTATGGTGCTGATACATTGAGAACCTATATCCTTTTTATAGGTCCCTTTGATCAGGATGCTGCATGGAGTAGTGAGGGTATAAATGGAGTTTCCAGATTTTTAAAAAGGGTATGGAAGTTTTTTAATGAGGTAGCTAACCTTTCTCCCTCCTTCTCCTTGGAGGAAGAAAGGGAGATTGAGGGTGTTACTGATAAGTTTACCCAAAAGATTACCAATCAGGTTGAAACATTCAGGTTTAATACAATGATAAGCAGCTTTATGGAGTGGCTTAACTATCTTTACAGAGTTTCACAGGATAGGCCGGATATTCTTCAAACGAAAGCCATAAGAGAAGCATGTGAAAATTTTATAAAGATGCTTGCTCCCTCTGCTCCATTTATAGCGGAGGAAATCTGGCACAGACTTGGGCACGAAGAGAGTATTCATAAAAGTGATTGGCCCTCTCCAAGAGGGATTTATAGGGAGGAGAAGGTCACCATTGTTGTAGAGATAAACGGAAAAGTGAAGGACAAGGTTGAGGCCCCTTTTGATAGTGAGGAGGATGAGGTAAAGGAAATTGCACTTTCGAGTGATAGAATTAAGAAGCTTAACATTGATGTGAGTAAGGCAAAGTTTATATATGTGAAGAACAGATTGTTAAACATAGTTGTTCAATAGGAGGATAAAATGGCACAGCCAAAAAAGAAAACTACGAGAAGCAGGAAGGGAATGAGGCAGTGGAAGGAGAAGATTGCCACCCCAAACCTCGTTGAATGCCCTCATTGTCATAAGATGATTCTTTCACATCGTGTTTGTCCGTACTGTGGATATTACGATGGTGAGCAGAAAATAGTCGTAGGTGCAAAGGAAAAGAAGAAGGGTTAAACGATGAAGATTGCGCTGGATGGAATGGGAGGGGATTATGCCCCTTCCGAGGTTATAAGAGGTGCTGTTGAGGCAACTCAGGAGATTGAAGACCTTGAACTCATTGTAACGGGTAGAGAAAGTGAAATTAAGCAGGAGCTTATGAAATATCCAGGGGCAAAAAGAATTTCTGTCCTTCATACCGAAGACGTAATTACAATGTATGACCATCCTGCGGAAGCCCTTAGAAAGAAAAAGAATTCATCCCTGTATAAGGCAATTGAACTTGTTCGCGATGGTGAGGCTGCTGGCATTGTGAGTGCTGGAAATAGCGGTGCACAGATGGCAATTTCTCTCTTTGTTCTTGGGAGACTCCCTGGAGTAACAAGGCCGGGTATTGGTGTATGTGTATGGATGAAAGACTCATTAGGTCTCATTATTGATACGGGTGCAAATACTGAAATTACTCCCAGGGAATACCTTATCTTTGCATTACTGGGGAGGGATTATCTCAGGACGATTCTTGGCAGGGAAGTTAAGATTGGCTTACTTAACATTGGGGCTGAGCCTGAGAAGGGTTCCAAACTTGTGCAAAAGGGATATGCGATACTCAGTGAAAATTTCGAAGAATTTATAGGGAATGTTGAAGGAAATGAAGTACTTTCAGGTAAAGCGGATGTGATTGTAACGGATGGTTTTGCTGGTAATGTTCTTCTCAAGTCTATGGAGGGAACAGCCGAAAGATTCCTTGAAATATTAAAAGATTCAATAAACAAGAACTTTAAAACAAAGATGGGTGGCCTCCTTCTTAGTAGTACATTAAAAGAAGCATTTAAAAAACTTGATTATGAAGAGTATGGGGGTTCTCCTCTCCTTGGGGTTAACGGCATTTCAATTATTTCGCATGGCAGGTCCAGGCACAGGGCAATAAAAAATTCGCTAAAGGTGTGTTATAATATAAGTAAAGAAGGGGTCATTGATAAGTTTAAAGAGCATTTGAGTGATGAGAGATTCAGACATTAGAGAAGACGTCAGGGAAAGGTTGGAAAAGCTTGAAAAACTTATTGGTGAAAAGATACCAAGGACAAAGAGAAAGATTTTTATTACTTCAATTACTCATTCTTCTTTTGCGGGGGAATACAGGGGGTATCCTTCCAATGAGCGGCTTGAGTTTCTTGGAGACTCGGTTCTTTCACTTTCGATTACCCACTATCTGTTTGCTCACTATGCCAGTTTGAAGGAAGGAGAGCTGAGCAAAATTCGTGCATACATCGTTTCTGAGAGAAGTCTTTCAGAGAAAGCTTCTTCCCTTAAAATTGGAGACATCATGCTTTTTGGGAAGGGAGAAATAAAAACCGGTGGGAAGTTTAAGAAAGCAGTTCTTGCAGATACATTGGAGTCTATTATTGCTGCGATGTTTCTAAGCTTTGGATTTGTTAAGGCAGAGAAGTTTGTCGTGGGGATCTTCTCAAAAGAATTGGAAAAGGCAATGGAAATTGAATCTTCTGACTATAAAACAATGCTTCAGGAATTTGTTCAGAAGAAGCTTCATACAGTCCCCGAATATAGAATTGCTGGAGAGGAAGTGACTGGTGGTGCCCATATCTTTGTGGCGCAGGTCTTTCTTGGTTCAGAAAAGATCGGACAAGGAAAGGGGCGTACAAAAAAGGAAGCAGAAGAGAATGCTGCCAGGGAGGCTCTGAAGAATGAGGATTTTGTCGAAGATTAAGTGTCTTCTTACAGGAAAAAGTAGTTTCGATGAAATCGAGGATTTTCTCCTCTCTAATGATTTTGGAGTTGATTTTACCAGCTCAATTCTTACTGAAATGAAGGAGAATAAGATAAATTCACATAACCTTATGGAGGCATTTAAAGATAAAGTAGAAGCAATTGTTTCTGCCGTGGATTCATCGATGAGGATTAATAATATCCCTCCTACTGTATATCTCTTTGTAGGCTCAAATGGTTCTGGAAAGACGACAACAATTGCAAAGATTGCAAATAAACTCAAGAAGAATGGTAAAAGTGTCCTTGTTGTTGCAGGTGATACATTCAGAGCCGGTGCTATTGAGCAGCTTTCGGAATGGGCTGATAGGATTCAGGTCCCTGTAGTAAAACAGGCACTGGGGAGCGATCCTGCAAGCGTGATTTATGATGGGCTTGATAGTGGGATAGTGAGAAAGGTCGATTTTATACTTATAGATACCTCAGGAAGGGTTGAGACTAAGAAAAACCTGATTGGCGAGCTTAAGAAGATTTACAGTGTTATTTCAAAAAAGATTGAAAGGGTACCGGATGAAATTTTGCTTGTCCTCGATGCTTATATAGGGCAGAACGCACTCAGTCAGATTGATATTTTTAAAGAGGCAGTTCCTATAACGGGAATTGTGCTTTCTAAGTTTGATGGAAGTGCTTCAGGGGGGATCGTTTTACCCATCATCCAGCAGTATGGAATCCCTGTAAAGCTTATGGGAACAGGGGAAGGGATTGAAGATATCGAAGCCTTTTCCTGTGAGAAGTATCTAAAGAAGTTAGTGTAAGGAGGTTTTATGAAGAAAGAAAAGGTAACTGCCGGCTATAATATTACCCCGAGGGAGAAGAAATTGCTTAAGAAGGCAAGAATAAAAGAGTTAATGGAGACATATCCTGGACTTTTGACAGATAAGGAGAAAAAAATTCTCTCCCTTTACATAGATCCTGATATGAGTGGTGCGCTTGTAGCAAGAAGATTGAATGTTTCTCGCCAGGCAGTTCACGATCATATAAAGCGCGCAACTGCAAAGATGGAGCAGTGTGATAAACGTGCAAATCTTGTTGAGTTGAGAAAGAAAAAGATTGGAGTAATTGTAAAGATTGAAAGGGCGATTGATGACCTTGAGGCAATTACTGGAAAAGAGGGGCTGCCAATCATTCAGGAGATTAAAGGACTTCTTAAAAAGTTAAAAAGGATTATTTAGGAGGTTTCGTATTTTCGAAAATTTAAAGGAAAACCTCGAGAAGGTTTTCAAAAAGTTGAGAAGTAAAGGAAGGTTATCAGACGAAGATATACATTCATCCCTTAGAGAGTTAAGGATAGCTCTTCTTGAGGGAGATGTAAACCTTGATGTCGTAAAGAATGTGGTTTCAAGGGTAGAGGAAAAAGCGAAGGAACAAAGAGTTATCGAAAGCATTGCTCCTGCTGAACAGGTCATTACCATCCTCTATAATGAACTTATAACAATCCTTGGGGATCCTGCTCCTCTTAAAGTGGACCCAAATGTGTTGAATTTTATCATGCTTGTTGGCCTTCAGGGAAATGGAAAGACTACAACTTCCGTTAAACTTGCCCACTTTCTCCGTGAAAAGGGTATGAAGGTTCTTCTTGTTCCTTTTGATTTTAAGAGACCGGCTGCAAGAGAACAGCTGATGGTCCTTGGTGGAAGAGATGGAATTCCTGTTTTCAATGATAGTTCAGAAAACCCCGATATTGTTATTAATAATGCTTTTAAGTACTTAAAAGATGGTGGGTTTAATGTGGCAATCCTTGATACTGCAGGGAGAAAAGAAATAGATGTGGAAGTTATGAATGAATTGAAGTATATAAAGGATGTTTTACACCCTTCGGAAATCCTTCTTGTTATGGATGGGACAATCGGGCAAGGGGCTCTTACAGTTGCAAGGAGCTTCAATGAGGAGATAAGCCTCACTGGTGCAATATTTACAAAGTTTGATAGTAGTGCAAAGGGTGGGAGTGTTCTTTCTTTTAGATATGTAACCGGGAAACCTGTTAAGTTTCTTGGAGTCGGGGAGAACGTTGAAGATATCGAAGTATTTGATCCTCGCAGGCTTATTTCGAGAATACTTGGTAGAGGTGATATTCAAACACTTGTTGAGAAGGTTGAGCGAACAATCTCTGAGCAAGAAAGCGAGGAGCTTGCTAAAAAGGTCTTGGACGGGAAATTTACGTTGAAAGATTTCAAAGAGGAACTTTTGCGCTTTAAAAAGATGGGAGGAATTTCAAGTGTTGTTTCCTACCTTCCTTCTATACCAAATTTCAAGATTCCGAAGGATTTTTCAGACGAAAAGATGATTAAAAAAATGGTGGCTATTATCGATAGCATGACTGAAGAAGAGCGGGATGATCCCGATATTGTGAATGGGTCAAGGAGGGCAAGGATTGCAAAGGGAGCAGGTGTAGAGAAGCACGATGTTAATGTGCTTTTAAAAAACTTTTCTACATTTAGGAAACTTTCTAAAAATTTAGAAGATATTGACCGAAT
Source organism: Caldiserica bacterium UBA4770 (assembly GCA_002403335.1). Classification (GTDB taxonomy): domain Bacteria; phylum Caldisericota; class Caldisericia; order Caldisericales; family Caldisericaceae; genus UBA4770. The sequence continues at coordinate 36,296 of DHHO01000020.1, forward strand.
ATTCAAATTCAGTTAAAATAGTGAGAGTTTTTTAAGGAGGTCGTAAAATTGGCTACTAAAATAAAACTTGCAAGAGTTGGAGCACCTCATCGGGCGACTTACAGGGTGATTGTTACTGACTCGCGGAGTGCAACAGACAGTAAATTTATCGAAAATCTTGGCTTCTGGGACCCTATTTCAGAACCTGAGAAGATTGTTGTTGACAAGGAAAGAGCTTTGGAATGGCTATTAAAAGGAGCTAAACCTACGGAATCTGTGGTGAAGATCCTGAAGAGAGCAAGAATCTGGGACGAATTCTTGAAAACGAAGAGGAGGTAATTGAAAATGAAGGAATTGGTTGAGATTGTTGTAAAGGCATTGGTTGACAATCCTGAAGAAGTAAGGATTCAGGAAATTGCTGGTGAACAGGCAGTGATTTATGAAATTAAAGTTGCTGATTCTGATATTGGAAAGGTGATTGGTAAGCAGGGAAAAACTGCTAATGCGCTGCGTACAATTGTAAAAGCCGCAGCAAGCAAAATTGGTAAGAACGCGAGCATTCAAATCAATTCGAAACCAAAGGAAATAGTATAATCCCTCAGGAGGAGCCCGATGAGTGCGCTTTACCTTAAACAGAGCGTTGTTGTAAAGGTCGTTGTAACGGAGAAGTTTAAAGAGGAATATAAGGCGGAGCTTCAGAGACAGATAAGCACCGCGGAAAGCAGAGCAAAGGAATTAAGATCTTCACTTTCACGTGTTGTCATTGAGAGTGCAGGGATTTCAAATGCAAGCTATGTCGAAACTCTCAAATCAAGAATTGAGGAGGAGAGAATGCTACAGGAATCCGTTGCAGCCGAGCTTAGAGAAAGATTGAAAGATGTTGATAAACTTGAAGTCAATTCTATCTTTCCTTACACGGTGTTAGAAGGTCTCACTGAAGTAAAAGAAGGTGACAATCTCTTTAGAAAAATCAGTTCTCAAGAAATCCTCTTAAAAGATGACATTGTGATCGGTATTAAAAGTGATTAGGCACCGTGAGGTGCCTCCTTTATGAATATTCATGTCATTACGATTTTTCCTGAGGTATTTTTAGCCCTTGAGGGTTTTGGTATTTTAAAAATTGCAAAAGAAAAATCTCTTTTGAATGTCTTTGTCCATAATCTCAGGGATTACACAGAGGATAAGCATAAGACAACTGATGATAGGCCTTATGGTGGGGGTGCAGGTATGGTTATGCTTGCCTCACCCCTTATAAAGTCAATTAAAGATATTGAGAGTAATTATGGTCATTCATACAGGGTTTTTATCACCCCTCAGGGGGAAAAGTTTAACATGAGTATTGCCGATTTTTTATCCAAGAAAGAATCTCTTATCCTTTTTCCTGCCCACTATGAGGGCATTGATGAAAGGGTTATAGGACTTTTTGATATGGAGGTTTCTGTGGGGGATTTTATTGTAAGTGGGGGAGAGATTCCTGCACTTCTTATTATGGATGCTATTACTCGCCTCATCCCTGGGGTACTTGGCAATGAGGAGTCTTTAAGTGAGGAAAGTTTTTCAAAGAACCTTTTAGAATACCCCCACTATTCCAGACCTGAGGAGATTTCGGGAGAGAAAGTTCCGGGTGTGTTATTATCCGGGAACCATGAAAAGATAAGGAAATGGAGATTGAAAGAGTCTCTTAAAAGGACCCTTATAAAAAGATCGGATTTGATATGTAAAAGAAACTTTTCAGAGGAGGAGAAGGAGATCCTTCTTGAGATAAAACAAGAATTGGATGATATTTTTAAGAAAATCTTGAAAGGATGAATCTATATCTTGCACTTCTTCATTATCCTGTTTACAACAGGAAGAGGGAAGTTGTTGTCACAAGTGTTGTTGTTCACGATGTTCATGATATTTCGAGGGCCTCAAGGACGTATGGAGTAAATAGATTTTACATTGTTCAGCCCTTCGAAGAGGAAAGGAAGATGGTTGAGCGTGTCATTACATTCTGGAATTCTTCCGGGCTTGGTTATAATCTCACAAGAGCCCAGGCACTTTCTGTAGTCTCTCTTAAAGAGAGCTTCGGGAATGTACTTATGGATATAAAGAAAGAGTTTGGGGAGTATCCTTTAGTTATTGGTACCTCTGCACAGGCACAAGAAATTCCTCTGATTACATTTCAGGAAACCGCCCAGCGTCTCAAGGATAATAAAGCAGTACTACTACTCTTCGGAACAGGGTGGGGTATCGCATTACCATTACTTGAGAAGATTGATTGCTTTTTACCTCCTATTGTTGGCATAGGAGAGTTTAACCATCTTTCTGTTCGAAGTGCCGCATCAATTGTACTTGATAGAATTGTATCGCTTTATAAAGAGCTTTAATTTTTCAATCAAACTTTTAATAAAACATACTCCGTTTTTTAGTTAAATCTTATTTTGATATAATATGCCTGTTTAATTTTCTTAAAGGGGTGTTATATGAAAAAACTATTATTTATCGCTGTAGCTTTTGGAATGATTTTTAGTTTTTATGGTTGTAGTGGAGGAGGCCTTAAGGTAGATAGGTTCATATTTTGTTCTCAGATTAATGGGGATAGAGATTTTGTAGAAAAGACTGATAAAACTTTTTTAAAGGGAGAGGAGAGTGTACTGGTATATGCCGAGGTATCAGGTTTCAGGTTCTCTGATATTTCTGGAGTTAGTGAGTACTGGCCGACAGTAGAGGTAGAGGTGAAAGACTCCTCCGGGAATACTGTTGTAGGAAAACAGAAGATTATTGACGAAAAGCTTACCCCAGATTCTACTTTGACTTATCTTTATTTTTCTATTAACCTCCCTCTTCCTTCAAATATTCCTCAGGGTAAGTATACTATGACCGTATATTTCAAGGATAATTACTCAGGTAATTCTGTTACTTACGAGGATACTTTCAATCTTGNNAAGAGATTTTCTGCATAAGGAGTTGTGATATGGATGAAATAAGAGAAGTAGAAGAAACATATATGAAGAAGAGGGTCTCAAGTTTTAGGCCGGGTGATACTGTGAAGGTCCACCTGAGGATAAAAGAAGGAGACAAGGAAAGGATTCAGGTATTTGAAGGTACCGTTATTGCAAGAGGCGGTAAGGGTATTAATGAAAGTTTTACTGTGAGAAAAGTATCTTATGGTATTGGAGTAGAAAGAGTTTTTCCGGTCCATTCCCCTCTTGTAAAGAGGATTGAAATAAAGAGAAGGGGAGACGTAAGAAGGGCAAAGCTCTATTATTTAAGAGAGCGTGTTGGTAAGGGACAGGTTGTAAAAGAAAAACAAGGAGAATTAGAGCAAGATTCTCAGGCAGAATGAGTGAGCTAAAAAGCTGGATTCTCATCATCATTGTCGCATTTGCTCTCTCTTTTCTTATAAGAGCATATGTGGTTCAACCCTACAGGGTTGAGATGACTTCAATGCTTGACACCCTCTATCCAGATGATCTTGTTATAGTGGACAAAATCTCCTATAGATTCAGAATTCCGAAAAGAGGAGAGGTGGTTGTTTTTGTCCCTCCAGATGACATAACAAGTAAATATATAAAAAGGGTTATAGGGCTTCCTGGTGAGACGATATCAATAAGGAATGGAAAGGTTTATATAAACGGTGGACTGCTTAATGAGCCTTATGTAAACTCTCCAACATTTCCTGACCTTTCTGAGGTTAACGTACCCGAAGGCTGCATCTTTGTGATGGGGGATAATAGAAGCGTAAGCTATGATTCCAGAAGATTCGGTCCTATAAAAGTTGATAGTATTGTAGGAAGAGCACTTTTTGTGTACTGGCCATTCACTCATCTCGAAAACCTGTGTGCCTATAGTGAATAAAGTCCATAGTCTGGTTATCGGGGTTGATGAGGCAGGTAGAGGACCACTTGCAGGGCCTGTTTTATCAGCGGCTGTTGCCATTGAAGAAGTAATAGACGGGGTGCGCGATTCCAAACGCATCTCTGCAGGGAAAAGAGAGACATTGTTTAATTTAATTGTCGAAAAGGCGATTGCATTTGGAATTGGTATTGCATCCTGGGAAGAGATAGATAAGTGGAATATCTTAAATGCTACGCTTCTCTCGATGAAGCGCGCCCTGGCGTCTTTTGAAATGGATTATAGAATGAAGTTTCGTGCTTTCCCTTCAGGCGCTATAGTTTTGGTAGATGGGAATAGGAAGATCCCTGATATCGAGTTTACTCAGAAGACAATAGTGAAGGGAGACGCCCTCGTTTATGAGATAAGTGCTGCATCAATAATTGCAAAGGTAACAAGAGATAGGATTATGATTGCTCTTTCAAGAAAATATCCTCAATATGCCTTTGAAAGACACAAAGGATACCCAACTCATTTGCATAAAATACTTTTGGGAGAATTTGGGGCATGTGAGGTTCATAGAAAAACCTTTTTAAGGGGGGTCTATGAAGAAAAAAGACTTTGGTAGATTCGGGGAAGAAAAAGCAATAAGTTTTCTTAAAAGAAAAGGCATTAAGGTGACTGGTAGGAACATAAGGACTCCGTTTGGGGAGATTGATATTGTGGGGGAATCAAAGGGAAAACTTTATTTTATTGAAGTAAAGACAAGAAGTAATACATTGCTGGGCATACCTCTTGAGGCAATCAATGCCTCTAAAAAAGAGCATATGGTAAGTTCTGCAATGTATTATATGAAGGGTAGGGAAATTGATTTTGAGATTGGAGTCGTTTCCATTATTTTTAATGGGGGAGAGTGTAATATTGAGTATACACCGGAAATTTTTTAAGTGGCTGGGGTGGAAGGATTCGAACCTTCGAATGACGGATCCAAAGTCCGTTGCCTTACCACTTGGCTACACCCCAGTGCATATTATTTTATCTATTTAAGGAGCAATGTCAATAGTGAGAAAAGAATTTAAAATTATACCTCTTGGGGGGATTGAAGAGATTGGGAAGAACTGTACGGTGCTTGAGTTTGATAACGATCTACTTATACTGGACGCTGGATTTAAATTTCCATCTGCTGATATGCCAGGGGTCGACTTTATAATTCCTGACTTTTCATACGTTACAAAAAGAAAGAAAAATATAAAAGGGATTGTTTTAACACACGGTCATTTAGACCATATTGGAGGTGTAAGTTTTCTCCTGGAGGAGGTTACCCCTCCTTTTATTATAGGGTCTGATTTAACGCTAGGGCTTGTAAAAGAGATGTTGAGCCGTAAAGCGAGGGATCGTATACAGTTTCGTGTGGTTAAGAGTGGTGATATACTTAATCTTGGTAGCTTTATTGTGGAGTTTGTTCATATGACACACAGTATCCCGGGAAGTTTTGGGGTGGGGGTGACTACTCCTGAGGGTACCATTTTCCATACAGGAGACTTTAAGATAGACCCTACACCGGTTGACGGAGTGAAGATAGATCTCTCGACACTCGAGAGATTGAAAAATAGGGGGGTTACAGTCCTTCTTTCTGATAGTACTAATGCAGATGAAGAGGGTTTTACTGGTTCGGAGAGTGTCGTTGGGGAAGCGCTTTTCCAGATCTTCAGGAACGCTCCCGGGCGTGTGATAGCAGCGACTTTTTCCACAAATATTCATAGGATTCAACAGTTTGTAGATACTTCTGAAAAACTTGGGAGGCGTGTCGTTTTCGATGGGAGAAGCCTGCTTGAGAGTGTAAAGATTGCAAAAAAGCTTGGGTATTTGAGGATTCCTGAGGGTATTACCTCAGACCTTGCTTCGGTTTCAACGATTCCGAAAAAGCAGCTAGCACTAATAACAACCGGGACACAGGGAGAGCCGATGTCCGGACTCGTGCGCATATCAAATGGTAGGCATAACGGTCTTAATATCACAAAGGGCGATACTGTTATTGTTTCAGCCGATCCTATTCCTGGAAATGAGAGAGTTATTTCAGATACTGTTAATAAACTCTTTAAACTTGGCGCTTTTGTTTATTATAGAAAGGAAGATGGTATTCATGTATCAGGGCACTGTTCCCAGGAAGATATAAGATTTATAATTGATTTTGTGCGTCCAAAGTACTTTATTCCTATTCATGGAGAATACAAGCATCTTGTCTATTCCTCTAAGATTGCGGTGGAAGAGAATATAAATCCACGTAATATCTTTATTCTTCAGAATGGAAACGGAATCTCAATTTCCAATGGCAAAGTGAGAAGGCTTCCGAGGGTTCAGTCTGGTGACGTCCTTGTTGAGGGAAATACGAAGATTCCCGTAAAGGAGGGAGAAGACCTTAACTTCATTTCCGAGCGGAAGGAGATGGCACATAATGGGATTTTGACTGCCGTTGTTATCCTTGGAAAGAAAGGGGAACTTTTACATCCCATTCGTATTGAAACAAAAGGGCTTCTTTTCCCCCGGGGGCTTGAGGGAGAGATTATTAAATCTGTAAGAGAAAAGATAGTTGAAACACTTCGAAAATATGCTAAAATAAAGACGCAGGAAGAGCTTGCTTACGAAATCGAAAGAGGGATAACTGCTCTCTTTAAGCGAAGTATGAGGAAAACGCCCACGATATTTGCCGTTGTTTATAAGGAAAAGAAAAGATAAGCGGGAGTGGCGGAATTGGCAGACGCGCTGGATTCAGGTTCCAGTGGGGTAACCCATTGAGGGTTCGACTCCCTCCCCCCGCACCAGACACACTTCAGAACCTTCAAGGGACTTGTTTAAAGAAGCCTTCTTTGTATGCAACATAGAGGCATCAAGAGAGAACATCTTAAAGGTAATTCTTTTCAATGTTTGTATAAACGTAAACATCTTTTATGTAAACTTACTATTTTTTCTTTATTAAAAAGGTAATTTGGTACAGAATATGCTTTCTGCCCGGGAAAGCCCTTAATGAACATTTCGCATAATTTTTGATGAGACAATTCGTAGGTTTGATGATTTTTAAAGAATGATTAAAATAGAATTATGAGCTCACAGAACTTGGAATCAGTGATAAAGATTTCAAAGTTGGAACAGCATAGGATAACTATATCTTTTTTATATAATCTTAATCACAGTTTCGCTACCTACCTCTTAGAAGATGGGGTGGATTTAAGACACATTCAAAAGCTCTTGGGGCATAAAAGTAGCAAAATAACTGAAATCTATACCCATGTAAGTACTAAAAATCTTGGGAAGATAACAAGTCCTTTGAACATAATCTTCAAAGAGGTGAAAAATGGTAAGAAATAAAAGTTTACCAAGTGTAAGTATATCCGACATAAAGGTCGGATATAAAGCCAGTTTGTGGAGATGTATGACAAAATTGTCGTATATGAACAAGTTAGATGCAATTCGAAAACCTGCCTTTCCACTTTCGGTTACCCTTCTTGAACAGATATATAAAGATTCAACTCAATACGGGAATAATATAGAAAAGGAGACCGTAAATTCATGATGACGTTGTTGCCTTCGTTTAACTTCATAGGAGGAAAAGAGATAATGAAATTACTACGCAACTTTCATCTAATGAAAGTTAAAGAAAATTTTTTCTTATTTTGTGGGCGGGGGCTTTTTATGGACTTAAAAACAAAAAGATTTATAATAATGATAACTCTCACTTTATATTATGGCGGTTAATATGAAAGACAATAATATAACTTTATTTGATTTTGATAGAGATTCTGATAAAAAAACTAATTGGAGAACAGAATCTATAATTAATAAAGATATGTTCTTAGAGGTTTTATCTAAAATCGAAGGGCTAAATGAAAATAATAAAGTGAAGTTTGAAATACAGAAAATCATTGAAGTTATCAAAAATCCAAGAAAAGATAATTTGGGATTGTTAAATATTTCTTCTAATGGGGACACCGCGAAAGTTAATAAAGAGGTAATTTTAGAAGATTTAAACCAAATAGCAGAAGCTCAAACAATTGAAAGAGCAAAATATTACATTACTCGGTTAAAAAAGGGTTTAACAGAAATTAAAACGAATAAGATAAACGATTTGAATCTTAATCGATGGAAAGAATATAATGATATATTAACAGAAAGTTTATGGATTTTCGATAAAAGAGATAAATCTGGTGCTCATAATTCTGGTTATTGGGGTAATTTTATACCACAAATCCCTAACCAATTCTTAAGGAGATATACTAAACAAGGTGAATGGGTTTTAGATGCTTTTTTAGGAAGCGGAACAACGTTAATTGAATGTAAAAGGTTAGGTAGAAATGGAATTGGTGTAGAGTTATTGCCAGAAGTGGTAGAGATAGCAAATAAAAACATATCTTCCGAAGAAAATAAATTTAATGTTAAAACCGAAGTTATTACCGCAGATAGCACAGAATTGAATTTCAAACAGGAATTAGAAAAAAGAAATATCAAATCTGTTCAATTCCTGATAATGCACCCTCCCTATTGGGATATTATAAAATTTAGTAATAACAAAAAAGATTTATCAAATGCTAAAAATGTTGAAGAATTTTTGAATTTATTTGGCAAAGTTGTAGATAACACTTACGATATTTTAGATAAGGGAAGATATTTTGCTGTTGTAATTGGAGATAAATATTCGCAGGGCGAGTGGATTCCTTTGGCGTTTTATACTATGAATGAAGTCTTAAAGAGGGGATATATTTTAAAATCTATCATAATCAAGAACTTTGAGGAAACGAAAGGGAAAATGAATCAAAAAGAATTATGGAGATATAGGGCTTTAGTTGGCGGATTTTACATTTTCAAACATGAATATATATTTTTATTTAAGAAGGTGAAAAAATGACAACACATGTTTTTATCGTAGATACAAATACTTTCAAATATCATTTAGAGTATCTTTTTGCTGGAACAGGTGCTAAAGATAATTATATTGATTTTAATAACAATCCAAACACTTCCTTAAATCATGCAACCGAGAATAATTTAGTCGGAATGATTGCTGACTCTCAAAGAATCAGAAAGGGTGATTTTATTATTTTTTACTTACAACAAAATTACTCTGAAAAAGTTTGGGAAGGTAAATTCTATGGAATTTTTAAAGCTAAAGAAGATTTATCTTTTTTGGACAATAATGACCCCAACCAATTCTTAAAACAGGAACTAATAAAATCATTAACATTTAGAACTTTACTTGAACCTTTTGAGATTTACGCAAAAGGTGTAACTGAGTGGGAAGCGTTAGACGAAATAAAGCATATTCAATCACCCAATCAAATGCTTTGGAGTTTAATTTACAGAAAACTAAAAGGTAATCGTGGCAATACTATGATTACAATATATGAAAGCGAGAGACTCTTTAAATTGTTGAGAGATAAAAATAATAGACAAACACTTTCAGGATACAAATTCACTTTTAATGTTCAGACCCAAGAAATAAAACAGGACAACACCACACACAATTACACAGGGAGAAAAGAAAAAATAAACATTCTTCCAAGATTGATTAAAAAATACATAGACAATAAAGCATTTGAAACACATTTACAGGCGTATGTTGTCCAAAATATTGGTAGAGGAACTAACAAAAGTTTGGATAATAGTTTGCTTAATGGTTTGAGTTTCGAATGGTTGGGGAATGAGGTTTCTTGTGGCGTAGGAATGCAAAGGATTGATGTAATGCTCTCTTTAATTAAAGGTAATATAAAAATTGTTTTACCTATTGAACTAAAATCTATTGAAGCAAGCACAGATAACATTATTCAAATCCAAAGATATGTTAATTGGTTAGAACAATATTACATCCCTAATAGAATAAGCGATATACAACCCGTTTTAATTTCTAAAAAAATATCCAACAAAACATCAGAAAATTACAGAAGAATTATAGAAAGTTTTAAACAATTCAATAAGAATAACAATCGGTGTATGCCTATAAAATATATTGAATATGAGTTAGAAGAAAATAATCTTAAGTTTCAAGAAATAAGGTACTAAAGCCCCCGCCCTTACGGAGTAAAACAGATGACGGAAAATAAGAAAAAACTACGGCAACAACGGAATTTACGGCAGGTTTTCGAACTCTGCGGAAGCCTTCGATTTCCTTGCCATATTGCACTTTCGCCTATCGGCTCTGGACATATAACAGTGGATAAAAGGGAAATCAAAGATTTCCCCAAATCGCCTTCGGCAACTTCTTGTATCCGCAAGACGTTATATGAAACCCGCCAATAAGGTGATTAATGGTAAAAGTAGATTTTGAGTTCGCCCGACAAAAGTATAAACCTGATAGAATTAAATTCCTTCTTATTGCAGAGGCACCGCCAAAAGTTGAGTCGGTCCGATTTTTCTATTTTAAGGACGTTCATGATGCTGACAATTTGTTTTTGGAGACCATGAAAGTATTATATCCTGCCGATTATTCGAATACAAAAAGCATTCGCCAGCGAAAGGGCGAATTCTTGGAAAGGTTCAAAAATGATGGATTCTACTTGATAGATGCTTCAGATAAGCCAATGAAAGATACACGCCCAGCTACTAAGAAGAAACAAATTGAGATGTCTCTTCCTTCCCTCATAGAAAAGGTTAGAAGTCTTGTTTCAGAAGACACAAAGATTGTTCTTATTTCATCAACGGTTTATAAGTTTTGTCGTAATAAATTGAAAGCGGAAGGATTTAATGTCATAAACGAATGTGCGATACCTTTTCCCATTGGTTGGCAGAAAAAGTTTAGAGAAAAATTAGGTACATTGCTTAGTAAACATGGTTGGCAGGCATAGTATAACACAGCATAAAAGGTTCGTGCCTTACGGCACTCTCCTAAATTCCGCCTTCGGCAGAACTTCTTTTATCCGCAAAACGTTAGGCGACATTTTGCCTGAAAGGAGAAGATAAATAATGGAAGATGAAAAGGTGATATTGATTCTCTCAGACATGGGAGGTTCCAGTGGGGTAACCCATTGAGGGTTCGACTCCCTCCCCCCGCACCAGATTCACTTCAGAACCTTCAAGGGACTTGTTTAAAAAAGCCTTCTTTGTATGCAACATAGAGGTATCAAGAGAGAACATCTTAAAGGTAATTCTTTTCAATGTTTGTACAAACGTAAACATCTTTTATGTAAACTTACTATTTTTTCTTTATTAAAAAGGTAATTTTGGTACAGAATATGCTTTCTGCCCGGGAAAGCCCTTAATGAACATTTACATGGATTTCAGGCAATACAACTCTTTTACTTTTTATTTAAAGGTCTTTCGAATAAAATATGATAGGAAATTTATGAAAGGAGGCCGAAATGGCATACAAGGTAATTGAAGGTCTTTATTACACAAAATCAGACGAATGGGTTAAAGTGGAAGATGACATTGCAACAGTGGGGATTACTGATTATGCACAGGATAAGCTGGGGGACATTGTATATCTGGAGCAGGCAAAGCCAGGCACGAAGGTAAAGGTGGACGAGAGGGTTATAACTATTGAATCTGTAAAGGCTGCCTCAGATATTAATGCGCCTGTTTCAGGAGCGATTATTGAGGTGAATGATAAGGTGGTTAGCGATCCCTCAATTATCAACAAGGATCCATATGGGGCTGGATGGTTGTTCAAGATAAAGATGGAAAACATGGAAGAGATGAAAGATCTCATCGATGCAAACTCCTATCAGGATTATAGAAAAGAGTAGGCCTATGCGTTATATACCACTCACAGAGGAGGAAAAGGGGAAGATACTTAAAGAAATTGGGGTGTCTTCATTTGAAGAACTCATCTGCGCAATACCAGAGGAGATCAGAGTAAAGAATGACTTAAACTTGCCTCAAGCTGTATGTGAAGAAGAGCTCCTTGAGAAAGTGTATAATATTGCAAAGAAGAATGCAAATTTCTTTGAAATGAAACCTCTTGTTGGCGCAGGTGCCTACAGGCATTATGTTCCTGAAGTTGTGAAGAGCGTTATGGCAAGATCAGAGTTTTATACTGCCTACACTCCATATCAACCTGAAGTAAGCCAGGGAACACTGCAAACAATGTTTGAAGTGCAGACTCATCTTTCACGGCTCACGGGTATGGATGTCGTTGTTCCATCTTTATACGATGGAGCATCTGCTACTGCTGAGGCAGTCCTTATGGCGATGAGGCTTACCCATAAGAATAAAATTATGCTGGGAGCCCTTCTTCATCCTCATTATAAAGAAACGATCAAAACATATACAGCTCCACATGATGTAGAGATTATGGAGATACCATTTGAAAATTATCTTACAGACATAAATGAACTTGAAAGAAATCTTGATGATAATGTTGCATGTGTTATCATCCAGAACCCAAATTTTCTTGGTGGCATTGAGCGTATGAAAGCGATCTCGGATGTTGTTCATAAAAAGCAGGCACTGATGATAGAGACAGTGACGGAAAGCCTTTCCCTTGCAATTCTTACCTCTGGAAGGGAAAATGGTATTGATATGTTTACAGGAGAGGCACAATCTTTTGGAATGGAACTTAACTTTGGCGGTCCCTATAATGGTTTTCTTGCAACAAAAAACGAATTCATAAGGCAATTGCCAGGGCGTATTGCAGGAGAGACTGTGGATATCGAAGGAAAAAGGGCATTTGTGATGACGTTAAGAGCAAGGGAACAGGATATAAAGAGAGAAAAAGCAACTTCAAATATCTGTACAAACCATGCGCTTAATCTTTTTGCAATTGATGCCTATCTTTCCCTTATGGGTAAGGAGGGCCTTTATGAGCTTGCACTTCTCAACGCAAAGTCTGCCCATTATTTAAGGGAAGGACTTATTTCAACAGGAAGGTTTAATGGCTTTGCCTATCCCTTCTTTAACGAATTTGTTATTAAGGCAAAAGATCCTGTAGAAAAAGTAAGTGAAAAGCTTCTTCAAAATAGCTTAATCCCTCCACTGAGGCTTTCAGAATTATTTCCTTCTATGGAAAATGCTCTTCTCTTTGCAGTGACAGAGATCTTTTCAAGAGAAGATCTTGATAGGATTATTGATATTTTTAAGGAGGGAGTATGAAGCTTATCTATGAAAGAAGTGTAAAGGGAAGAAAAGGATATTCTTTACCTCCCGATGAGTTTGAGGAGATAAATATTTGTGATATGATCCCTGAATATGCAATTTCAAAGGAAAAGAAGAATTTACCAGAGGTTTCTGAGGTTGATGTGGTAAGGCACTTCACAAATCTGAGCAGACTGAACTATGGGGTTGACACAGGGTTTTATCCTCTTGGTTCCTGCACTATGAAGTACAACCCTAAGATTAACGAAAAGCTTTCAACCCTGGATAGTTTTATGTATGCACATCCCTGTTCAGATACTAAACTTGTTCAGGGGAGCCTTGAAGTTATGTACGAACTTGAACAGTACCTTAAGGAAATTACGGGGATGGAGAGATTCGCACTGAGCCCTTCCGCTGGTGCCCATGGGGAGCTTACGGGTGTCCTCATCATGAGGAAGTACTTTGAGGATAAGGGAGAGAAGAGACATAAAATGATTATCCCCGATTCAGCTCACGGGACAAACCCTGCTTCCTCAGCAATGGCAGGATTTGAAGTAGTCGAAGTGAGGTCAAACGGAAGGGGAACAATTGATATAGAGCATCTTTCGAGTCTTATGGATGAGGATACTGCAGGTATTATGATAACGAATCCTAATACAGTTGGCCTTTTTGAAGAAGAGATTCTTTCAATATGCAAGATTATTCACGATAAGGGGGGTCTTGTTTATTACGATGGAGCAAACCTTAACGCACTTCTGGGGATCGTAAGACCGGCAGATACAGGTGTTGATATCGTTCATCTTAACCTTCATAAAACATTCTCTACTCCTCATGGAGGAGGTGGGCCCGGGGCAGGGGCTGTCGGTGTTAAAAAGCACCTTGAAGAGTTTCTTCCTGCTCCCCTTGTATCTGAGTGTAACGGTGTATATTGCTTTGAATTTCCAAGGAAGAGTATTGGAAGGATGAGAGCGTTTTCTGGTAACTTCCCTGTACTTTTAAAGGCATATGCATGGATCCTCTCTGTGGGAAGAGAAGGTCTTAGGAATGTTTCCCAGGCAAGTATTATTAATGCAAACTATATCCTTGCCAGATTAAAACCATATTACAGGCCTTCCTATGATAGATTTTGTATGCACGAGTGTGTCCTTACGGGAAGGGATTACAAAGAGTACGGTGTTAAAACTCTTGACATTGCAAAAAGGTTAATGGACTATGGTTTTCATCCCCCGACAATTTATTTTCCACATTTTGCCCCTTTCGCACAGGAGACGATGATGGTGGAGCCGACAGAATCTGAAAGCAAGGATACAATCGATGAATTTATAGATACTATGATAAAGATCACAGAGGAGGCCAAAGAATTCCCTGATATTTTGAGGAGTGCACCTCATAATACTCCTGTAAGGAGGCTCGATGAAGCAAGGGCAGCGAGGGTTCCCATCCTGAAGTTAGAAGAAAAATGATTATAGAGCAAATTAAAAGAAGTGTAAGGGAATCTTTGCAAAATTCGTTCCGGGAGATGGATATAAGTATTGATATTATTCGCTCCCCACAGGAATTTGGTGACCTTTGCACAACAATCCCATTCAAAGTTGCAAAGATTTTAAGAAAGCCGCCTTATGAAATTGCAGATAAAATCTGTGAGAATATTTCCTCAGGACTTTTTTCTTCGATCAGCGTATCAAAACCTGGCTATATAAACTTTACGTTGAGTAGCGATGCCTGGAGGATGTTCTTAAGTGAGCTTGAGGCAAAGGGAGAGGACTATTACAGGAAAGAGAGTAATGGCATAAGGTTTCAGGTTGAATTTGTAAGCGCAAATCCCACAGGCCCTCTTCATGTGGGGAATGGAAGGGGTGGAATTATTGGAGATGTCCTTGCAAACCTTCTTTCACTTCAGGGCTTCAATGTGGAAAGAGAATATTACGTTAATGATGCAGGTAGTAAGATGGATCTCTTTGCACAATCAATTCTTTATTATTATCTTCTCACATTTAATAAAGAGAGCTCTTTTCCTGAAGATGGCTACAGAGGGGAATATATAAAGGACATTGCCTCAGATATTGCGAAAAGTTTTGGAGATAAATTTATAAATATGGATAGAAAGGTCGCTCTCAGTGAGGTAAAGAAAATTGGAAAAGAGATGATGATTGATAGTATTAAGAAATCTCTTGAGGATTTTGGAGTGCACTTTGATAACTGGTTTTATGAATCCTCTCTTTATGAAAGTGGGGAATTAGAAGAAACGCTCAGGCTTTTCAGAAATACCCCCCATACTTACGAAAAGGATGGTGCTATCTGGTTTAAGTCGACACTATTTTCAGATGACAAGGATAGAGTACTTGTAAGAAGTACAGGTGAGCCAACCTATATACTGAGTGATGCAGCTTATCATTATAATAAGTGGAAGAGAGGCTTTAGAAGGGTTGTAGATGTGTGGGGAGCAGATCATTTCGGGCATATAGTCCCTATGAAGGCACTCATCAAAGGGATGGGAATACCTGATGATTTTCTTGAGATAATTATCTATCAGATGGTACATCTTTATGAAGATGGGACAGAAGTCACTATGTCAAAACATACAGGAACCTTCTTCACTCTTGAGGAGCTGATTAATGAGGTAGGTAAGGATGCAGCGAGAGTTTTCTTTCTCCTTAAGAGCGCAGATACTCATCTTAACTTTGATATAAATCTTGCAAAGAGTAAGTCTATGGACAACCCTATCTATTACCTCAAGTACACGTATGCAAGGCTCAAAGGTATCTTAAGGGAAGGTGATTTAAGAAATATCTCCTATAGTGGTGCTGAAAGTCTGGACCTTTCCACTATCCAGACACAGGAGGAAAGAGAGCTTATGACAAGTCTCATCTTTGTTGAAGAATCCCTTAACAATGCCGCCAAAAATTATGCAGTACATGAGGTACCTTTTTTTACCATTGACCTTGCAAGGAAGATAAATGCATTTTATCAGAAATATAGAGTACTCTCACCGGGGAAAGAAATGCAGGGAAGGCTTGCACTTGTAAATGCCTCCCTTATTGTTCTCTCAATTCTTTTTGATATTATGGGGATAGAGAAAGTAGAGCGGATGTAATATGAAAGTCGCTGCAGTTATTGTCACCCGAAACAGGCACGAATCTCTTATAGATTGTATTAACTCACTTTTGAATGCCTCAACTGCCCCGGCTGAAATTATTGTCGTTGATAATGCTTCTGAGGATAATACCCCCACTATTATAGCGGATAGGTTTCCTTCTATACACTTAATAACTCTTTCAAAGAATTTAGGTCCTGCAGGTGGAGGTGAAGTTGGGCAGAGATACGCATATGAGAAGGGATTTGATGCTGTGTGGATGATGGATGATGATGCAAAGGCTGGCCATGAAACTCTTACAAAACTTCTTGAGGTATTTGATGAGATAAAAGAGGAAATCGCAAATAACCCGATACTTTCACCAGTTGCCTGTAGAGACAAAGAATTGACACACCCATTCTACAATGTTCTCCGCTATAATAAGGTTGTAGGGATCCCAAGAAGGGTTGATGAAAAGGAGTACAAAAATAGGTATTTTGAGGTGAACATGGTGCCTATGTGCGGAATGTTTATCCCCAGGAAAGTATTTGAGATTTCAGGATTTGTAAGGGGAGATTTCTTCGGATGGTACGATGATACTGAATTTGTGCTGAGAGCACAGAAGAATGGATTCAAAGTGTTTGCGGTAACAGAGGCAAGAATATACCATGCGATTGTCCGTAGTACAAAAAAAATCTTTGGTAGGAACTTTACATTTATAAAGGGTAACCCTGATAGATTATATTATGGAACGAGAAATAACATCATCGCACAAAGGGAATTTTTACCCTGGTTTAACTTCTATTTTTTATTTCTGCCTGTATTTATTGTAAGAAGAGGTGTCTCTATCATTTTCTTCTATGAAAATAAAGGTGCTTTTCTAAAACATATGTTTAAAGGTGTTGGGGCAGCACTAAAAGAAATCTGGAAATAATTTTACCAAAACCCTACTCTCTCTATTTCATCTTCTCTCCTTGCTCTAATAGAGCGTGAAATAAATGCTTGCTTACGCAAGGAAAAGATTGCGGGACTAAAGATGTTTGAATAGATTGGTTTAAGCAGTAGTAATCTAATTCATATGGCTCCTTAATGATGCAATTCGAGGCCTGAATAAGTTACGATACATATGAGACTGTTACCTTCATAAGAGATATTAGAGAGAAGCATCCAAGGATAGGCAAAGAAAAGGTAAAGAAGTTTCTTTATGAGTACTGTAGTAAAAATAGGAATAAAGACTGTCTCAGTGTCAACAACTGGGACAATCATCAAAAGGTATGACTTAACGTTCGCTCCAACAAAAATAAACTATCATAAGAAATATTAAACATAACTTTATTTACCCAGGATGCCCAGGGATAAATGGTTTCATTGAAAGAGCAAACAGAACCTTGCAAGAGGAGTTCATAGATCTCCATCTTAATCTCTTGTTAGAAGACATTGATGAATTTAACAGAAGACTTATGAATTATCTTTTATGGTACAATACAGAAAGACCTCATAAAAGTTTAAACAATTTGACACCGATGGATTTCTTGCATTAATCCTCTGTATTCGCCGTATTTGCGAATCAAACATTATCCAGAGTATCATATCTATGCAACCTTTACAAACTCTTGACTTTTTTTTAAAAGTAAGTATTTTATGAAGAGAATTGATTTGGCATAACAATATTATAAAAAAGGAGGATGTAATGAAAAAATTTTTGGCATTAGTTATCGCGGCAGTAATGTGCATTTCAATCTTTACTTTCGGTTCACATCCCCTTAAAACAATCGCTCAAGCAACTGTAAACGAAAACGATATACCTGTTATGAACTCAAACATAGAACCGATAGCCCAATCAGTAAATTTGGAAGGGATTAATGCAGCCAGCATCAAACAAACCAATGTGACAGAATACTATAAAAATCAAGATTCTATCACAAATCTTCTTTCAACGACAGCACCTGCTCCCGTGGGAACAACCTGGGCAAAAACGTATGGAGGAAGTAGTTATGAGGAGGCTTACTTTATCCAGCAGACGTCAGACGGGGGATACATAGTAGTAGGATATACTAACTCTTTCGGTGCAGGAAGTACTGAGATTCTTATTATAAAGCTTGGTGCAAATGGTACCGTATCCTGGGCAAAAACGTATGGAGGAAGTAGTAGTGATTATGCTAACTCTATTCAGCAGACAAAAGACAACGGATACATAGTAGCAGGATATACTTACTCTTTCGGTGCAGAAGGTACTGATATTCTTATTATAAAGCTTGGTGCAGATGGCACAGTAGATTGGGCAAAAACGTATGGAGGAAGCAATGATGATTATGCTTACTCTATTCAGCAGACATCAGACGGGGGATACATAGTGGCAGGACACACTTGGTCTTTCGGTGCAGGGAATTACGATCTCTTTGTTATAAAGCTTGATGAAAATGGTACCGTATCCTGGGCAAAAACATATGGAGAAATTAGTAATGATTGGGCTAACTCCATCCAGCAGACATCAGACGGATACATAGTAGCAGGATCTACTTACTCTTTCGGTGCAAGCGTTGATTTCCTTGTTATAAAGCTTGATGCAAGTGGTGCCGTATCCTGGGCAAAAACGTATGGAGGAAGTAGTGGTGATGACTGGGCTTACTCCATCCAGCAGACGTCAGACGGGGGATACATAGTAGCAGGATATACTGACTCTTTTGGTGAAGGGTTTTACGATCTCTTTGTTATAAAGCTTGATGCAAGTGGTGCCGTATCCTGGAAAAAAACGTATGGAGGGAGTAGTTATGACCGGGCTTTCTCCATCCAGCAGACATCAGACGGGGGATACATAGTGGCAGGATATACTAACTCTTTCGGTGCAGGAAATAATGATATCCTTATTATAAAGCTTGATGCAGATGGCACAGTATCCTGGGCAAAAACGTATGGAGGAAGTAGTGGTGATGACTGGGCTTACTCCATCCAGCAGACGTCAGACGGGGGATACATAGTAGCAGGATCTACTTACTCTTTCGGTGCAGGGGCTGATTTTCTTGTTATAAAGCTTAACTCAAACGGCGAGATCGGAGGAAGTTGCAGTTATCTTCAGGACCACACCACCGATGTTGCTGTTAATTCCTGGAATAATATAACTGAAAAAAGCTGGACTACTTTATCAACAACATCGATAGCAGATCTTGGAGCCGAAGCCACTGTAATCCCTAACTCGCGGACAATTCAACCAAATACAATTTGTGAAGGTTCTGTTACTGTGACCTTCAACTACAACTATGCTGGTGCAACAGAACCTTATACCACTAGGTATACTGATTACAATACATCCCTTGGCTCTAATATGCCAACTCCTCCAACCCGTACTGGTTACACCTTTGCAGGCTGGAACACCAATGCAGATGGAACTGGTGATACATTCACAAGCAGCACTCTTGTTACAGCTGATATAACTGTCTACGCACAGTGGACAACCAATGCCTACACTGTGACCTTCAACTACAACTATGCTGGTGCAACAGAACCTTATACCACTAGGTCTACTGATTACAATACATCCCTTGGCTCTAATATGCCAGCAAACCCAACCCGTACTGGTTATACCTTTGTAAGCTGGAACACCAAGGCAGATGGAACTGGTGTTACATTCACAAGCAGCACTGTTGTTACAGCTGATATAACTGTCTATGCACAGTGGACAAGCAATACCTACACAATAACTGCTTCTGCAGGTCCCGGTGGCTCAATCACACCTTCAGGTGCCGTTACTGTAAATTACGGTGAAAGCCAATCCTTTACCATTACGGCAAATCCTGGTTACCTTATTGCAAGAATATTAGTTGATGGTAAACCTATTTCATTTAATAATCCGTTTAAATACACTTATACATTTACTAATGTTAAAGCCGACCACACTATAACAGCAGAATTTATGAAGCAACCAGATGTTATCCCTCCTGCACTTACTCTGCTTACAACTGGTGGTATTGAAATTCTTTCTCCTGACGGATTAATTAGAATAAATACTCCTACACTTACCTTTACAGTTCAGGCAACTGATGAATCAGGCATAGCAAGAATGGTCGTTAAGGTAAATGGTGTAATACAAATTGACAAGAACAGCCTTGACCCAACCATTACACCTTCTGAAGGTATGAATACAGTTGAAGTAACAGTCTATGATACCTATGGAAACTATGCAACGAAATCATTCAAAGTATTAAAAGATACACAAGGACCCACCATTGTATTACCACCAGATCTTCCTCAAACAGTTTCTTCTAATACCTTCACCCTTAAAGGTACAGTGATTGACAATGTATCAGGCATCTCAACACTTACCGTCAATGGTAAACCTGTTATTCCAACTCTTAACGGAAGCTTTGAATTACAACTTACTCTTACTCAGGGTACAAATATCATTGCTATAGTTGCAGTGGATAAATTAGGTAACAAAACTACCAAAACAATTACCCTTTCATATAACATTTCTCAATCCAAATCCTATATCATTATCCTTAAAGTTGGTGATCCTCATATTAATATAAATGGTATAGAGAAAACTATCGATGCTCAGAGTAGTAAACCTATTATAAAGAATGATAGAACCCTTCTTCCAATAAGAGTCATCATTGAATCTTTGGGTGGCACTGTTGAATGGGATAACACTCAAAGAAAAGTAACAATTTCTCTTGGCTATAATACCATAGAGCTCTGGATAGGTAAGAATACTGCTAAAGTAAATGGTGTGAATAAGCCAATTGATTCAACCAATTCAAAAGTTGTACCTGAAATCATCAATAGCAGAACCTATCTACCTATAAGATTCATTTCTGAAAACCTTGGTGCAAATGTTAATTGGGATAGTGAAACACAAACAATTACAATCTACTACTGGCCATAAGAAACATTAATAAGAAATATCATTTTAAGGGGAGGCACTAACCTCCCCTCTTTTAATTAAAGTTTTCCTCAAAACTTTTCATTTTTTTAAAGATAAATAAGTTACGATACATATGAGACTGTTACCTTCATAAGAGAACACCCAAGAATAGGTAAAGAAAAGATAAAGAAGTTTCTCGATGAATACTGCAGTAAAAATAGGAATAAAGACTGTCTCAGCGTCAACAATTGGGAAGATCATCAAAAGGTATGACTTAACGTTCGCTCCAACAAAAATAAATTATCTTAAGAAAAGAATGATTAAACATAACTTTATTTACCCAAGATGTCCAGGGGTAAATGGATTCGTTGAAAGAGCAAACAGAACCTTGCAAGAGAAGTTCATAGATCTCCATCTCAATCTCTTGTTAGAAGACATTGATGAATTTAACAGAAGACTTATGGATTATCTTTTATGGTACAACACTGAAAGACCTCATAAAAGTTTAAATAATTTGACGCCGATGGATTTCTTGCATTAATCCTCTGTATTCGCCGTATTTGCGAATCAAACATTATTCAGAGTATCATATCTATGCAACCTATGCATTGCCTTGTAATTTTTCAGAAAAGTCATAAAATTCCTTATAGTAATACAAATCCTTCAATTTAGGAGTAGATGATTTGAAAAGTGAGAAGGTAAGTTTTAACTTTATGGGAGGTAGATATGCTTAAAAAAATTGTTATACCCTTAGTTATTGTTGTATTTTTGGTTGCAACAGTTTTAGTTATTTACAAGGTTCTAAATCCTAAAGATCCTGAGGTGCTTTCGCAGGGTAATTATATTGAAGCCACATTTATGTCCGATCCACTTACTCCCTTGGACCCTAATACTGCAAACTCAGTGAAAGTTGGTGGAACGATTTATGATCCACAGGGAAGACCGAGTTTCGAAATAACTGATGTAAAGATAACTCCAATGAAAGTTTGGAATCCAGATTCGAGCGGCAAATTAGTTGAATCAACACATCCTTACTTTGTTTCGGTTTATATCACAGCGAAATCTATAAATAAAAAAGCCGCCTGGGCATACCCTTATGGAACTGACTTAATTCTTTCTGGAGCTCACCTTGCAATTTATGGTGATAATTGGAAGTTTTGGGCAGTCATCCTAACTGTGAAGGATATAAAGTAGTATGCTCACTAAGGAGTTTAAAAAATACTTTAGTTACTTTGTTTTTGTAGTTTTAGGTTTTTTCCCTTTTATTGATTATTTTATAAGGAAGTTTAATCTACCTTTTTCAAACCTGTGGGATGATGCCTTTATAGCTCTTACTTTTTTGGTGTCACTTTTTGTTGGTGCTAAAAAAATAAAGAAGCTACTTAATAACCCCACTTTCCTTTTTGCTGTCCTTTTCCTTTCAATGAGCTTATTCTCGCTTTATTTTAATAATTATTCAATTTTTATATACATCAATGAAGCAAGAATATTATTTGAGCCATTCTTTATATATGTTGCCATATTACTTTTAGAACCTGAAAAAGAAGAGATACATTTTTTCATAAAGTCCTTTGTTCTATCCTGTTGTCTGCTTTCCCTGCATGGAATGTACCAATATATCACAAAAGTTCCTACTCCTCCTGAATGGGTCGACAAAGATCTCGAAGGAGGAGTTATAACAACAAGAGCCTTTTCCATTCTACGTGGCCCAAATATACTTGGAGATTATCTTGAGCTTTCTCTTCCCCTGCCGCTTATTTACCTGTTTAAGGAAAAGAGTCAATTGAAAAAGGCTCTGTGGGCTATTCCGTTTCTTGTTATTGGTGGTGGTTTAATTGTTACTTTATCAAGGTCTGCCTGGATATCTTCTGCGTTTTCTATTTTTGTAAGTGCTTTTTGGTTGAGTCATCTATTAGGCATTATTGTTATTTTGGTTGCGGGGATGTTACTTGTATTTGTGAAACCTATCAGGATAAGAATACTATCTCTTTTTACAAGAACATACCTTGAGAAAAGCATGGGAAGTGGGGGTCGCATATACCAGTGGACTTCCGGGATTATAAATACATCAGAACATCCACTTCTTGGAACTGGCTTGGGGACATATGGAGGTGTTGCCTCTTATTCCTATGGTTTTGTTGCAAGGCGTTCTATAGATAGTGCTTACATTAAAGTGCTTTCTGAAACAGGATGGCTTGGCTTCATTTCTTTTGTACCCTGGGTTTCTTGGGGTGTTGGCTCAATTCTAACAAGGTTTAGAGACGAGAAAGATGTTATATTTCTCTTTATTGGTGCAGGACTCCTTGCTTTCCTTTTAAATTTGTTTACCCAGAATATATTCATTGCTATGGGACAGGGAACTGCTGTATTCTGGGCTTTAACAGCAGTAGGGATAGTCTACCATAATTAGGCTTATTATTTTTAAGACTGTGATTTTTGATGGTCTTTAGCGAGATGTTATATTATGCGAAAAAGGGATATACTTTTCTTATCTACAAATCTGTTTAATCCTTATATGCCTTTAAGAAAGTATTGGTTTTCAAAATCCTTTAATGAAAATGGCTTTCGCGTGGTTTTTGTTGAATTTCCTTATACTTATCTTGCTTATCTAAAAAGAGGTTTTAAATTAGAAAACACCACAAAATTAGAGAGAATTTCTGACGATTATTTTGTATTAAAGAGCTTCCCAATTCTTCCGTTTTTCAAAAAGTATAAGTTCATAAACCGGATTGACAATAAACTGTTTTATAGTTTCATTAAGCAAAATTTAGAAGAAATTGGTTTTAATCCAGATTTAGTTTGGACTTATCCTCCATTTTTTCCTGATGCACTAACATATTTCAATGCGAAAACGGTATATGATTGTGCTGATGATTATGCAAGCCTCCCGGGTTTAATTAATCCCAATTATGTTTTAGAACTTGAGCGGAGGACTGTAAACACAGTGGATAAGGTTATTGTTACGGATAATCCTTATTTAGAGGAGAGGTTGAGGAATTTTGGCAAAGAGCCACTTATTATCCCAAATGGCGTTGATTATAAACTGTTTTCAAGTTGGCTTGAAAAAAAAGACAATGTCGAGCACAAAAAGAGGATTATATATGTAGGAAATGTTAGCTTTTGGTTTGACTTTGAGCTTGTACATAGAATTGCAAGTGCTTTTAAGGATTTCGAAATAATGATTGTGGGATTTGCCTCTGTGGACATTTCCTCTTTTAAGAAAGACCCTAACATAAACTTTGTTGGCAAACTAAAACAGGAAGAGTTTGTCGGTTTATTGTCAGAATCTTCCGTTGCAATAATTCCATTTAAGGTGAATGAATTAACCAGGAAAGTTGATCCTCTTAAAGTTTATGAATATCTTGCTGCAGGTGTTCCTGTTGTGTCAACCTCTGTTGGCAATATTTCAAAATTGCCTGTTTATATAGGTGAAGATTATGATGATTTTATTGAAAAGATAAAGGATGCAATAGAAAATGATAGCCTTGAAAAAAGGGAAAAACAAACGCTTGAAGCAAGAAAGTTTTCCTGGGAAGAACGGGGAAAGGTCATTTTAGATATTGCAAGGGAATTACTTTCGGATTAGAAAGAAGATTATGTTCATTGGACAGTTTGTAACAAGATTGAAGAAGCATCTTAACTCAACTTTATTAAGCAGGAAATCAATCATAATAAGGTCAATAGATTTATAAATGAATTCCATCTATTGAGTTCAAAATCTGTGAAATATGGACTTGATATAAGAAGATTCAAGGAATAAAGGCTTTAGGTATTAAGACCTGATAAAGTATGGGAAATAGATATTAAATGTCCATATATCAATGGAGCAACAAGGAATGCTTTTTATGCAATTCAACAAGAGACTTGAATCTGGTACCTTTGAAGAATGACATCTGAAGCCCAAAGAATTGATAACATTCTATGAAAGGATTTATTCTGTGGGCTATGGGAATGTTGTAAAGAGTGCAGTAGAAGTATTGACACATTAATTCAGGTGATTATACTAAGTAGGATATAATATGAAATGTAAGAACAAATTGTTCATATTTATGTGGCTAAGCCATTTTGAAAAGGAACCAAGTGTGTTTAGTAATGAGGTTAGATAGAAACCTTTTTCAGAAAAGGCTCTTGATGATATTGTTCATATTTGTTTGTTATAACAGAGAAGCTAAAATAGGTGGATAATATAAATTTGATGGGTAGAATGGTAAAAAAAGATTTTACATCTATTCTTGCTGAAAGGTTTGTTGCAATTGTGTCCTTTAGGGTAAATAAGCTTGCAGAACCGGTAGAACCTCTTAAGTTATATGAGTACCTTGCTAAAGGGACCACGGTTATATATACAGGAAATGTGAAGGTTGCCAGTCTTCCCGTGCTTGTTGCAGATAATATAGTTAGGTTTGTACCTTTAATAGAGAAAGCAATTTATGCAGATATTATTGAGGTAAGAAAAGCCCGTTCAATAAGGAGTAAATGTTACTCATGAATGAAAAAGTACAAACAGATAGAAGAAATCATACACTCTTTCATCTAAAAAGGCCTACCATAGAAAGACACCTCAGGCAGAACGCAATGCAGGCTTCTTTTTTCCTTATGATATCTGCAATTATAAGCAGAATTCTGGGGCTCATAAGAGATATGATGCTTGGTGCATATTTTGGTGCAAGCAGAGCAACAGATGCTCTCAATGCTACTCTTCCAATTAATTCAGTGTATCAGGGCATTATTACAAGTGCTATTGCAGTAACATTTATAACACTTTTTATTGAAAAATTTGAACGAAACAAAGAAGAGGCTCTAAGAGACCTTACTGTCGTCTTTAATTATATTATCCTGGGGCTTTTCGTTGTCTCAAGCCTTCTTGTTGTTTTTTCTGAACCCCTTGCTCCCCTCCTTGCGCCTGGTTTTGATGTAAACTATCTTGGTGTAACAGCAAGGCTTATAAATATTATTGTCGTGACCTCTTTTGTCTGGTCTATTACAGACTTTCTTTTCGGTGTCTCACAATCAAGGAAACACTTTCTTATAACTGCGTTTATCCCTCTTATTACAAACCTGTCAATTATTGGGGCAATGTTTTTACTTCACTCAAGGATTGGTATCTATTCTTATCCTACAGGGATGCTCGTGGGAGCAGGAATACAGCTTTTAATTATGCTGGTTTACGCAAGGGTTTTTCTTGATATGAGGTTTTCCTTTAATTTTAATCCAGCGGGAACATTTCTTAAACCCCTTCTCCTTCTTTCGGCTCCCCTGATCCTCCAGCAGATTGTCTCATATTCTGTGGCTGTGGTCTCAAATAATCTTCTCTCACAGCTTCCTGCAGGGAGTATTGCCTCAATTGGATATGCAAATAAGCTGAGGCAGCTATCCCTGGGCATACTTACAGTTCCTCTTGCAACATCCTACTATCCGTTCCTTTCCGAGTCTGCAGCAAAGAAGGATTTTGCAAAACTCAAGGAGATATTTTCAAAGAGCATAAGGTTTGCATCTTTTCTTATATTTCCTGCCACTTTTATATCCATATTTTTTCCAGAGCCCATTGTGAAGATTGTTTTTGAAAGAGGTGTGTTTGATGCAAAGGCAGTTGCACTTACCTCGAGACCATTTATCTTTTATTCCTTTGGTATTTTCGCCTCGATGGTGAATATTGTTATTATGAGAGTCTTTTATTCAATGAAAGAGACCTTTACTACCTTAATTGTGGCAACTATTTCAGCTGTTTTTAATATTTTACTTCTTTATCCACTTATCATGGTATTGGGACATTCGGGTTCTCCTCTTGCCGTTAGTATCTCTCTTTTTCTTGAGATGTTTATATTTATTTTTCTTCTGAGAAAGAGGATGGGCCACATGGGGGGCCGGGCAATCATAAAATCGCTTGCAAAGTTATCAGGAAGTTCATTGATAGGCGTTGCTTTTATGTTGTTGATATTTAAAATACTGGAGAAATTCTTCCCTATATCAAACTGGTTCCTTGCTCTTAATTTCCTTATATCACTTTGTGTATTTGCTGTTATTTATCTTATTATGCTCGAGATCCTCAAAGCAGAAGAAGCAATGACTTTTTATTCTGTTTTCAAAAAAATTGTAAATAGGTTAAAATATTCCTTAAGGAGGAATCGTTGATGCAAAAGGTTGGTGTTGCTCTATCGGGAGGAGGTGCAAAAGGATTCGCTCACATTGGCTTCCTGAAGGCACTCGAGGAGAATGGATTATATCCCGACATCGTTACGGGTACCTCGATGGGCGGTATACTTGGGGGCTTCTATGCATATGGTATCTCACCTTCTATGATGGAAAACTTTGTCTCCAATATGGATGTGAATATGTTTCTTGAGAAACAAGGGAGCCTTAGCCGTTTCTTCTCACAGGGGAAGGAAAAGAGGTTATTCAGATATGCAAGAGCGGGTATTGCTATGCGTTCTCTTTTATCTGACAAACCAGTCGATAGTGGGAGGAAGATAAGAAACTTTATTTATATGGTTACAGGAGATGCAGATTTTTCGAAGCTAAAAATTCCATTTGCCTGTATTGCAGTTGATATTATTTCTGGTAGTAAGATTACATTTACAGAAGGGAAGCTTGCTGATGCTTTGTATGCAACGATGGCTTTGCCTCCTTTTCTTGAACCACTTCGCTATAAGGATATGATTTTAGTTGATGGGGGGGCTGTTGATAATATTCCTGTGGATGCCGCAAGGGAATTGGGTGCAACAAAGGTTATTGGAGTCAATGTGAATGAGAGAGGCTCTCAAAAAAGGGAAGAGTACAAAAATTCGCTCGAGATACTTTTCAGAATGTATGATTTGATGAGTGAGGCCTTTTATAAAACCTTGTTGCTTAAAAGTGATCTTCCTATAGAGGTTGAAGTTGATGCAGATCTGCTTGATTTTGGAAAAGCCAGAGAGAGTATAAAGAAGGGAGAAGAAGCTGTTAAAAGTAATATTTCCTTAATTAAAAGTCTCTGGGAATCCTGAGGTCTATTACCTCCCTAATTTGCTATTGAAAGAGACCTCTTCCTTATGGACTTTTTCTCTCCTCATAATAGGAGGAAACAAGAAGTCTACCTCACCCTAACACAGTGGAAATTCCAGTAGTTTCCACAAGGTTAGCAAATAACATAAATATAAGGTTTTTATCCTTTAGAATGTCACTTCTTACGATTGTATTCTTATCTTAAAGAATTGTTTTTTACCAACACGAAGGATATCCCCGTCTTTCATTTTTACTTTGAGACTATCTATCTTCTCTCCGTTTAACTTTATTGCTCCTTGCTGAATGAGTCTTTTTACCTCAGAATTTGTATTCAAAATCTTATTTGACACAATAAGCTGGGTAAGGTTCACTATTCCATTGCTTATAAATTGGGAGGCGTTAATTTCTATAGCTTCTGCCGGTGTCTCTCTCCTGCTAAAGATTCTTACAAACCTTTCCTCGGCGCTCAGGGCGTCTTCCTGGCTATGGAAAAGACTTACTATTTCCCTTGCAAGCTTCATTTTGAGTTTCATCGGGTTTTCCTTGCCTGTTTTCATAGTTTCTTCTATTTCTTTAGTGCACTCCTCATCGTAATCAAGAACAAGGAAGAAGTATTCAGAGATAAGATCGTCAGGGATAGACATAATTTTACCATACATTGAATCAGGAGATTCTGTAATGCTCACGTAATTGTCGAGGCTCTTGCTCATCTTCTGCTCCCCGTCAATTCCTCTAAGAAGAGGCATTGTCATCGCAATCTGTGGAGGCATCCCATTTATTTCAAGCAACCTCCTTCCCATAAGAAGATTAAACTTCTGGTCTGTTCCTCCAAGTTCAATATCTGCTCTTATTGCAACTGAATCGTATGCCTGCATTATAGGGTAGAAGAATTCATGGAAATATATGGGAGTATCGTTTTCAAACCTGTTTAAGAAATCATCCCTTTCAAGAATCCTTGCTATCGTAAAATTTGAGCAGATTCTGAACCATTCCTCAAATGTAATCTTTGAAAGCCATTCGGAATTAAAATGTACTTCTGTCTTATCTCTGTCAAGAATCTCAAAAACCTGATCGAAATATGTCCTCGCGTTATTCTGTATTTCTTCCTTTGTAAGTGGAGGACGCACTTTTGATCTTCCAGAAGGGTCTCCAATGAGTGCTGTAAAATCCCCGATAATAAATACAACTCTGTGTCCGGTCTCCTGAAAGTCCTTTAGTTTTCTCAGGACTATAT
Source organism: Caldiserica bacterium UBA4770 (assembly GCA_002403335.1). Classification (GTDB taxonomy): domain Bacteria; phylum Caldisericota; class Caldisericia; order Caldisericales; family Caldisericaceae; genus UBA4770. The sequence continues at coordinate 65,297 of DHHO01000020.1, forward strand.
AGTGTCCCAGGTGTAAGTCCGGGGCAGTGGGATCTGCTCCGAGCTTAATTCTTAGTTCTTTGCCTGAGTGCAATCTCTCAATCAGTTCATCTTCATTTATTATCTCAACAGTTTTTCGCTTAATTCTTTCTATAATATCCATTTTCTTCCTCCGGAAAATCAACATATTTTAAGGAATTCTCTCTCCTTTCAAAACAAGGAAGAGGGTTGTGAGAATTTAACTTTTTAGAAGTAATCTTTATAGAATATTTCGGTGGACAGAGGAGACCGTACACCATTTTCATGCTCATAAGGGCATTGAGAGATTTCTTGATAATCTCTGTGAACATAAAAAATCGTCTATCTTCCTTTTTGTAGAAGTGCTTTATAGAGTAGTTTCTTAAAATGACAATATTGTTATAATTTTATGGAGGTAGTAATGAAAATTGCAATAGGTTCAGACCATGCGGGATTTAGATTAAAGGAATTCCTGAAGGATTTTTTGAGGGAGTCGAAGTGTGAGGTTGTAGATTTTGGAACTGATAGTGAGGAAAGTGTTGATTACCCCGATTTTGCATTTAAGGTATGCGAGAGCATTGTTAAGCAGGATGTGCAATTTGGTATACTCATATGTGGTACAGGCCTGGGAATGTCCATTGCTGCTAATAAAGTAAAAGGAATAAGAGCAAGTCTTTGTAATGACCTTTTTGCTGCTCGTTGTGCAAGGGAACATAATGATGCAAATGTGCTGTGTATGGGTGGAAGGGTTTTAGGTGAGGCCCTTGCAAAAGAGATTGTAAAGATATGGCTGAATGGAGAGTTTCAGGGTGGCAGGCATGAAAGAAGAATTCAGAAGATTACAGAGTACGAAAGAAAGACACATAGCGATTGATGGAGATTCATCAAGCGGTAAAACAACTGTAGGGAAAATTTTATCCAGAAAATTAAGTTACACTTTTATTGACAGCGGGCTATTCTACAGGGCAGTTACAGCGTTGATTTTAAGGAAGAATGCCCAGGAAAAAAGTGAGCAATGGATAGAAATTGCAGATAGTGTTAGTATTATCCTTTGTAATGACTCAATTTACATTGACAATGTAAAGATCAATAAAAGAGAACTCTATATGAGGGAGGTGGATGAACTTGTTTCGCCAGTTTCCACAATAAAGGAGATAAGGGATATTATTACAAAAGACCTCCGTGAAAATAGTGAAGGAAAGAATGTCGTTATGAGTGGAAGGGATATTGGCACAGTGGTTCTAAAGGATGCATTTCTTAAAATCTATCTTACAGCAAATATTGAGGTAAGAGCCTCGAGAAGATTTAATGAACTCACTGCAAAAGGGGTGAAAATCACATATAACGAGGTACTTGAAAACCTTAAGAAGAGGGATATGATAGATTCTTCAAGAGTCTATGCTCCTCTTTCCATAGCAAGGGATGCCTTTGTAATTGACACTACAGAAATGAACGTGGATGATGTTGTAACAAAAATCATACTTTTCCTCAAAGGTAAAGAATATGCTGTACGGGCTGCTTAAAATAATTGCTATTCCTGTCTTTAAAGTTCTATTTAATCTCACGGCATATGGCCGCAAAAATTTGCCAAAAAACACGGGGAAGATTGTTGCTTCTAATCACAAAAGTGCTCTCGATATCCCTTCTATTGGAGTAGCACTTCCTGGAAGAATGTATATGATGGCAAAAAAGGAGCTCTTTCAGAGAAAGATTGAAGGTTGGATATTCCGTGCCTTTGGGGCAATTAAAGTTGATAGGGAAGCAATAAGTCTGGAAACAGTGAGAAAGGCAAGAGAAGTTGTGGAAAAGGGACATTCTTTACTTATTTTTCCTGAGGGAACAAGGGTACAGGGGGCAGACATTGGGGAGGGAAAGAAAGGCGCAGTATTTCTATCCTGCAGTGCACATGTACCAATCATACCCACGGGTGTTTCAGATACATTTTATCTATCCAAACATAGGGTACTTGGTTTGTTTCCACATGTTGTTGTTGTATTTGGAGAGCCATTTTATCCGTGGTTGGTCTTTAACAGCGGGGACAAAGATTTTCTTGAGAAAGCAACAGTATATCTTATGGAAGAAATAAGAAAATGTCTAAAAGAAGCAGTAGAGAAATCGTAGTAAGTAAGAATATTGGCTTTTGTATGGGTGTTAAAAGAGCTGTTGAGCTTGCTGAAAAAAGTGCAGGAATATACGGAGAGGTTTATATGCTTGATGCACTTCTTCATAACAAAAGGGAACTGGAAAGGCTTAAAAGAGCCGGGGTTGTAA
>DHHO01000006.1 GCA_002403335.1 Caldiserica bacterium UBA4770
CCCACAGGAAAGTATGAAATAATTATTGAGGAGTGCGAAGTGTTCTCCCCTGCAGAAGACCTTCCATTTAACCCTTTTTCTCAGCAGGAGGTTGATGAAGTCACAAGACTTAGATATCGTTATCTTGATCTCAGGCGGCCTGAAGCAAGAGGTATATTTGAATTAAGATCAAAGATAACCCATAGCGTAAGAAACTTTCTTATTTCAAAAGACTTCATAGAGGTAGAAACGCCAATCCTTACGAAGAGCACCCCTGAAGGAGCAAGAGACTTTCTTGTTCCTTCCAGGGTAAATAAGGGTAAATTCTATGCTCTCCCTCAATCACCTCAACTTTTTAAACAAATACTTATGATGAGTGGATTTGAAAGATATTTTCAGATTGCTCGCTGCTTTAGAGACGAAGACCTTCGGCAGGATAGGCAACCTGAATTTACCCAGATTGATATAGAGATGTCTTTTATAGAAAGAGATGATATCCTTCGCATGATGGAAGAGATGTATAAATTTGTATTCAAAGAAAATATGGGTATTGATATAGAAACTCCCTTTCCAAGATTGCAATACCATGATGCAAAAATGAGATACGGTACAGATAAGCCAGATACAAGGTTTGATATGGAGATTGTCGACCTTACGGATGATTTCAAAGACACAAAGATTCAGATTATCAGAAAAGGAATCGAAGAAGAAAAACGTGTACTTTCGCTGTTTCTTGAAAATGGGGTTTATTTAACAAGAAAAGAAATTGAGGAGATTGAAAGAGAGATAAAAGAAATCGGGCTCAGTGGTTTTATAGAATTCAGGGTAAAGGACAGAGAACTTGTCTCTCCTCATTCAAAATTCCTGACTGATAAGGAAAAAGATATGTTACTCAATAGAAGCAAAAATGGGGATATGATAATGATATTTGTGGTTGATAAGAAAATAGGATATGACCTCGTTGGAAGAGTAAGATTATACCTCAGGGATAGATTTCACCTTGTTAGGAAAGATCTATGGAACTTCCTATGGATTGTTGATTTTCCTTTCTTTGCTTACAACGAAGAGGAAAAAAGGTACGAGGCAGAGCACCATCCCTTTACAATGCCAAAGTTGGAGGACCTCGATAGACTTGAAAGTGACCCTGAAAGTGTAAAGGCAATTGCATATGACCTCGTGCTCAACGGAAATGAGCTTGGTGGGGGAAGCGTAAGAATCTCTAACCCTGAAATTCAGAGAAGGGTATTCAGAGCAATCGGCCTTACAGATGAAGAAGCTGAGGAAAAGTTCGGCTTTCTATTAAAAGCATTGAGGTCTGGAGCACCTCCTCATGGTGGAATTGCATTTGGGATGGACAGACTCATATGGCTCTTAAGTAACGCAGGGAGTCTCAGAGATGTCATTGCATTTCCCAAGACAACGTCTGCTGTTTGTCCCCTTACCAATGCACCTGATAAAGTTTCTAAGAGACAAATTGAAGAACTTGGAATAGAGATTAAAGCCCAGAACTTATAGTTTCTACAATTTCGAAGTGAGAATTATACTTATTATTCTTCTTTATTATCCGCTACATGATACGTTGCTGTGAAATTATTATAGAATTCATCAAAGGTTCCCTCTTCTATGGAACTTCTTATGTCAATGATAAGCCTTTGAAGGAAACGAAGATTATGAATTGTGGCAAGGCGGCCAGCAAGATGTTCTTTTGCCTTGAAAAGATGATTGAGGTATGCCTTTGTATAATTTCTGCAGGTGTAACAATCACACTCATCCTCTACAGGGGTAAAATCCTCCCTGTAGATTCCTTTTGTTATCTTAATCGTCCCATTTTTCGTAAATAACGACCTGTTTCTTGCAATCCTTGTTGGAAGAACACAATCAAACATATCAATACCTGTTTTTACATATTCAACGATACTAAGGGGATCTCCAACTCCCATCAGATATCTTGGTTTATCAGAAGGAAGAAGCGAAACGGTATAATCAACAAATTCCTTTGTAAGTGCTTTTTCTTCCCCAATACTCAGGCCTCCCAAGGTTATCCCCTGAAAGCCCAGGGAGAGAATTCTCTCCACTGCCTTTTTCCTTAAGTCCTTGTAGAAGCCTCCCTGAATAACCCCAAACATAATTTGGTCTTCTCTTTTCTTAGCCCTTAAACTTCTTTCTGCCCAATCCAGGGTCACATCAAGTTCTCTATTTGTTTCCTCCCAGTGAGACGGATATATACCACATATATCCAGAGGAATAATAATATCTGCACCTATTTTTTCCTGTGTCTCAACAACACTTTCAGGAGTAAAGAAATGGAGGGAACCATCGATAAATGAGCGGAACTCAATCCCTTCCTTTATAACTTTTCTCAATTCTTTAAGTGACATAATCTGAAACCCTCCGCTATCCGTAAGAACTGCTCCATTCCAGTGCATAAATCTGTGAATCCCTCCAGCCTTCTGAATCACATCTGCCCCTGGCTGAAGATAAAGATGATATGTATTTGCAAGGATAATTTTAAATCCAATTTCTTCTAATTCTTCCGGTGTGAGTGTTTTAACTGTTGCTTGGGTGCCGACAGGCATAAAGATGGGTGTTTCAATTATCCCATGGGTGGTTTTAAAAGTAGTAATCCGTGCTCCGCAATGCTTACTTGTTTTAATAACCTTAAAACTTATATCCATTATTATTAAAGGATGAGCATTGCATCCCCGAAACTGAAAAATCTGTACTTTTCTTTAATCGCCGTTTCATAAGCAGAAAGAATAAAATCCTTTCCTGCAAAGGCCATAACAAGGGCAAGAAGAGTGGTACGAGGAAAGTGAAAATTTGTAATCATTGCATCCACAATCTTAAACCTATATCCGGGTTTAATAAAAAGTTGAGTTCTGCCATGCATCGACTTAAGAACTCCATCCCTTGTTGAAGCAGTTTCCAGTGATCTTACGACAGTTGTTCCGCAGGCAAATAATCGGCCTCCTTTTGCCTTTGCCTCATTAATCCGCTGAGCAGTCTCTTCACTTATCACGAATTCCTCTTCATGCATTTTATGTCTGTCTATATTCTCTTCTGTCACGGGTTGAAAGGTATCAAGCCCCACATGAAGGGTGACATAGTCAACTAATACACCTTTAGTTCTTAACCTATTAAGAAGTCCTTTTGTAAAATGCAGGCCTGCAGTTGGGGAAGCAACAGACCCGAGGACCCTGGCATAGACTGTCTGGTATTCCTGCTCATTATCAATCTTCCCTTTGATATAAGGAGGTGTTGGTAGCTCTCCGTAAATTCTCAAAACCTCCTCCATAGGAAGTCCGCAAGTTTTAAAAGATACAAGGTTTTCTCCATTATCCATTTTCTTAACAACCTCTACACAAACAGGCGGGACATCTGAAACGAGAATTATATCCCCCTCGTGTGCCCTTTTATAGGGAGAAAGAAGAGCAAGCCAATTGCTGTCATTTATTTCCTTCAAAAGAAATATCTCCCTTTTGCCTCCTGTTTTCTTATTTTTCCCTACAATCCTTCCTTTGAGTACCTTTGAATCATTTAGAACAAGTATATCTCCTGCCTTTAAAAATTCTTCGATCATATTAAATTTTTTATGGTAGATACAGTGCGTGGTTCTATTAAGAACCATGAGCCTTGCATGGTCTCTGGGATACACAGGATGCTGGGCTATAAGTTCCTTGGGGAGATCAAAATTAAGTTCTTCTACATTCATCTTCCTGTGCGAGAAAGAATATCTGCAATCTCTACCTTTACAAATGGCAACATTTTGCTCATGTTGTTATAAAAACTCGAATTCTTTACACTCATAATAAAACTACTCTCAGAAAAATTTAAAAAGCCACCAATGCTTACAAGAACTTCAATGACAATCAAAATAATAATGCAACTTATAAGGACTTTAAAAACTCCACCAAAGAGAACATCGACCCATCTAAGGAAAGGCATAAATTTAATAACTTTATGCAAAATAATACCAATAAGTCTGATTAAAATAAATGTAATGACAAATATGATAAGAAATGAAATTCCATTAAGTATCCATCTTGATACGCTACTTACTATTGCCCCCTGTACATTTTGGAAAGAAAAGGAGAAGTCTTTCACAATAAAATCTTCGAGAAAGGAAGGCAGAGGTAACTCAGCTAATGCTTGCTTTAGGTTCTCGATTGATGCGGAGAGATTTGCAATAGACTCAGGTACTTTTAAAAATGGGGAGATCGTATTTGAAATCCAAGTTGATATCCCTGTATGCTCCGTAAGAAACGAGGCAAAGTTAAGAAAGAGCGACCTCGAAATAAACCAACCACCGATCAGACTCAGAATATTAAATACAAAAGATACTGCTCCTATCCTTATTCCACTAAAAAAATCTATTACAAGAATGATAAGTATTATGATATCAATATAATTTGGTTTCATAGTTAAATTCTATTTATTTATGAATTTTTTGAAAACAAAATGAAGATTTTTAAATTAGGTTGTAGTAATGAAATATCTTTTGAATTTATTAACGTTCTCAAAAAAGCCTTCAACGGTAAGAAACGTACCATCTTGTAAGTCCTTCCTTGAAAGAACCCTTGTGCCCTCAAAAATATCTGAAATAGAGCCCATTTCACTAACCGGAATAAAAAGTTTCGCTCTCACAAATGCTTTTTCTATCATACTTTTAATTGCTTCTTTCAAGGTCTCCATACCCTCTCCACTCAGTGCAGATATAAAAAAAGCATTCTCAAACCTATACTTTAAAGATTCCATCTGAGTCCTATCTATCTTATCAATCTTGTTAAACACAATAAGCTCAGGAATAGCTTCCCCCCCGAGCTCTTTTATTGTGTCCTCAACAATTCTCATCTTTTCTTCAAAGTCTTTTTCGGATATATCCACGACCAATAAGATGAGCCACGAATCAAGGATCTCCTCAAGTGTTGAGTGAAATGCATATATGAGAGCAGGAGGTAAATCCCTGATAAAACCAATCGTATCAATAAACAAAACTTTCTCCCCATTGCCTACATCACCCTCTCTAACGAGAGTATCGAGAGTTGCAAAGAGCATATCCTCCACATGGGCGTTAGCATCGGTAAGCCGATTAAGAAGTGTTGACTTGCCACTATTTGTATAGCCAACTATTGAAACAATAGGAATATTGCTTTTTCTTCTCTTCTTCCTTCTTTCTTCTCTTCCTTTTTTTATGGTTTTGATCTTTTCTTCAAGAACCCCAATTCTTGCTTCTATGTAACGCCGCTTGAGCTCCGTCTTTCTTTCCCCCGGGCCTTTGAGCCCCAGAAGAGACGCAGTCTGTTGATCAAGATACATATTACTATGAACAATCTCAGGAAGCCTCATTCTAAGATCTGATAGCTCAACCTGCAGTTTTCCTTCAGCACTTTTCGCTCTCATAGAGAAAATCATAAGAATAAGGTGTGGTCTATCGATACAGGGAATTTCAATGACTCTGGAAAGATTTCTCAACTGAAGGAATGTAAGCTTTGCATCGATAAATATGTAATTTGCTTCTGTAAGCTTTGCAATTTCGCGCAGCTCCTCCACTTTACCCTTACCAAGATAAAAAGAATAATTGATATTCTTTACAAATTGTGTCGTTTCTGCAACAATATTAATATTAAGGGTCTCCACGAGGAGTCTGAATTCCTCAAAGTACTCTTCCCTTACCTCTTTTTTATGAGGATCAAGTACTTCAACTATAACTGCTTTTTGTTGTTGCATTAATTATCTTCTCTGCGGGTAAAATATAAGAGAAATTATGTAGCTTACAATAGATAAGAGCAGTGCTCCCAACAAGGCAGTAGAAAAAGAGGAAATGCTAAAGCCGGGCACAAGAAGATCAACAATCTCAAGAAGAACTGCATTTATAACAAACATAAATATTCCCAGTGTTAAGAACAACATGGGGATGGAAAAGAACACGAGAACAGGCCTTATAATTGCATTTATTATGCCAAAGACTATTGCGGTAAGAACAAGGCTTAAAAAACTGTTAAACTTAATTCCAGGAATGATCCTACTGATAATGAAAAAAGAAAGGACATTAATCAACAACGAAATCCAGATACTCTTTTTCATTGTTTGCCTCCTACAATCCTTTTAAGATGTAACTTTTCAAAATAACTCTTTGCAAATCTATGGGATTCGTCTCTTACTCTTTGAACTAATTGAAGAACGGGGGAATCTTCCTTGAGCCTCAAGAAGTCTTTTCTTCCCTCTACAAAAATTAACTCTTCCTTCTTTGCAATAGAAATAACATCCACTAAGATATTATAAAATTTTTTAATCTTTAAAGCAACTTCAAGTTGTCCCTTGCCTCCATCTATAAGGATTAGGTTTGGAAATGCGCTTGAGAACCCTTCTCCTTCACTAAAACGTCGCGTAAGGACTTCCTCAAGCATTGCAAAATCGTCGGGTCCCTTGGTATATTTAATCTTAAAATGTCTATATTCTTTTCTATCAGGTTTTCCATTTGTAAAAACTACCATTGAACCCACTGAATCTGTTCCAGATATATTTGATATATCATAACCCTCTATCCTTACTGGAAGTTGTGATAATCCCAGAGTTTTTTGGACCTCTTCCAGTAACTTTTTTTCCTTTAATTCTATGTGTCTTTCTATGTAATTCTTTAAATGAGCTGTTGCATTTTCTCTGGCAAGAGAAAGAACCTCTTTCTGTACTTTGCCTTTCGCCTTAATGATTTTTACAACCCTGTTGTTACTGTCGGTTAAAAAATTTTCAAGTGCTTTTCTATTAACAGAGACATCGCTTACATAAACCTTCCCGCTCTGAGCATGGAAAGGATAAAGAAAAAGAAACTTTTCTAATAACTCTTTTTTAGTTATTTCCCCGGGTATCTCCATCACAAAAGGATATGTAGAAACAACTCTGCCGTTTCTTACAGATACCCGCACAATACACGAATAAGGAGATTCTACCTCTACAGCAATAGCATCAAATGAAATATTTTTGTTTGTTACAACCCTCTGTTTCTCCAGAATAGAAAGTATCCCATTGAGCTCATCCCTGTAAATAATGGCTCTCTCGAAATCAAGGTTATTTTTTGCATTTTCCATCTCTCTTCTGAGTTTTTCAACCACAGATGCTCCCTCTCCCTTCAGAAACAACTTAAGAGCATTTACCATCTTCATATAATCTTTCTGAGAAATTTTATGTTCACAGGGAGCGGAACAGAGTCCTATGTGATATAGAAGGCAGGGAGTGATTTCTTTCTCAGCTGAAATCTTAATATTACAACTTCTTATTGGAAATATCTTTCTTATTGCCTTGACTGTACTATCAACTGCACTCCCATGTGGGAAAGGACCGAAATATTCTCCCTTCTCTCCCCTTACTCTATAAACTTTCAAGATTCTTGGGTATTTTTCATCGGTTATCTTAATATAGGGATAATTTTCATCGTCAACAAGCCTTACATTAAAAGGAGGCCAATGCTTTTTAATCAAATTGTTTTCAAGGAGCATGGCCTCCTCGTCAGAGCTTGTAATGACAAATTCAACTTCTTTTATTCTCTCCGAGAGTGCTCGTGTTTTAGGATCTCTCGGACGTGTATAAGAAACAACCCTTTTCCTTAAAGACTTTGCCTTGCCCACATAAAGTACCTTCTCATCCTTGTCCTTCATAATATATACACCAGAGGAAAGTGGAAGATACTTTAAATCCTCGGGAAAGGAAAGGCTATTTTGCATACTCAATATATCTTGTCTCTCTTACAACAGTAACCTTGATTACTCCCGGATAGATGACTTCTTCCTCAATTTTTTTTGCAATATCATGCGAAATCTTCAAGGCATCATCCTCGTTAATTTCCTCCGGGTTAACAATAATTCTTATTTCTCTTCCTGCCTGAACAACGAATGCCTTTTTCACTCCAGGAACAGACGAAGCAATTTTCTCAAGATCCTCCATACGCTTTATATAGGTTTCGAGGTTCTCCCTTCTCGAACCAGGTCTTGTAGCGGAAAGAGTATCAGAGACCTGAATAATCACATCTATAACATTCTCAGGCTTTATATCATTATGGTGAGCAGCAACGGCATGGACGATAACATCATTCTCACCGTACCTTCTGAGAATGTCACTTCCTACAATTGCGTGTGGACCTTCAACTTCGGAGGACATAACCTTTCCAATATCATGCAATAATCCTGCTCTCTTTGCAAAAGCAACATTCTCATTAAGTTCTGAAGCAATAATACCTGCAATAGTGGCAGTCTCCAGAGAATGCTGAAGCAGATTTTGGCCATAACTTGTTCTGAATTTCATTTCTCCTATCAATCTCTTGAGCTCTACTGGGAACCCATAAATAGAGATGCTCATCAAAGCATCATCTGCTTCTTTCATAATAATCTGCTCTACTTCTTTCTCTGCTTCCTGTACAAACTCCTCAATCTTTGCAGGATGAATTCTACCATCTATTATAAGCTTTTCGAGAGCTCTTTTTGCAATCTCTCTCCTTACTGGATCAAAACAGGAAAGTGTAACTGCCTCAGGTGTATCGTCTATAAGAATCTCTACGCCCGTCAATGTCTCAAATGTTCTTATATTCCTCCCTTCTCTTCCTATAATCCTTCCCTTAAGTTCATCTGAAGGAAGTGGTACCACAGAAACCGTTGTCTCAGAAACATAATCTATTGCACAATTCTCCATTGCGTTTGAAAGTATAACTTTCGCCTTCTCCTCTGCTCTCTCTTTAGCTTCTTCCTCCATCTGTACAATTCTTTTTGCCAGTTCTTTCTCCATTTCTGCCTCTGCTCTCTTCAAAACAATATCTCTGGCCTGTTCCATGCTTAAAGCTGCGATACGATAAAGCTCAGCTTCAATCTGCTTCTGCTTCTGGGAGAGGTTCTCCTTAGCCCTTGCAATCTCTCCTTCTCTATCAACCAGCTCTTTTTCTCTCTTGTCTAAACCTGACATTCTTTTATCAAGGAAATCTTCCTTTTTTAAAAGTCTTGTCTCAAGCTCCTGCAATTCTCTCTGTCTTCCTCTGAAGTGGGACTCAAGCTCTGCAGTTTTCTTTTCCAACTCCTCTTTTAACTGTATTCTTTGCTCAACTTTTTCTGCCTGAATTTCTTTTTCCGCTTCTTGTTTTCTATTTTTTATATATTCTTCAAGAGAGCCAAGCTTCGTTTTATAGAGATAATGTTGCAGAACAATTCCCATTATTAAGCCTATCGCAAACATAACAATGGTAATAATAACATACATTAAGTATGGTACTTCTTCAGCAAACAAGTTCCTCACCTCCTGTTAGGTTTCTCTACTGGCGAGGACTTCCTGAACGATATGTGGTCTAAACCCTCTATTGATTAAATAAGGATAAATCTTTTCTTTTGATTTTTTATCTAAAAGCTTCATTATATTTTCCTTCTCCTTCTCGACAGTGTAATTTCTATTTAGGATATCCATAAAAGAGGACTTTTTCAGCCCCCTGTCCAGAAGTTCTGACTCAACCTTAAAATATCCATACATTTTTGAGAATGCATATTTTTCAATCAATTTCTCTGCATATCGTTCATCAGAAAGAAGTCCTTTGCCTTCAAGCTCTTTTATAACTTCTTCTATACTGCTCTTCCCAAACTTTTTGAGAAGTTTTCTCTTCAATTCGAACTCAGAATAATCCTTCTTAGAGAGCAAAAGAAGGGAATAATTCAAAATTTCTTCTTTACTTTTCCTGTTTTGTCTCCTGCCCTTTGAAGAACTTTTCATCAACTTCTTTCCTCAATTTTTCAAAAAGCTCAGTATTTGACCGTAGCAAATTTAAGGCATTATCTCTGCCCTGTCCAAGCTTAATATCACCGTAGGAATAATAAGAACCAGCTTTTTTTATGATTCCAGCATCCACAGCAACGTCAAAAAGGTCGGCGTCTCTTGAAATACCACTTCCATAAATAAGATCAACGACAGCCTCTCTGTAGGGAGGTGCCACCTTATTTTTAACAACCTTTAACCTTATCCTGTTTCCTTTTTGCTCGTTGTCGTCGGTTGTGAGTGATTCAACTCTTCTCACCTCAAGTCTTACTGAGGCATAGAATTTTAAAGCTCTTCCTCCTGGAGTAACTTCGGGGTTTCCGTATACAACCCCAATCTTTTCCCTGAGTTGATTTATAAAAACCATACAGGTCTTAGATTTACTTATAGAGCCGCTCAGTTTTCGCAATGCCTGCGACATAAGCCTTGCCTGGACACCCATAAACGACTCTCCCATATCTCCCTCGAGTTCTGTCTTTGGAACAAGAGCTGCAACAGAATCAAGTACACAGATATCAATTGCACCCGAACGTACAAATGTGTCTATAATCTCAAGCGCCTGCTCCGCATAATCAGGCTGAGATATAATGAGGTCGTCAATATTAACGCCAATACCTCTGGCATATTCTGGTGAAAAAGCATGCTCTGCATCTACAAAAAGCGCTTTCCCACCCATCTTTTGTGCCCCTGCAATTGCCTCAAGGGCAAGTGTTGTCTTCCCACCTCCCTCAGGGCCGAATATCTCAACTATCCTTCCTCTAGGGAAGCCACCGACCCCAAGAGCAATGTCAAGAGAATATATACCTGTAGGTATCACTTCAATAGTAAGTGCTGCTTTTCTATCGCCAAGCCGCATTACAGCACCCTTTCCAAATTCCTTTTCAACCTGAGTCATTGCAAGTTTCAATGCATTTTCCTTTTCACTTTCTTCATTTGTCATCTTCCATCTACCTCACTTTTACTAATTATAACTCATTAAACATAAACTGAGAAATAACTTTATAAAGGGGACCTTCTGGTCTTAAAATGCTTTGTACTACCTTAATGCCAATTGCCTTTGACTCTATCAAAAGCGTTGGAGATTCCGTCCTTGATAGGTCTATCGCTCCATTTTTAACTCTTCCAAAGGTAATATGTGGTATGTAGCTTTTTTCTCTTTCAAAACCAAAATCTTTCAATGCTCTATCGATTTCTCTCATAATAAGAGAGATATAGGCACTCTGGTCCTCAATCGAGAAAAAAATAACCCTTGCATATTCCAGCTTTGGAAAGCCAGATATACCACTTATGGAGAAGCTAAATGGTAAAAACCTTGCGGAAATCCCCTGAATAATGTTATTAAGGTTATAGATAAACTCCTCGTCAACCTCACCCAAAAATTTCAGAGTTATATGAAGATTTTCTTTTTCTACCCACTTCACATTTGAATAATAAGGCTTTATTTGGCTTTCAACTTTAAAAAGCTCTTCCTCGTAAGGTGTTGTCTTTAATGATATAAATATTCTCAATCTTTCCCTCTCCTTATCTTAACCTTCAGATTATGGGGGGCTATATTCTCGACAACACCCTTATAGAATTGTCCTTCACTAACTTTCTCATGTATACTCACAGTATTGTCGACTTCGGGTGCATCATAGATGGTCCTTCCAATAAATAAACCTTCTCTTTCACTAAAAAAATCAACAACAACAGGAATAGTCTTCCCTATAAAACTTTTATTCCTCTCAAAGTCTATTCTTTCTTCCAGGTCAACAAGCTTTTCATACCGAATACTCCTTGTCGTACCATCTACCTGTTTGGCAAGGGAGAAGCTTTCGGTTCCCTTTTCATTTGAATATTCAAAAATACCCAGATGATCAAATCTAAAGTCTTCAATGAAGTTTTCAAGCCTTCTAAAATCCTCCATGGTTTCACCGGGGTACCCCACGATCACAGAGGTTCTCAAGACAATTCCACTTTCTCTTAAGGCCTTTAATATGTCGGTAACAAATTCTCTGGTATAACCCCTTTTCATGGACTTAAGAATTTTATTACTGATATGCTGGATAGGTATGTCAAGATAGGGAACAACCTTTTTGCTCTTCTTCATATAGTCAAGCAAGTTCAAAACATAAGTAGAAGGGTATGTATACATAACTCTTATCCACTCAATACCCTCTATTTTTTCAATCTCTTTGAGAAGCTCGACTAACTTAGGTGTTCCATAAAGATCTACGCCATATTGAGTTGTATCCTGCGCAATAAGAATGAGTTCCCTGACCCCGGTAAGTGCAAGTACCCTTACCTCCTGGACAAGTTCTTCAATGGGAAGACTGTGCGTACAACCTTTTATGGAAGGAATAAGACAGAATGAGCACAAGTGGTTGCATCCGTCAGCTATTTTTAAATATGCATAATGAGGAAGGGTCAATTTCATTCTTGGAGGGACCTTTTCTTCAGTACGATTAGAAACAAAAATACCACCTTCCTCCATAGCCTTAATAATATCGCCTAAATTATTTGTACCTGTAATACCATCAATTAATTGGTACTTTTTCTTAAGATACTTGCAATCGAGAGAAGGGTAGCAGCCTGAGACAATAACTTTTTTTACCTTGCCTTCCTTTTTCCTCTCGATAAAATCAGAAATCACCTGCTGGGCTTCTTTCCGTGCAGAGGAAAGAAAAGCACAGGTATTTATAATGATAATATCTGCCTTGTCTGGATTGTATGTAAAACGATAATTTCTCTCTATTAAATCTCCAACAATTCTCTCACTGTCAACAAGATTCTTTGGACACCCAAGACTTATTATAGAAACAGTTTCTTTTTTCAAGGTCTGTATTCTACCTCTGTAACAGTCTCATTTTCGCTTACTACACCGAGCTGCTGGCCATTCTTTGTTACGTAAACATGTTTTGCGTTTCCATATCTTATCTTTATATATTCCTTTCCCTTAAACTCCTTTGTTTCCCCTTCCTGGATGAAGAGTTGCTGATAATTACCATCAATCGTCACTCCAAGCCAGCACCTCGCATCTGCTCTGAGTACGAGATTTACTCCTTCATAATGAGGTTCCTCAGGCTCTTCTGTCTCTCCTGGCAAAGGCTCACTCTCCTCTGGCGGGAGTTGCTCCTCAGGGGTTTCTGCTTCAGGTTGTTCAGGAAGATGTGCAATATTATTTCTATAAGAGATCATTACAATGGATATTGATACAACCACGACAATAAGAAGGATCAGCCACAGAAAGTTCTTTCTCTTCTTTGGGGGTTTTAATGGTTCCTCCTTAAAGAGCTCTTTATAAGCAAGAACAAGTGGTTCAGGATCAATTCCAAGAAAAGTTGCATACTTTCTTATAAAGGCAGTAATGTAGCCATCGTAGTAAGGAAAATGATTATTCTCAATCTCTTCAATATAATACGGCCTGATCAAGGTTCCGTCCGCTACGTCATCTATTGAGAGTCTTCTTTTTTCTCTTCCTTCCTTTAGGGTTTTTCCTATATCAATCATTCCTCGATGGCTTCCTTTAAGGCCTCCTCTACATTTTTTATCAATTTAAAATTTATCTTTCTCATAACTTCCTTTGGAATATCTATAAGATCCTTCTCGTTTGCCTTAGGTAAAATTACCGTCTTTATACCAGCTCTGTATGCACCAAGTACTTTCTCTCTGATTCCTCCCACGGGTAATACCCTGCCACGCAATGTAATCTCCCCTGTCATTGCTACATCATTTTTGATAGGCTTTCCCTTTAGAACGGAAGCAATAGCTGTAAAGATTGTAATACCTGCAGAGGGACCTTCTTTGGGCACAGCTCCCTCCGGAACATGAATATGTATATCGAACTTATTATAAAAATCCAAAGGAATATGTAGTTCTTCCGCATGTGCCCTTACATAACTCAAAGCAGCCTGGGCACTCTCCTTCATTACATCTCCAAGCTGCCCCGTTAACAGAAGGTTCCCTTTACCGGGCATCTTTGTTGCTTCAATATAAACAATATCTCCTCCCGCAAGAGTCACTACCATTCCGCAAGCGACTCCTATCATGCTTTTCTTCTCTGCTGTCTCTTTTATAAACTCGGAAGGACCAAGGTATTTATCAAGATTTTTTTCTGTAATTCTTGCATTACCTTTTCCTGTTCGTGCCTTCTTTTTCGCAACCTTTCTCACAATCTTTGTTATTGACCTTTCAAGATTTCTCAATCCTGCTTCTCTTGTGTATTCATTTATAATCTTCAATATTGCACTATCTGATATTATCACGTCCTCTTTCTTAAGACCGTGGTTCTCAATCTGTTTAGGAACAATAAAGTCCCTTGCAATATGGAGTTTTTCCTCATCTACATAACCTGGTAGAGAAAGGACCTCCATTCTATCAAGAAGGGCAGGAGGGATTGTATCTGTAATGTTTGCGGTTGTAATAAAAAGCACCTCCGAAAGATCAAAGGGAAGCTCTATATAATGATCTGAAAATGCATTGTTCTGCTCAGGATCAAGTGCCTCAAGTAATGCTGCAGTGGGATCTCCTCTAAAATCCGAGCCCACTTTATCAATCTCGTCAAGAAGAAATACAGGATTTTTTACGCCAGCATTCTTTATACCCTGTATAATACGACCTGGCAGTGCTCCCACATAGGTTCGCCTGTGCCCTCTTATTTCTGCTTCGTCTCTTATTCCCCCAAGAGAAACTCTTACAAATTTTCTTCCAAGAGCCTCTGCAATAGACCTCCCGAGGGAACTTTTACCAACACCTGGTGGTCCAACGAGACATAAAATAGGACCTTTTAAGTCCTTTTTAAGCTTCTTCACCGCGATAATTTCGAGAATCCTTTCTTTGGCTTCCTTGAGATCATAATGGTTTTTATCGAGTATCTCCTTTGCCCTATCTACATCAACTGTATCAACTGTACTTTTCTCCCATGGGAGTGATACAAGCCAGTCAAGGTAAGTTTGTATAACACCACTTTCAGGAGAAAGAGCTGGCGTTCTTTTAAGTCTATCAAGTTCCTCTTCTATTTTGTCCTTCACATATTTTGGAAGCTTTCTCCCCTTTAGCTTTTTATTGATTTCGCCTATAACACCTGCTTCCTCCCCTTCTTCCCCGAGCTCCTTTTCAATCTCCTTCAATCGCTCCCTGAGGAAATACTCCTTTTGCCCTTTTTCAATCTTATTTTTTACTTCCTCATCAATCTTTCTACTGAGATCAAGGATATAATTTTCCTCCTCAAGTATCTGGGTTAACATTCTAAGCTCTTCGTCTACCTTTGGTTCTGAAAGTATTTTTTGCTTCTTTTCAATAGAAATAAAGAGGTTGGAAGCAACAATACTTACAAGTTTCTGGGGTATATCCACATTTGAAATGCTAAAAATCACATCCTGAGGCACCTTTTTATTGAGGTCAGCATATATGCCAAACTTGTCTGTCACGACACGAGAAAGAGCCTCTACTCGAATTGGGTCTTCAATAACATCTTCAATTGTCTCCACATCGACTTTCCAGTAAGATTCTGTATTGTCAAACCTCTTAATTCTTACTTTCTTTTTTCCTTCAATAAGAATCCTATAAGTTCCGTCTGGTAATTTAAGAATCTGAAGTATTTCCCCACTTACTCCGACCTCATACATGTCATCTGGTTCGGGGTCTTCTACAAGGCCGTTTTTTTGGGAAGCAACAACAATCATTTTGTCAATTGAAAGTGCTTTTTCTATTGCTGCGATTGATTTTGCTCTTCCCACAAGAAGTGGAACCATCATATATGGAAAAACAACAAGATTTCTCAAAGGAATAAACGGTACTTCACTAAC
Source organism: Caldiserica bacterium UBA4770 (assembly GCA_002403335.1). GTDB lineage: Bacteria > Caldisericota > Caldisericia > Caldisericales > Caldisericaceae > UBA4770. The sequence continues at coordinate 15,546 of DHHO01000006.1, forward strand.
TTTCACCATTGTTTCCATAAAGCCTCCCTACACAATCTTTGTATTAATATTCTTAATTCAGAAGGGCCAGTTAAGAGTGATTGCTCTCCTATTCAAAGATTCGGGTTTAATCGCTATCACTATAAAACTCTTGCCCCTCTTTATGTAATTCGAAGATATTAAAACTTCAAAATCACTTTTCAACTTCAACATAACTCTCCCATAATGAGAATAACTTAGTCTTTTCTCCTTCCATATTACTTACTTCCTCCTATTTCAAGAGAACGACTTATTATACTGTCTATGAGGCCGTATTCCTTAGCTTCCTCTGGAGACATATAATAATCCCTTTCGGTATCTCTCTGTACTTTCTCGATAGGTTGAGCAGTATGAAGAGCAAGAATTTCGTTACCCATCTTTTTAATTCTCAGGATTTCTCTTGCTTGAATTTCTATATCTGTTGCCTGTCCCTGAGCACCACCCCAGGGCTGGTGAATAAGTATTCTCGAGTGAGGGAGAGCATATCTCTTCCCTTTTGTACCAGAGGCAAGAATTATAGCAGCAAGAGAGGCAGCCTGTCCAAGACAGATAGTTGCAACAGGGGCCTTTATATACTGTATTGTATCATAAATTGCCATGCCTGGGGTCACCTCTCCACCAGGGCTATTTATGTAAAGATAAATATCTCTTGTTGAATCTTGGGCCTCAAGGAATAAAAGTTCTGCAACAATCAAATCTGCTGTATCTCCATTAATCTCCCCTGTTAAAAAAACAATTCTATCTCTTAATAATCTCGAAAATATGTCGTAGCTTCTCTCGCTTCTTCCTGTTTGCTCAATAATCAAAGGAATAATAGGCACGCTAATCACCTCCTGTTTCTATTATAGCATTTTCTTTTAATATTGAAATTGCCTTGCTGCGCAATAGTTCATTTCTAATTGCTCTTCTCAACTCCTCTGTTAGTCCCACTCGTCCCACTTCTATTGACTGTTCTGCTATAAGATGCTCAAATTCTTCCCGTATCTCCTCCTCGGATACCTGAATATTTTTTTCTCTAATAATATCAGCGACAATAAGGTCTTCCTTTATTTCCTCCCCAATCCTTTTTCTTAAATCATTTTTTAAATCATTGATTGAGTAGTTCTGGTCTTTGAGAACATCTTCCAACTTCTTCCCGGATTTTAAATATTCTTCCTCGAGTTTTTTTACTCTGAAATCAACCTCTTCTTCTACAAATTTAGAGGGTAATTCAATCTTCAAATTCTGGCAAAGAACCTTCAGGGCTTCTTTTCCGCGGTTTTCTTCAAGTTGAGAGTTTTTGTTCTCTACTATTTGCCTTGATATTTTTGCCCTCAGCTCTTCAAGGTTTTCAAATCCTGCTTCCTTTGCAAGATTATCATCCACTGGTGGCACGTACTTTCTCTTTACACTTAAAACGGTGAATGTAAACTCCTGAGAATTTGTATTTACAACAAAGGAATCTCCCCGTTTCTTTCCTATAATTTTTTCCTTAAAATCACCAATAACCCTATCAGTGCCAGCCTCCACAGTCAGGGTTTGTGGCTCATCTTCACCATGAACAAAGCTTACCTCAACAACATCTCCTACTTCTATTTCAGTATCTATTGGGGATAGCTCTGTAAGTGAGTCTTGCAATTCCTTGAGCTTCCCGTCTATCTCCTCTTCCTTTACCTCGACTTTTCCATTGATTTTTATATTTTTGCTTAGGTCAGTATGAACTTCAGGTAAAAACTCAACAATAACTGTGAAGAGAAGGCCATCCTTATCCACTTTTTCAACCTTTATATCAGGAGAGGTCACAGGCACAATGTTTTCTTTCTTTAGAATCTCTTCGAGATCTTCTCTAATTAGAATATCCAGGGTCTCTTCTAAGAGTTGCTCTTCTCCGATATATCTTACTCCAATTTCATAGGGCGCTTTTCCTTTCCTGAAGCCAGGTATCTTTATATCCTTAGAGATCTTTTCATATGCCTTAAATCTCGATTTTTCTAACTCTTCTCCAGAATTTCTACATTCGAATAAAATATTAGACTCTTTTCTTTCTTTTATCGTGTATTCCATTTTACACCCCTTGTGTATAAATATAAAAATGGTGCGAAGGGCGGGACTTGAACCCGCATGAGTCAACCTCACTGGATCCTAAGTCCAGCGCGTCTGCCAATTCCGCCACCCTCGCAGCTCCTATTCCACAAAAATGGTGGGTTCTGCGGGGCTCGAACCCGCAACCTACGGATTAAGAGTCCGTTGCTCTACCTATTGAGCTAAGAACCCACCCTAATGGCGCGCCTAGCAGGATTCGAACCCGCAACCAACGGATCCGAAGTCCGTCGCTCTATCCAGTTGAGCTATAGGCGCATCTGGTGCGCCCAACAGGACTCGAACCTGCGACCTGCGGATTAGGAATCCACTGCTCTATCCTTCTGAGCTATGGGCGCTCATTCCATGGGGTGGGCGAGGAGATTCGAACTCCCAACAGCCGGATCCACAGTCCGGTACTCTACCCATTGAGCTACGCCCACCATTATGGCGCGCCCAGCCGGACTTGAACCAGCGACCGACGGATTAGAAATCCGTTGCTCTATCCTTCTGAGCTATGGGCGCACACTGGTCGGGGCGAGTGGATTCGAACCACCGGTCTCATGGTCCCAAACCATGCGCGTTACCAAACTACGCCACACCCCGAACACTATATTTTATATATTCGCAGCAAAAAATCAAGAAGGACATTGCTTCATCAAATTTTTGCATTTAAAAACAGGATGACAAATTTATAATAACGCCCTTGCCAAGGCGGTTAAAAGTAAGCCTCCTTAGTCTTCAATTAAAGAAAATATCAGCTTAAGTTAATAAAAGGTCGTCATTTGTACTAAAAAGGGGTGCCACATGGCACCCCATCGAATCGAAAAATCAATAAAGTCCTATTACTTTGCTGATTCCCTTATACCAACTCCTCTTTCCTCAAGAGTACCGGGAATAATGTTATCAAGAAGCATCCCGGAGAATGCGCCAACAGCCATTGAAGTCCTTAAAATACCGTTAACAATCCCCTCAAGCCAGGAGATTCCACCGATATGAACTGGATTTGCAGCAAAATAGGGACCGCACCCAAGACCCATGAGGAAGCAAAAAGCGACAATCATAAGATTTCTCGTGGAGGTAAGGTCTGCACGTGAAAGTATCTGAATTCCCAGAGCTCCTATAAGCCCGAATAGGGAAATATAAGCACCCCCAATAATAGGCGTGGGCATCGTACCAATAATAGTCCCAAACTTCCATAAGAAACCCATAATAATGAGAATTACCGCACCTGTTCGAATAACCCTTCTTGAGGCAATACCTGTGAGGGCGACCACTCCTATGTTTTCAGTGTAACTGGTACTTCCAACACCACCAAGCATACCAGAGATAATACACCCGATGCCCTCTGCTGCGATACCTTTTGAAATAGTCTTCGGGGATGGATCAGGGAGGCCTGAAGCATAGCTTATACTGTGATAATCACCAAATGACTCAATGATGGAAGAAATATAAGCAGCTATAATTGCTGTAAAAGCGAATGTATTGAATTTCAGAGTTCCTGCGAAACCGTAACGGAAAGGCCTCGGCCAGACAATCCAGGGGGCCTCGGCAATTGCTTGAAGGTTTACATATGCAGCATGTTCTTCTGGGAACCACCCCACAAGGGTGCCAAGCAAGCAGAAAAGATACATAATTACAAAGGAAATGAATACCGAGAAGGAATTCAAAACAGACTTCTTTACAATGAGGGAGAAGATAAAAATCAACGCAACAACAGCAAGAGCAATTGGCCAAGATGTTGAAGCATTGCTAACGGCAGTCCCCGCCAGACTGAATCCAATGAGCATAATCGTTGGCCCTATAACAACGGGTGTAACTATCTTTTTAAGCTGGCCAACAAGACCTGCAAAACCAACCACAAATTCAAAGATACCTCCATAGAATATGGCACCACCTATTGCCTGCATCATTTCCTTAACTCCACCACCTGCTTCCTTTACGCTTCCAATGATTGCAGTAACTGCTGGAATGAAAGAGAAGGAAGAGCCCTGAACAAGCGGAAGGCCACTTCCCAGCCTTGTATCGCACTGAATGAGTGTTGCTATCCCCATTACCATGTAAACTGTAGCAATGAAGATCCCCAGTTCTAATGGTGACATTCCCATCGTATTCCCATAAAGGATGGGAACAAGAGTTGTAGCACCAAAAAGTGTGAATACATGCTGGAAACCAGCAAGGACCGAAAAACCCCACCCCGGCGCACTATCAACAGGCCAGGGCATTACTTTTGTTTTGAACTTCGCTTCTTCTGCCATTTTTTAACCTCCTTTGGCTAAAATTTTTTTAAAAAACTTTTCGAAAGATTCTTAGCAGAATACCACCTTCCTTTCTCCAATACCTATATAACTTATTTATTTATAAGAATTTTTCCCAATTCTGCAACAATCTTTTCAGCAGTAAATGGAGGCTTTTTAAGCCTAATCCCAAGGGCATTTTCTATTGCATTTGCAATGGCAGGCATCACGGGAATCATCGTATGCTCCCCTACTCCTCTTGCTCCAAAAGGACCGTCCGGCTGAGGTACTTCTACAATAATCGGGTGCATCTCTTCTGGTACATCAAGAGTGGTAGGTATCTTATAATCCGTAAAATTTGAATTGATGACTCTTCCTTCCTTATCAAAATAAACCTCCTCATAAAGGGCAGTCCCCAGTCCCTGTGTGAACCCCCCTTCGATCTGCCCTTTTACAAGATCAGGATTAATTGCCTTTCCTGCATCAAAAGCCTCTGCCATCCGTAGAACCTTCACTCTCCCAGTTTCTTTATCTATCTCAATTTCAACTGCACCTGCACCTGTCGTATAATGAACATTCGGATGTCCGCCCTGACCTGTCTCTGGATTTACCTTCGCGGAGGTAAACTCTGGCATATAAATTCCTCTTCCAAGGATTGGACCGCCTCTAAAGGTTCCGTCAGGCATTTCAATGCCATTAATGACAAATTTCTCAAATGGTATCTCAAAAGAAGGGTCTGTATAACACTTAACTTTCCCATCTTCAAGGTAAAGGTTCGCCTCCTCAACATAGTATGCCTCAGAGATCGTCTTGAATATCTGATTCCTTGCATCAACGGCAGCCCTTCTTACCGCATTCCCGCAACTCCATGTCACATGGCTTGCAACAGTCTGCCATTCGTAAGGATTTCTATCCGTGTCAGGTAGTTCCACCCTTATTTTGGCAAGTGGTAGCGATAATTCCTCCGCAGCAATCTTTGCCATCGCAGTCATAAATCCCTGTCCAAGTTCCATGCCAGAGACAAGGATATTAATGCTTCCGTCCTCACTGAATTTTATAAATGCAGCAGATGATTCGTTGGCAGGCATTGCAGGAGCCTTCCATACACAGGCTAAGCCTTTTGCCCTTACTTTATTCGGGTCTGTGGTTTTGCTCTCTTTTCCCCATTCGATTGATTCAGTAACCTTTTCTATACACTCATGTATCCCTGTAGGTCCCATCTCAACACCATAGGCAACTCTGTCGCCCTGACGAATTGCATTTTTCTTTCTGAACTCAACGGGGTCCATTCCAATTGCTTTCGCAACCCTATCTATGTGACTTTCGATACCAAAATGAAACTCAGAATAACCAAATCCTCTGTATGCGCCACAAGGGGGTCTGTTTGTATAAACTGCAAAGGAATCAATCCACACATTTGGAATTCGATAAGGCCCAGTTGCAGAAAATCCTGTTGCATTTACAACATTGGATCCATACTCTGCAGAAGCGCCTACATCCCAGTAGAGTTGATGCTTTAGGGCAATAATTGTTCCGTCATTCTTAACACCCATCTTCACATAAGCATGTAATTCCTGCCTTTGAGAAGTATTCTGAAATTCCTGCTTGCGTGTATAACGAAGCTTCACAGGGTGACCAGGGACTTTCATTGCCGCCGCTGCTGCGATAACTTCCATATTCACTCCTGCCTTACCTCCAAAACCACCCCCCACATACTCTGCAATAATTCTTACATCCTTATGAGAGAGTTTAAAAGAATTAGCAATGATATTTCTCTGTGTATGAGGAGATTGTGTCGAGTTCCACATCATAAGTCTCCCATCAAGTGTATAAATAGCAATTGATGTGTGTGGCTCCATAGGAGCATGTACAACATGGGGAACCTCATACCAATCCTCAAGGATATAATCTGCTTCCTCAAATGCCTTCTCTACATCTCCTTTTCTTATCTTTCTTACATGTGCAATGTTTGTACCAGGTTGAGGATAAAGCCATGGAACAACCTCATATTTATCAAGTTCAGGATGTATAAGTATTGCATCCTCTTTTATTGCCTCAAGCGGACTTTGAAGCACAGGAAGAGGTTCGTATTCGACCTTTATTAATTTCACCGCTTCTTGCGCTATGTCTTCAGAAACTGCAATTACTGCTGCAACATGCTGCCCCACATAACGAACTCTATCAGAAGGAAAAACAGCATTGTCTTTGAGATATAAACCAAATCTTTCTGGAAAATCCTTGCCAGAAAGAACACCTCTCACTCCAGGGTATTTTTCTGCCTCTATTGTATCTATGCTCTTAATGTTTGCATGTGCATAGGGGCTTTCAAGCACAGCCACATAGAACATTGATGCCCCAAAATCAACATCATCCGTATAATTTGCTGCACCTGTAATCTTCTCAAGGCCGTCAATTCTTATTGCATCTTTTCCCACATATTTGAGGTCCGAGTCTTTCATATCTTGCCTCCCACTTTATCCTTAGAAACATCCATAATAGCATCAACGACTATATTGTAACCGGTGCATCTACAAAGATGCCCACTGAGAACTTCTTTTACTTCGTTTTTATCAGGATGAGGATTGTTTCTTAATAATTCTGTTGTGGTGACAATTATGCCTGGAGCACAGAAGCCACACTGAAATGAATTATGTTCAAGAAAGGATTTCTGCAAATCAGTAAGGCCATCTCTTTCAATTCCTTCGAGGGTTTCTATTTCAAGGCCTTCCACTTCAATTGCGTAAATGATACAACTTCTAACACTCTTACCATTAAGTAGTACGGTACAGGCTCCGCATTCCCCTCTTCCGCACCCATACTTAGGGCTTTTTACACCGAGTTTGTCCCTGAGTACATCGAGCAATTTCTCGTGGGGTTCAACCTCAACATGCGTCTCAAAACCGTTTAAAGTAAAAGTAATTTCTTTTTTCATAGATCCTCCTAAACAAGATGTTCTCCATAAGCGGGACCCAATTTTTTCAATCGTCGAGAGGAGGCAAAGAGGGACCTCTTAAGCAAGACACCACTTACATATAATCTATATTCCTTGCTTGCTCTCATATCAGAAATTGGTGATATAGCCTTCAGTGCAATGGGTTTAACTTCTTCAATTAAGTCTTCATCAACATCTTTACCTTTGAGATATTCCTCAGCTTCGTATGCCCTTACAGGAATAGGGGCAACTGCACCAAAGGCAATTCTATAAACCTTATCACTGTTCACATATGATGCAACACCGACCTGGGCAAGATCCTCTCCATCGTATCTACCAAGCTTTATATAACTTGCCCCAGTCTCTCCCCTTTCAAGTGGAATCTTAATTCCTGTAACTATCTCTCCGGTCTGGATAACAGTCTTTCTTGGCCCAACGAAAAACTTATCGATGGGTACTTCTCTAACACCTTCTTTTGCTCTTATTTCTACACTTGAATTTAAAACAAGGAGGGCAGGGGCGGAATCTGCAGAAGGCACGGCGCTGCAGATATTGCCAACAAGGGTTGCTCTATTTCTTATTCCAAATGAGCCTACGCTTCTTGAAGTCTCCCAGAGCAAAGGAAAATGATCCTTCACAATTTTAGATGCAATAAGTTCATTAAAAGTAATACCTGCACCAATATAAAGATATTCTCCCCTTAACTCAAGCCTCATTAAATTCGAAATACCCTTCAAATCAATAACAACTTTTGGAGTTACCATTTCATCGTCAATCATTACTGCAAGGTCAGTACCTCCCAGTAAAGCTTTTGCAGAGGCACCATACTTTTCAAGAAGGGATATTGCTTCATCTTCTGAAAGAGGTTTTAAATATTCAAATTTTTGCATAGTCCCTCCTTAGGGGCTCCATGCTACGATTCTTGTCCATGCCGATTCAAATTCAATTCCTTTTACGTTAAATGCGCCAATAAATGCTCTCCTGTTATTGAGCTTATCGATGTCTCCACCAAGGTTTTCAGCATGTACCAGGCCATGGGGGAAGAGCTTAAGATGCATTACCTGATAAAACTCTTCTGGAGGGAACATCTCCTCCCAGCTTTTACCGTATTTTTCTTTAAGTTTCTTTTCTGCTTCTACAAAGAGATTTGGATGCCAGTTTCGAAGAATCGTATTCATTGGATGGTCTGCGCTCCCGCAATCTACACCAATCCATTTGAATTTCATATCAAGTGCCCATTGAGGAAATTCAGGGCTTGGACCAGGATGTTTCACCATATATCTTACTTCGTCTCCCTCTTTTTCGTACCATGCATACCTATGATACCCTGTATTAATAATGAGGATATCTCCTGCTCTTATGTCTGCCTTTTTCATAAGCATCTCAGGAGTGTACAGGCTGTAATCCTCAACTTCGTCAGAAATATCCACAATAACACCAGGACCAACCCATTCTTCAAGGGGTACCTGCCCTATAGCTCTCCCTGCTCCATAGAAATGGATTTCTCCATCCATGTGGGTTCCGACATGATTACTTGATGTAATAATCTGTCCATTTGCCCCCTGTCCCATGTGAGCGCCAGCAATTCTTTTGAAATACTGAATACCAAGTGGCATATAGCTGGGCCATGGGGGTGTATGCACACTCAATGGTTGAGTAAGGTCATACATCTTCACTTCCTGAGTCATTAACTTAACGAATTCTTCTGTGTTCATAATACCCTCCTCCCTATGAATATTTTTTAGAAAACGCAATTAATGCCTTTTTAAATACTTCCATAGGAGCATCAACGAGTCCGGCTCCTACTTGACCGATACCAGGCTTCTTATGTGCAATGCCCGTATCTATGAAGGGAAGTATTCCCTTTTCAACAACTTGTCTTATATCAATACCCGTAGGAGTTCCTCTAAAGTTAAGATAAGGAATCTGATACATATTATTCTCACCGATTGTAATTTCGTACATCGCAAGAGTTCTGTCTATAGCCTCCTGTGGTGAACCCCCAGTAAACTGAACTATTGCAGGAGCTGCACCAATTGCGAAACCTCCAAGTCCTGCAGTTTCTGTAATGGAACTATCTCCAATATCAGGGTTTGCATCCTCTTTTGTAAAGCCGGCAAAGTAAAGAGCATTAGGGGGAACCTCAGCAGGAGTAGTGAACCATTCGTCTCCCAGCCCTGAAACCTGTATACCAAAGTCTGTCCCATTTCTTGACATCGTAACAACCATAGTACTGCCTTCGATATTTCTTGCAGGATCCAGGCTTGCCTTGGCAGAAGCCATTGAAAGGTTAAGGAACGTATGATCATTAGCATCTATAAACCTTAGTACCCTTTCAATAACAATGGAATCTTCTGTAGTTCTTACAATCGCAGGGGCAATTATCCTGAAGAAAAGAGATGTTGCACCTCTATTTCTATTGTGGACCTCGTCTCCCATATGGAGTGCCTGCGCCACAATATTTTTAAGGTCTATCGAACCAAGATATCTAATAGCTCTATCAAGAACGGGGAATAACTCCTCTTCCATCCACTTTAATCTATCAATCACATCGGGGGAATAAGCCCCCATTCTTAAAACTTTGCCAAGGCCTTCGTTTATTGTCGCAAATGCTTTATTTCCAAAGGTCTCGTTCTCAACAATATAAACTGGCATTGAAGGAGAAACAATACCGGCCATAGGACCGACAGTTGCATGATGATGACAGGGGGAAAATTCAATCTCATTAGAAGAGGCGATTATTTCTGCTTCAGATTCATCTTTTGCTATACCTTCATAAATTAATGCTCCAATAACTGCTCCCTTTTGAGGACCGCACATCCTGTCCCAGGTAATAGGAGGTCCAGCATGTAGAATTGTATTTTTCTTCATGCCAGGTACTACATCCACGGCCTTGCCCATACCCACAAGCCTTGTCTTTGCTGAAAGAAGTCTATTAAGAGCTTCTTTATTTGCCTTTTCAATATTGAGCTTTTCTTCAATAAGCTCACACTTGGAAAGGGCTTCTATTGCCTCTTCATCGCCTTCGGCGGGGGGCCTCCAGTCAACTTGAATTGCTTCAAAGCCTGCTTTATCAAGGCTTTCCTTGAAAGAGGTCAACCCGATATTAACGACCTTCAATTTTTGTTTAAAAAGCTCATTAGCCTTGTTCATACTAACCTCCAATGTTCCTCAAAATATATCCTGCAAGCTTTGTTGCAGAAGCATTCCTTTCAAGCACAACTGCCCCAGTATCTTTCAGCATCTGCATCACCTTGCTCTTGTTCTGTGGATCCCTGTCAGTTCCTGTAACCTCGACTATAAACAAAGCCCCTGACATTTCTTTTGCTTGTAAGAGCACAGGGGTAAGTTCCTCTCCAGGTGTCATATTTGTTCCATAACCAATAACTAAATCAAGATATATTATTGCAACAGAGTCATCCTTTGCTTCTTCAAGTATCCTTTTATTTCTTAAATCAAAATCAATTTGTGGATGAGGACGTCCCACAGTAAACTCATCTTCACCGAGATCCACAACTGTATGACCTTTGCTTTTCCATGAATCCTCCAGCTTAAGGCTTGGGTCAAGGGGTACATTTGAGTTAATGCCTCCAATGATATCTGTAAGAATGAGCTGAGTTTCATATGCAAGGGTTCCTCCCTGAAAAAGACCTCTGAAATATCTCCGCTCTTTACTAAGCGTTTTAGCTAAATCCTCTGCAAGCTTTTGTAGTTCTCTGTCCTTATTTTCAATCTCCCTTCTAAAATCTTCCATCGGGGTACCCTTTGAAATACTTACAGAAAGAAGGGCAGCTTCCTCAAGATTAGTGGCGGGAATTGTACCAATACTTTTCAAAAGTTCTGGTTCCGCGCCGAGGAAAGCAGCGATCACAGGCTTGTCAGTTCTTTTAATTACACTTCCAATCTTTTCAAGTACTTCAGGATGGGGAGGTTTAGAAATCAGTGTAATTACTCTCGTATCCGGGTCATCAACAAGTGCTTCAAGTCCTGTAAGAAATGAAAGACCTCCATACTCTTTCTTTACGTCAATACCGCCCGTTCCTATTGCCTGGGAGATTCCCCCTCCTTCATTAGATATAATCGATGAAACTTCTTGAAGACCTGTGCCTGCAGCAGAGACTATACCAATATCTCCTCTATTAACTACATTGGCAAAACCAAGTGGGGCACCATTGATTATAGCAGTCCCACAATCAGGTCCCATAACCAGAAGACCTTTATCTCTTCCATATGTCTTTACTTCTATTGCCTTATCTTTCGGGACATTATCAGAAAAAATCATGACATGCAAGCCTTTCCTCAATGCCTTTATTACTTCCTGAGCAGCATATCTTCCTGCTATAGATATCAACACTAAATTCGCATCCGGGGCAATCTTGAGTGCACCATCCAGGCTCTTTGGGACGAATTCTCCCTTTTCTGCTATTTTTGATTTACTTGCTTTAAGAATCTCCTCTATGTTCTTCAGCCCTTTATTACATACCGACTCGTCTATCCCCTTTACCACTATAAGAAGGTCTGTATCTGTTGCATCCTTAAATTCTTCGAGCAAAAGACCTGAATTTTCAAGAATTGATTTATTCTGAAGAGTTCCCATTACTACTGCTGCATCCTCCACTCCTTCTAATTTCGTGGCATCTCTTGCAACAAGCATCAAGGTTACTGAATCATAGTACTCTCCTTTTTTAATAATTCCTTTCACTGCCATTGGAAGCCTCCTTCAAAAAAATTCTTCACTCCAACTATAAAACCCGTTAACATATCTGCCCCAGAAGTTTCACCAATATTTATAATATTCATTGTAGCAGTTTCAATACCTTCTTCTCCGGTAGATATTGATAGAATAAACTTTTTAAAGACCTCGTATACTTTTCCTTTTGATGAAAAATATAAAAATGTGTTACTTACAGGATTCTTACTCGATACTATGTCATAAATCTTTTCTCTTATGGATAGAGTTGAAATGCCAGTTACTAATTCAAAGACACTAAGAGAAATTAAAATACCATTTATGAGGTCGTCTCCCTGAGGCGTAAGACCAATCCCTGTACCTTTCAATTCTCTTAATGCATCAAGAGAACCATTCATAAAATCTCTGAAATTTGTACGAATTCTTGCCATTAAGTTTCGCTCAAAAGGTGTAATAAAAAATGCCTCTCTTTCAGGATCTATTAGAAAAGCACTGCTCAAAAATGGCCCTTCCTTTAAAAGAAGTGACTCAGCTCTGGGTAGGTTTTTAAAAAGTAGAGATTTGCTGAGCTTTTCCTCTTTTAAATCCGACACATAACAATCTGCCTGAGTAATATCAATGTTTTGTCCATCAATAGAGATTACGTCCCCTGAAATTCTTACGTCCTTAAATAACCTTAAGTCGTCCACATCGAGCACAATGTTAGTAGGTCCACCGCCAATCTCTCTATTCACGACAGAAATAATTTTGTCACCATAAAGAATGTTAATAGCGTCCTTAAAAACTGAATGAACTTTTTTATATTCATATCCGAAATTTATGGAATCACCAACACTAATAACCCTGATCGATAAACCATTCATTTCCTACCTCATAAAATAACAATCCCACTGGGACAATACCAGGGGGATTTCCTGAAAATTTAATCAGACTTCTACATCAGTAGGTGCTTCAAACTTCTCACTTGCCTTAAGAAGGTCTTCAGGTACAGGACTCTTAAGAGATGTACCTACCATATCTTCAAGATATTTCTTTACTACTACATCCCAATACTCCTTTGTGATGTAATAAACTCTTGCTCCACCTAATTCGTGCTGCACATCGGGCCACGGGTAAGAAGGCTGTGCCATGCCTATTCCCCATCTCATCCAGCCGTTGTAACTTTCGTATGTTGCCCAGAACTCCTTCTGACCGGCAACCTCAAATGCATAATAACACTTTGCATAATACATCACTGCACCTGCTCTCATACCTCTCATAAAAGCAAGTGTGTGAAGGCTAATGTTTACATCCCTGTCCATGAGCCTTCCGTTTGCAAATGCAGCAAGCTGTCCATCAACAATACCAACAAGATTATAGGGATCCTTCAATCTATTACGGTACCAGCCAAGGAGCTCTGCGTATACACGCGCACCAACGACATCGTAGAAATCATGATCGATGTCAAGAAGCTTTCTTACCGCGGGTAGTAAGAGGGGTACCTCCTCTACCAGCATCTCTCTAATTACCATTGTCTTACCCTTTGGAAGCTCGATATACATAGGGGACCAGTGAGGTACATCCATCGGGAAACCACTTAATAGGGGTTCGATTTCCTCGACTTTAAATACAATCTCTTCTTGTGACACCTTTTCTGGTGGCTGTCTTTTCATTGTAACTACCTCCCTTATAGATTTATTAAAAAAGATAGTAAATTTTAACATAAAAGATTTTTCAAGTCAAGGGGCCGAATTGCTCATCGTAGATCTATATGAAATAGAATCGTTGCCTCAAATAAGAGCTTTAGGATACCTAAGGTATGATACTGATGAAGAGTTAGAGGTGATAAATGAATTGTACGAGGTAGTAAGAGTCCATACGAACTTCTTTCTTCCATCTCAAAAACTCATTCACGAAAACAAGAGAAGGAAGTAGTGGAACAAAGAAATATGATAAACCTACAACACCATACCTGAGAGTTATAGAACGAGATATGGTAGAAGAAGAGGTAAAACAACAACTCAAAGAACAATATGAGAAACTAAATCCAGCAGAGCTAAAAAGAAGAATTGATAGACTTCAAGAGAAGCTCGGTAAACTCTACTTGAAGAAACAAAGGGAAAATGCTATCACAGATAGATATCTCGTATATCCAATACTCAAAATGAAACTGACTTGAAAATAATAATTTTAATGAGCCAACACAGGGCGATTATATTAAAAACTTACCATATTTATTAAACATACCTATGGCAACTCAAAAATTTTCGCTATTTTCTGTTTTCCTTCTGGAACTCAACATAAGAATAAAATATAAGATAAGCAGACGAGGCAAGAAGAGGAATAATTATAAAATATACTGAGTAGCTTCTAAAAAAGGCACCAACAATTGCAAAGGCACCGCAGATTTTAAATAAAACTGACCCTATCTTATGAGTCTTTTCCCATACTACATCGGAGCTTAATGTCCACGGTGTACGGATCCCTATGAACCAGTTTCTTTTTGCCTTTTCCATAAGTACTCCTGCTGAATAGAATAAAACCCCTGAAATTAAAGGAACAAATAAGTTTATGCTTATCTTTATTCCCACATTCCACAACAAAATCTGTAGGTGGACTAATAACATAAATACGCAAAATATTACAATAAAACCGTAATAAAAATCTTGGAACTTCATTATATTTTCTTTTAATGGGTCAATTCGAGGGATGAAAAGAAGTAGTAAGGTTACTCCAAGTAGAACAAGCGGGTTTAGAAAAGCTCCCCAAAATCGCGACGTATAACCGTCTACTTCCCCCTGAGCATTCCAGTGTGTAGCCATGTTTTCAGGGAGTCTGGGGTAAAACACAAGGCTTGCAACAAAAGACAGTACAATTATAAGAAGAATGATATTCACTAAAATTTTATTCTTTTTCATAATTAACCTCCTCCGCAAAATATATTATACTCTGGAGTTTACTATGTTACAATACTCGATTTTCATGGCAATCCTGTATTTTAAAATTACGAGCGACCTATAGAGATTTTTACTCTAATTTTGATTTATTTAAAATATTAATTATATTAATATGAGGTGAGATATGGAAAAAGGGAAATATTTTGGGGTTTATGTACCCCTGATAACGCCTTTTAGTGAGGATTATTCGATTGATTACGATGCACTCGAAGGGCTTCTTAATTTCCTTTTAGCGAGTGGAGTTAATGGGTTTTTTGTTAATGCAACTACTGGGGAGTTTACCTCACTTTCTCTGGAGGAGAAGGAGGAAATTGCAAATCTTGTGATAGCTAAAGCAAAAGGAAAAGCAAGGCTATTTTTAAATGTGGCTTCAACAGACGCAAGAGAGGTAAAAAAACTTTGCAGGTTTGCTGCTGAAAAGGGTTTTGATGCTGTAATATCACCTCCACCATACTTTTTAATTCCTGATGAAAGGGGATTGCTCAATTACTTCATCACAATTGCTGAAGAATCAAATCTTGATACATTAATCTACAATATTCCCCCTGCCACTGGGTACAGTTTCCCTCCCAGGCTCGTTGAGAAACTTGCAGATTCCGATAGCAGAATCAAAGGTGTCAAAGCAACAATTGACAGCATCGGGTATCTGAGAGATGTTATCCTAACAGTAAAGAAAAAACATCCAGATTTCTCCGTGCTCACAGGGGTTGAGCATAATTTTCTTCCAAATCTTTTATGTGGTGGTGACGGAGGAATTGTTGCACTATCAAATTTCGCCCCTTCCTTCTTTATTGAGACAGTTAAAAACTTTGATGAAAAGAATTTTGATTCCCTTTTGGAACTGCACCGAAAGATAACCATTCTTTCCAGGATTTTTAGTTATTCAACCTCCTTTGCATCTGGTATCAAGATTTCTTTAAGTCTGATGGGTTTTAAAGTGCAGCCATTTGTCAGGCGGCCCTTGATAGAAGACCCACAAGAAGTAATTGAACACATAAGACAAATCTTAATTGGAACAGGATTACTCAAGGAGGACTAAAATGAACGAAGAAGAAAAGAAAAAGATAGTAGAAATATTGAAAAGGGTGAAAGACCCGGAGACAGGTATGGATATTGTAACTCTTGGCCTTGTAGATGGCTTTACCGTCGAGGAAAACCTCACCAAGATATTCGTTAATTTCCAGGTGAACACCCCAGCCTGTTTCTTCTGTAAAACAATTGCGTGGAAAATTATTGAAGACCTCTCTCATAGAATTGTTGAGGAATTTGAAAAAGAAGGGTATTACAATATAAAAGTGGTTGAGGCTATTAACCCACGCATATTTTACAAGATATCCACTTTGAAAACTTAACTATAGTTACGTTACGAATCTTAAGGGATGTTAACTTAAAGGTGGAAAAAATCGGCTTTTGTAAATAGCTATGAGATTTTTTTTATTTCTTACTAAGCAATATGTTTATATTGCTTAGTAAAATGGAAATATGTTTGACATCCCATTCCAGAAATTCGACGCTCAGAAATGCCCCGATTTTCAACGATTCAGC
The DNA here is from genome assembly GCA_002403335.1 of Caldiserica bacterium UBA4770. Taxonomy (GTDB): domain Bacteria; phylum Caldisericota; class Caldisericia; order Caldisericales; family Caldisericaceae; genus UBA4770. The sequence goes on from DHHO01000006.1 coordinate 31,962, forward strand.
CCTAAAATGTATCAAACTATTACCTACCGAAGAAAAACCTCTTTAAAGTGCATTTTTGGGCTTTGATGGAATGAGACCAGTTTAACACTTGGTTTATTGGTTATAAGTTGCAGAAAACAACCTCAAAAGATTTCTGCAGATTGCAAAGAATCTCTCCGAGGAGACTCTGAGGCTAAATTCATTGTGGACTCAAGTGTTTTATTCTTTTTATACATGTAAGATCTTGAAACAACCAATAAAGAATGCGAAAAACTATCCTATCATATAAAATTCACTCTGATTCTTTGAACACATTCTCAGTATTTTGCAAATTTATTTTGTGTATATAATATAAAAAGGGAGGATAATTTGAAAAATACTGTAGTCCTTAAGAGGTCATTGCTTGCAAGACTGTATATACTTTACGACGAGATAGTGAAAAATCCATATACAGATATAAATCATCTTAAAGAAATTCTTGAAGTTTCAGATAGGACAGTAGATAGATACTTAGAGCAGCTAAGATACGACTTTGGTGCACCGATTGCGTATGACAAATTCAGAAGAGGCTACTATCTAAAAGAGAAATGGGATTTTCCCCTTCCGAAACTCACTACAGGGGAAGTGTTTCTTATTATTGTCTCAACAAACCTTTTGAAACAATTCAAAGGCACTCCTATCGAAAGGGAAATAGATTCCTTAGAAAAAAAATTAGAGCTTCTTATACCTGATGAGGTAAGCATGCAACAAGAGGAAATAAGGTCAGCTCTCTCAGTAAACCTAACGCCCATAAAAGTAAGAGTTGATGTAAAGGAAACATTTGAAAAAGTACTTAATGCAATCAAAGAAAGAAGGAGCATTCTTATAAAATATCATACGATAAGCACAGGAGAAACAAAGGATAGGAAAGTTGACCCTTATCACATCTTTAACAGTAGCGGAGTTTGGTATTTTAGCGGATACTGCCATCTGAGAAATGAGGTAAGAGACTTTGCAATGGATAGAGTACAGAGTATAAAAGACCTTGAGGAACATTTTGAGATTCCTGATTGGTTCAGCCCCGGTAAATATTTAGGAGAAGCCTTCAGAATTTATAAAGGAGACATCAAGAAGGTAAGAGTACATTTCGATCCTTATGAGGCTCGTTGGATAAGAGAAAGGATATGGCACAAAAGCCAGGAAATAAAGGAACTTAAGGATGGAAGTGTCATTATGGAAGTTGAAGGAAACCCTGAGGAGCTAAAAAGGTGGATACTGAGTTTTGGTGCTCATGTAGAAGTATTGACTCCTCTGGAACTTCGTAGAGAAATCAAAGAAGAAGTAAAAAAACTTTCAGAGAGATATTTAAAAGGGACACGTATTGACGCTATGGGGAATTAAAATATAGATATGAGAATCACATTGACCTATGAGGTAGTGGATAAGGAGGGCATTATTCTGCCTGTTCATTACAATTATCTTATTCAATCTCTTATTTACAGGACATTTTCTGAAGATCTTGCCCAAAAACTTCATGATGTTGGTTTTAAGTTTGAAAAAAGGACGTTCAAGCTGTTCACATTTTCCCGTATCCTTGAAAAAGGTGAGAAAAAAGACAATGTCTTTCTATTTAAAAAGCATATTTCATTTTATTTTTCTTCTCCTTTTCTTAAGATTATAGAAGATATAGGGATGAGGGCTCTTAGTTTACCAACAGTTGAGCTTATGAGTCAAAGGCTTTTTATTTCTGGTATCGAAGTTATTACTCCGCCTAAAATTGGAACTTCAAATTTAATTAAGATGCTTTCTCCTTTAACAATGCATTCAACACTTAAAAAGGAAGATGGCAGTCATAAATCTTATTACTATAAACCAAAAGAGAAAGAATTTTCAACACTTATTGAGGCAAACGCAAGGAAAAAATATTCTCTCATAAAAGAGAAAGATGCAAAAGACTTATCCCTTGAGTTTAAGCCAGTTCATTTTTCAGTGAAAGAGAATCTTTGCGTTATCAAATTTAAACAAACTCCGATTGAAGCTTATACAGGGATTTTTGAATTAAGCGGTTCTAAAGAGCTCATAGAAACGACTTATGATGCAGGTTTGGGCGATAGAAACCCTGAAGGCTTTGGCATGTGGGAAATATGGAAAGGAGGCAATTTAGGCGATGACAATGTCTAAGCTAAAATTCACAGGAAATTGGTTCTTTGACGCAGGTGTCTTAGGCTTCGTAAATTTAATGGAAGAGGTTTATGGATGGGGCTTAGATGAAATTGAGCGCAGGATTAGGGATGAACCTATAAATGTCTATTACGGATATTTCCCATTTGGATATTTATTCTATCATTCCAGAGTTAGAACAATTGAAAAGGAAATTGCAGACATTGAAAATAAACTAAAAAAGTCCAAGAAAAAGTCTAAGAGTGGAAAAGTGGAATCTGATAAAAAATCATCTGAGTTTAAGAATACAATTAAGCAATACAGTGATGAAATTTCAGAAAAAGAGAAAACTTTAAAATGCGAATTAGAGACATTTAGAAAAGATGCGGATAATAAGGTTCCAGGTATTATAGAGAAAATTGAGAAAAATAAGGAAGAAATTGCAACGGTGAAAACTATCCAAGAAAATGGGGAAGAAATGCAATGTCTTAAAAACGAGATAAACTCGCTTATTCAAGGATTTAAGTTAAAATTACCTAAAGATATCAGAAATTTTTTTATTTTTAATTCAAAGGAGACTAAAAGTAACCTTTACAATTCATTTATTTATCTATACTTTTTACTAAAAGAAGATTATGAACGCCTATATAATTTTGTTTCTTCAATTGGCACCAAGAAAGATAATCTTACCTATGAAAAGTATCCAGATTCCACTATAAATCCCTTTTTATATTCGCCTAGGGAATTCTCAAATATTGGTTATACCAAGCCTCCAGAGGCAACTTTAATTAAAGAGCAGTTACATATTGAGCAACCTTTATTCTTGTTGCTTTTACCTTTTGGATACTCCTTCCAATTTATTGGAAGGGAAAATATAATGTTCTACACAAACTCATTAGAAGGTTCATACGCAGTCTATAAGAAACTTGCTTTATACAAAGAAAAAAGAGGGCAAAAGGCAGACATCTTCAAAATAACATGGTCTGCTATAATTGATGCCCTTACCGAAAAGAAAGCGGACTTTTCTTTGGAGAATATGTATTTAATAGAATTTGCTGGAATAGAAAATCTAAAATTAAAAGACGTTGAATATATTAGCATTCCCAGGCTTCAAGCTTCAATACTTCTTGACGATACTATAAGGGATGAGTTAAATATTTATATTCGGTACGGAAACAAAAATTCGGAAAAAACTTGGCTTCTTGAAGAATTTATTAAAGGCAAGCCTCTGTACCCAATAATTCTGAACTATATAAATTCGGTTTTAAATCAAGGCGAAGATGTTTTTTCTATCCGAAGAAGTTCACTATATTCTTTAATAGTTGAATCAAAAATTTTAGAATTTAAGGCTAAGCATAGTACAAACAACCTTTTCTCTTCCGAGTATTTTGACAATTATAAAGCTCTTGTTGGCGAAATAAAGAATGAAGCAAGAAGCTCTTTGTTCTATGCAGGATTCATTAATCAAATTTCAGCAGATGAAAATGTTAGAAGAAATATGGGAAGAGAACTATTAGAAGCTCTCAGAGCGAAAAACAAAATTATATTTTTAAATATTCTCCTAAAAAATATAAACGAATCTTCTAATATAGGCGCTATTGAGAGTTTTATGGATTGGATATTCAACAGAATTATAGTAAACAATATTAGTTGGGAGATGTATGCTTTATTGCTGATTGCTAACTTAATAAGTAATTCAAAATAACTGAGGAGGTAAAAAAACAATGGAAGAAAAAGAAAGAACGACAAGACCCGCGGTTTGGGAGCTAAAGATTGGAGACGAATCAAAGGTAATTGAACTTTGGAAATTAAAGAAGGCAACAGAGTCATCTTTTGCTCATGTGTCAGATAATTATAAGCAAAAGTTGATCTACAATTTATTAGAGGCAGTTAAAAATAACGATCAAAGTACTTTTTTCTATTTGCTCCTTAAATCAATCAATAAACCTAACGAAGATTTTACAGACCTGTGGGAAAACCTTAATGATTATTATGATGTTTTGCCAGAGGATGCTTTTGCAAATTTTGCTTATTCCATCATTACTGGAATAATGAACACCTATAATAAAGGAGGAAAACAAAATGAATGAACAAGAACAAAAAAGTTTGATCAATCAGGAAGCTGGGATTAGAAGGTACATAGTATTAGATGTAGTATTTTATGCAAATTCGTTAAATTATGATCAAGGCGCTGGTAACTATCAGGAATTAAAGAAAATCACAAAATGGGATGGAAAGCAATATATTCTTGTAAGTAGGTATGCATTAAGATACAGCATACTTCATTGGGCAAATAAATTATTTCCAAATGATTGGAAATTAGCAGGAACCAACGAACTTATCTGTGAGTCAGGAGGTGTAGCCGGACTTAAAAGCCCAGATAAAGTTGAGGGGAGCTATTCTGATTTTATGAAGGACGTCTTCTTAGGCTATCCTGAGTTTGACTTATTTGGATTTATGATTGCGCCAACAAGACCAAAAAAACCAAAAGAATCAACAAACGAAGAATCACAAGAAGAATTAAAGAAAGATAAAGAAAGTGGAACAAGTATAACGAGAACTTCTCCAGTAAAGATATCCCATGCATTATCTTTAACGCCATATAATTACGATTCTCAATTTACAGCTAATTTGGATGTAATGAAGCGCGCTGGTGGAACAGGTAGCAATCCAGTGACTATAGAGGAAAAAAAGGATTTCTATGTTTATAACATTACTATTGATGTAGATAGAATAGGGAAGTATTCTGAAACAGAACATGGGAAAAAAAGAAATTGGCACATAGATATAAGTGACAAGCGAAATGGTCGCATAAAAGAGTTGATAGAGACTGTTTTTACTTTAAAAAGAGAGATAAAGGGCAGAATGGAAGATTTATCTCCATGGCTTGTTATCTGTGGATTATACAATAACGGAAACTACGATACCTATCTTGATAGAATAGAGTTGGCAAAGTCTCACTCATACAAAGTTATAACAAAAGAAAAAGAAACAAAAAGTAACGATGGTGAAACAATTAAAGAAGTAGAGAATGAAATTATAGAAAAAGATGCACCAAAATTTCTTATAGATATCGATTCCGATTTTTATCCTAACGAAGCTGCGAGAGACGACGTTTTCGGCAAAGTTGACAGTTTCTTAAAAGGCGAACTAAAATCTTCTGAAATTCTAATTTATACGCGGCCATTTATTCAATATGAACGAATGAAAAAGTAAATGAGAAGAAAAACAAAGTAAGGTATTAAAATGGAAGAAACAATTCTTTTTGTAGAAATTTTTCAGCCATTTGCACAATACAGAAATCCATTTACTTTTTATTATGCACAAACTTATCCATTGCCTCCCAAATCAACAATAATTGGAATGTTGCAAAATGCTTGTAATGATTGGTATGGTAACAATCAAGAAAAAGGTTGGGATAGCTTAAAAGTTAGTATACATGGTGGATTTGAGAGTATTTTCTGGAATTATCAAAATTTAATTAAAGGAGAAACAAAATTTAACGAAAATATGCAATTAGTTAATCAACGTTTACCACTTTATGCTGAAGGTTTAACATCTCAACGTTCACCTGTCTCTCAACAAGAATTATTCAATGGACATTTGTTTATTTTCTTAAAAAATGAATCGGATTTTATTAAGAGGTTAGCAGATGTACTGGAAAGACCGAATAAGATATTATATCTTGGGAGAAGCGAAGATATTGCTTTTATAAGAAAAGTAAAAGAAGTAGAGAGCAAGGAAATTTCTGTTGAAGGTGATATAAAACTTACATATCCAACTTATATTTTGTTAGAAGGATTTCCTTTAAAGAATAAAAAGTATCCTGTATATTCAATTCCTTTGTCTGTTAATTTCAAAAATAACGGACAAAGGGTAAGACATAAAGCTGAAATTACAAAGAATACAGTCAGAGAAGCTGAATTCAGAACTGTCATTTACACCGGATATGATTATAGTGTAATATTAGACGAGAATAGTGGTCCTATTAAGGTTGACGAAATAATGATGATAGAAGATAAAACCATAAGGATTTATAATCCTTATGGTTGGTTGTAAGATTGACTAAAGGAGGAGTAAATTGTCAACGGTAGTTGATATCTTAAGAGCAAAATCTGAAAATGAAACAAATTATCATTTAAAAGATCATTTGTTCGAAACCATCGGACGTGCTATCCAACTTAAAGATTTTATAAATCAGAACAAATCTGTTCTCGAATATAATAAATTTAATGATTCTTTTTTTGAGAACTTAATTAAAGCTTGTTTTCTACATGATTTAGGAAAGATAAATTGGAAGTTTCAACTGAAACTTTTTGATGAAAAAGAGAAGGAATATGATTCCCAAAATAGAAGCTATAAAGACGACAAATTAAAACAGTTGTCTGATTTTTTTGATGGTTTTAGAGACGTTAATGTAAAAGACCATGAAGTAATCTCCCTAATATATACTTTACTCTTCTTGGATAATAATGAATGGGATAGGAAAATTCGGACAGCAATTCTTTTGCATCATTATAACGAATTCTATACAAATGTAGACATAAACATACGATATGTATTTGACGATTACCCCGATCTCACAGAATATCTGAGATTTTTAATCGATAAGGAAAACGATGTTGCAGACATATTAAGTGATTTATTGGATTACGCCGAAAATAAGATTACAGATAGTTCTGCGAAAAATGTGCTTGGAAAACTTAAAAATAAAATGAATTTCAATAGAGTCAAGGATTTCAAAGAGTCAGTAGATACAGGAATTGGTTTATCTGCCAAGTTGAGAATGTTTAATGTCCCGGATAAAGAAGATCAAAGTTTTTATGACTTTTTTGTTTTCTTGGGTTGCCTCAGAAGATGTGATTATTCAGCAAGTGGAAGTATAAAAATAGAAGATGTACAGAACTTAGACCAAAAAGTTTATAAAGACCTTGATGGGAATATCAGAAATAGAGTTGCAGCAAAGCATATTTGGCAAGAGGACATACTTGCAAAATATGCTTACGATAATTTAGTCCTAATTGCGCCAACGGGCTCAGGAAAGACAGAATTTGCCTTATTATGGGCAAAGAATAGAGGCAAGAAATTAATTTATACTCTTCCACTGAGAGTTGCCTTGAATGATTTATACTGGAGATTTGCCAACAATAATAACGGGTACTTTAACAGTAATTACTTACGTATATTACACTCAACCTCATTTATTGAATATTTGAAAGAAGAAAAAGAAGGAGAAGAGTTAAATATCGATGAAAAACAAGCAACCGCAGAGCTTTTTTCCTCGCCTCTTATCCTTTCTACACCTGACCAAGTTTTCCTCAGTAGCTTAAAGTATTATGGTTTTGATAAACTTGTTAGCGTCTATCCATTTTCTGCTGTAGTAATAGATGAGATTCAGGCATATAATCCTGAAATGGCTGCAGTCATTATAAAAGCTGTTGATATCATAAAAAAGGTCTGTGGTAATCTACTCATCATAACTGCCACATTTCCACCGTATTTTGAAAATTATTTTTCAGAGGAGAAAGGATTCAATAAAATAGATTTAGAAAATGAAGATGCTAAACTAAAAGACCAAATAAAGAATTATAATCTACAGAGGCACAAGATAGAATTATCTTGTTCTCAAGTTTTTGAATATAAAAGTAATGAGGATCAAAAGACTAAATATCATACAGGCAAAGAAACGAATGAAGAAAATTTAAAAATTAACTCTGAGTCCTTTGAGAGGATAAAAGAAATTCTTGTAAATAATGATTCAAAAAACATACTCATAATCGTGAACAATGTTGGAAAAGCTATCAATCTATACAAAAAGTTAGAAGTTAACTGTGGGGAATTAAAAGTTGAGAAAGAAAATTTATACCTTCTTCATTCGAGGCTTTTGGAAAAAGAAAAGGATCGGCGAATTAACAATGAAGAAGAGGGAATAAAAGGAAAACTCAACAAAATATTTGAAAAAAGAGACAAAGGAAATGAGATTAAAAGCAGTGAAAGAATAGTCCTAATTGCGACTCAGATTGTAGAGGCTTCTATAGATGTAGATTTTGATGTTTTAATTACAGAGATCTCTCCAATTGATAGCCAAATTCAAAGATGGGGACGTATTTATAGAAACAGGAATAATGACTATGCAGAAGATGAAGCGAATGTACTCATTTTTACAGGTAGTGATAGGGGCACAACTGCGATATATGACAGACGAACCATTGAAAAGACAATTGAGGTACTAAAAAATTATCAAGGACAATTCTTAGATTATGAGCAAGAGAGAAAAATAATTAAAGAAGTATTCGATAGTAAGATTGACAACAATCACACTCTTAAGGACGTCTTTAGTGAGGAAATTGACAAAAATTTAGAATGGCTTGAATACTATTCTATAGAGAAAAGAAGTGAAGCTCAGCGAATATTTAGGAAAATTGGTGGTGTTCAGGTAGTAGTGCCGCAACTTATGGAAGATGAAAACGATGTAATACAAAAGACTTTTGCAAAAATAATTGGTGATTCTCAAAGTAGAGAACTTTTATGGAATGCAATAATTTCGGAAATTAAAGGTGAAACAAGTAAGAATGTAGATATTTGGCATTTGAAAAAGCTTTTATTTGATTATTCATTTAATCTTCCTATTTTTAGTTTTGAAGAAGAAAAAATTAAACATGGAATTTTAAGATCAGTTAGCTTTAAAGGATTTTTTATATTAAATATTAAAGATACCAATAAATTAGAAGAATTTAAAAAATACGGCATTAATACTATAAAAGACATTGATATCGACAATTTAGAAATTGAAGAATCTGGAAGTGCAGATATTATTTAAAGTTTTAAAATAGGTTGAAAACAGAATGCCTAAAGAATGATTAATAAAATTAACGGTACAATTTTAAATAGTTTTTATGTATGCAAAAGGAAAACATGGTTTATTGCACATGAGCTCTCTCCAGATCTTGATAGTCCATTACTCGAGATTGGTAGACTAATTGAAGAAAATTATTATGGAAGAAGTGAAAAAGGAATAAACCTCCTTAATATTAAAATTGATGTGATATTAAGAAACAGGCAAACTACTGTTGTTGCTGAAATTAAAAAATCTAGCAAAAACATTAAACCCGCAATTATGCAACTTGCTTTTTATCTTTTAAGGCTAAAAGAGCAGGGAATAATTGCAATAGGTGAAATACTTATCCCCAAAGAGCGAAGAAAGATTTCCGTTTCTTTGACAGAAGAGCTTGAAAATGAGCTTAATGAAGCCATAGAGGATATTGAAAGAATTATTATGCAGGAAAAACCGCCTCAGATGGAGAGAATAAAATTTTGCACCAATTGTGCATATAGGGAGTTTTGCCTCTCATGAAAGGAACTATATTCGTTTTTTCAAACGGTGAGTTAAAAAGGAAAGAAAACACAATCTATTTTGAGGGAGAGAATAACACCAAGAAATTTATACCAGTTGAAAATACAAGTGAGCTCCACATTTTTGGCGAAGTCACGATAAATAAAAAAGTGCTTGAGTTTCTTTCCCAAAACGAAATCATCTTGCACTTCTACAACTATTATGGCTATTATGTAGGCTCGTACTATCCAAGAGAGCATTATAACTCTGGCTTTATGATCTTGAAACAGGCTGAGTGTTATCTCGACAGAGAAAAGAGGCTTGAACTTGCAAAAAGATTTGTCTGGGGAGCCTGTAAAAATATAGAAAAAGTCCTTAGGTACTATAGTGCAAGAGGAATTAATCTAAATCAAATATTAAGTAAGATTTCTCAGTTAGAGGATTCGATAGTTTCACAAGCTGAGGTAGAATCCCTTATGGCAATAGAAGGAAACATTAGAGAAGTTTACTACAATGCATTTGATCTTATAGTAAACGATGAAGATTTTTCAATGGACACAAGAACAAAGCGGCCACCTCGGAATAGGATGAATGCCCTTATAAGCTTCGGTAATACGCTTCTTTACACAACGGTTCTTTCAGAAATTTATAAAACTCATCTGGACCCAAGAATTGGTTACCTCCACACAACAAACTTCAGGAGATTTACGCTTAACCTCGATGTAGCTGAGGTCTTTAAGCCAATCATTGTTGACAGAGTAATTTTTTATATTCTTAACAAAGGAATGATAAAATCAGATGATTTTGATAACCGTCTTGGCGGATTGTATTTAAAGGAGTCTGGAAGAAGTGTTTTTGTTGAAAAATTTGAAGAGCGTTTAAGTACTACCATAAAGCATAGCAAGATTGGTAGGGATGTTTCTTATAGGCGGCTTCTGCGCCTCGAGCTTTATAAATTGGAAAAGCACCTAATGGGAGAGGTAGAGTATGAACCATTTGTTGCTGAATGGTGATCCTACATTAGAGGTTATCCGATGTACTTAATAATGGTTTATGACATCAATGAGAAAAGAGTGAACAAAGTTTTAAAGATTGGCAGGAAGTATTTAGATTGGATTCAGAATTCTGTATTAGAAGGTGAAATTACCGCTGCCAAGTTTGAGAAGTTGAAATTAGAGTTAAAAAAAGTCATCAAAGAGGAGGAAGATTCAATTGTTTTCTACATCCTTCGCACCACTATGTACAGCAAGAGGGAAACCATGGGTCAAACCAAAGGAGGGTCAAAATTAATAATATGATTTTCTGTCGATGTCTAATCTTGCAAAAACTCCGGAAGATCGACAGAGAAATGAAAAATTCTCTTGTTATTGTTTTGATTTTATTTACGTGTAAGTTATAATTATTCTGGCAAGAGAATGTGTTGCACCTTGACAACTGAAGATATTTGATTTAAAGCCTATATTTTTAGTTTGTAGCTCTCCTATAAGGAATTGAAACCGCTATCAATGTGCACTATGCTACATCTTCTACTTGTTTGTAGCTCTCCTATAAGGAATTGAAACTGGGAAACTGCACGGGGACTTGATATTAGAACGAAAAAAGTTTGTAGCTCTCCTATAAGGAATTGAAACAAAAGTATTTCCCCAGGGAACATCATCAAGTCCATGTTTGTAGCTCTCCTATAAGGAATTGAAACTTCAATCTTATCGCCGAACAAGAAGCTCCAAACTGGTTTGTAGCTCTCCTATAAGGAATTGAAACATTATATACAGAATTTTGACCTCGTCAAGTGGATAAAGTTTGTAGCTCTCCTATAAGGAATTGAAACTTTTATTACTGGAATGAAATAACGCACACAGGGCTTGGAAGTTTGTAGCTCTCCTATAAGGAATTGAAACTCAAGCTCTCAGGGCTTTTCAGGACTCTGGTTAATTGGGTTTGTAGCTCTCCTATAAGGAATTGAAACACGGAAAAAAGGGTTTTGCAAAATTTAGTCTTTAGTGGGTTTGTAGCTCTCCTATAAGGAATTGAAACTTTTACGATTTAGGGTTGGAAAACATACAAATAATAGTTTGTAGCTCTCCTATAAGGAATTGAAACTGGCACCATTAACAAAATTTAAAGCAGAACATATAACTGTTTGTAGCTCTCCTATAAGGAATTGAAACACTGGAGTTTATGTAAGGACTGAAGAAACAAAACAGTTTGTAGCTCTCCTATAAGGAATTGAAACCTACAAAAAATTATCATTCTGATTCTAATTTTTGTGTTTGTAGCTCTCCTATAAGGAATTGAAACAGCTCTGCTAGAATTAACTTATTAATGTCTTCATAACAGTTTGTAGCTCTCCTATAAGGAATTGAAACCATATTGAATATGTTTTTTATGCTCATCACTCGAAAGGAGTTTGTAGCTCTCCTATAAGGAATTGAAACCACTCGGAGAGAATCTATTTTATGGCACTTGGAAGCAGAGTTTGTAGCTCTCCTATAAGGAATTGAAACGATTATTTCGTAGAACAGAGTTTTGCTATAAGGGAAGTTTGTAGCTCTCCTATAAGGAATTGAAACTATTAAATTTTTAATTGTATGATAACCTATTTTAAAAAAGTTTGTAGCTCTCCTATAAGGAATTGAAACTCTTCCAACGGACGGGAAGACCAAACTCATAATATCGTTTGTAGCTCTCCTATAAGGAATTGAAACCAAGTTTGGAAAGTCTTAATATGGAAATTTAGACAAAGTTTGTAGCTCTCCTATAAGGAATTGAAACGACCATAAAGGACAAATGTCTTTTTTTCAATTTCAAAGTTTGTAGCTCTCCTATAAGGAATTGAAACTCAAATGGCAGGCGTTGAAAAGGAGGTAGACCGAAACAACGCCTGTTTGTAGCTCTCCTATAAGGAATTGAAACTTTCCATTATAATCTCAAGCACCTGCCTGAGTGTTGCGTTTGTAGCTCTCCTATAAGGAATTGAAACGAAAAACAAACGATGACACTGTTTATTTTAGGAGAAGTTTGTAGCTCTCCTATAAGGAATTGAAACTTCTTTGTAAATAGCAAGTGCTTGTACATCAAGCATTTCGTTTGTAGCTCTCCTATAAGGAATTGAAACATTTGATTATATATATTTATTAAATTTCCACCAAATTTGTTTGTAGCTCTCCTATAAGGAATTGAAACACTATTTATCATCATTCAGAGAATAGACTTTTAACAAGGTTTGTAGCTCTCCTATAAGGAATTGAAACATTCGATTTTATCGCCGAATAAGAAGCTCCAAACTGGTTTGTAGCTCTCCTATAAGGAATTGAAACGGCAGTGTTGAGTATAGACATCAAAAAACAAAGCAATAGTTTGTAGCTCTCCTATAAGGAATTGAAACTTGTTGGGTCTGCGGAAAGTCTATTTACACAAATTGTTTGTAGCTCTCCTATAAGGAATTGAAACTATTCCAAATTCTTCCATTTTTTGAGCAATCTGTGGGTTTGTAGCTCTCCTATAAGGAATTGAAACTTGGTCGCAGGCACCAGGAGAATCAATCACTACTGAATGTTTGTAGCTCTCCTATAAGGAATTGAAACGGAGGCAAATTAAAAAACCTTAAGGAGGTATAAAATGGTTTGTAGCTCTCCTATAAGGAATTGAAACTCACTTACTGCTTCCTGTATTGCGTCCCTTGTAGTTTTGTGTTTGTAGCTCTCCTATAAGGAATTGAAACCTGCGTAGATGTGGCAATGATTCTGAGACTATTGAACAGTTTGTAGCTCTCCTATAAGGAATTGAAACCGTTGATGCTGATTTAGATAAAATCGAATCAAAAGTTGTTTGTAGCTCTCCTATAAGGAATTGAAACGCCTTTTGCAACTATTTGTCCACTGTTTAATAAAATTGTTTGTAGCTCTCCTATAAGGAATTGAAACAAAATTCTCCTGGAGAGATACCCAATTTCGTCCAAGTAAGTTTGTAGCTCTCCTATAAGGAATTGAAACCTTCTCTTCGTCGGTACACTCTTTAGGTTCTTGCTTGTTTGTAGCTCTCCTATAAGGAATTGAAACGGTAGAAATGTATGCTTAGTAGGTAAATAATATCCTGGTTTGTAGCTCTCCTATAAGGAATTGAAACTTTTTTGAAATTGTCAAGGACTTACCACAGGGAGATTGTTTGTAGCTCTCCTATAAGGAATTGAAACCAGCAATATAGGTCTATGGGTGTTTTTATAATTTCAGTTTGTAGCTCTCCTATAAGGAATTGAAACAATAAAAGAAACGAAGTTGCAAGAAACATATTAAAGTTTGTAGCTCTCCTATAAGGAATTGAAACAAATAATCTTTTTCTATTCTGTGCAGAAACCAATGCTGCAGTTTGTAGCTCTCCTATAAGGAATTGAAACTCCTAATCTTCGTAATTCTTTTTTGTTTAAACCCAGTGTTTGTAGCTCTCCTATAAGGAATTGAAACCCCGGGAACCTGTCGGGCCACAATGCCTCGCCGATAGCAGTTTGTAGCTCTCCTATAAGGAATTGAAACCTGTTAAAATCGAAAGTTCTTATAGCCCGTAACATAGGTTTGTAGCTCTCCTATAAGGAATTGAAACCTTTAGAGAATCATAATCAAAGTTTTTCGTCTTACAGGTTTGTAGCTCTCCTATAAGGAATTGAAACGTCTTAAAGTCAATTAAGGTTTTGATTCCATTCACCCGTTTGTAGCTCTCCTATAAGGAATTGAAACGGAGATATATAGACAAAGAACACAAAAGACGAAAAGATGTTTGTAGCTCTCCTATAAGGAATTGAAACACATCTCTATTTCATCTAAAAAATCCTTGTTCCAGGTTTGTAGCTCTCCTATAAGGAATTGAAACAGACCTGATTTGCATGACTACATAATCATAGAATTTGTTTGTAGCTCTCCTATAAGGAATTGAAACGGCAAATCACTCCTTCACTATTACAGTTCTTGGGAAGTTTGTAGCTCTCCTATAAGGAATTGAAACTAAAGAAATTCTTATCATAAGTGATAAGTTCCCTCAAGTTTGTAGCTCTCCTATAAGGAATTGAAACCTAAAGATGAAATTTGGAAAAATAATTTGATTCAAATGTTTGTAGCTCTCCTATAAGGAATTGAAACTCCGTTACGAGGTCGACGTGAGTGACATAAACGTGGTTTGTAGCTCTCCTATAAGGAATTGAAACTGCATTGTAGAGGCATTTGCGTGCGTGGTTTTAAGGAGAGTTTGTAGCTCTCCTATAAGGAATTGAAACTCGACATTTGCAGCCTCAAAGATTACCTCCAGCCCGTTTGTAGCTCTCCTATAAGGAATTGAAACATTGCCATAAGCATCGCCGAACCCCAAAAAGTATTTCCGTTTGTAGCTCTCCTATAAGGAATTGAAACCTTGTTGTTTGGAAAGGCATATTGCTTGACGGATATCATGTTTGTAGCTCTCCTATAAGGAATTGAAACGGGGATTTGACGATAAAGGAAACAACAAAAGACAGAGTTTGTAGCTCTCCTATAAGGAATTGAAACGATGAAATTAAGGCGGTAAAAGATAGATTTAAGGAACTGTTTGTAGCTCTCCTATAAGGAATTGAAACTTGCAACGACTTTTGGAGTTAAAGAAGACAAACTCGGAGAGTTTGTAGCTCTCCTATAAGGAATTGAAACTGTTTTTTTCCAACCCGAAATTTTTCAAATGAACAATCTGTTTGTAGCTCTCCTATAAGGAATTGAAACATCAAATTTAAAAACATAATCCTTAGAATTTAATAGTTGTTTGTAGCTCTCCTATAAGGAATTGAAACAGAACTTGCGACCAGGGATTTACGCACAATTTAGAAAGTTTGTAGCTCTCCTATAAGGAATTGAAACGGATCATATCCCTCTATACACTGCCAAGACATTGTTGTTTGTAGCTCTCCTATAAGGAATTGAAACATAAATCTTTTACTTTTACTGCCTTATCAAATAAATGTTTGTAGCTCTCCTATAAGGAATTGAAACCAGTGCACACGTTGTAATATTTTCTTAGGTGGAAATTGTTTGTAGCTCTCCTATAAGGAATTGAAACATTAAATGAGGAAGGAGAGGCGAAATGAACTATGTGGTTTGTAGCTCTCCTATAAGGAATTGAAACGAAAAAAAGTCTATCCGAGTTTTATGATGAGTGGAAGTTTGTAGCTCTCCTATAAGGAATTGAAACTTGTTATCATATCTCAGGTAAGCAAGGGAGAAGAAGGAGTTTGTAGCTCTCCTATAAGGAATTGAAACCAAAAGGTTGATTCAATGGAATAAAACCAAATTGTCTGTTTGTAGCTCTCCTATAAGGAATTGAAACTTGTTTGTAAGGTTCTGAAATGAGAGAGATAGTAATGTTTGTAGCTCTCCTATAAGGAATTGAAACTTGCATACGAAGTTAAAACTTCAGGCACCTTTCCCGGTTTGTAGCTCTCCTATAAGGAATTGAAACATGAAGAATCTTATCAACAAGGCTACAATGATGGATAGTTTGTAGCTCTCCTATAAGGAATTGAAACAAAAAATATGCAATTGATGTGTGAGAGTCCATATCATAAGTTTGTAGCTCTCCTATAAGGAATTGAAACGGCTCTATTTCCTCAAACATCTTCTTTCTATTATAACGTTTGTAGCTCTCCTATAAGGAATTGAAACTAGACTGTTTAAACGATGAAGAAAGATTTATTATTCAAGTTTGTAGCTCTCCTATAAGGAATTGAAACTTTTGTAGACTATAAGAACCCACGGCCTGACTTACACGGTTTGTAGCTCTCCTATAAGGAATTGAAACTTGTGATAGACTCAACGTCGAATATGCAAAATATTCGGTTTGTAGCTCTCCTATAAGGAATTGAAACTTCGAATTCAGATTTATTTCTTTCTAATCTTTCAGAAAGTTTGTAGCTCTCCTATAAGGAATTGAAACTTTTGAAAGTTTTCAGGAGTGCATTCAATATTGCTCCGTTTGTAGATCTCCTATAAGGAATTGAAACGGATTTGCAGGAACTACCACCTGAGAAATTTCCAGTAATGTTTGTAGATCTCCTATAAGGAATTGAAACAAAGAATTCGGCAATAACACCTCTTTGTCTCTATCTATGTTTGTAGATCTCCTATAAGGAATTGAAACGTTTTCATAAGCTCTCTTTCTATGCGAAGCTGTTCTTGTTTGTAGATCTCCTATAAGGAATTGAAACCATTTTCCAATTCAGATTTATAAGCATCTCTTTCCCTTGTTTGTAGATCTCCTATAAGGAATTGAAACGTAAAAGAGATATATTTAACCAAATAAGTTTTCGAAGTTTGTAGATCTCCTATAAGGAATTGAAACTTAAATACAAAAGACATAACGCTATTGAATATTTTCAGTTTGTAGATCTCCTATAAGGAATTGAAACACATTTATAATTGGTTCGCCAATAATTTTATTCATGTTTGTAGCTCTCCTATAAGGAATTGAAACAAATAGAGGTGCTTTTCGTGGGTCCAGGTGTACGGTAGAGTTTGTAGCTCTCCTATAAGGAATTGAAACCTTTTTTAATCATTTTTAATTATTTTTTTATCACTTGTTTGTAGCTCTCCTATAAGGAATTGAAACTTCTAACTGTGATACAAAAATAGATAATGAGCTGGCTGTTTGTAGCTCTCCTATAAGGAATTGAAACGCCCTAAAACTGTCGTACTTAGTGGGATCTTCTTGTCTGTTTGTAGCTCTCCTATAAGGAATTGAAACATGTTTACCCATGCATTAAGGTAGTCCATATCGATGAAGTTTGTAGCTCTCCTATAAGGAATTGAAACCCCCCACTTTACCCCCGTTTGCCGTATAAATATATAGTTTGTAGCTCTCCTATAAGGAATTGAAACTAGTACAGGCCATCTTCAAGGAGAACCTGTATTACCTGTTTGTAGCTCTCCTATAAGGAATTGAAACTTGTTGAAGATGAAGAAGGAAGAGAGGTCACAGAGAGGGTTTGTAGCTCTCCTATAAGGAATTGAAACCAGTAAGCAGTATTTACAGATGGCTGGAAAGTGATTTGGTTTGTAGCTCTCCTATAAGGAATTGAAACTTACTACATAACTATAAAATTGCAGTTTTGGTGGTGTAGTTTGTAGCTCTCCTATAAGGAATTGAAACGAAAAAAAGACTTCTGAAATGGAGGCAATAAATGTCAAGTTTGTAGATCTCCTATAAGGAATTGAAACGTTCTTTAGCCCTTTTACAAAGACTCCGAAGCTGTCTACGAGTTTGTAGATCTCCTATAAGGAATTGAAACTAATCCTTCTCCGTGAAGTAAACAAGTTTGTTTTTCTTGTTTGTAGATCTCCTATAAGGAATTGAAACCTTTCTTTAACCGCTTTGAATCCCGCTTCCCCCGCAGTTTGTAGATCTCCTATAAGGAATTGAAACTAAAACCATTTTGCTAATAAGTAAGGCCTTGAAGCTTTGTTTGTAGATCTCCTATAAGGAATTGAAACGACCCATTTAACATCGAAAGGGAAATCTTAGATATAAGTTTGTAGATCTCCTATAAGGAATTGAAACTTTAGAATAACTGCAGGATATAAGAAAGAGGAACTGGTTTGTAGATCTCCTATAAGGAATTGAAACCCTCTATGTTGTCATTGATGTTCCAAAAATAAATCCAGTTTGTAGATCTCCTATAAGGAATTGAAACTCTAAAGCCGTTTTGCTTCTGAACTCCACAATTAAATTGTTTGTAGATCTCCTATAAGGAATTGAAACGCAGGTTGAGGGATAGTAGAAGAAGTAGTTGTAGGAGCAGTTTGTAGATCTCCTATAAGGAATTGAAACATGGAAGTAGCAAGGGCAAAGAATATTTCTTTAGCAGAGTTTGTAGATCTCCTATAAGGAATTGAAACGGGTGTAGTTTTCTTCCACACTGCTGCACCTGTCGTGTTTGTAGATCTCCTATAAGGAATTGAAACTGGGCTCTGTATAGGATACACAGAAAACGGACTCAAGTTTGTAGCTCTCCTATAAGGAATTGAAACTATATATTTATACGGCAAACGGGGGTAAAGTGGGGGGTTTGTAGCTCTCCTATAAGGAATTGAAACTTTCTAATCCTTCTGAAGTGTCATAAAATTGTATCTTCCTGTTTGTAGCTCTCCTATAAGGAATTGAAACCATTTGCAGGGATTTGAATTGTCGTATCTGTTGTTGGTTTGTAGCTCTCCTATAAGGAATTGAAACTTAGTTTTCTTTTTAATCCCATTTCATTTTTTATCCTGTTTGTAGCTCTCCTATAAGGAATTGAAACTTCCGAATTCAGTTAATAACTTATCTTTCTTACATCTTGTTTGTAGCTCTCCTATAAGGAATTGAAACTCGAAAGCCTTCAAGGCGGGGATAAACCAGATTTTCTGTTTGTAGCTCTCCTATAAGGAATTGAAACCATTTGCAGGGATTTGAATTGTCGTATCTGTTGTTGGTTTGTAGCTCTCCTATAAGGAATTGAAACAATAATTTGCAGAAAAGGAGGCGTCTATTATGTTAAGTTTGTAGCTCTCCTATAAGGAATTGAAACCTAATAGTTGGGATACTGGAATGGCAATAATACAAAGTTTGTAGATCTCCTATAAGGAATTGAAACTTGGGTTAAAGCGGTGCTTGATGAGTATCCATTATTTGTTTGTAGATCTCCTATAAGGAATTGAAACTAATACATAAGGAGGTGTAATGTGAGAGAGGGTAATGTGAGAAAGATATTACTTATGGGATTACCAAGCTCTGGAAAAACAAGGCTGACCGTATCTCAATTGGTATTTCTCCCGAAGCCCATTATCTTCTTTTCGGAGCTTTCAAGGGAAGTGCTTGAGAAAATGGATGGAAATTTGGACAAAACCGAAGTTGTGTTGAAAACTCCAGATATAGAGGGAATAGAGAGCCTCGACGATACGGAGTATCAAACGATTATCATTGACCACCTGTTGAGAGTCAAGAACATTAACAGCATCACGACAAGAAACAGGTTGACGGAAGCTCTCGAGAAAAGCAGAAAGGAGTGGATAATAATAGCCCACCTCTTGAAAGGCGAACAGAACATCTCCATTTGGAGTGACAGACGGATGATTGGAACGGTGGAGGCTGTAGATTTAGTCTTTGGGCTTATTAGGAATAAGGGAAGAGATGGAGATTTTCTAAAGTTGAACATCTTGAAGGATAGGTATGGGGATTTCTTAGGATACAATGCTTTATATCCAAAGAAGGGGTTTAGCGTTTTCCATAGGTTTTAGGAAAGAATTGATATGAGACCCCCCTTCTTCTTATCCTTTCTCTCCCATACCCCCTCTTTTCTTATTATTATCCCCCCCTCGTATATAACGTTCGTTAGAACAGTTTGTAGCTCTCCTGTAAGGAATTGAAGATTAGCTCTCTTCCAGAAATTCGGCGCTCAGAAATGCCCCGATTTTCAACGATTCGACAGAAAAAGATATTAAACTATTATCCACAGAAGAAAAACCTCTTTAAGGTGCATTTTTGAGATTTGATAGAATGAGACCAATTTAACACTTGTTTAATTGGTTATAAATCGTGGAAAACAACCTCAAAACATTTCCAAAAACTAAATAAGAGCCCCTCTAATGAGATTGAGGATCTTTAATCCGATTTCTTCCCTGTTTTCCTGCGTAAGGAAAAAAATCTGCCCGAAATCTTTAAAGTCTTTTACAAAATCTCTGTGAAGGGTCGCTACAAGATTAATATTGGTGTACATATTTTCAAAAAGGATTTTCCTGAACTTCTCTGAATAAAACTCCATCTTTCCTATTTCATCAATAATCTTAACATCACCCCCACTGAAGGCATTGAGTGCTATCTCTTCAAGATTGATAAGATTTATAAAGTAGTTTCCAAATCTATATGGAGTAATTGCTACTTTTGAGGCAAAGATCTCTTCCCTTTGTGTTGAAAGATCCTTAATTTTAAATCCTACTCTTTTACTATCCTCTCTTACTTCTTCAGTTATAAAACCAGATATAGAAAATCCGTTGTCCTTCAAGAAATTCGCAATACTATTTATAAGGTAAGTCTTTCCACAACCAGGAGCACCTGTAATAAAAACCTTCATATACTATTTTTGCTTACTTCTGTTTCCTTCTTTAATAAGCCCTTGCTCTTTGTGTTCTTCGTACTCAAACTGGATTGTTGTATGATTTATTCTGTACTTATCCTCAAGTATCCGCTCTATGTTCGTTCTCAACTCCTTTGTTTTACTCACAGGTATGTCTTCTACATTTATGTGTCCCTCGAAAATAGTGCTTTTGTCGGAAAGCCTCCATACATGAACATGGTGGATATTTTTTACCTCAGGAAGTGATTCTATATCCTTTTTTAGTTCTTCAAGATCAACCCAGGATGGCTTACATTCCATAAGAATCCCTGTAGTCTCCCATAAAACTTTGATACTTTCATATGCAATGAAGATAGAAATGCCCATTGAAAGAATAGAGTCAATCCAGTAGATTTTAAAATATAGCATAAGAAGTGCGCCTACCACAACAACAACAGAGCTCAGAGTGTCTGTAAGAAGATGAAGGTATGCACTTTTTATATTTAAGGTATCTTCTCTGTAGCGATGCAAAAGAAATGTAGAGATAAAATTTGCTATAAGACCAATAAGTGCAACAGGCAACATAATGGATACTCTAATTAAACTCGGGTTGGCGAGTTTAAGGATAGCCTCCCTGAAGATGAAAATGGTAATAATAAGGAGGAACATGGAGTTTCCAATAGCCACGAGTATCTCTGCTCTTCTATAGCCAAACGTAAATTTTTCATTGCTACTTTTATGGGAGAGTTTAACTGCAAATAGGGAAAGAACGCCTGCCATTGTATCCGAGAGATTATGAAAGGAGTCAGAAATAAGAGAAAGACTTCCAGAAATCACTCCCCCTATAATTTCGGTAACAGTGATTATTACATTCATAAGAATCGTAATGAAAAGATTTCTTTCAATAAGGAAGTCTTTATTCATTTGTTTTTTCCATTTCTATAATTGCCTTCTGGTTTTCCACTCTTCCTGTTATCTTGAGGGGTTCAAAGGGCACGACGATATTTGAAAGGCCAGGTAATCCTGAGGGAATATCCCCAGACATCCTTGAATAGAGATAACAGTTTTCTCCAGGCTCAAATTTTGTGGAGTTAAGTGACTTCTGAAGGTTTCCCAATGACTCGAAGATATATAAACTTTCATTATGCCGGGTAAGATAAATATGGTAATCCCCCCTCCAGAAGTCGACAATATCACCATCCATTTTCATATTTAAGGGATATGTTTCCTGGATAAATGTTATGAGACTTGAGGGATCTTCTTGAGTAAGAATTAGCCCGAAAGAAGAATCATGAAATAAATGTACTTCAAAACTTTTTGAAGCATACACAGTATCAAGTAAATGAGTTTTTACCTCTTCGTCTAATTGCAGGAACAAGTCAGAAAAGAATCTGAATTGGTCTATCTTTAAAGAGGCAAAATCGAGAATGGTGCCATCAACATAATGAACTTCAAGCTTATTTGAAGTTGAAAAGGTTGAATCGAAGTTGACAAGAATCCCATCACTTTTAATCTTAAAAAGGAATGGTGGAGTGATCTCTATGAATGGCACATTAAGGAGTTTTGAAAAATAAAATACTCCTTCTGAGCTTGCAAATCCCGAATTTATATCACTACTATTGACCAGATTCAGGGTCAGCGTATTTCGAGTAATAGATTTTAAATATACATTATCAATACTTTTTTGGAGTGAAGAAGCCGAAGAGGAGGCAATGATAAAATTTTTCCACTTAGATATAAATATGTTGTCATCTATAGAAAAAACAGGGAAACCTTTATACCATGTCTTTGAGCGTATTTTGTCACTTTTGTTACTATTTAGCATGGTATTTAGAAATGTTTCAATGGGTTTATTACTCTCTAAGATGTAGACACCACTTATGCTATCCTCATATAGTAAATAAGTTTTAGGAGAAGGCTGAAAAACAAAATCTGTGGTTAAACGTTCCCTGGCAAATGGAGGTAGTGTATCGTCAAATTTCATAAGAAAACCAGGAGAACTAATAAGGTATACCTCCGTTACCTTAACAGTTGGGATGCTTTCTAATATATTATTTGCAAGATAAACTCCACTGCATACAATTACAATGATAAGAATCCATATAAAAAGGTATCTAACTTCCTTCAATGAACTTTGTCACCTCCTTTGCAATTTCAAGAAATATTCTCCTTGTTTCTGTGTCTTCCTCCATAAGAACAACTGGGTTTCCTTCATCTCCTCCTTTTCTAATTCTGGGTTCAAGTGGTATTCTACCGATAAGTCTTGCACCGCTTTCTTTAGCAAGTCTTTCTCCTCCACCACTTCCAAAGATTTCGTACCTTGTACCAGTCTCAGGGCAGACAAAATAAGACATATTCTCAATAATTCCCATAACCTCAATTTCTGAGGCTCTAAACATATTAAGTGCCTTGGAGGCATCAAGAATGGACACATCCTGCGGGGTGGTAACAACTATACCATACTTTGTTGGTAGCGATTGTGCAATAGTCAGCTGTACATCACCGGTTCCTGGGGGAAGATCAATGATAAGGTAATCAAGCTCTCCCCACTCAACATCATTATAAAATTGTTCTATTGCTTTTGTTACAAGTGGTCCTCTCCATGCAACAGGTGTATCAGATTTATCAAGAAGAAAGCCAATTGACATAAGTTTCACTCCATATTTTTCTATGGGGATGATCTTATTTTCCTCGTTTACATAGGGCCTTTCATTCACCCCGAACATCATTGGGATATCTGGCCCATAAATATCGGCATCCAAAAGCCCAACTCTGTTTCCAAGTTGAGAAAGAGCAATGGCAATATTAGTACTCACGGTTGACTTTCCAACCCCACCTTTACCTGAAGAGACGGCAATGACGTGATGGATGTTCCGAGGCTTCCTCACATTAATTGTGAGATTTACCTCTGAGGCACCTTCCTCTTTCAGTCTCTCTTCTATTGCACTTTGTACCTCTATAACCTCTGACTCATCTATAGGAGGAAAATTAAGTGAAATTGTTACCTTTCCATCTTTATCAATATCAAGCTCTTCTATACTTGCTACTGAAAAAATAGGTTTTCCCGTACTTTGAACAATTATGTGCTTCAGAATTTCAATAATTTGAGTTCTAAGTAGCATTTTTACTCCCTATAAGATCCGATAATTTTATTTCTTTATAAAGCTCATCTGTCTTTTCTCTTATTGTATTCCATGCACTCATTGAAATGCACTCGCTCTGGTAACAGGGCGTGTCATGCTTTGCTCCATAATTACATTTGATCTCCACACTCTTTCTCCCAACTGCCTCTATAATATCGAACAGTGAAATTGTCGAAGGATCTTTTTTGAGGATATACCCCCCGCTTCTTCCTTTTTCACTTGTGAGAATACCATGTTGCCTCAAAAGAGAGCAAATTCTAAGAATATAAGCAAAAGAAATGCTATTCTTTTCGGCAATTTCACTGATAGATGCCTTCCGGATTTCCTTTGAGGCAATATAAATAAGTGCCTTAACCGCATACTCTTCTCGTGTCGTTGCAATCATTTAAATGATCTACCTTCTTCTATAAATTAATAAAATAAGGAAAAATATTACCTCCCAAATTATATTTTAGACAAATCGATAAATTAGTCAAGCCTTCTTTCCTATAATAATAATCCTCTTAGAGTTTATGGAAAACTTTTCTCCAGCAAAGTTACCAAAAACCTGAATCTCTTTAAGAGCTGCTGACTTATAAAGATTTATCATTTCAGTTGCAGAATACATCCTTATATTTCTTATATATTCCTTTTTTAGGTCTTTTCCAATGAAGAACCTGTGTGTTGTAATAATAGAGGTAAGGGGATGATAATTTCTTCTTTCAAGAATAAAAACCCCGTCGCTCTCCTTGAATGTCTCATACACAAAATTTTTTAACAGATAATCCCTGTTTTCTATATCAATGATTAATATGCCATCCCTTTTAAGTGCTTCGGATAAATTTTTAAGGATTTCAAAGTTTGTCTCATCGTCATAATAACCGAAGGAAGACCATAGATTGATGACTCCATCGAATTCTTCTTTATAATCCATATCACGCATATCGATCTTTTTGAACTCAATGTTTCTTACTTCTTCTTTTATAGATGATTCCTTTGCAAAGGAAAGGTAGATGTCAGATGTATCGATACCAACTACATCAAATCCCTTTTTAGCCAGAGATATAGAGTGTCTTCCAATGCCACATCCTGTATCAAGTACCCTTCCCCCTGGTCTTAAAAAAGTTTTAATAAATGTGGTCTGTTGTTCTGTCATTTCTTCCTTCTGGGTAAGAAGAAAATACTTCATATATAACTTATCAAAATAATTTTCGGTCCATTCTTTTTTCATGAAAGGATTTCTTTTGCAATGAGAGTCGCAATCCTCGCATTATTCTTTACAAGGGCGATATTGGTACTCAAAGCCTTACCCTCACTCAGCTCAAAAATCTTTGATAGAAGAAAAGGAGTAACATTTTTACCTGAAACCCCGTTTTCTTTTGCTAACTCAAGTGCCTCATTAATCCATTTCTCCATTGTCTCATAAGGAATCTCCTCTTCCTCTGGCACAGGATTTGCGACAAGTATTGCTCCCTTTATTGAAAGTTCTTTCTTTGCCTTAAAGATTCTTGAAACTTCCTCATATGAATTTACAGAAGGAATCCTTACACCGGACTTCCTTGAATAAAAAGATGGAAACTCATTACACTGGAATCCAACAACCAACACACCTTTTGTTTCAAGAAACTCTACTGTTTTTGGTATATCAAGGATTGACTTTGCTCCGGAGGAGACAATAATAATATCTCTCTCTGAAAGTTCTTCAAGGTCTCTTGAAATATCAAATGTTGAAATAACGTCTCTGTGGACACCTCCAATGCCTCCTGTTGCAAAGACGTTAATATGAGCTTTCTCTGCGATGTATGAAGTGGCAGAAACTGTCGTTGCTCCATCGAGGCCTGAAGCAACGCATAGAGGGATCTCTCTTGTCGAAAGTTTCATTACGGAAGGAGCAGTTGCAATGTACTCAATTTCATTTTTGTTCATACCGATAATAATTTCCCCCTTAATAATACCAATAGTTGCAGGAATTCCACCATTGTCCCTTATCAATTGCTCTAACTCAATAGCAACTCGAATATTTTCAGGATAGGGTAATCCCTGAGCAATAATAGTTGATTCCAGAGCAACGACAGGGTTTCCCTGATATAATCCCTCCTTTACTTCTTCAGAAATCCTCATTTTATCAGATCCTTTGAGAGTCTGTACATAGATTCAAGCCCTATTTTTATTGCGGTATCCTCACTTTCTTTAAAAAGATCTTCAGCATTTGCAGGCTTTATCTTTTTGAGAAACACATTTCCATCAAGTGCAAAGAGAGCGCCTGCCTTTACACCCCTGTATTGAGATACAATAAAGACACACCCGCTTTCCATTTCGACTGCCTTAACGCCAGCGTTAACAAACGTATTCATCTCCTCGTCTGAGTATGGCCTGTAAAATGCGTCCTGAGAAATAACAACACCATAATATATACGGGGAGAAAATTCCACCCCTACCTCAATAATCGTTCGTAACACATCGTAATCGGAAACAGCCGGAAACGATGTCCTCAGATAGTTTAATGTAGTTCCATCATCCCTTATGCTCCCTGTCGCTATTACAATATCCCCTACCCCTAACTTAGGGTCAATTCCTCCTGCAGACCCAACACGTATGAATACCTTTCCACCAAGGTTGACGAGCTCTTCAACTACAATTGCAGTTGATGGTGCTCCCATGCCTGTTGTTGCAACACTTATCCTCTCTCCTTTATAAAACCCTGTGAATACATAAAGATATCTATACTCATTGACAAGCTTTGCGTCTTCAAGTAGAAGCGAAGCTTTTTCTGCCCTTTGAGGGTTTCCAACGAGTATCACATAGGGAGAAATATCCTCTTTCTCGCACTTAATATGAAATTGCGCCATGCTACCTCCTATTTTTGAATTATATTATTTTTATTACTTTATAGCAAAGTATGGAATGGCCTCACAAAAAATCTTCTGCGGCCTGAATTTCAAGAGGACAAAATAAATAATACAATAACCCGGAAGTATCTTTTATATACGTAAACTGCATTTTATTAAATACGATTTTTGTTGCGTAATGACATATCAATTTCGGACAATCGTAAAAATTATGTATAATCGTGAAAGATTGGAGGTTTATATGAAAAGTGTTGTAGATAGGTTTATGGAGTATGTAAGGCATGATACACAATCTGACGAGAATTCTGTAACATTCCCTTCGACTGCAAAACAACTTGATTTTGCGAGATTTCTCCTTGAAGAACTCACATCAGTTGGACTTAAGGCAGAATTAGACGATCATGGGTATGTAATGGGTACACTTGAATCAAATCTTGATTACAAAACGCCAGTTGTGGGCTTCATTGCTCATATGGATACCACTCCTGAGGTATCAGGAAAAGAAGTAAAACCAAGGATTGTTCAGAATTACAATGGAGGGGATATTATCCTCAATGCAGAAAAAGGCATCCTTATCACGCCCTCAGTATTTCCAAAACTTAAAGAGTTTATTGGTAGAGACCTTATTGTAACCGATGGGACTACCGTTCTGGGTGCTGATGATAAGGCAGGCATTGCAGAAATAATAACTGCTGTTGAGTATCTTAAAGATAGACCTGAGATTCCGCACGGAACAATCAGATTTGCGTTTACCCCTGATGAAGAAATTGGCCGAGGTGTGGATTACTTCAATGTAAAGGGGTTTGGAGCTGATTTTGCATATACATTAGATGGAGAGGGAATTGGGACCTTTGAATTCGAAAACTTTAATGCAGCTACCTGTGAGGTGAAAATAAAAGGGGTAAGTATACACCCAGGTGCTGCTAAGGGTATTATGAAAAATGCCATAAAAATTGGAAATGAATTTATTGCGCTTTTACCTGCAAATGAAGTTCCCGAGGCTACTTCAGATTACGAAGGATTTTACCATATATATCAAATGAGTGGAGGAGTTCAAGAGGCTCAACAAAAAATCATTGTAAGAGATCACTTTAAAGAAAGATTTGAAAAGAGAAAGGAATTCCTCAAAGCATGTGCTGAATTCATAAATAAAAAATATGGAGATAATACTTTATCTCTGGAAATAAGGGATTCTTATTATAATATGAAAGAAATCATCGAAAGAACTCCACAGATAATAGAAATCGCAGAGAAAGCAATAAAGAATGCTGCTATCGATCCCATCATAAAGCCCATAAGAGGTGGAACAGACGGTGCCAGGCTTTCTTATATGGGCTTGCCAACACCCAACATCTTTTCAGGAGGATTCAATATTCACGGAATCTACGAATACATACCTACATTCGCACTCGAAAAGGCGGTTGAAGTTGTATTAAATATAGTAAAGGAAGTGGCTCAAATTAAAAAGTAATTCAAAAATCACCTTTCTCCTCTTCCTTTTCAAGTTCCTTAAGATAGTTACTGAGTTTTCTCTTTGCTTTTGCTTCTACCTGCCTTATTCTTTCCCTTGTTACTCCAAAAATAGTTCCCACTTCCTCGAGTGTGTGGGGATATTCCCCTTCTAAGCCCATCCTGTATTTTAATATCTCCCTTTCACGTGGGGTTAATTTCTGAAGAATCTTTTCAAGTTGTTCCTTGTAGTATTGATTAACGCTTTCCCCTTCAGGGGTTGGGTTCCTGTCATCTTCAATAAAGTTTTCGAGTCTGCTTTCTTCCTCATCTCCAACCGGCATCTCGAGAGAAAGAGGAGACTGCGCAAGTCTCAAATATTTTGATATTTTCTTTTCGGCTATACCAGTCCTTTCTGCAATTTCCCTGTATGTCGGTTCCCTCCCAAGCTCCTGAAGAAGCTCTTTACTTGCTCTCTCGATTCTGTTGATACTCTCAACCATATGAACAGGTACTCTTATGAGCCTTGATTGATCTGCAAGAGCCCTTGTAATAGCCTGCCTTATCCACCATGTTGCATATGTAGAAAAGCGGTACCCTTTTCTATAATCAAATTTTTCGACTGCCCTTATCAACCCGAGGTTTCCTTCTTCGATAAGGTCAAGAAATGAAAGCCCATGTCCGGTATATCTTTTCGCTATGCTCACCACCAGCCTCAGATTTGCCTCAATCAATTCGTTCTTTGCTTCTCTATCCCCATTTGCAATTCTCCTTGCTAACTCCATTTCCTTCTGTGGTGTAAGGAGGTCTATGGAACCAATTGTCGAAAGATAAGATTGGATGGGATTTCTCAATTCTGTTATCTCGGTCTCTTCAATACCCTTTTTCGAGATCTTACCTCCAGATTTTTCAAGATATTCTCTCTCCATATACTTTACATTGAGTTTTTGAAGTAAGATAAAAAACTCGTCAATCTGATCCGTTTCAATAGACATTTTCTCAAGGGCATCACTTATCTCCTCATAAGATAGAGCTCCTGTTACCCTCCCTCTTTCAAGAAGTTTTCTTACGACTTCCTTTTCATCTTTATTAAGATTCCTTAACTTCTTAAGATAATTTTTTATTAGCTGCAGAGATTTATCGGTCTGCGCAGTTATTTCCTTTTCCATCATTTACCTTCCTTTCAATTTTCTTAAAGTCTCATCATATTCTTTCAACTTAACGATCCTCTCTTCCTCGTCCTTTGCTGTAGAGAGTTCTTTAAAAAGCTTAAGCACATGATCCCTATATAACTTTAAGGCCTTAAAGGACTCAATGGCTTTCGTGATTGCCTCATCTCTTACAAGGAATGAATCTTTCAGGGTCAGAGAAAAACATAAGGAAAGTTCATCTTCTTCTAAATCATACCAGGATTTTGGGTCGGGGTCCTTTCCACTATCGATATCAAGGAGTGCCCTCAGACAAATTTTTCTATAAGGTTCGACAAAATCGTCCTTTATATTTATTGCTTCAATGATTAAAGGAACACTTTCTTTTCTCTGAAGTATTGCCTGAGTGAGAAGTTCCTGAAGCGCCGTGAACTGGTCTGTTTTAATATCAAGCGGTTCTTTATTTATCATTTTAGGGCTCGATAGTATTTTATTGTACTGGTCTATAAGAAAGGCTAAGTCAAGCCCAAGATAGACTGAGAGCCTCCTTAGATATTCATAGACTGTCACCCTGTTTGAGATTTTAGAAACAACATCAAGCATCTTTCTGGAAAGCTCGGCTTTTCCCTGAGGGGTATCTTCAACCATTCTGGATTCAAAATCTGCAATAAAGAAGAGGGGGTCTTTTGCATTTCTAAGAAGTTCATCAATCCCTTCCCTTCCTTCGGTGAGCACAATCTCATCGGGGTCCATGTTTTCCTTTGAGGTTACAATACCAATTCCTAAGTCAAGCCCACCACAAACTTCGATAGCCCTTTCTGCACCAAGCCTGCCTCCTTTATCGTTATCGTAGAAAAAATAAATCTTATCTGCAAACCTCTTGATAAGGCGTGCTTGTTCCTCTGTAAAGGATGTCCCCATGGAGGAGACAACATTCTCTATCCCCTCCTGAGAAAGAACCATTGCATCAAAATATCCTTCAACAATAATTGCCTCTTTTGTTTCTCTAATGGAATTTTTTGAAAAGTTCATAAAATAAAGAGTCCGACTTTTCGAAAATATACTGGTTTCAGGTGAATTTAAATATTTTGGTTCTGCATTATCTATAGCACGTCCACTGAAGGCAATAACATCTCCAGCAGAATCGAAGATAGGTATCATAATTCTGTTTAAGAAGTATGGACGCACTTCTCCGTTTTCATTTCTTTTCAAAATCCCTGCTTTTATGAAAGTGTCCAGGCTAAAGCCATTTTTCTCCCCAAGTGTGACCATCTCCTCAAAGCTATTTCCACTGTAACCTATGCCATACTTTTCGATTGAAGTATCTTTTAAGCCTCTCTTTTTAAGATATACCAGGATATGCTCATTTAAGAGCGAGCGAAAGTAGTCGAAGGCAAATCTATTTACATTTTTAATCGTTTCCCTTTCTTTGGAGGTTTCCTTCCCTTTTTCAAACTTTGGGGGTTCCATTCCTGCTTCTTTTGCAAGAGTTGAGACGGCGTCTTTAAGCTCTATATTTTCAATCATCATCATAAACTTCACTATATCCCCACTGGCGCCGCATCCAAAACAGTGAAACAATTGTTTAGAAGGGCTGACAACAAAGGAAGGTGTTTTCTCATGGTGAAATGGGCATAAACCAACATAATTCACCCCGCTTTTTTTGAGCTTTACGTATCTTGAAATAACTGAAACAATATCGGTGCGGGAGTGAAGTTCATCAATATAATTCCTTAAGTCATTCATACAAATATAAATACGAAGAAAATATTGAAATTCCTTTTTTTAATGAATAGCTTTTAGTTAGGGGGACCTGGGATAGTAATTTGTTCGACGAGTTCTATTGCAAATCTATCAGTCATTGAAGAAATATGGTCACATATCACTCGAATACGTTCTTTTGAATCCGTTTTTATGAGTTCAACAGGGTCTTCTGTGCTTACCGAGAGAGGATGATTTTTGAGGTATTCTTCAAGTTTTTCGGGATCTTTATAAAAGTAATCAAAGAGATAAGATACGAGTCTCATAACCCTGCCTTCCTCTTTCTTTGGTTGGGGGCCTTCGTATACTCTTTCCTTAAGAAAGTTTTTAATCTCATCCATAGCTTCTTCAGTAGGAGTATCAATCTGAATGCTGTCCTTATCGTTGCTCTGCTCAATAACGTTCATTACCATAGTGGAAAGCCTTTTTGAATTTGTATTTCCAAGTATTTTTCTTGCTTTTTCAGGGATATCGCTTTCGCTTATGAGCTCAGCTCTTATGGCATCATCTATGTCGTGATGAAGATAGGCAATCCTGTCAGAAATTCTCACAACCTGACCTTCAAGAGTTGAGGGAATATCAAACTTATTTAACTGTGACCAGTCAAGCAATCCTTTGCTATGTTTAAGAATACCATTCCTTACCTCTTCTGTGAGATTGAGTCCGAACACAGTGATGCCATCAGATCTCGTTCTTCGCTCGAGAAGGTCAATAACCCTTACACTCTGAGCGGGATGAGAGAAGGACATTTCAGAGTGATATTCTTTGCATTTGTAATTGAGTGCATTTTCTCCTGCATGTCCAAAAGGAGAATGACCCAGATCATGTCCAAGGGCAATTGCCTCTGTAAGATCAAGGTTAAGTCTCAAAGAACGTGAAATTGAGCGAGCAAGAGTCATTACTTCGAGGGTATGAGTAAGTCTATTTCTGTAGTGATCACCTCTGGGTGCTATAAATACCTGTGTTTTATACTGTAATCTCCTGAAAGCTCTTGAATATATAATTCTATCTACATCTCTTTCAAATTCAGTTCTGTATAAGTCCTTTTCTTCAGGCATTGCCCTCCCCTTTGACTTTATACTCAGGGTGGCAAATGGGGAGAGCAATTCTCTTTCTAAACTTTCAAAATCTTCTCTAAGCACTCTTCTCTTTTACTTTTCTGTTTTCTTTGATAGCAACCTGTGCAGCAGAAAGCCGTGCAATGGGGATTCTAAATGGGGAACAACTTACATAATCAAGGCCTGCATAGTGGAAAAACTCAATTGAATCCGGGTCTCCTCCATGTTCCCCGCATATACCGATATCAAGAGAAGGATTTGTCTTTCTTCCAAGGATAACCCCTATACGCACAAGCTTTCCAACGCCGTCTCTATCAATAGTCATAAATGGTTCAGAGGGAAGTATTCCTTCCTTCAGGTAGAAAGGTAAAAATGTTGCTTCGGCGTCATCCCTGCTGTATGCAAAGGTTGCTTGAGTCAGGTCATTTGTTCCAAATGAGAAAAAGTCTGCGTAAGATGCAATTTGATCTGCAGTAAGACACGCTCTGGGTACTTCAACCATTGTCCCAATCTCATAATCTACTCTGACTCCTTCTCTTAAAAGAATTTCTCCAATAACTTTCTCAATCTTTTCTCTCAAAACCTTCATCTCGTTTACATGACCTATGAGAGGAAGCATAATCTTAGGTTTGGGATTATAGCCCTCCCTTTTGAGTTGAATGGTTGCATCTATTATCGCTGCAGATTGCATCTCATAAATCTCTGGATAAACAAGACCTACCCTGCACCCTCTGAAACCAATCATAGGGTTAAATTCTGTCAGTTCTTTTGATCTCTTTAATTCCCTCTCCTTCTTTTTTAGGGTATCTGGATCAGCATTGTTACGTCTTAATTCCTCGATTTCCTTCTCAAGCCTCTCTCTTTGGGGGAGAAACTCATGGAGTGGGGGATCAAGAAGTCTTATAATAACAGGATATCCATCCATTGCCTTGAGTATTTCGTAAAAGTCTTCCTTTTGCAGGGGTTCAAGTTTACTCAGTTGTGCAACTCTGTCTTCCTTTGTTTCAGATATGATCATCTCTTGCATAATAGGTAACCTATCGGGTTGAAGAAACATCCTTTCTGTCCGGCACAAACCTATACCTGTAGCGCCGTATTCGCGTGCTCTTGTTGCTTCTTCAGGTGTATTTGCATTTGCTCTTACACCAAGTTCACGTAACTCATCAGCAAAGCCGAGAAATTCTTTTAATTCAGGCGTTAATGATGGTTCTATCATAGGGACTTCACCTATAATCACGTAACCATTAGAGCCATCAATTGTTATTATATCGTTTTCCCTTACAGTTAATCCATTTACAGTAAAATACCTATCGTCCATATAAAGCTTTATCTCTTCCGCACCAACAATACAAGGTTTTCCCATACCTCTTGCAACAACTGCCGCGTGCGCCGTCATACCACCTCTTGTCGTAAGTATCCCTTCAGAATAAGCCATCCCCTCAATATCCTCAGGCGTTGTTTCAGGCCTTACAAGAATGACAGCTTCACCATTTTTACCCCTCGTAGCGGCCTCTTTTACATCAAAAACAACCTTGCCGCTTGCAGCACCAGGAGATGCAGGAAGTCCTTCTGCAATTGGGTTTACTTTCGCTAAAGGATCTATCATTTTATGAAGAAGCTGGTCAATCTGAGCGGGGGTAACCCTCATAATTGCTTCTTCTTTGGTAATGAGAGATTCTGCCACCATATCAACGGCAATCCTTACTGCTGCCTGAGCTGTTCTCTTGCCGCTCCTTGTTTGCAACATGTAAAGCTTTCCTTTCTCAATAGTAAATTCTGTATCCTGCATATCTTTATAATGACTTTCAAGAATGTCTGATACATCAATAAGTTGTTTGTAGGTTTCTGGCATTTCTTCCTTCATTTCTTCAATCTGTTTAGGCGTCCTGATACCAGCAACCACATCCTCTCCCTGAGCATTAACAAGGTACTCTCCATAAAGCTTCTTCTCCCCTGTGGCCGGGTTTCTTGTAAATGCAACTCCTGTCGCACAATCATCCCCCATATTTCCAAAGACCATCATCACAATGTTCACTGCTGTACCAAGATCGTCACTAATTTTTTCGAGTGCCCTATAGGTGACAGCCTTTGGAGCGTTCCAGGACCTGAATACTGCTTCAATCGAGGTAAAAAGCTGTTCATACGGATCCTGCGGAAAGTCCTTACCTGTATACTGTTTGAATACCGATTTGAATTCTTTTATAATTTGTAGAAGCTCTTCTTCATTTAATTCAGTATCAAGTTTAAGGTTATTCTGTGTCTTTATGTTTGTGAGGACTTCCTCGAATTTATCGTGAGGAATATCCATCACTACATTTCCGAACATCTGAATAAGCCTTCTATAACTGTCATATGCAAAACGTGTATTCTGAGTTAATCTTGCAAGTGACTCCACAGTTTCATCATTTAAGCCTAAGTTCAGAATTGTCTCCATCATTCCAGGCATTGAAACAGAGGCTCCAGAACGAACAGATACAAATAAGGGACTATTTGTATCCCCCAGACTTTTTCCAGTTTTTTCTTCCAGTTTTTTCAGGTGTTCGAGTGTTTCTTGCTTCACATCTTCAGAAAGAGCATGAGTTCTCAAATAATCCCTGCATGCCTCTGTTGTAATAGTAAATCCAGGGGGGACAGGCAAACCAATTCTCGTCATTTCAGAAAGACCCGCGCCTTTTCCTCCAAGCAAATCTCTCATTTGCTCACTACCCTCTTCAAAATCATAAACGTATTTCTTCACCATTCAAACCTCCCTTGGTTTTCTTTATTATATTTTATGTAAAATTCATTACCCTTCAAAAGTTATTTGAGAAAAATCAGCATATGCATCAAATAAGCTTTTCAGCTCTTTTAGTAAACTTAACCTATTATTTTTGACGTTATCGTTTTCATCCATTACAAGAACGTTATCAAAAAATTTGAACACAGATGGAGAGATGAAATAGTAAAGAGAAAGTGCTGCTTCATAATCCCCTTTTTCCAGGAGACTATTAAGCGTTAGCTTTGAATCACTCATAACATTATAAAGCTCTTCTTCTGCCTTATCAAAAAACAAATCTCTTCTAACTGACCCTTCTCCCTTGAAACCTGATTTTTCAATGATATTTTTTATCCTCTTATTAGTCGTACATATGAGGGCAAGTGTTTCTTCATTAAGATGTTTCATAATTGTTGATGCCCTTTCTAAATAGGCTGGCATAAGATCAATTGGTAGCATGAGAACTGCATTAGCAACATCATATCTTATCCCTTTTTCCTTCAAAATTCCTTCTGCCCTTTCCCTCAGGAAGTTAAGCACCTCATCTCTCTTTTTATCCTCATCTTTTTCTATTTGGTAATAAGTGAGTGCCTCGTAAACGAGCGCCTTTAGGGGAAATCTGCCTAATCCCATAGAAAACACAATCTGGACAACTCCCGAAGCAATTCGCCTGAGGCCAAACGGGTCTTTTGAGCTTGAATAATCAATACCCTGAATAAATCCTCCCGCAAGCGTATCAATTCTATCTATTATAGATAGAATCTTGCCTATCTCTGATAGGGGCAATTTATCCCCGCTGTAGAGGGGGAGATACTGTTCACTTATTGCTGTGGCTACCTCTTCATTCTCACCCCAGAAACGAGCATAAATTCCTCCTATACGGCCCTCCAATTCTGGAAACTCTCCTACGACATTTGAAACAAGGTCTGTCTTAGAAAGGTGAGCTGCTCTTATAAGGTTTTCTGCTTCGCTGTTGCTCAGGGGAAGTGTATGAGCAATAAATTTTGCAAGCTTTTCGAGGCGTTCAGTCTTTTCTTTCATACTTCCTAACCCTGTCATAAATACGACTCCCCCAAGTTTTTCTACAAAAACTTCAAGAGGTGTCTTTTTATCTTCTTCAAAGAAGAAACTTCCGTCAAGTATTCTTGCTTTTGCAACCCTTTCATACCCTGCTCTGACATTTTCTATAAAATCAGATGTACCATTTCTAACACCAATAAAGTACGGAAGCAGAGAAGTCCCATTTCTTTCTTTCACGGGAAAGGATTTCAAATGGCTCTTTATAACACTTTCAATGATGCATTCAGGAATCCTTATCTCCTTAATCCCAATTGATGCAAGAAAAGGAGTAGGGTATTCGTTCATATTTACAACCTCTTCAAGGAAATCCTCTGTGTAAACTGGTACACCGTTTATTTTTCTTGCGATATCTTTGATGCGGTTTTCAACGATTCTTCTTCGCTCATTATATGAGAGAATTACATAGTTCTCCCTTATCTTTTTGAAGTACTCCTCCGGGTGTTTTATCGTAAAAGAAAGGGGGACGTCTATCTGTAAGCCGAAACTTAAATTATTTGACCTTACGCCAGCGTATTCAATATCAAGAACATCTTCCCCAAAGAGAAGAAGAATGTTTCTTATTGGTCTTATAAATTCCACCCCGGAACTCTCCCAGTGCATTGGTCTTGTGAAATGGAGCCCCTTTAACGTCTCTATGATCAATTCTTTAAGGACATCTTCTGCATCCCTTCCTTTTAAAAGTTTTTTCCCATAGAGATATTTGCTATCTTTAATCTCTTTTATAAATATATCACTTTCACTAAGATGGTGCGTCTCAAGAAACTTTAAATATGGTGGCAACTTATTACCATTTTCATCAACAGCTATCTTATAGGACGGGCCTTTTACTTCGACCGTTGTATCTTCTTCCTTCTCAGGAATATCTTTTATAAAGATGCAGATTCTTCTTGGGGTACCGAAAGATTCAATCTCTCCATAATTAAGATGTGAATGTTTCAGAAGGCCTGCGAAAATCTCCGAGAACTGTCTTTCTGTATCTCTTACTAACCTTGCAGGCATTTCCTCTGTATATATTTCACACAGAAGGTTTTTCATCTTTCTCCTCTCTTTCAAGAACCAGCCTTGCGGATAGATTTGCCATCTTTCTCATTCTGGAAATATACGTTACCCTCTCAGAGACACTCATTGCTCCTCTTGCCTCAAGAAGATTAAAAACATGTGAACACTTCAATAAATATTGATAGCCAGGAATTAATATCCCTCTCTCAAGTAATCTTAATCCTTCACCTTCATAAATGTTGAACATCTCCACAAGTCTTGATACTTCGCTTTCGTCAAATGCATAGATACATTCCTCACGCTCTGAATCGAGCCTCAAATTGCCATATGTAATGTCCTCATTCCACATAATATCGAATACATTTTCCTTTTCCTGAATGAAGAGCACAAGTCTTTCGAGCCCGTATGTAATTTCAACAGAAACTGGGTCAAGTTCAACGCCAGCGGCAAGTTGAAAGTATGTAAACTGAGTAATTTCGAGACCGTCAAGGCGGACTTCCCACCCCACACCTTGGGCACCCAAAACCGCTGTCTCCCAGTTATCTTCAAGAAATTTTACCTCATGTTTAGAAAGTTTTAGCCCCAGTGATCTCAAACTTGACAGGTAAAGTTCCCTTATATCAAATGGTGGGGGTTTAATAATAACCTGAAACTGATGATGAAGATAAAGCCGATTCGGATTCTCACCATATCTTCCATCCACAGGTCTCCTTGAAGGTTGAATATAAGCAACGGACCACGGTTTTTTCCCAAGAACCTTCAAAAATGTATAAGGGCTTAGGGTACCAGCGCCTATCTGTTCGTCGAATGGAGGCAGTATCACACACCCCTGTTTCTTCCAGAAATTTTCAAGTTTTGAAACCACTTCTTGAAAGTACATAATCACCCCTCTCCCAATGTTTGCATTGTTTCCAGAAAATGTTTGAAATGCTCAGATTCAGAATGAAATAACACAAAACTATTTATAATTTTTAACATCTCCTCTGCATAATGAACTTCCTTAAAATTCCTGCAAGATGAGTTAAAAACATCCTGAAATTCCCTAACAATATCCTCTTTAATTAAGATACCATTAACTTTATTAAAGCCTCCTTTTTCAGGTAAAAAATAATAATCGCCCGTTACAACCCTCGGTATCTTTATAGGATAGCCGAGGTCATCGAAAAGATGTATACAAAAATATATTATAGCAGAATCTTTAAAATTCGTATGTCGCAACCCTTCAAGGGTTTTCAGGAGGAGATTAAAAACTTTGGGTTCCTGCTGCTCAAAGGGTATCAGAATGAGAAGGAGCTCCTTTATATATGAGAGTGCCTTAAAGCCATCCAGAGAAGTCTTGAGATCAAGATAAGAATCAATGAGCTCTACTTCTGTTGCAGTATAGAAGTCTCCCTTTCTGTAAAGTAAAATCCTTTCAAGGATAAAGTCATCAGAATACCCTGACCTTTTTGAGGTAGGACTTCTTACAGACCTGAACTTGATCCTTATTTTTCCAAGCTCTTCGCTAAAAAGAATTGCTGATTTATCCCTTTCATTTAAAGGGGCAGTACTGATGATGATGCCCTTCGTGGAAATGTATGGCATTACCTTACAATGTCTATACTCCTGCTTGCTCCAATTCTTGTTGCACCTGCAAGAACAATTTTCACGGCTGTTTCATAATCCGCTATTCCCCCTGCGGCCTTTACACCATACCCGGGACCTATAACAGAACGAATCAATGCAACATCTTCTACAGTTGCGCCACTCTTATTAAATCCTGTTGATGTTTTTACAAAATGCGCTCCTGCAGAAATGGCTATTGTAGCAGCAATGACCTTTTCCTGCTCTGATAGGAGACACGTTTCTATGATTACCTTGACAACTTTTGGGCTTATAGCAGTAACAACATCCCTTACATCTTGCTCTACTTTCTTAAACTCTTTTGATTTAAGGAATCCAATATTCATTACCATATCTATTTCATCAGCACCTTCTCGAACTGCGTGTTCTGCCTCGGCTATCTTTATGGAAGTTTCATTTGCTCCGAGGGGAAAGCCCGAAACTGACACAACCTTTACACCGCTATCCTTGAGATTCTCTTTTGCAAATTTTACATAGACAGGATTGATGCAAACTGAGTAGAATTTGTATTCCTTTGCTTCATTGCAAAGTTTGAGAATATCAGCATAAGTACCTTCAGGCTTTAAAAAGGTATGGTCTATCAATCTCGCCAGTTCTTCTTTACTTATATCTGTCTCCATTGTTTTCACCTCTCTAAATTTTATTGAATTTGCATGAAACTTCAAATTTTTTAAGGGAACTTTAAATTCTATTACTTCTTCAAAAGCTTCTGTAAAAAATATTCCTGATTCTACAAAATTCAAATACTCTCTCTAAACCTATGCTTTAGGAGAGAAGATGGCTCACTTGACAGAGAAACGTATTTCATTAAACTTAAGTATATTTAAAGTGGAAGGAGGTGATTTTCTGGTCAATCACCAGATGAAAACGTGGCAGAGGTACACAAAAGACAGAATGAGACATTTGAAGATTTGCTAAAACGGTTTAGAAGAGAGTGCGCACGTGATGGGCTTTATACAGAGATCAAAAAGCGTAGATATTATGTGCCACCAAGCGTTAGGAAGAAACAAAGAGAACCTAAGAAAAGATAGGCTAAAGGTCTTTCTATTTATATTAAAGGAGGGGAGATAATTGGCAGTTGGAGCTCCAATAAAAAAGACAAAGGTCTTAATCTTAACAGATTCCTTCGTTATTACTGGTATTATAAGTGTACCAGCAAACATGAGGTTTTCCGATGCTATTAATAAATTTCTCCGGGAACAACAATTCCTTGCGGTTACAGATGCGGAAATAAGCCTCATTTACAGCGGTGTAAAGATGGAAAGAAGGGGATTCATACTTATAAATAAAGATATGCTTCTTGGCATTTCCCCTTCAGAGTAATCAACTTTCAATGCCTTCCTTTAAGATAATCTCTTGAAGCGAATCCATATTTGGTTCGACCGGTATCGTCTTTCCGCCTATCTTCATTGCACTTTCAATATCCTTAAGTCCATTTCCTGTAACAAGAATAACAACCTTATCACGAGGGGAAACAAGTCCTTCTCTTAGCGATTTAAGGTATCCAGCAAAACCTGTTGCTCCAGCAGGCTCTGCAAATATCCCCTCAGTTGAACCGAGCAACTTAATTGCATCCAATATTTCGGAATCCTCAACAGCAACTCCAAAACCGTTGGAATTCCTTATATCCCTGACTGCCATTGTCCCATTTCTGGGAATGCCCACAGCAATGCTGTCAGCAATTGTATTTGGCTTAACGAATCTAACAATGCCATCTCCATTAACTGCATCCACAATTGGCTTACACCCCATAGCTTGGACTGCAATAAGTCGTGGCACTCTATCAATGAAATTCAAAGAAAGTAAATCATAGAAGCCTTTTGCAATACCCGAAATAATGCAACCGTCTCCAACAGAGACAAACACATAGTCGGGAATATCAAAATTAAGCTGCTCCGCAATTTCAAGGGCAACTGTCTTTTTACCTTCCACCATATAGGGATTGAATGCGGTATTCCTGTTATACCATCCAAACACCTCTGTTGCTTTTATAGAAAGTGCAAATGCATCATCGTACGACCCCTTTACTGCAAATACTGTAGCCCCAAAAACAAGCAATTGTGCAACCTTAGCCTGTGGCGCTCTTTCGGGTATAAAAATAAAGTTTTTTAAACCCAGTGAAGCTGAAATACCTGCAAGAGAAGAAGCTGCATTTCCCGTTGAAGCACAGGTAATAATGTTTTCTCCAAGTTCTTGTGCTTTTACTACGGCAATACTTGATGCCCTGTCTTTTAATGACGCAGTGGGATTTCTCCCATCGTCTTTTATCCACAGGCTATTTACCCCGAGTTTACCTCTGAGTCTTTTAGCTTCGTAAAGTGGAGTCCACCCAACTTGTAATGGACTTGCTTTTTCTAATCCATCAAGCGGCAAGAGAGGTAGATATCTCCACATAGAAAAATTAATGTTTTTTGAGAGAAGATCCTTTGAGAATTCTGTTTTTATCTTATCATAATCATATACAACCTCAAGGATGCCGTTATTTCCACAATCCGGACAGGTATATCTCACGTCATCGGTCCTGTACTTTTTACCACAGAGAAGGCACTTTAAATGCTTTATATTTTTCATATGGACCTCCATTAATGATTGAATTATATAATAAATTATGAATTTCTAAAGGGAAAAATAGCCCTTGTGGTTAACAAAAATAAGAGATTACATACGTTTTTGACGCTAACATCATTCACAAACATATCAAAATCTGAAAGCTATCCCCATATAAACTTTTCCAGATTTTTCATACATTATAGATTGCGTCGTTTTCTAAACATAGAAATTCCTCTCAAAATCCTTGATAATAAACCTATCAAAAGGATTACCACTCCAGTACAAATTGATGCCAACAAATTTATTTTAATCATTTCTTCCCTGTATGTTCAATCGAACGTTATTTTGAGTGCAAAAGATAACGAAATCGTTCTCTTGACAAGCGAGTAACTTTAGATAAAATATTAATAAATTTATAACCAAAGGAGGTAAAGAAATGAAAAAAGGCAAGAAAGTTTTGTCAGTTCTTCTTGCAATCTTTTTTGCGCTTACTTTTCTTCTTACTTCGTGCACAACCCCTACTACCCCCACACCTCAAACGGAAGTTCAGGAAAAAAGGATTAAGGCAGGGTTCATTTATGTCGGCCCCATAGGGGATTATGGTTATTCCAACGCGCATGACGTTGGAAGGAGGTATGTGGAAGAGAAGTTCCCGTGGCTTGACACTGTTTACATAGAATCTGTCCCGGAGGGTGATGTTGAAAGATATATAGATAGACTTATTAATGATGAGAAGTGTGATATTGTTTTCACTACGAGTTTCGGCTTCATGGATGGTACTGCAAAAGCCGCTAAAAAATATCCTGATAAGGTCTTTGAACACTGCTCAGGATACGTAAGAGATACAAATCTTGGAACATACTTTGCAGAACTGTATCAGATGTACTATCTAAATGGTCTTATGGCAGGCGCACTCACAAAGAGCAACAAAATAGGATATGTTGCAGCATTCCCTACACCAGAGGTTGTAAGGCACATCAAT
Organism: Caldiserica bacterium UBA4770; assembly: GCA_002403335.1. Lineage (GTDB taxonomy): Bacteria > Caldisericota > Caldisericia > Caldisericales > Caldisericaceae > UBA4770. The sequence continues at coordinate 73,884 of DHHO01000006.1, forward strand.
GCCTATGCCTTAGGTGTTAAGGAAACAAATCCAGATGCAAAAGTCTATGTAAGATGGCTATATGCATGGTATGATCCTGCAAAGGCAAAAGAAGCTGCAGAATCTTTAATTACAGAGGGAGTTGATGCACTTGCCTTTACAGAAGATTCGACTGCTGTTATAGATAGCGGAGAGGAGCATACAAAACAGGGAAAACAGATTTATGTATTCTCTCACTATAGCCCCATGCAAAAATTCGGCCCTGACACTGTAGTTTCGGGACAGCTGGTAGATTGGGGTATTATGTACGAAGAGATTCTGAGAAGGCTTTATACAAATACATGGGATAACAGAGATTACTGGTGGCTTGCAAAAGAAGGTGCCTGTGACCTTGGGGGTGAATTTGGGGTACCAATTAATCCTAAGTTCGAGAGCGAGCTTAAATCCAAGAAGGTAAAAGACCCAATATTTGGGGAGATTAGTGTATACGATCTTGTAATGAAAAGATTGGCTCAAATGAAAGAGCCTACAGTACTCTTTGATCCATTTACAGGACCAATTAAGGATCAAAGTGGAAGCGTAAGAATTAAAGCCGGAGAAAGAGCTTCGCACGATCTTCTCTGGAGTGTTGATTGGTTTGTTGACAATGTTGTTGGCGAAGTTCCAAAATCACAGTAATTCTAATTAGCTGAGAGTGGAGGGGTTTGAATCCCTCCACTCTATTTTAAAAGGAATAGAAGTGAGAAAAGAACGAAAAGAAAGCAAAGGGGAACTTACTTTTAAAAGTCTCGATTTACGAAATATTACAAAAAGGTTTCCTGGTGTCTTAGCAAATGATAATATAAGCCTGAATTTCAAAGCAGGGGAAATCCATGCACTTCTTGGGGAAAATGGCGCAGGAAAAACAACCCTTATGAATATTCTTTATGGCATTTACCATCCCGACAGTGGTGAAATCTACATAAATGACCAGAAGGTAGATATCAGGTCGCCAAGAGATGCAATTGCTTATGGTATTGGAATGGTACATCAGCACTTTATGCTTGTTCAAACTCACACAGTTGGAGAAAACATCGCACTGGGATTTAAAGATTCACCTTTTGTCATGCCAACCAGAGAAATCAGCAAAAAGATAGGAGATTTTTGTGACACATTTGGGTTAAAAGTGGACCCCAACGCAAAGATATGGCAACTATCAGCAGGCGAACAGCAAAGAGCAGAAATTATCAAGGCCTTGCTAAGAGGGGCAAAGGTATTGATACTTGACGAACCTACCTCTGTTTTAACTCCGCAGGAAGCTGAGGAGCTTTTTCAAATATTTAAAAGGATGGCCGAAAGCGGAAATTGTATTATTTTTATCACGCATAAGCTCGAAGAAGTTTTCAAGATAAGTGACAGGGTTACAGTCCTCAGACAGGGAAAAGTAATTGCAACCACTGAGACAGGGAAGACAGATAAGGCAACTCTTGCAAGAATGATGGTAGGAAGAGATATCTCATTTGAGGTACAAAAAAAAGACATTCCTGTAGGGGAAAAACTTCTTGAAGTAAATAACCTTTTTGTTAGGGGAGATATGGGAAATACTGTTGTTAAAAATATCTCCTTCTCAATACATAGAAATGAAATTTTTGGCATTGCGGGTGTGTCTGGAAACGGGCAGAGAGAGCTTGTAGAGGCAATAACAGGATTAAGAAAGGTAGAGAAAGGGACTGTTAAAATCCTTGATAAAGAAACACAGAACAAAAATCCCAGAGATATTGGCGAACTTGGAGTTTCACATATTCCGGAGGAAAGGCTGCGGTTTGGAATAGTCCCTAACCTTCCCGTCTACGAAAATGTCATTTTAAGAGATTATTACAGACCGCCATTCTCGGGTTTTCTTACCTTGAATATTAACTATATAAAGGAATACTCAAAAGAAGTTGTCGAAAGGTTTTCTGTGATGACCCCGTCGGTGGAAACAACCGTTAAGCTTCTTTCCGGAGGCAACATTCAGCGCCTTATCATTGGGAGAGAAATATTATCAAGGCCAGATGTTATCATTGCTGCTCATCCCACATATGGACTGGACATTGCAGCAACAGATTTTGTAAAAAAGCTTCTGCTTCAGAAGAGAGAAGAAGGTTCTGCCATACTTCTTGTTTCGGAGGATCTGGAAGAAATACTTCAATTAAGCGATACTGTTGGAGTTATGTTTATGGGGGAATTCACCGGGATTGTAAAACCACGTGAAACTTCTATGGAAGATATGGGCCTTATGATGGCAGGCTCTAAAAAGTGGGCATGATGAATTTTAAAGTTGAAAAAAGAGTAGAAACTTCAAGGTTCCTCTACATTTTTTACATTGGAGCACTGATACTCGGTATGCTTGCAGCAAGCCTGTTTTTTTCTGTAAGAGGTATAAACCCTCTTTTTGCACTTTCAAAAATATTTATGGGCGCCTTTGGAAGTGCATTGGGTATAAGAGAAACTATCGCAAAGTCGATTCCCCTGATGCTGTGTGCAACAGGCCTTATCATTGCATTTAGAGGAAAATTCTGGAATATCGGTGCTGAGGGCCAGCTTCTTATAGGGGCGATGTTTGCTACCTGGATTGGTTTACGTTTCGGTGCATCTCATGGACCTCTTTTCGTAATACCCTTGATGTTCCTATCAGGTTTTGCTGGAGGGGCCTTGTGGGGAATTATACCAGCAGTCCTCAAGGTCAAGTTTGGTGTCAATGAGGTCATTGCAACTATTATGTTAAATTATATTGCATCTAACCTTATTCAGTACCTTGTTTACGGACCCTGGAAGGGAAAGACTCATTATGGTTTTCCATATACGGATGACTTCGCCCCATCAGCAAGGCTTCCCTTAATTCCAGGCACAAGAATTCATTATTATACCCTCATTATTGCAATTCTACTTGCCATTGCAACCTATTTCTTTATAAACAGAGTAAAGTATGGCTATGAGATAAAGGTTACAGGCGAAAATCCAGAAGCGGCAAGATATTCAGGCATGAATTTCCTGAAGATTACTATCATTACCCTCATCTTGAGCGGGGGATTTGCGGGTATCGCAGGAGTGGGAGAGGTTGCAGGTATACATTTTCATCTAACCTATCCTGATCAAATATCTGCAGGTTATGGTTTTACAGCTATCATAATTGCCTGGCTTTCGAGGCTTAATCCACTGCTTGCAATTTTTGTTTCATTCTTCTTCGGGGGTATCCTTGTGGGAGGCGACGTTATTCAAACCTCTTTTGGGCTTCCTGCTGCAACGATTAATATCTTTAATAGTTTAATTCTGATTTTTGTTCTTATGGGGACATTTTTTATGGAATACAGAGTATCTTTTGCAAAGGAGTAAACGTATGAATTTCGTGTCTTATATTACTTCAATACTTGAGAGAGCTCTGGTTGCAGGTACTCCTCTTCTTCTTGCAACTGTTGGAGAGATACTAACAGAGAGATCTGGTATCATGAACCTTGGCCTTGAAGGGCTCATGGCAATTGGTGCAGTGACAAGCCTGGGTGTTATACTTGGAACGGAGAATCTTTTTCTGGGGGTCCTAACTGCAATAGCAGTTGGGGGTCTTATGTCTACAATTCACGCATTTATATCCATAAATCTCAGGGGAAGACAAATATTATCGGGACTCGCCATTTCGATGCTTGGCCTGGGATTAAGCGGACTACTTGGTAGAAGGTACGTAGGCATTCCGCTCCCCGTCTATTTTGAGCCCATTAAAATTCCATACTTATCCAGGATTCCTATTTTGGGGGAGGCGGTTTTTACCCAGAATGCCTTCTTTTATATCTCTGTAGCATTGACCATCATCATATGGTATATTCTCTTCAGGACAAAGTGGGGCATAACCATAAGGTCAGTAGGAGAAAATCCACTTGCAGCCGACGCACTGGGTGTAAATGTTACAAAAGTAAGATACATTTGTACAATCATTGGGGGATGCCTTGCAGGATTGGCAGGAGCTCAACTTTCCCTTGGATATATTCATCTCTGGATAGAGGGAATGGTGGGTGGCAGGGGATGGATTGCTATTGCACTCACAATTTTCTCCACCTGGAATCCATTGCGAGCTTTTCTGGGTTCATATCTTTTTGGGGGAGTTTATGCTCTCCAGTTTCAGCTACAGGGAATAGGTATCTCCCCGAATATACTATTGATGCTTCCATATATCTCAACTCTGGTAGCTCTTCTCGTAACATCAGGTGCCACATCAAGAAAACGAATTGGTGCCCCTTCCTCTCTGGGAGAGCCCTTTATAAAAGGTGAAAAGTAAGAAATTTAATGAGAAATATATCTTCCAGTCGGCTTTCCTGTAAAGCCTCTCTCCTCTTCGTAAACAACCTTACCTCTAAGGATTGTTTTTATAACTTTTCCTTTTAATATCCTTCCTTCAAAGGGAGTATATCTTCCTTTACTATAGAGGTCTAATGGACTGACTTCAAAGCTCTTATTAAGATCTACAATTGAAAAATCAGCATCGTATCCCTTTTCAATTTTTCCCTTGCGCATGAGACCAAAACGCATAGATGCATTCTCTGAAAGAATGTCCTGCATATTCTGTAGGGTAATTCTATTCTCATGAAAACCATACGTACAGATTACAGAGAAAGCAAGTTGAATGCCAGGGATCCCCGCATAGTTATCCCAGATACTTTTATGAGACTTTTCTTCAGGATATTTTCCCGCTGCATGGTCCGTTGCAACAAAATCAATAGAGCCGTCCCTTAAGCCTTCCCAGAGAGCGCATCTATCCTCCTCATTTCTTACAGGAGGCGCAGTCTTTAGAACAGGTCCTATGCGCAGGAGATCTTCTACCGTAAAGGAAAGATAGTGAGGGCATGTTTCTGCTGTTATATCAATACCTTTTAATTTTCCCCATTTTATAATCTCAAGTCCTGCTTTTGTTGTAAGATGGACGATATGGAGTTTGTTACCAACATTTCTTGTAATTCCTACTACCTCCCAGATTGCCATGGGTTCCGCTTCATAAGCCCTTCCCTCACACCATGCCAGGGGGTCTTTCCTTTTAGAATCTTCAAGAAATTTTGAATAAAAATTAACAAGACGGAAGTCTTCAGAATGGACTGCACATATTAAGTTTGTTTCTTTAACAACTCTAAATGCCATGTCAAGTTCCTCCACTTCCATTCTTGGATAGTCTTTCATTCCAGAGATCGTATAAAATTTGAAACCAACTACCCCTCTTTTTTCCAGTTCTTTTATACTATTAACATACTCCCCACTCTTTAATTGAGGTGGGGTAACCCCTCCCCAGAATGCAAAGTCGCAAAAGGCCTTTTTTTGAACTATGTTCAATTTATAGTCAAAATTTTCCTTGTTTATCACAGGAGGAATTGAAGTACAAGGCATGTCAATAACTGTTGTATAACCACCTGCAATTGCACTTTTGGATCCTGTTTCAAAGTCTTCTCTATCTGTAAAGCCGGGGTCATCAAAATGCACATGAGGATCAATAAAGCCTGGGAAAACAGTGAGTCCCCCAACATCTATTGTTTCAAAGTCACCATTTACTTCACCAAAGATTATATCCTTTATTGTTTCTCCGCTGATAATAATCGATGCCTTCTTGAGAGCACCCTTATCTAAAATAAAGCAGTTCTTTAGTAAAAGCATTGCTATCCTTCCACAAAAAGATCAACAAAATCGAATTTATCGACATCGACGAGTCCCATATCTGTTAACTTTAACTTAGGAATAACTGCAAGGCTCATAAATGCAAGAGACATAAAAGGATTTACTTTTGAGATACCATTTTCCTCAGCAACAGTCTTGTTTAACCTTTTTAGGATATCAGCAATTTCATGAACAGATATATTTGTCATCAAGCCTGCATAGGGCAGAGGCAATGAACCAATGATTTTTTCATCCTTTGCCACCGCAATTCCCCCGCCCATTGACTCAAGTTGAGCAACGGCAAGTAACATATCCTTATCATTTTCCCCTGCTACAATAATATTGTGAGAATCATGAGAAATTGAGGTAGCAAATGCACCGCGCTTTAAACCAAGTCCCTGAATAAATCCCACACCTACCCTTCCTGTAGCCCTGTGCCTTTCAATCACAGCCACCTTAATAATATCTCTATCTGTGTCAGAAACAACACACCCATCCTCTATCTTTGGTTCTAAGAGGAGCTCCTCAGTAACCGCAGCATCAGGTATAATTCCAATGACTCTAATCTTTGAACCTCTTTGCCTAACCCTGATCTTTTCAAATGTAAGGGGTTTCATGTTTATTGTATTCTTCACGGCCTCGTCATGAGAAGGAACAAATGTGTCAAAAAGCGGTTTGCCTTGAGAAGCTACTGGTTTACCATCTTTTATAACACATTCAATAGAAGATATATCCTTGAAAATTATAACATCTGCTTCATAACCTGGAGCAATACCCCCTTTTCTTAAAAAGCCAAAAAATAAAGAAGGATTTAGAGTTGCAAGTCTTATTGCCAGAGGTAGGTAAATCCCATTCTTGAGAAGCAAAGATATTGCATAATTAATGTGACCTTCACTCAGAAGGTCTTCTGGATTCTTATCATCCGTGCATAGCATAATCCTGTGCTTTGTTTTATCGTTAAGAATAGGAAGTAGGGTTTGAATATTTCTTGTAACAGAGCCTTCCCTCATCATTACCCACATACCTTTTGAAAGCTTTTCGAGCGCCTCGGAAACATTCGTACACTCATGGTCATCCATAACGCCCGAAGCCAGGTAAGCATTTAAATCTTTTCCTGACAATCCTGGCGCATGGCCGTCAATAATTCGATCTCTAAATGCAACAATTTTATCGAGCACTTCCTGGTCCTTCATAAGAACCCCCGGATAGTTCATCAGCTCTGCAAGACCAATCACTCTTTCATTATTCTTAAGTATTGTAAGATCTTCAACGTAGAGACGAGCCCCCGAAGTCTCCATATTCGTAGCCGGGACGCAACTTGAAAGCATAAAATAAACATCAAGGGGTAGGTTGTTTGAAGCCTTCATCATAAACTGAAGGCCTGGGATACCCGCAACATTTGAAATCTCATGTGGATCTGCAATAATTGTTGTCGTACCAAGGGGAATAATACTTGCGGCAAATTCTGTCGGGATCATCATCGAACTCTCTATATGGACGTGTGCATCTACAAACGAAGGAGAAATAAAATAACCATTTGCGTCAATGATCTCTTTTGCTGAATTATATTCTCCAATCCCCGCAATGATCCCATTATGGATGAGAACGTCTTTCTCTTCTATGCTTTCGTTAAATACATTAATAACTTTTCCATTTTTAATTAAGAGATCTCCCTCTTTTATACCTCTCGCTACATCTATAATGTCCTTCAGATCTTCCTGTTGAAATTTTCTTTCCATTTACATCTTCTCCCAGAATCTTTTAGCAACTTCTCGAGATTTCGCCATAACCTCTTCATAGTCAACTTTTGTAAACTCTCTGTTCTTAAAGACAAACTCTCCGTTTATTAAAACACTGTCCACATCACTATCCCTGATACCAAATATCATATGATAAAAATAGTTAATACTATTAAGCGGAGTTGGAGGCGAGTAGTCAAGCACAACAATATCTGCAAGAGCCCCTTCCTTAATAATCCCGGCGGGATTATTGAAGTATAAACCTAAAATGTGAGCATTATTTCTGAAAAGCATTCTTTCAACAACATCGTTTCCAGCCCTCGGATCCTCATATTTTAATTTAGGAAGTATATATGCAACCTTCAAGGACTCTAACATAGATGGGGTATAACCATCTGTTCCTAATGCCATGCGAACGCCCGCTTTATCCATCTCAATTATAGGAGGAACTCCTACAGCGTTATTCATATTGGATTCCGGATTGTGCACTACGTTAGTTTTCGTAGTAGATAAAAGTGCAATCTCTCTTTCATTTATGTGTACACAGTGAACTGCGAGTGTTTTCTCTGAGAGAATTCCTGCATCATAAAGCCTTTCGACAACTCTCTTTCCACTTTTACTGAGCGAATCCTCAACATCCTCGATGCCCTCTGCAACATGGACATGGAATCCTGAATTTAGAATACTTGCTTCTTCCAAGCAACGTCTTAGAGTATCATCTGAAAGGGTAAGAGATGCATGCAACCCAAAAGTCGAGGAAATCAATGAATCTCTATCACTTCGCGTCTTTTTTATAAACCTTACATTTTCTTCAATAGACTCACTACATAAATTCTTACCCCACCTGTCAGAAGTTTCAAAGCAGAGAACAGAACGAACGCCACAGTCTTTCGCAGCTCTTTCAATGATATCAAGGCTTCCATTAATAAGTCCAAAGGAAGCATGATGGTCAATAATAGAAGTGGTCCCACATTTTATACCCTCCAGCATCGACACCATAGCACTATAGTAAATTTCATCTTCACTTTTTAACTCTTTGTCAAGTTTCCACCATAGTTTTTCAAGTATCTCCTTAAAATTTCTTGCAGGTTCCCCACTTAATGCCATTCCCCTTGAGAAGGTGCTGTAGAGGTGCATATGTGCATTAATAAAACCCGGTAAAACTAATTTGCCGTTGGCATTAAAGAATTCCGCTTCGGGATACCTTGATTGAATTGAACTTGTATCCCCAACTTCTATAATCTTGTTTCCTTTTATAAGAATTGCCCCATCACTCATAAAATGATTGTCTTCACCGCATGTTATGATATTCCCGTGCCCGATTATTTTCATAAAGCCTCCTTTTCAAATAGTTTCAACATGATAATCCTCTATCACTACCCTTGCCTCATTCTTCATAAGCTCCACAACCTTGGAAAGGGTACCAAAAAGATGATTTTTATCTGTATTTACAGAGACAATTGCAATAGTTGCGTTTTTATGAGAATCTCTCTCCTCTATTTCCGTTACAGAAACGTTAAACTTTCTTCTGATTCTCGTAAAAAGACTGTTTAAAACCTGTCTTTTTTCTTTCAGAGTAGAGGCAGAGGGGATGGAAATTTTTAAAATGCAAATACCTATCTGCATGGAATCTCACCCATATTCTAACGTCATTGTATTACTGCACACACGATAACTTGTTAAGATCAAATGTTCTAAGATGTTAGGATTGAGATGTGCGACCCTGCCTTCAAAAAAATGACTGTAATCCCTTGATTTTAATCTTAATCTTGCCTCAGCCATATTCACCTCTCATACACTTATTACTGTTTTTTAAAATCAAACCTTTTCATAAAATATAATCATATTTGAGAAAAATAAAAGGCAAGAGATAAAGTGACAAAAAAAACGAAAGCAGTGCTGTGGTTACATATGCATCAACCTGACTACGTAATACCCGGTACAAACCTTATGTACCTTCCATGGGTCAGACGGCATGCCCTTAGAGGTTATTATATGATTCCAAAACTCCTTATTAATAGTGGTGCTAAACTGAACATTAATTTTTCAGGGATTCTCTTAAGAGAACTTCAACTCTATGAAATGGGAGAAATGAAGGACATCTATCAGTACTATGAGGAAAAAGATACTGCATCCTTAACAGAGGCAGAAAGGTCGTTTATCATCGAGAGATTTCTTATTCCACTTCAATTTTCTTCGGAGAGGTTCAATGCACTTTTTGAAAAGAAAAGTAAGTCCGAAAAGTTCAGTAACCAGGAGATCAGAGACATACAGGTTCTGTTTGCTTTATCCGCATTTGCCCCTCTTGATGAGGATATAGTAGAACTTTTGAAAAAAGAAAGAGACTATACTGAGAATGAAAAAACATACATAAAAGAGGTAGAGAAGCGGATTATTAATTCTATTTTTCCACTTTATAGAAGCCTGATGGACAAAGGACTTGTAGAAATTACAGTTTCTCCATTTTATCATCCGATCCTCCCACTTCTTCTTGATTTAAACTCAGCCAGAGAAAGTAAGCAGGGGGCAACCATCCCGGCTGTAGAATTTTCTTACCCTGAGGATGCTTCAAGGCAGATACAGATGAGTATAGATATCTGTAAGGAGATATTTGGAATAAAGCCTAAAGGAATGTGGCCCTCCGAGGGAAGTATTTCAAATGAGGCTGTTGATATTATTAAGTCATCTGGTTTTGAGTGGATTGGTACCGATGAACTTCTTCTTGAAAAGTCTTCAAGTACAGCTCATTTAGCATCAGGGGTGTATAATTTAAGGGGAATAAAAACACTTTTCAGGGACCACATCTCTTCTGATAAACTTGGCTTTGTTTACAACAAGACAAATCCTGAGGAGGCTATAAGCGATCTTCTCTCTCAATTCAAGAATTCCTTCTGTTACAGGATTATTATCATTGATGGTGAGAACCCCTGGGACTATTACAGGAATAATGGAGTTGAATTTCTAAAGTCCCTTTTCCAAGTGCTCTCTGAGCAGGAAACTGCACTTGGTTCTGAAGTTGAGGCATGTGAGAATATCGACTCGGTTAAACCCGGCTCCTGGGTTAATGGCTACTTAGATACATGGATTGGTGATAGGGAAAGCAATACTGCATGGGTATATCTTTCAGAAGCACGTCAAAGGCTTGCATCTAACGAGCTTTCACTTAAGGCTATTTTAAGTGCCGAAGGAAGCGACTTCTTCTGGTGGTATAGTGAATTTCATAGACAGGAAGTAGATTATTCATTTGACTTTCTCTTCAGAAGTAAACTCATTGACGCATATAGAAGGGATAATATCCCTATCCCATCGTATCTATTTTATCCTATTAAAAGGTATAAGTGATATTTAAAGGGAAATAGTGCTTTCATATAAAGTAATTCATCCTTATAATAACGGAAGGAGGTAACATATGCCCGAGTTAAGAAAAGATCCAACCATAGGAAAGTGGGTTATCATAGCAACAGAGCGTTCCTCAAGACCTTCTGATTTTAAGGAGGAGCCTGAAGAACTGACCAAGATGGATACCTGCCCCTTTTGTGAAGGGAGGGAAGATAAGACACCCCCAGAAATTCTCGCAATCCGTCCTCCAGGCTTACCACCCAACTCAAAAGGATGGCAGGTGAGGGTAATTCCAAACAAATTCCCTGCACTAACGATAGAAGGAGAATTAGGAAGAAGAGGAATTGGGGTGTATGATTTTATGAATGGTATTGGTGCACACGAGGTGATTGTTGAGACGCCAGATCATTCAGAAGAAATTGAAAACATTCCAGTGGAACGCCTTGAAAATATCCTTTGGGTTTATAAGGAGAGATATCTTGATCTTCGGAAGGACCCAAGGCTCAAGTATATCCTGATATTTAAAAACAAAGGGAAGAAGGCAGGCGCATCACTTGAACATACACATTCCCAGCTCATTGCAACTCCTGTAGTACCCGACATCGTAAAAAATGAACTTGAAACAGGATTAAGATATTACCAGTATAAGGAGAGATGTCTATACTGCGATATTATCTTGCAAGAACTTGAGGAAAACAAAAGAGTAGTCTTCGAAAATGTAGATTTCATGGCCTTTGTACCATTTGCAGCTGCTGTACCATTCGAAATCCAGATTCTCCCCAAAGAGCATTCTTCTGACTTCGCTGAGATGAAATTATCAGAAATCAAGTCACTTTCAGAAACATTGAAGATCTCTTTAAAAATGCTCACTAAGGCTGTGCCAAATGTATCCTATAACTTTTACATACATACTTCTTCCCTTGATAACCTTGCTGTCCCTTACTATCATTGGCATATTGAAATTGTTCCAAGACTAACACAGCTTGCGGGGTTTGAATGGGGATCGGGGCTTTATATAAACCCTGTTCCTCCCGAAAGTGCCGCTGAATTTCTTATAAATGCGAAAAAGGAGATGGAACCATGAAGATTGGTATTGTTGCAAGTGAAGCAATTCCATTCTCCAAAACAGGGGGGCTTGCAGACGTAACAGGTGCCTTATTTAAGGAATACACTACACTTGGGGAAGAGACATTTCTGTTTCTACCATATTATAAAGCAACACGTGAACTTATTAAAGATTTAAGAGAAGAGGGAAAGTTAAAGATAAAAATTGGCGATGAAAATAAAGAAGGTCGCATACTTTCAAAGGAATTTAATAAAAATTGTAAGGTCATATTCATCGAACAAGACGAATACTTTGATAGAGACAAATTATACGGAACAGGTGATGGGGATTATATAGACAATGCCGAAAGGTTTGGATTTTTTGATAGGGCAGTAATTGAAGCAGCAAAAATTTTGAATTTAGAACTTGACATCCTTCATCTTAATGACTGGCAGACAGGCCTCATACCCATTTTCATTAAAGAAACAGGCCTTAAGCCCAAAACCCTTTTTACAATTCATAATCTCGCATACCAGGGAAATTTCCCTTCTACAAAACTTGAGGAGCTCGGGATTGATAGACAGTATTTTAAAGTGGACGGTCTTGAGTTCTATGGTAGTATGAGTTTCATAAAATCAGGAATTGTTTATTCTGACTATATAAGTACAGTAAGCCCTACCTATGCAAGGGAAATACTTACAGAAGAATATGGAGAAAGACTGGATGGCATTCTGAGGGTGAAAAAAAATAGATTAAAAGGCATCATTAATGGTATCGATTATGAAGTTTGGAATCCTGAAACCGACCCTCGCATCTGGAAAAATTATTCCCTTAATTCAATTGAGGGTAAGAGTGAGAATAAAGCAAGGCTTGGTCAGGAGCTTTTGCTCGAAATAGGACGTGCTCCTCTGCTGGGGTTTGTTGGAAGGCTTGCTACACAGAAAGGAGTTGATATATTAATTGAAGCGCTTACAAAATTACTTTTAGAACAGGATATTAAGGTAGTGGTACTTGGTACGGGCGAAAGGAAATTTGAGGAAAATCTTCTTGAGCTTCAGAGAAAATATCCCCAGAGTTTAAAAGCAGTCATAGGATTTGACGACGCCCTTGCCCACAAAATTTATGCAAGCAGCGACTTCTTTCTTATGCCTTCAAGATATGAACCTTGTGGCCTTGGACAGTTAATCTCTATGAAATACGGAACATTGCCCATTGCAAGAGAAACAGGTGGGCTGAAGGATACAGTGGATAATTTCAATGAATTTACCCAGTTTGGAAATGGCTTTTTATTTTACGACTACTCAGCCGATGCCTTGCTTGAATCAATCAAGAAAGCACTTGGGATATACAATAATAAAGAAATTTTTGGTATGATGCGGGGGATTGCGATGTCCTGTGATTTTTCATGGAGAAGGTCCGCAAGGAAATATATAGAACTTTTTAAGACAATGATTGAGGAAACATGAATATAAGATTTGGAACTTCAGGATGGCGAGGGATTATTGCCGATGATTTTACATTTCAAAATGTTAAGATTGCCACTGCTGCAATAGGAGAACACATCATCGCAAAAGGTGGTAAGTCCATTGTAGTTGGTTATGATACAAGATTTATGGCTGAAGATTTTGCAAGAGTGGCAAGTCAGGTTCTTGCTGCATATGGTATAAAAGTTTATCTTTCTTCTTCGGATATTCCAACACCGGTTATTGCACATGCAATCCTAAGAAAATCGGCGGATGGCGGAATCAACTTTACAGCCTCCCATAATGATTATTACTACCACGGAATGAAATTTTCTAATAAAAGTGGTGGACCTGCCTTACCGGAGGAGACTACAGATATAGAAAAAAGAATTGAAGAGATGATAAAAAGAAATATGCCCATAAAGGAAATAAAGTTTGAAGAAAGCAAAAAAAGGGGACTGATTGAAACCTTTTATGATAACAAATACTACAAAGACATCATGAAATTAGTTGATTTTACACCCCTCACAGATAAAAAGATAAGCGTTGTATACGATGCTCTCTTTGGTACAGGCAGGCTCTACCTTCCCCGGATGCTTGATTCGTTCACAAACCTTCTACTTATTAATGGTGATAGAGACCCACTTTTTGGAAATATACATCCGGAGCCTATCGAGGAAAATCTAAAAGTGCTCATCAAATACGTAAGAAGATTTCATGCAGATATTGGACTTGCAACAGATGGTGATGCTGATAGATTCGGTATCGTTGATAAGGGAGGGAGGTACATCTCCCCTAACAAAATTCTTGCAATTATTTACTACTATTTCCTTAATGAGAGGGGAATGAAGGGAAATGTCGTAAGGAGTGTTGCAACAACAAGCATGCTTGACCGCATTGCTCATCATTTTGGTTACAAATGTATTGAGACTCCAGTTGGGTTTAAGTATATTGGAGACGAAATTGTAAAGGGAAATGCAATATTTGGAGGAGAGGAAAGTGGTGGAGCAACTATGCAGGGGTGGCTCCCAGAAAAAGACGGAATATTGATCGATCTTCTCGTTACAGAAATTGTAGCAAAAAAAAGAAAGAGGCTTTCGTCACTATTTAGAGACCTTACCTCGAAATTTGGGGAGGTATACTCCGAAAGAATTGACTATACTTACGAAACTGATGTGGAGAAAACAAAAAAGAAGCTAAGAGAGAATGCCTTGAATATTTCCAAAACTGAACCAGTAAATAGTATACAGGAGCTTGATGGCATAAAAATTATGTTTAGCAATGGTGAGTGGCTTCTCTTCAGGTTTTCTGGAACTGAGAAAAAAATAAGGGCCTATTGTGAGTCGGGAAGTTCTGCAACTCTAAATAGGCTAAAAAGCCTTGCAAATACAGTAGTTAATGCATCAATAGAAGGTAACTACTGATGATTTTTGACTGCAATAATGTATTTGACTTTCAGGTAGGGACTCATGGAATCTCTGCTAATAGGATTAGGGAAGGAGAGGGCTTCCTCAGTGAAATAAAGAAAAGGGTTTTTTCGAAAATTAATGAAGATTATTACCCTTTGAAGCTCCCATTTGAAATAGAGAAAGAGACAGATAGAGTTATTGAAATATCTGCGGCAATCCAGAAAGATTTCGAAAACTTTGTCGTTGTAGGTATGGGGGGTTCATCTCTTGGGAATCAGATGCTTCACTTTGCAATAAATGGTCCATACTATAATGAAAATCTAAATAGAACAACGCCAAGGATGTATTTTCTTGACAATGTCGATCCTGAAAGCACCTCTTCATTATTAAACAATATTAACATCAAAAAGACTATCTTCAATATTATCACTAAATCTGGAACAACAGGAGAAACAATATTAAATCTCCTGATAATAAGCGATATTTTGAAAGATAAAGGATTTGACTACACTAAGCACCTTGTTTTTACTACAGATCCAGAAAAGGGATTTCTCAGGGAACTTTCAAAAACTATTTCGGTAAAAACATTGTCAATTTCTCCAGCCGTGGGAGGTAGATATTCAGCACTATCAACTGTGGGGCTGCTTTCAGCAGCAGTTGAAGGCATCAATATAAAAGATCTCATAAAAGGAGCTATGGACGAAGCTAAGTTTATAGAAGAGGAGGCTGTTACAAGGGTACCAGCACTGCTATTCCCCTTTATCCAACATCTTCTTTATACAGAAAAGGGGATAAATATTAATGCCCTCTTCACCTATTCTGATTACCTGAGTTATATAGGAAACTGGTATAACCAGCTTCTTGCAGAAAGCATAGGCAAGAGATTTACGCAGGATGGAAAAGAAGTCTTTAGAGGGATTACGCCGTTGGCACTGAGAGGAACCACAGACCAGCACTCTGTTCTTCAGTTACTCCTGGAAGGACCATTTGACAAGCTTGTTGTCTTTATCGCACCAGAGCAATATAGAAGTGATTTTTATATTGAAGGGAACATTGCAGATGATGAAAGGGTCAATTACCTTAAAAAGAAGAAGTATTCGAGGCTCATAAAATCTGAATATCTCGCAACTAAAGCCTCTCTTAAACAAAACGGAAGACCAAATATTGACATTGAGCTCCCTATCATTAGTGAGTATGAGCTGGGTAAACTTATCTACATGTTTGAGTTTTCCGTGATTGCACTTGGTGAGATGCTCGAGGTCAACCCAATCAACCAACCCTCCGTTGAGATAGGTAAGAGATACACATATGCAATGATGGGACGTAAAGGTTATGAAAAGGAAAAAGGTAGCTTCAGGAGTCTCCTCACAGGAAAAAAAGACTTCATAATTTCGGATGAGAGGAAAGAATGAATAAAACAAGAATATACATCATAACATTACTTCTGCTTGCTTTTTTCTTTTCTGGTTATTATTTTGGGGGAAGGAACCACGCTTCAGATGCAACTTTACTTGTTGAAACAGCAAATATTCTTGAAAAGCAGTTTTATAAAAAGATTGATGTGGAAACACTTGCAAAAGGTATGGTAAACTCACTTGAAGATCCGTATACAGTTTTACTCAATCCACAGGAGAGTCAGATGCTTCAGGAAGAAATAACGGGAACTTACGCAGGAATTGGTATAGCAATTTCTATAAATGAGAAAGAGGACATGCCCGAAATCGTTTCCGTTTTTCGTGGAACCCCTGCAGAGAAAGCAGGTCTTAGAAATGGAGATATCATTACCCAGGTAGATTCTCAATCTACAAAAGGGATGACAATTGACGAGTTTTCTCTAAAGGTAAGAGGGAATATAGGGACAGAAGTTACTCTTTTAATAAAAAGAAACGAAGACACGCTTTCTTTTACCATCCTCAGGGCCAGAATTGAGGTTCCTGTTGTTGAAAGCACTATCATTGAGGATGGTAAGATCGGTTATATAATTTTTTTCACGTTTACAGAAGGAAGCGCATCCAAATTAAATAATGAGATAGAAAAAATGAAAGACAAGGGAGTGAAGGCAATAATCCTTGATTTAAGAGATAACTCTGGAGGCTTGCTTTCGGAATGCGAAAAGGTTTCCTCATATTTCATACCATCAGGAACTCTCTACTGGACAAGGGATAGGGATGGAAACATGACACCTCAAAGCATTAGAGGAAAACAACTTAATCTTCCTTTGTGCCTTATTGTGAATGGGGGTACAGCGAGCGCTTCAGAAATATTTGCTGCAGCTATAAAGGCATACGATGTCGGAAAAATCGTTGGAGAAAAAACTTATGGAAAGGGTGTTATCCAGCAGATTTTTGACATTTCCGAGGGTTACACTCTTAAGGTCACAATAGAGGAATATCTTGCAGCCAATAAATCCGAAATAAACGGCAAGGGGGTTATACCTGATTATGAGGTTTCAAACGACTCCGAAAATCCTGACGAAGATTTGCAACTAAAAAAGGCAATAGAAGTTTTGCTTAAAGAACTATGATTATCGTAATCTCTGGTCCCTCTGCTGTAGGAAAGGGAACTATTATTAGAAAATTGCTCCAAATGGATAATAAGCTTGAACTTGGAATTACATGCACTACAAGAGAGAAAAGATGCAATGAAATAGAGGGAAATGAATACTACTTTCTTACAAAAGAAGGATTTCAAAAAAAGATTGATAAAGGAGAACTTGTAGAATATTCAATTGTGCACGGAAATTTCTATGGAGTTCCACAGGAAACAATTTTAAAGGGCTTACAGGGCGAGAAGGACATTATCCTTCAGATAGATGTGCAGGGGGCAAAAAAGATCAAAAATAAGTTTGATGAAGCAATACTTATCTTCATTATGCCTCCTGATATCAATACTCTCCTTAAAAGGATAAAGACTCGGGCAACAGAGTCCCCAGAAGAGGTAGAAAAAAGACTTAAAAGAGCAATAAAAGAAATAGAAGAGAGGTTTTTCTACGATTATATTATCCTTAATGAAGACTTAGATAAAGCCACCCTCGAGATCCTGCATATCATAGAATCAGAGAGAGAAAAGAAGCTAAGGTAAATAGGTAATAGTAATTTTTCTATTTACAGCATCCCAGTCGACATTGCTTCCAAACCCTTCACTTATGAATCGAAGGGGAACCATGGTTCTTCCGGGAGGTATAATAACAGGGGCAACATCAAGGATCACATCCTTGGAGTTTACCTTTGCAACAGATTTACCAATCCATAGTTCAATTGCTACAGTTGGATTATGTGCTGTTTTATCTCGCCGTATGGTTACTTTTCGAGATGCCGCATCCCATTCAATACTTGCTCCAAATGTCTCACTTATAAACCTAACAGGAACAAGAGTTCTCCCTGAAGACTTGTCAATAAAGGGAGCAGCATCAAGTTCAATCTTCCCAGTATTTATATAGGCAGTTTTTGAGTCAACGGTAAGGATAATCTTTTTTGAAGTAGCAGCAGCCACATTAAACTTTAGGTAAACGTTTTTTGTCCCTCCATTGGAAGATAATTTTAAAGGAATGCTATAAGGGCCGGGGGTAAGGGAAGTGGTGTCAATTGTAAAATAGAGGGTATCATTATTTGAAAAATTAGGTGTTGCAAATTTAACAAAAGCAGGTGGGTTAATAACTGTTCCCGAGAGATTTGAATACCCAAGGTTAAAAAGACTAAGGCTTCCGCCCCTTTTCTCGCCCTGTGAAATGATTTCCATCTCTACCTCATTACTACACTCAAGCAACGGCTTGGAAAGGTCTATTAGAAAGAGATTCCCATTTGAATCTCCAATAAAAAGACCCTTTAAAACGAGGGACGGGGAAAGAGAAATAGGTGACAGAATACTTCCATTTGTGATTTCAAAAAAGTTTTTCCCATCTGTGCTTTCATAAATACCAACATCTTTAAAGCCTACAAATAGTCTTGTGCCATCAGAGGAAAGAGTGCTTACAAACGGATTTCCACCAATAAAACCTACTTTTTCAAATCCTCTGCCTTTGTTTCCTTTAAATAGACCTCTATCTGTTCCTACAAAGACGAGTCCTTCAAGATACGCAAGACTATTAACTGAACAGTCGGAAAGTACAGATGTCCACCTTGTCGTTTCATTGATATCCCCTGCATAAAACAGTCCCTCTTCAGTCCCAAGATAGTTTCCACCATCTGGAGTTTTTATATAAGCAGTTGTTCTAAGCGTTGGTAAACCACCGTTTACCTCAAACCACTTATTTCCTTCATCAAGGCTTGCATGAAAACCTGTGCAGGAAGATGTAACAAAAATAGAATGTTCTTTCACAAAAATTGAGGTAATGGAAGGGCAATCTACCTTTTCCTTCATTGAATTCCAGTTACCATTATCAAGATTACCCGAATACAATCCTCCTCCTCTTGTTCCCACAAATAGTGTATTGCCAATTTTTGAAATCCCTGTGATATAGAGGTCATTAAGGCCTGTATTACGCTTGTTAAAATTTTTACCCCCGTCTTGCGATTGATAAAGGCCATAGTCTGTTCCTACTATAAAATCGTTTCCTTCAATGAAAATAGCAGTTACAGCATCAGGAAATTTATAGAAAACAGACGGATTACTAAAAGCCCCTACTTTACCATTAACTACAAGCAAAAAGAGCAAAAAATAAACTAAAGGTAGTTTTAAATATCTTTTCATAACCGCCTCCTCTTAAAGTCTTTATAGGCAGGACATAAGCTGTTAAAATCGCATCCAGAGCAACCTCCATTTACTGTTGCCTCAAACTTCTCGTGTAAAATCAAGTTCCCTATGTTATTTATTCGTGATTTGCTTTTTTCAATATACAAGGGAGACAATGAGAAATTTACCCTTTTATTAAATCTTAAAAAATGTAGGGAAACACTATCCAGAGTTGAAACATCTAATATACTATATGCAGCCATCGTATATATAGCAGGTTGGAGAACCTCTTCCTCCCTGAATAAAGTAGGGAGAATACTATTTGTTTTATAATCAATCACAGCATAGCTCCCATTTCTTTCATCAATTCTATCTATCCTTCCCTTGACCTCAAAATCCCCTACATTAATTGAGAAATCCTTTTCTACAAGATATGCCGGCTTAAAACCAAAGATAGACTCTCTGTAATAAAGCGTAAGTATCCGTCTTGCTTCTTCCTTTGCTCTTTTCATTTCTTCCGTGGAACCATACCCTGAGTCAATCCAGTGAGATTCAAGAAGTTCCATAAGATATTCATATGGAGGCCTGCCCACATTCTTGAAGTTAAGTTCAGGGTCATAAAAAATTTCAAGCACTTTATGAATAGAGTTTCCAAAACTGAAATAACCTTTCTCTAAAGTAGGTAGATTGTCCACATAGATATATTTATACCTCTGGGGACACTTGATATAAGTGGAGATCCTCGAAAAACTCAAGTAGAATTTTTCAGCTTTTCCCATAGCTCAACCACCTTTAACCTTACACTTTCTAAGTTCTTACTGTTATCGATGACAACATTTGCTCTCTTTATCTTTTCTGCAATATCCATCTGGGCATCAATTCTCATCAATGCCTCTTCTGTTGTTATATTTTCTCTTTCCTTAAGTCTCTTTAATTGAATATCTTCAGGCACCTTAACAACCCATACCTCGTCGGTAAACCTGTCCCACTCTGCTTCAAAAAGGATTGCAGCATCAATTACCACAACATCTACATCCATTTCTCTGTATTGATCAAGAATTTCAACAAGCTTTTCTGTCATAAGGGGAACCATTAACTCATTGAGTCTCTTTAATTGTTCCCTGTTGCTGAAGACGGCATTTCCAAGCTTCTTTCTGTTGATTTTCCCATTTTCAATATAGCTATCTCCAAATTCCTTTCTCACCTTTTCAACTATACCTTTATAGTTACACTCCTGAATGTGTTTGCCGATTTTATCCATATCAATAACCTTTGCCCCTAATTGTTTCAAAAAATAAGAAACAACACTCTTTCCCGATGCGATATTCCCTGTAAGCCCTATAACCTTCAAGGTTTCGCCTCCAGAAGATTCATGCCTGAGCTAATGTTCACCCTCAGAGGAACAATCAACGCGTATGCGCTTTCCATTTCTTGCTTTATTATATTTTTTGCTTCCTCAAGTAAAGTTAAATGTACCTCCGATACAAGCTCATCATGAATCTGAAGAATGATATGAAAATCTATATTTCTTGTTTTTCTATAAAGATTTACCATTGCAATCTTTATAATATCTGCTGCACTTCCCTGAATGGGGCTGTTAATTGCGATACGCCTTGCGTTTTCACGCACGCTTGCATTACTGCTTTCAAAACCCGGTATCTTTCGCAACCTTCCAGTTATTGTTCGTGCCTCTCCTCTCTTTTTTGCTGATTCCACAAGCCCTTCTATGTATGTCTTTACGCCACTATATCTCTCAAAATATCTCTCAATGTAGGCGGCTGCCTCTTCTTGAGAACACATTAATTGTTTCGAAAGCCCATAGGGCGATATTCCGTATATGATACCGAAGTTAATGACCTTTGCCCTGTTTCTCATTTCCTTTGTGACATCTTTCACCTTTACATTAAAGAGCATGGAAGCTGTATAGGCATGAATATCCTCATCATTTTCAAATGCCCTCACAAGCTCACTATCCTTTGAAAGATGTGCAAGGATACGAAGCTCAATCTGTGAATAATCTGCACTGATGAGTGCATGCTCATTGTCTGTGGAAACAAAACCTTTTCTTATCCATTCTGCCCATTCTCCCTTCATCGGGATATTTTGAAGATTTGGATCAGAACTTCTCAACCTTCCTGTGGATGTCCCTATCTGGTGGAAATGAGTATGCAGTTTTCCATCTTCTTTAGCTATAAGGCGTGGTAAGGCTTCTATATACGTTGATTTAAGTTTTGCAAGATGTCTGTACTTCTGAATAAGAGGTACAATTGGGTGCTGGTCCACAATCTCGTCGAGGACCTCACTACTTGTTGAGTATCCTGTCTTTAAGCTCTTTGAAGGAGTCAATCCAAGTGATTCAAAAAGGATAGAAGAGAGTTGCTTTGAAGAAAGTATGTTGAAAGAAATACCTGCAAGGCTATATATCTTTTCTTCAAGTTCCGAAAGATTTGCTTCAATTGATTTCTCAAGTTCCCTGAAATAGGCAACATCAATTTTTATACCTGCTTCCTCCATATCAAATAAAACCTCGCTAAGGGGCTTTTCTATCTGCTCATAAAGATTTAAAAGTTTTTCTCTTTCAAGGACAGGCTCTTCTACCCTTGAAAGTTCATAAACAGCCTTTGCTCTACCAGTCATCGTATCCAGCTTTGCGGAGACAAAAAACTCCTTACAGAGTCTTTCAAGAGAATAGTTTTCAATATCTGGATTAATAAGATAGGCACAGAGACAAACATCAAGATGTATATTTGATAAAGTTAAATCAAACTTTTTAGCAACCCTATAAAGAGACTTAAGATCGTAAACCTCTTTTCTTACTTCCTCCCTCGAAAGCAAAGAGGCAAGAGTATTCAGGGCATTTCTGTCTGCAAAAAGGTCTTTACCAATTCTATATTCTTTTGCTTCATTTTCGTTTGCATATGCAAAATTTAATGACCCTTCAGTGGATACCTCAATATATATACCAACCCTAGAACCATCATAAGTAGTTTCATTTGCATTGGTATTTTCAAACATTAAATTATCAAAATTTAGCTCTTTAATAATGGTCTTGAACTCAAATCTTGAAAGAAGGTTAAAAACCTTTTCGTTTTTAAAATCCTTAAGGTGAGCTTCCTCAAGATTGAACTTAATGGGTACATTGTTTACAAGAGTGCATAATGATCTGCTCAGCAAAATTTGATCTTTAAAAGCAGCAAGTCCAACACCGTCGAGGTTATCTAAAAGTGCTTCCAAATTCTCATACTTCTCAATGAACTTTAACGCTCTTTTAGGGCCGATACCAGGGATGCCGGGTATATTATCAGAAACATCGCCTGTGAGTATTTTATAATCAACCACTCGCTCTGGAGAGAAACCCATTTTTTTCTGAAATGCATTTCTGTCCAATTTTTCAAGATTTGAGACTCCCTTTCTTGTAAGAACAAGTATTACATTTCCATCAATCAACTGGGCAAGATCCATATCACCTGTTACAATAAGTATCTGCATATTGCTCGTCTTGAGGAGATTTACAAGCGTTGCAATAACATCGTCAGCCTCGTACCCGTCAATCTCATATACGGGTATCCCGAAGACTGCGAGCACCTCGTGTATTGTCTCAAACTGCCTCGCAAGCTCATCCGGTACAGGGGGCCTATTGGCTTTATACTCTTTAAATTCAATGTGTCGCAAGGTCGGAGCCTTTCTATCAAACGAAACGGCAACATAATCAGGTTTTTCATCCTTTATCAACCTCAAGAGCATCTGGACAAATCCATAAATTGCCCCTGTTGGCTCACCATCCTTAGTGATGAAATGAGGAAGAGCAAAATATGCTCTGTAGAGTAAGCTGCTTCCGTCAATGAGGATAATTTTTTCAAAATCAGGCATCATTAAGTTATTATATACAATCTCTTTTAATTTTCCTATGGTTTTCAATCAAAATTTCATCATATAGCGCTCTTTTGAAAGCGCACCTTTTTATAAAAAACAATAAGAAAGACGAAAACAACGGAATAATAAATGAAAAGCTCTGCTAAATTCATTCTGAAACCCAATGATGAAAGTGGAAAGCGGGAAAAGAATGTAGTCGTTGAATT
Source organism: Caldiserica bacterium UBA4770 (assembly GCA_002403335.1). Taxonomy (GTDB): domain Bacteria; phylum Caldisericota; class Caldisericia; order Caldisericales; family Caldisericaceae; genus UBA4770. The sequence continues at coordinate 97,257 of DHHO01000006.1, forward strand.
CAAAAATGAGTAAACTGGGTTGGAGATATTAGAAAATAAACCAGAAACAGGCTTACTAAGGGCAGCACATAGAACCTGTATAAATCCTACAGGGACACAGATATTCATAAATGGGATAACGGCAATATTTGCAATGAATGCGGATAACGAAACCGTCCCGAAGTAATATGACATCATTGGAATAAGCAGGAGTTGAATGGCAATAACTCCCGATAAAAGTCGGAATAGATAAGTATTTCCAAGAAATCTTGAGATAAGCGGAGACACAACGAAAAGGGCAAACACGGCCATAAATGAAAGTTGAAAACTTACAGATAGTATAGAGAGAGGTGAAAAGATAAGTATAATAATGCCTGCAAAGCCAAGTGTATTGAGAGGAACACCAGGTCTTCCTGCAACCCTTGCAAGGCTCATTGTACCATACATAAAAACAGATCTCAATGCAGAAACATTGAATCCTAACATAAGATTATAAATAACTAAGATGAGAATTGTTATAACGGGAGAAAGAAGCGTGAAAAGTCTTAAAAAGGAATTCAAAAACTCTCCAAGAATGCTCATATGAAGGCCTGATATTGCAAAAATATGTGCTGTACCTGTTGACTCAAAAGGAGCCCTCTCCTCACTTGACAGCGACGAAGCTCCCATAATTGAGGAAAGCAATAAAAAGGCCTCATCGCTCTTCATAGAGAGCTTGACCCTCTCAATAATCCTTTCACGAACTTTTCCAAGGGAAGTAAAAAAATTATTTTCACTTAAAACTTCAATATTATTCACAGAGATATAGTGAGTGGGATGGGTAAATCTACTAAGAGATGTTAAATAAGAGCTTTTCTTTATCCTTCCATTTAAAAGAACAGTGCTGCCAGGGAAGGATTGATAAAAATTAGAATAAACTTTTATCCTGCTTGAATATGGGATACCATCAATCTCAATATTCCCAATTTCGAAACTTTGAGGGTAAAGACGCTGAGTGGAGAAATCAAGGACTTTTCCTTTTATAGATATATCCCTATCAATAATCTCATCGGGAATAGCGGGAAGACGGTATGGAATAAGTTTTAAATATGTCACAGAGCAAATAGTAACAATAATCAATATGTTCAGAAAAACAAACCTTTTCCTCTGAAAGATGAGGATAAGAAAAATAAGAGGAATAACAATAAAGAGTAGATACGAATTACTCAGAAATACTGATAACTCACCTACAATAACAAGGATACCCGTCAAAAACGTAAGAAACGCAGGCATTAATTAACGCATATTAACTCTTTAAGGGATTCAAATGTTTTTTCGCCTATGCCTGAAACCTTTACAATATCATGAATATTTTTAAATGGACCGTTTTCTTTTCTATAATTGACTATTGCATTTGCCTTTACCTCGCCAATACCCGGCAGCTCCATCAATTCCTCTACTGTAGCCATGTTTATATTTAACTTGCCATTAATCTTATGTCCTTGAGTTCCTCCTTCTTCTTGCAGGGGAGATTCCTCTCTTTTTTCTGGTACAATAATCTCCTCTCCGTCACTTATCCTCCTTGCAAGATTAATCGCAACAAGATCTGCGGATTCAGTAGGGCCACCTGCTATTTCGATTGCATCCTTTACAATGCTTCCCTCTTTAATGTCATATACATCGGGGTTTTTCACAGCACCTGTCACGTAAACCTTTAATAAAGCTGGTTCGTTTTCCATAATACTACTTTCTAACTGAGGGATTAAGGTGTCTGGACTCTTATCAATTGAATTCTTTCCAGTAATAAAGCCTCCTCCAAATGCAATCACACATACTAAAATACCAATAGTAAACCATTGTTTTGGTGTAAGTTCCTTCATGTCAGTTCATATAACGGCCTGCATTTACATTAATCACTTCGCCAGAGATGTAATCATTTTCAATAAGGAATGCAATTGTATGTGCAATCTCCTCTGGCAAAGCAAATCTACCGAGAGGGGAAAGAGCTTCGAGCCTCTTCCTTATGTCATCTGGGAGTCTTTTCGTAAAGTCAGTATCTACAGGTCCAGGGGCAATTGCGTTTACCAAAATCTTCTTTGGAGTAAACTCTGCCGCAAGCGCATAAGTAATCCCTATGACACCACTCTTTGATGCAGCATATGGTACCCCAAGATTTCCTCCGTTTCGCCCTGCAATGGAAGAAATATTTACAATTTTTCCACCCCCATTTTTAAGCATATTCGGTATTACAAATCTACACATATTGAAAACTCCTTTTAGATTGACATCAATGGTTCTATCCCATGTCTCTTCCTCTGTTTGTAAGAAAGGCTTTTCAATAACAATTCCTGCGCTATTTACCAACATATCAATCCTGCCAAAATCGTTAATAATCTTTTCAATGGTGTTCCTTGTATCAGTAAATGAAGAGACATCACATTTATAAATATTGCATTTTCTTCCCAGCTTTTCAACTCGGGTTTTTGTTTCAACAGCTTTTTCCTCACCTGTGTTATAAATAACAGCAATATCTGCCTCCTTGGAAGCAAGACAGAGGGATGTAGCACTTCCTATCCCTCTGTTTCCACCTGTAATAACTGCAATTCTACCCTTTATCTCCATTTTACCTCCTATTTTTGGCAGTTAGGACAGAAGTAAGAACCTCTGCCACCTATCTTCATCACAACAATCTTACCACCACATTCAGGACAATCTTTGTTCTCCTGTTTGTGAACCTTGAAATGCTCATGAAACTCGCCTCTTCTACCATCAAGATGGACAAAAGAAAGCTCACTTTCTCCTCCATAACTTCTGGATTCTTCAAAAACTTTCCCTATGCTTTTATAAATTGCTAAAATTTCTTCGTCCCTTAAGGTACTGCACTTTCTATCAGGTCTTACCCTTGCCTGAAAAAGAATTTCATCAGAGTAAGCATTTCCAAGCCCTGCAATAATGTGTTGGTCCATAAGCACGGCCTTGATTCTTTTATTCCTGTTAAGCCTCACTATCTGTGCAAATTTCTCAGCAGTAAAACAAGGATCGAGCACATCTATGCCAAGTTCTTTCACACCTTCTTCTGCAAAGATAGACTCCGAGGGCACAACTTTAACAAACCCTCCCATCATAATTCCCCCTATACCAAGACAAATACCATCACAGAACCTTATAGATACCTGTATATCGTTGGGACACTCCTTATAAATACGCATAAAACCAGTAAGGAGAAAATGGATAAGAATCGAAAAACCACCTGAAAGATCTATAATAAGAACTTTTCCTTTTCTTCTTGCTCCTGTAATATGCTTTCCTTTTAAAATATCGGAGAAATTTACTTCAGACATGTTTGAGAGCGAAGCTTTCTTTAAGGATACTTCACAAATCTCTTTTCCCTTTAAAAGATTGGAAACTTCTTCCCTTAAAAAATCTACCTCAATAACTTCTGGCATTTTTACTTTTCAATAAACTGTCTGAACATCTCTTTCCCTGCATAAGTTGCATTTTCACCAAGATCTTCCTCTATTCTCAATAGTTCGTTGTACTTCTCAACCCTCTCTCCTCTACTTGAAGCACCTGCCTTTATCTCTCCTGTATTCATCCCGACTACAAGATGAGAAATAAACGTATCAGCAGTCTCTCCGGATCTATGAGAAACAATTGCATGAAAACCATTTCTCTTTGCAAGTTCTATTGTCCTCATTGTTTCAGTGAGCGTTCCTATCTGATTCAATTTGATGAGTATTGCATTAGAAGCAGATAAATTAATTCCTTTTCTGAGACGCTCAGGATTCGTTGCATAAAGGTCATCTCCAATTAACTGTACTCTCCCTCCAAGATGTTCTGTAAGCTTTACCCAACCATCCCAATCCTCTTCAGAGAGAGCATCCTCAATTGATATAATGGGGTACTTACCCACAAGCTCACCGTAATAATCAATCATATTTTCGGAGGACATTTGTTTTCCCTCGTATCGGTAGAGGCCTTCTTTAAAGAAGGAAGATGCCGCACAGTCAAGCCCTATGAAAACATCGTCTCCAGGATGAAATCCTGCCTCTTCAATAGCCTTTTTGATATAGGAAATTGCCGCTTCTCCATTTTTTAATCGCGGAGCAAATCCTCCCTCATCCCCAACACTTACAGAATAACCATCCTTTTTTAAGATATCATGAAGGGTATGAAATATCTCTGAACCCCACCTAAGGGCTTCAGAAAAATTTTGAGCACCTGCAGGGAGAATGATAAATTCTTGAATATCAAGTCCTGAATCAGAGTGAGCCCCTCCATTAAGAATGTTAAAAAGAGGGACAGGAAGTATATGGCCACCGATACCTCCTATATATTTATAAATAGGTATGCCAAGTTCCTCTGCAGAGGCTACTGCTACTGCAAGTGATACACTAAGTATTGCATTTGCGCCAATCTTGGATTTATTGGCTGTACCGTCAAGCTCGATCATCTCCTTATCAATTGCAAACTGGTTATAAGAATCCATGCCTATAACTGCATCTGCTATTGTATCGTTTACATTTCTTACCGCTATGAGTACACCCTTCCCCTTAAATCTTTTCTTATCGTCATCTCTCAGTTCCACTGCTTCAAATCTTCCCGTTGATTTACCTGAGGGTACTGATGCTTTGCCTATTACACCACTTATTAGAGTTACTTCTGTCTCAATGGTAGGATCTCCTCGTGAATCAAGAATTTCTCTTGCTCTAACTGAGATAATCTCACTCATAAAAGCCTCCTTTAAGCTTCCTTTCTTTCTTTTATGGCAAGCGACAGCGTAACAGAATCTACAAAATCAATTTCTACTCCTTTTGGCAATCCTGTTGCTATCCTTGTAACTTTAATATCATACGGCGTCAAAACCTTCTTTAAATAAGTGGCGGTTAAATCCCCATTAAAGTTGGGATTTGTTGCTATAATGACCTCTTTGATGCCACCCTCTGAAACCCTCTTAACAAGCTCACGTATTTTAATGTCTTCAGGTGAAATATGATTAAGGGGGTCAATCCTCCCATGTAACACATGGTAAACCCCACTATATTCACCACCTTTTTCAATGGCAAAGAGATCTCCCACCTCTTCCACAACACATATTATGGAGTGATCTCTATTAGCATTAGAGCAAATGTTACAAACAGTTTCCTCAGTAATATTAAAACAAACAGGACATAGATGGATACTTTCCTTGGCATCCCTGACAATATTGATAAATTCATCGATAGCCTGCTCGTCCATCGATATAAGATATAGAGAAATTCTTTCAGCCGTCTTTGGCCCTATGCCAGGTAGTTTTGAAATTTCATCGATGAGTAGTTTAACCTTACTTGATACATCCATCAGTTCATTGGCCCTAACCCAGGGAACCCTCCAGCAAGTCCCATGGAAGCAAATTTCTCCTGAACAATTTCTTTTGCTTTTTCTTGGGCATCTTTAACTGCAACAACAATCAAGTCCTCGAGTACCTCCTTATCTCCTGATGAGATTGCTTCAGGGGAGATAGTCACAGAAAGGATTTCAAGTTTTCCAGAAACAACTGCCTTAACAAGTCCACCTCCTGCCTCCCCTTCAATCTGCATATTACTTAACTCCTGATCGACTTCCTCCATCTTTTTCTGTAGCTCTTTTGCCTTTTTTAGCATTTCATTTAGGTTCTTCATCTTTCCTCCTCAATATCTTTCACATCAGTAATGGTTCCGTCAAAGAGCTTAAGTATTTCCTGCACTTCTTTTTTTTGCTTTATCTGTTCTATTTTCTCCTCCTTACTCAGTATAACTTCTTCCCCAGGCTCAACAAAGTTAATTTTGAATTCCTTGCCTATTACCTTTTTTATTGCTTCCAAAAGCATATCAGTATTCTCAGAGGTCCTCAGCATTGTAAGATAAAACTTTTTTTCAGGTAACAGGGAGATTGTATCTTCATGAATCTCAACAGGGTTTACCCTTAAAAGGATTGCGTAAAGAGGCGCATTTCTTCCTTTTACTATATTTAATATCTCCCCCCAGCGGGCCTTTACCTGTTCAATCGTAATAATTGATTCTGAAAGTTCTTTTTCTACCAAAGGAGCTTCTTCAACTCCAGAAATAGTAATTTCCTCCACAACCTCAGGGGTAACTACTTCTTCCCTTTCGACAGTAGGTTCTACCGTAGCAACTGCCTCTACCTTGGCCAGCTCAAGAGAAGTAAGTAGTATTGGAAAGTAAGAATCCTGGTAAAGTTTAAGCTTATTTATAGTATCAAGATACTTATTTGCATATTCATTGAGTTGTCTTAAGGAAAAATATCTTGATTGTTCTCTCATCACCTCAATAAAATTTGGGTCTCTTTTAGACTCAAGAGGTTTAAAGTCATTAAGCACTTTCCCGGTAATCATATCCTGTATATATTCAATCAGTTCGTTAAGAAATGCCTTTGCATCCCTTCCACTTTCTTTTGCCATGTTTATCAGCTTAAGTATTTCGGAAACCTCGCCTCTTACAATTGAAAGTAGTAACTTTGAAAAAACATTTTCGTCGGGTATATCAAGAAGAGCCCTTATATTATCCTCTTTTATTTCATTATCATAGAGGGTGATTGCCTGGTCCAGTATGCTTAAGGCATTTCTGAGAGACCCTGATGCAAATCTTGCAATTAATAAAGCAGCGCCATCTGTAATACTTGCATGCTCTTTATTTGCAACCTCTTTTATTTTATTGAATAATCCATCAATTGATATAGGCTTAAAGTAAAATCTTTCGCATCTCGAGATAATTGTTGCAGGTATCTTTTCTGGCTCGGTTGTTGCAAGAATAAATACAACATTTGAAGGGGGTTCCTCAAGTGTTTTCAAGAGTGCATTAAAAGCTTGTATTGTCAACATATGTGCTTCATCAATAATGTAAACCTTATATTTCGAATAGACGGGGACATAGTAAATCTTCTCCTTGAGGTCTCTTATCTCATCAATTCCCCTGTTGGAGGCAGCATCTATTTCCACTACATCAAGGTTTGTCCCATTTGTAATACCCTGGCAGTTATTGCAGGACATACAGGGCTCATCTGTTGGTCCATTCTCACAGTTAAGCCCTTTTGCAAATATTCTTGCAACAGTCGTCTTTCCTGAGCCTTTAGGACCTGCAAATAGGTATGCATGTGCAATCTTCTTCTGCTTTAATGCCTGCCTCAGAATTTTTACAATAGTATCCTGCTCAACAACTTCTTTAAATGTTTGAGGTCTATACTTCCTGTAAAGCGCTATATAATCCATCAAATAATTATATACAAAATCATAAAAAACTCAATTTTAAATGAGCTCCGAGCGAATTTAACCTATAAACTATTGGCTTACCACCTCCTCTATCCATCTCTGAAGCCATTGCTCTGACTTCTGAGAGATTTCCTCAGGGGGAAGAGTAAGATATTTGCTTGCTTTTGCAACATAAGCGGCATATTCAGGAAGAGGGGTATCAGGGACAATAGGGTTCATCCACTGATGGGCGAAAATTTCCTTTTGAAATTCAGGGGAAAGCATAAAGTCAATGTATTTTTGAGCAAGTTCAGATTTTTTTGTACCTTTTATAATACCTGCAAATTCAAGATACATCCACCCACCTTCCTCTGGTATAACAGCCTTGTACTTCGTAATCTGCTCTTCATGATAAAAGTATGCAGGGTCAGTATCATAACTTATCACCATTGGTGCCTCCCCTTTTGTAAAAGCCTCAAAGGCGGCATCCCACCCAGGGTAAATATGGAATATTGTTTTATTAAGCTGTTTCCAGTAATTTATATATCCATCCTCTCCATAAACTGCAATTGTCCACAGAAGCAGGCTCATTCCGGGGCCACTCGTTCTCGGGTCCTCAAGAATCAGCGTCTTCTCGAACTCTGGTTTTAATAAATCGTTGAAGCTCTTTGGTGGATCCTTAATTTTTTCTGAATCATAAAGAATTGCAATTGAGTTTGGGCCTTCAAAAGGAACAAGTCTCCATTCGCTATCCAGTACATATTCAGGGGGTACTTTATCAGCATTTTGAGGTTTATAACTTACAAAAAGGTCGCTTGAAAGTGCCTTATCAAGGTCGTCAATGTTTATTCCCACGAAGATATCTGCCTGAGGATTATCCTTTTCAAGTAACAATCTGTTTAGTACCTCCTTTGAATCCCCAAAAGATAGATAGTTAACCTTGCAATTATACCTCTGCTCAAAGATACTGTTTGTTGCTTCTGGTAGTCCATAAGAAATAAAGCTATCATAAGTATAGATGGTTAATTCAGACGGAGCCTGAGCTTCTCTTCTACACCCTGTTAGATTCAGGGCCATTACGAAAATAACTAAAAACATAATTACTCTTTTCATATAATCACCTCCCCTATTTAAAATTTTCTTTTCTTTCTTCTCCAAAATTCAGGTAAACTTCTTCACCTTCTTTTAAATCAATGATTTCTTTTGTTAGTTTGACTACAGTAATTGCATCACTTTCCGTTTCAACCCTCACTTCCGAAACCCCACCAAGATAAAATATTTCCTTAATCCTTCCCTTTATGTCTCCTTTCATTTTTGAGATACCTATATCCTCAGGACGGACAAAAACATCCCTTCCCTTGAGTTTTACATGATTAATCTTCCCCACAAAGTCCCTTACAAATTCCGTCTGGGGATGATAATATATATCAATGGCATTCCCAATCTGCTCAACCCTTCCCTGGTTAAGAAGGACTATTCTTTCTGAAAGATACATTGCCTCTGTCTGATCATGGGTTACATAGATAATTGTAATACCAAATTTCTTATGGAAGCTTTTGAGATCTTCTCGTAATCTTTCCCTTATTTTAGCATCAAGGGAAGCAAGAGGCTCATCCATCAAAAGAACATCTGGCTTTACAATCATTGCTCTTGCAAGCGCAACTCTTTGCTTCTCCCCTCCTGATAGCTTGTCGGGAGATTTTCTCAATAACTTTTCTATTTCTAATGTCCTTGCAATATTCTCTACAAGATCTCTTATCTCTGCATTAGTTCGACCCTTCACTTTCAGGCCGAAAGCAATATTTGAAAAAACATTAAGATATGGAAAAAGTGCATAATCCTGGAAGACAATTCCAATATTCCGTTTTTCGGGAGGAAAATTTGTAATATCTGCACCATCTTTTATAATGCTTCCACTATCAGGAGTAACAAAACCTGCAATCAGATGAAGTGTTGTCGTCTTTCCAGAGCCCGAGGGGCCAAGGAGGGAAAGGAACTCACCTTCATAAACATTGAACGAAAGCGCTACGCTGAAATCTGCATAAGACTTTTTTAACCCTTTAAGCACGATCTTTTCTTTCATTTCATTCTCACCTATTCCTTGCTAACCTATCAATTATGAAAAATACAATAATATTAAAAATGACAAAAATGCCACCAATAGCTGCAGCAGGTCCATAGTGTCTACCTGATAGAAGTCTGTAAAGAGCAACTGTCAATGTAGTATATTGAGGTCTGTATAACATAAATGTAGCCCCGAACTCTCCAAGAGAAATTGCAAATATGAATGTTGAAGACGCAATGAGAGAGGGCTTTATTAGATTTAATTCAACTTTTATAAAGCTTCGAAATCCTGAAAGCCCCAGGCTTCTTGCAGCATACACAAAGCTATCTGAGGTGGTCTCAATAACAGGCATAATTGTTCTAAGAGCAAAAGGAAAAGAAGCAAGTATGTGGGCAAAAAGAATAGCAAAAGGTGAATTTAGAAGATTCACTGGCGCCCGGAAGGAAATAACATAGGATAAGGCAATCGTAATAGGAGATATAGCAAGGGGGAGCATAAGCAAAGTAAGCAATGCATTCTTTGCTTTAAAATCACCCTTCACACTGAAACCTATAATAAGAGAAAGGACATTTGACACAATAATTGTAGCTACTGCAAACAACATGCTGTTAAGGAAAACTCTGGCAGGGGAGACACCAAACAAAAAATTATACCTTCCAGAAAAAAGTTCCTTAAAATTTTCAAGGGTTGGAGAAAGAGTGAAGGGGTTAAGAAACGCATACAGAATAACGACAAGGGTTGGTGCAATGATGAGAATAAGAACGACAATAAAATAGAGCATGCTAAGGAAGAACCTCGGCTTGGAGCTTATAAGTTTTTCCTTTTCAGAGAAGGTTCTCTGCAGAGCCCCTGTCTTAAAAAGGTTTCCGACTTTCAGGTAAATATAGACCACAAATAGTGAAAATAAGCCCTGAAATATAGCAAGTGCACTTCCAGTTTTAAAATCTGAAAACATTGTGAAATAGGTATAAATTGAAACCTCCAGAGTTGCGTAACTTGCCCCTCCGATTGTCAGAATAATTGCAAAACTTAGAAAACAGAACAAGAAAACTATAGAGAAACTCGAGATGATAGCAGGCAAAATCAAGGGAAGTGTCACCCTGAAAAAGGTTTGTATAGGATTTGCCCCAAGACTTCTTGCAGCGAAAGTATATTTTTCTGAAATCCCCTCCCATTGAGCACCTACAATTCTCACAATAACTGGGAAGTTATAAAATGCGTGCACCATGATAATTCCTGCAAAAGAATACAATATAGTAAGAGGTTCTTTAAGCCCAAAGCCACTCATCAAAATTCTATTAACCAGGCCGTTAGAACCAAAAAGCAGTATAAAGCCAAGTGCAACCAATAATGGAGGAAGTACAAAAGGAACTGTTGTAAGGGACAATAAAAATGATTTTCCTTTAAAATCAAAGTGAGAGACAATGTATGCTCCCGGCAACCCCAATAAAAGTGTTACAAGTGCACTTAAAAAAGCTTCCTTAAATGTAAAAGAGATAACCCTCAGGTTATAACTCCGGGTAAAAATGGATTTAAAATATTCAAGAGTTATGTGCCCTTCGGTATCCGTAAATGCAGTATTAAGGAGTCTCAAAATGGGTATGTAAAAGATAATAGCAAGAAAAATAAAAACAACCAGGATGCTTAAAGTCTTTTTTGTAAAGATCCTTCTAATAAGGCTGTGCTTAAAAAATTCCTTCATATCTTTCCCTACGCTGGTATTATCCAGATCAGGTTCTAAGGGTTGGAGCCTTTCAAACTCCTCTCAGCCTGAGGGCACCCCTCGACCAAATCTTATTTATTATAACACTTTTAAAAATTTTTGCAAAGTCACGAAATAGATATGAACCTTCAGGTCATATGTGTCCCAGAATGCTTGAATAAAGAGAGGCAAAGTTAATACTGTGGATGAGGAAAATATTCCTGGGGCTTCTAGGAAAACTAAATTTGAAATATAACTAACGTTGGTATAATAAAAAGGAGGACAAAATGGATGATAAAACTAACCTTTATATTGGCAAAGAAGTCGACATAGAAACAGGAAATTTGAAGGCGAAATTTTTCTATAAGACAAAAGATCTTACAACTCATGCCGTAATTATAGGCATGACGGGTTCAGGTAAAACAGGAATGGCTATTGTAACTCTTGAAGAGGCAATTCTTGATGGCATTCCGGTCATTGCCATTGATCCAAAAGGTGATTTAACCAACTTACTTCTAACTTTCCCCTCTCTTACACCGGAGGAATTCAAACCCTGGGTTGACTCTGCCCAGGCAGAGCAAAAGGGAATGAGTGTTGATATGTATGCAGAGAATGTTGCAAACACATGGAGAAACGGACTCACAGAGTGGGAAATTCCCCCAGAAAGAATTGCTCAGCTTAAAAGTACGGCTGATTTTGCTATATTTACGCCAGGCTCAAATGCAGGCATACCTGTAAGCGCGCTTCAGAGTTTTAAAAGACCTGCTGGATTTCTCGAAGAAGAGGAGATTACTGAGAAAATAAGGGGTATTACTTCAGCACTTCTCGGACTTGTGGGTATTGAAGCTGACCCCATAAAAAGCAGAGAACATATTCTCATTTCTACAATTATTCAGAATGCATGGGCTAACGGTAAAGACCTTTCGATGGAAGATCTCATTATGCAGGTGCAAAAACCTCCTTTTGATAAGCTCGGAGTTTTCAGTGTTGATTCTTTCTTTCCTAAAAACGATAGAATGAACCTTGCAATGCAGATAAATGCACTTATTGCATCACCTCATTTTGCCACCTGGCTTCAAGGTGAACCACTGAGTATAGATAACTTCATTAAAAAAGACGGTAAGCCAAGAGTATCCATCTTTTACATTGCGCATCTCTCTGACGCTGAAAGAATGTTTTTTGTAACACTTCTTCTTCAGGAACTTCTTTCATGGATGAGAACTCAGCCAGGAACTGACAGCCCCAGATTGGTTTTCTACTTTGACGAGGTGTTCGGCTACTTCCCACCGTACCCAATGAATCCTCCCTCCAAGTATCCAATTCTTTCTCTTATGAAGCAGGCAAGAGCATTTGGGGTTTCTATGATGCTTGCAACACAAAACCCTGTGGATATTGATTATAAGGGACTAACTAATGCTGGTACATGGTTTCTTGGCAAACTTCAGCAGGAACAGGACAAAGAAAGGGTTATGTCAGGACTTGAGGGAACAATCCAGGAGTCAGGGAAAAGTTTAGATAAGGCTTATTTCAACAATATTCTTGGTTCCTTGAAGCAAAGGATATTCTTGCTCCATAATGTGCACACAAACATACCAAAAGTTATAACCTCCCGCTGGGCAATGAGCTATCTAAGGGGACCTCTTACAAAAAGCCAGATTTCGGTTTTAATGGAGGATTATAAAAAAGGTGTAAAAATTGAGGAAGTAAGTGTTAGAAGCGAAACAAAAACAAACTTGCCTGCCTTTCCTGAAGGAATTCCTGTGGTATTTGAATCAAACAGAGGGACAGGACCTTTCATACCTTACATATATATCGAGGCAGAAGCTCTCTATAAGCAAGAATCCGCAAATATCTTTACTGAAAAAACAATAAGAGCAACTATAAAACCAGGAATTCCAATAACAGATGAAGATATTGATTTCCTTGAAAATCCGCCTGTTGTTAGTGACAAGCCTGTGGAAGGTGCTACCTTTTCTGAAATTCCAGATATTCTTCTCAAGGATGACTTTTATAAGAACATTCAGGATCAATTTAAGCAAAAAGTCAAAAGTAGAGAAGAAAAATTTTACTATAACCCGTACTTTAAACTGTACAGTAATCTTGGAGAGTCTTCAGAAGATTTTATCAGTCGTATTAAGGACAGGATAGACTCAATTCTTCAAGAGGAACTATTAAAAATTAAAGATAAGTACACAAAAAGGAAAATGTCTCTGGAAAGCAAACTAAAAACAGCAGAGGACAGGAAAGCACGTGCAGAAACGGAACTCAAGTCACTTAAGACTGAAACTGCAATGGATGTAGGTTCTGGCATTCTTGCAATACTTACGGGAAAAAGTGCCCGTGGAAGTATACGAAGAGCAGGAAGCGATGCCATTACAAGAAGAGAAAAAGCAAACCTCAGAAAGAAGCAAGCAGAGACGGAAGTTGAAAAAATAAATCAAGCACTTACAAATCTACAAATACAAATGGAGACAGACCTTAAGGAAAAAGAAGCCGAAACACTTACAAAGGCAATGAATATGCAGGAAAAACTTTTACGCCCTGCTGCCACCTCCATTATTATAAAATATCTAGCAGTATTATTTAGATAAGGGATTAATAATGGGAGAAATCCTCTTTTCTAAACCTTTCTGGTTTATTTTGACTTTTGGGAAGAGGTTACACAGTAAGACATCTAAAATACTAACTTTGAATAGATTGATTAAAGAGACAACTGTTAAATTTCATATAGATTTTTGATGAGGCAATTCGGTCTATTGACAGAAATCGATAAATCTATATAATTTTTTATATATTACATATTTCAGAGGCTGAACAGCTCTTTGGAAATTTTAGGTCCGAAAGAGCGGAATAGATAAGTATATGTAGGTCATATGGAAAGGGGTAGCCAAAGACAAATGAAAGGAAGTGTAGAAAAAAGGAATCCAATGATTTTTCTCTTTCAAAGTCCTTGGAAATTCGAACTCGTCTTAATACAACTTTTAATTTCCTTGCGACATCCCTCATTATCTTTGGTTACGAGGATAAACTTCTTCAGGAAAGACTGCTGTTCAAAAAAATCTTTACAGATCCCTCATTCTGGTTATTCCCGAGTTTTGTTGAGAGAAAAAAGTCCTCCGAAAGTAACCGATAAATCGCTTGTCAACACTATCTTCAGAACTTAGCAGCATGAAGTCTACGTGGGCATTGGAAAGTTCCAGGACAAAGGGTTAAATTATCTTTCTAAAGTTAGAGCAGAACCTAACGAGGTTGCTGGCAAAAATTGAAGTGTACAGTTTTGCGAGCACGAAGTCCAAAATTTCTTGGGTAAAACAGGAGGTTTTTTATGGTTGTTAAGGTATTAGTACCAAATTATGGGCTTGCAGCTGACAAAGTTGAAGTAATAAAATGGTACAAAAAAGAGGGAGAAAAAGTCGAAAAAGACGAACCCTTAGTTCAGGTTATTACAGCAAAAATCACTGCTGATATCCAGGCGCCTGAGACAGGCATTCTAATAAAATTATATGCCAAAGAGGGAGAAAGTATAGACACTGGAAAGACAATTGCTGAAATTGAAACAGGAGAGTGAAATGGGTTTTGTTGAGACGAAATTTGTGGGTGTAAGGAAGATCATTGCTGAAACTATGATGAAATCTCTTCAGTCAACAGCTCAGTATTCAACAGACATTGAGGTCGATGCTTCTAATCTTGTCAAGACCAAAGACGAACTGTCTACAAATTTCTTAAGCGAAGCTGGTATCAAGCTAACTTATACTCCGCTTTTTGTGAAGATTGTTTCTAATGTTATCTCAGAATTTCCACTTATCAATTCAATTGTTGAGGGTGATACAATAAAGACCTTTGAAGAGATTAATGTTTCCATTGCTGTAGATACAGAAAATGGTCTTATGGTACCTGTACTAAAGAATGTTGAGAAAAAAAGTCTGAGAGAAATTGCTTTGGGTGTTGAAGATCTTGCCAAAAAAGCAAGGTCCGGAACTTTGAACTTTGAGGACATTGTTGATGGAACCTTTACGATAACCAATGTTGGAATGTACGGGGTTATAAGTTTCACCCCAATTTTGAACATCCCGCAGGTTGCAATTCTTGGAACAGGTGCTATTATAAAGGAACCTGTATTTAAAGAAAACAAGGTCCAAGTTAGTGATATCCTTCATCTGTCACTCACCGCAGACCACAGAGTTGTAGATGGAGCTTTATCCGCAAAATTCTTAAAAAGCATTAAAGATATAATTGAGGATGAAGCTCTATTAAAATCTATTTTAATTAAGGAGGCATAAATATGCTTAGTAACGATGATTTAAAATGGATGTACAGGATGATGCTTCTCATGAGAGAATCAGAGGAGAAGGCAATCATGCTTTCAAAGAAAGGCGAGCTACCAACTCTACTTTCAGGTAGTGGTGAGGAGGCAATACCAGTAGGAATATGTGCTAGCCTTCATCCTGACGACTATTTTCAACCTCATCACAGAGGGATGAGTGATGGGCTTGCAAAAGGACTTGATCCAAAACTGCTTTTCGCAGAATGTTATGGAAAACCTGCAGGTATATGCAAAGGAAAGGGCGGTAACATGCATATCGCTGACTTTCAGCACGGAAATATTGGCATTTATGCAATTTTGGGAGCAGGACTGCCAATTTCTACGGGTGTAGCTTTGGCACAAAAGATGCAAAAAACAAACAGAGTAATAGTAGCCATGATTGGGGACGGTGGGTCGAGCGAAGGGACATTCCACGAGAGTTTAAACATGGCAGCAATCTGGAAACTTCCTATTGTTTACGTAGTCCAAAACAACCAGTATGCAATGACAACTTCTGTTTCAGACGCAATTTCAGTGAAGGATATTTCAGATAGAGCAAAGAGTTACGGAATACCAGGAGCTACTATTGATGGAACTGATGTACTCGCAGTATATGAGACAGTTTATGAGGCAGTAGAAAGAGCACGTAGAGGCGATGGCCCTTCTCTTGTTGAGTGCAAAACTATGAGGTGGTATGGACATCATTCAGGCGCAGGAGACGATGAACAAATGGGATGGAGATACAGACCCGAAGGAGAAGCAGAGAAAGCGAGGGAAAATGATCCAATTACAAAACTTGAGAAATACCTTCTTGACAAGCAAATTCTCACAGAAAAAGAAGCAGAGGATATTAAGCAATCAGTTAAAAAAGAAATCGAGGATGCTGTCACCTTCGCCAAGAGTTGTCCTGATCCAAAACCAGAAGATGCTCTTAAAGGTCTCTTCACAGAGTAAAGGAGGTAAACTATGAGAGAAATAATGTTCGTACAAGCAATAAATGAGGCATTAAGAGAAGAATTAAAGAGGGATGAAAAAGTATTTATAATGGGAGAGGATATTCATACAGGGGTATTTGGTCAAACCCGTGGCTTGTTTGAAGAGTTTGGAGGGGAAAGGGTAAGAAACACTCCCCTTGCTGAGCTTAGTTTTACGGGTGTAGGTATTGGTGCTGCGATGGGAGGAATGAGACCAATAGTTGAATATATGTTTTCGGATTTGGTACTTCTTGCCTTAGACCAATTAGCAAACCAGGCAGGAAAACTTCGATATATATTCGGAGAGCAGATTAATTTTCCTGTAACTTTCCGAACAATGAATATAGGAGGTGGTGCTGCAGGGCAACATTCGGACAGTGCTGTATCATACCTAATGCACTCAATGGGTTTAAAAATTATTATGCCTTCTACCCCCTATGATGCCAAGGGATTACTTAAAAGTGCAATAAGAGACGATAATCCCGTTGTTTACTTTGATGAGGCGAAACTTATGATGCGAAAAGGAGAGGTTCCTGAAGAAGATTATACAATTCCAATTGGCAAGGGAGATATAAAAAGAGAAGGAAAAGATGTAACTGTTGTTGCCGTTGGTTTTGCTGAACTTCTGGCTGAATCTGCAGCTGAGAAACTGGCGAAAGAAAATATTTCTGTGGAGATTGTTGACCCAAGGACAATTGTGCCACTTGATGAAGAGATTATACTTAATTCGGTCAAGAAGACTGGAAGACTTGTCGTATGCATAGATGAACAACCTGTTAGCTCATTTACATCTGAGGTAGCTGCAATTGTAGCAGACAAAGGATTTGAGTTCCTAAAAGCCCCTATTAAGAGAGTGGCAAGGGAAAATGTCCCAGTTCCTCATTCAGCAATAATGGAAAACTATGTAGTTCTAAATGAGGATAAAGTCATAAAGGCTATAAGAGACGTTCTATAATAAGGTATTAGTTTATAAGGCTGCGGGTAGGAAAACTACCCGTTGCCTTATGTGGATTAGTTTTTAAGAAGGAGCAATAATGGAAATTATCCAGGGGTTGCATAAAATAGATGGAATTCGTTATGTAAACAGCTATCTTCTCGTAAGAGAGAATGGGATAGTTGTCATTGACACAGGAATGCCTGGCAATGCCGAGAGGATTGTTAGTTATGTAGAGAATCTTGGTTATAAGAGCAGTTATATTAAAACAATTATTCTAACACACTCAGATATAGACCACAGTGGGAGTGCTAAAAAGTTAAGGGAACTTACAGGAGCAAAAATCGCAATTAGCGATATTGATGCCCCTCGAGTTGAAGGAAAAATGGAACTTAAGAAATTAAAGGGCCCTTTCGCCCCTTTTCTAAGAGCTATGTTTAAACTCAGTAAATTTCAGATATTTGAACCAGATGTTCTTCTCAGGGAAGGCGACCAGATAGAAGGCCTCAGCGTAATTCGCACTCCAGGACACACTGATGGCAGTATATCTTTATACAGTAGAGGAAATCTTTCCATGTTTGTTGGGGATGCTCTTTGGGGCGACGATAAAGGAGAAGCAAAGTCTCCTTCTTCTATTGTAACTGCCGATATGGAAGAAGCGTGGAAATCCATAAAGAAAATTTCTGCATTTGAATGCAATATCATACTCCCAGGGCACGGTAACCCTATTATGCCAGAGGCAACGAAAAAGGTAAAAGAACTTTTAGCGAAATATCCCTTATAGAGATCAACACCCTATTCTCTAATACTTACAACCGCTATATACGCTTACTAATTTAATAGTATTTTAAAGAAAAACAGATATTTGAAAGAAAGTCTGATAAAGTCATACAAAGCTAATACCTATAATACTCCAAAAAGAAGAAGTAGCATCAGGATTAAAAAATAATTAACTCTTCAAGTTTTGTTTCCTATGGCATTAAGTGGTATATCCCGAGGCCTTCCACCCCCACAAATACATTGCCCGTGCTTTCATCAATTGCAATTGCTGTAATGTTATCCTTGGGCAAATCTCCTGAAATATCAACCCAGTTACTTTCTCCCTTTTTGAGTGTGAAGATACCATAACTTTGTGTCAAAAGGAAAAGGTCACCTGTCTTCGGGTTGAATTTCAGGTCTTTTACACTTATAGGTGGTAAGCCATTATTTATTGATATGAATGTTTTACCACCATCGACAGATTTATATACCCTATAGCTGTCATAAACTCCCGTATCATAAGCATAAAGCGTTGATGAATCAATACAAATAAGGGCAGGAGCTCTAATTAAACCATTATTTATATCTGAAACTTTTGTGAATTTTTTTCCTCCGTCAACGGACTTAAAAACTTTAGGGAAAATGGAACCATCGGAACCAACTGCAAAAATTGTCGAAGGATTGGATGGATCAAATGCTATTGCAGGAATTGAAGGGTTAAATGGAATAGAGGGACCCGAATCTTCATTTACATCTTTAAAAGTTTTTCCACCATCATTAGAAACTGTCATCCAGTAATCTCCATCACCTGCATTACCGACTGCTAAATTTTGAGGATCTACAGGGTCCACATAAAGAGCCCATCCAGAATAATAATCTGAAACTTTTTTGAGTTTGCTTTCTTCCGACTTATATAAACTAACAGTGGAAAGCACGTACACATTATCAGGCTTTGTGTAACAATACGCAAGGTCAACAACTCTGTCAAGACCTTCCTTTTCAAGGTGCATAAGCTTATTTGTTTCTTTGTCCCACTCAAAAACACCTGAATTTGTCAAAGCAAACATTTTGTTGCCAGCGCTCACAATTTTATTAAAAGAGACTTCCGGAAAGACATTTTCACATTTAAAAGTAGTTCCATCTTTTGTGCTGTAAAGAACACCATCATAGGTGAGAAAGAAAAACTTACTTCCATCAGGACTAAATTTGGCGTTATTGATAACGTTAAATATGTCAATTTGTTTGAAATGTTCTCCGCCATCTTCTGATACACAGAGCTTAGCCTGATCAATTGATTTAACGTATACAGGGGCAGCGATAATAAATTTTGGGTCTTTTGGGCTTAAGGCAAAAATATACATAATCGTAAAATCAAAAGGAACTTCTTTAAAATCTCCAAAATCATCCGAAGTAAAAATCATTTTACTGTAAGTAACAATACAAATAGTAGAAGGAGTTGATTCTGAAATGACAATGGATTGAACATCTTTAATCTCTTTATCAATTTTCAGCCAAGTTTTTCCAAAATCCTCTGATTTAAAAATGTAATTTTCACTTGTACCATAAAATACATCGTTTACTCTGTCAAAACAGAGGGAACCCACTCCTGCTGTTATTACGTTCCATGTTGAGCCGCCATTAACAGAAATATAACTTTCGTTTGGACCTGATACAAAAATATGGTCTGGGTTCTTTTTAGAAAATTCAATTAAATTTGCATAGGAAACAGTGAGAAGACCGTTTGAACAATATTCAAATGTTTTTCCTGAATCTATTGACTTAAATATACCACTCCTCGTCGCGATAAAAAGTGTTTTCCCATCGGAAGCTTCCGCAATCGCTCCAATCTCGTTATCAGTTTGACAACTGTCGGATTTAACAGGGGAAAAAGGAATTTTTGCAATTTTTTCCCATGACAAACCAAGATCGTCTGTTCTATAGATTTCCCCTCCTCTAAGAGCAACATACATTCTGTTAGGGCTAAAGTCGCTAAAGCCAAAAGCGGTTACATAGCCGCCATATAGATTCACACCAACCTTTTTATAAGAGACGTTTTCTTTCTCAGGTTCATAATTTGTAATCTTTGTCTCCACATTAGGAGAATACACCTTTACTGTTTCATTTTCGCCTGTTGGCTTACATCCTGCAAAACCAACAAAAAGCGCACACACGATCAACACTGCTATAACCTTTTTCATAAAATCATCGCCTCCCTTTTGGTATTTCTTACCTTTAACACTTATTAAACAAGAGAACTTTCTTAAAAAGCTTTAAGAGGATTGGCCTTCATAATCTCATCAACTTCCTCCCACCCTGGTAGGAATGCGAAATTGTAGCGAGCAGGAAGTGCAGATACATACTGTAAGTTGTGTCCAAGCTCCGTAGGGCCAATTCCCGCAGCACTTACAGCGAGCTTTTCTTGCTGCACTTTCTGCCACTGTTGAGGAGTAAAAATCATAATTGGTATATCCTGTCTTGGATTTTCTGAAGTCCATTTTGGGTGTCTTATGAGTAGTTCTGGCCCTGTTTCTATAATGTCGTCATTCCCCCCAGTTGTTGCATATCCCTCCCAGGTTTCCTCTACAATTTCAACAAAAATTTTCACAATATTCTCCTTTCAAATCGTCTGTTTTAAAATTTCCAGATTATTCTAGATCTACGCTCTCTAATTTTATTTTGGTTGGAGTAACGGAGATCTTTGAAGTGATGTCTTCGGTATGCAGGTTCACTAACTTGTTTATATCAGGAGTAAATTGATCCTCTTTAATTTCAAAATTCTTGAATTTGTCTGATTTGAAGTTTCTTACATCGCCTTTCATTATAAGGATTTGACTTCTATTGTCATTAGACGAAAGAAAACTTGTTGAGTTCCCTACTGCAACGAATGTGCATCCGTCTGTATCAACATAAGACAAGGCAATATCTTTGTTTCTCTTAGCCCATTTTACATTAAGGTTATTATCAAGTTCTACGATACCGCTGCCTGTCCCAATGTATCCATCGGGGGTCTTGGAAAGATAATAACAATCTCCTTCTTGAACAATTAAATCCTTGAGGGACATTACATTAAGATTTTTATCAAGAATGACAATAGGAAAGCTTGTTGTATAATCTGTACCACCGGGAGGTTGAATCGTTACTCCCCATCCAGAAACAACAAAGTTCCCTTTTTCATCAACGATAAGAGAATTTGGACCTTCGTTTGTTAGATTTCTTCCTATCCATCTTGACGAAATTAAATTGCCCTTCGAATCAGTTTTAATAACGAGAAAATCGTTACAGCAGCCCCATACGGCGCCGCTTCCTCCTCCACGCGGTGGGTCCATAATCCATAATGCGGAAGCATAGCCTCCGTCTTCGGTCTCAGTAATTGCAGAGCCAGTCATTGAAAGTGGCCAATACGTGCCCTGCCCTGAATACTCTTTTGCCCATTCAATATTGCCAGAACTATCGAGTTTTATAATACCAACTCCTAAAATTGCAAATCCTCTATCTTGCGTTTCAATAATAACATTTTTAGTTGCAAAAGAGGCATTCAGATGGAATGGAATCTGTGCGTATTTTTTAGACCATAAAACAATCCCATCGTCGTCAAATTTTGTTAAATAAAGACTATCTTCATCTTGATTTAAAAGCGCAAAGCCATTATCTTTGAGAGGAATTGCCCAGATATCGTAAAAGGGAGTTGATTTAGCCCATTTTATATTGAGAGAGGAATCAAGCACCATAATGAAACTTCTGTTACTTATTAAACCTTGCTCGTCAGGAATTTCAGACATTCGACCAGTAATAACGCACTCAGCATTTTTATCAATATGAATTGTCTCTTCCGTAAAGCCGTCCCTATCAATAGTTTTGATGATAGTGTCTTGTTTTTTATAAATCTCTGAAACAGAATTTTTACCTGCATGGAGAGTTAATACGAGAACAATTCCTACAACTAAGACCACTGATAAAACAATTATTATGTTTTTCTTCATGTTTGCCTCCTTAGTTTCTAAAGTTTTTCAATTGCCTTTATCCTTTCAATAATTGTTGGGTGGCTGTATTTATAAAATACAAACAATGGATGCGAATAGGGATAAGATAGGTTTGATTTTGCAATTCTTTTCAATGCATTTATGATGGCTTGTTTAGAAGTCAGTTCTGCCGCAACGCTGTCAGCTTCGTATTCAAACATCCTGCTTACAGAATCAAAAGAAAACTCAAACAAAGACATAATTGAACTAATGAAGATTAGAGCGTATAGCACAACCAAATAGAATTTGCTCACTCCAAAGGCAAGGTTAATTACATTTGAATTTGATAAAACAAATACGGAATACACCATAACAAAGAGAATTAAGGAAGTGATAAGAGTAAACTTGAGGATGTGCCTTTTAATGTAATGTCCAATTTCGTGTGCAACAATTGCAAGAATCTCCTCTTCTGGGTGTTCCTTCAAGAGCGTGTCGTATAGGATAAGCCTCTTCCACTTGCCAAATCCCGAAAACGATGCGTTTGTGTGAAGCGACCTTTTTGACTCATCGATTGCGAAGATATTTGAAATGGAAAATCCACTTCTTTTTGTAAGTTCTTCGATTTTTGATTTAAGTGCAGTGTCTTTTATAGGTTCAAGTTTGTTGAAGAGCAGAAAAATGAGTGGAAAGATTATTTGAAGAAGGATGACAAAGAAAACCGCAAATAAGAATACAAAAATCCACCAGTTGGAAGTTGCTCTTACGATGCTAAAGAATGCAAAAAGAACAACAAAGCCCAGGACTATTGTGACAAGAATTTCCTTTACCTCATCAGAAACAAAGAGTTTTAAATTAATTTGACTAAATCCGTATTTCTTTTCAAGCATGAAAGCCCTGTAGTATTCAAATGGCAAGTTAATCAAATAGTAGATTACGTAAACCGCAAAGAAAAATAGAATTCCCTGAAAAACTTCGTTTACAGAAATCCTTGAAACAAAACTCTCAATAGTTGGAAAACCAACGACGATGAGAATCACCATAATGCAAGTCTCGATAAAAATTTTAAAGGTATTAAACCACATCTTTTCGATTGTGTAAAGGCGTGATTTCTCAAAATCCTCCTTGCTCATTACGTCTTTAAGGGCAGCAGGTACTTCATCATTTCTTCTTGCATATGAAATATTGACTAAGTAAAGAAAAATCTGAAGAGCGCTATCCAAAAGATAAACAAGCAAAAACAATGCAAAATATTTCATCTCATCCCCTGCTTATTATATCCAGAGCCACTTACGGAAACACTTCCTTCAGTTTTAAAAATTCAATGGTTTCGTCTGTTATTATAATCGCAGTATCGAATGCTCTTTCTTCATTGTATGCAAGACTTACGAGTTTTACTTTGTGAGTACGTTTACTTATTTCTGGAAGCGCTGCAGGCAAGGTCTTTCCAGTAAACTTGTAATTCTGATGAATAGTGGAGACTTCTGTTGCGAAATTCGTTAGGAGATACTCGTAGGCAATAGTGAAGTTCCTTCTTCCATCAACACCTTGGGAGACAAGAAAATCGTTAATTTCTCTCTCATGCGTATACATTTTCAGGATTGCTATGTTTGCAATAACACTTAAAACAAGCAACACAACTAATAGAATTTTACTTTTATCCATTCTTTCCTCATAAGGTATTTTTTATTTATATTGCGAGCCTCTCCAATTTAATTTCTCACGGAATTACCTCAAATAACCCGATACCATCGACTCCAACATATACTTTCCCCGTTTCCTTGTCCACTGCAAGTGCTGAGATTTTGTCTTTTGGAAAGTCTCCCGAGATATCAACCCAAGTATCGCTTCCGTTTTTACACATGAAAAGACCATTCGAGTATGTGAGCAAAAACAAATCTTTTGTCTTAAGATTGAATTCTAATTTTGTAATCCCTAAATTTTGGATCTTGCTGATGCCCTTGTTAAATGTCTTAAATGATCTGCCGTAATCGTCAGACTTGAAGATGCCAAAACTCCATCCATAGACATAAATTGAAGAGTCAAACATAGATAGAGAAATATCGTAATAAGGTTCTACAGGGAGATCCTCTGAAACTTTCGTAAAGGTTTTTCCATTATCGTTGGACTTATACAGTGCAATATGTCCATTTTCTGTATCTCTCCCTATTGCGTATATTATCGAAGGATTATTGGTATCAAATGTTACTGCAGCAATTGCATAGTGTTGTTTGGAAAAGGAAAGTGGCTTAAAGGTTTTCCCGGAATCGCTTGATACATAAGTCACACCTCCGCCATTTTCGTCTGTTGTCGTTATAAATAGTTCGTTTGAGTCAAATGGGCTTATCCTAATGTGTTCGATGTGTTCCATATTATTAACTGATTTAAAATTTGTATCCTGAAGCGAAAAAAGCCTTGCATAGGAAGTTGCATAAGTGACTTCTCCCTCTCTTTCGGAAATTGCTATGTGAGCCAAAAAGTCAAAACCATCTTTATTAAGCGTTGTTACGTTACCATTTGATAGGTCAACCTTAAACGGTGCTGCATTTGTTAAAATAATTCCAGTACTTCCATAAATTTTGATATCATTAAATTCTACTTCGGGGAATACATTTTCAAGTTTGAATGCGCCGCTTCCGTCCCAACTGTAAAGCGCACCATAATTTGTGCGAATGAATAATTTACTTCCATCAAAAGAAAATTGAGAAGCTCCAACACTATTAAAAACTGGATAGTCTTTGAAACTTGTGCCTCCATCTCTTGAGACAAATATTTTTTCATCGGCAAAAGTTCTTGCATATACAGGAAGAACTACAATATTGTTTGTGTCTCTTGGATTTATGCAGACTTCATAGAATGAAAATGGGAACGATGCAGTTATTTTTTTGAAATGCTTTCCAGAATCTTTTGAGATATAGGTCTCATAGGGTGCATTGACGCCATCCTGTGCATTAACAACAATGGTTGTGGGGTTTGTTTGGGAAATCGAAAAAAAATTGACGCTGTTGAAATCTCCTTTTATTTTTTCCCAATTTAGTCCAAAATCTTTTGACACAAGCAAACTCGTGCCATCAGTTGCAAAGAGTTCATCTGTTGCATAATTGTAAACAACTGAAGATAGATTTCCCCTTATAGCTTTCCAGGTAAGCCCTCCATCAGAAGACCTGAAGATTGCCCAAATGTCTGTCGCTCCATTTGTTCCTGTTACCATTATTAAGTTAGGGCTGTCCCTGGATACTAAAATTGAGCCAGGGACAAAAGTAAGAGGGAACGAATTGCCAATCTCAGTGAATGTCTTTCCGTAATCTTCTGATTTCAAGATGTCCTGGGTTGTGACAACATAAAGTACTCTTCCATTATCACTTTCTGTAATTGAGTTAATGCCAAAAAAATTATAGGAGTCAACCTGTCGGATAACAATCTTTGCAATTTTTTCCCATGTTTTACCCATATCTTCTGTCTTATAAATCTCGCCTCCTTTGAGTGCAACATACATTCTTTTATTGTTGTCATAGCATAAGGCAAAGGTGGATACGCCTCCACTATATATATTTAGAGGTACTTTTTTGTAGGTTACTTTCCCTTTTTGAATCGTATCAACGTTTGTAATCTTTGTTTCAATATTTTTGGATATTTTGTTGCAGCCGAATGAACTTGCTACGAATAAAACAACTAATAAAGCAATTAAAAATCGTTTCACATCGCCCTCCTATGGCGACATATCGCACATTTTGAAAATCTCGATACTATCCTTGTTTCCCTTCACTGTATAAAGATCGCTTTTAACATCGTTTATATCGATGAATAATTTGCCGTTGACCTTAACTGCTGCAAGCCCTTCGTTAAAAAATCCCACTTCATCGTAGAGAGGTTGTATTAGGATCTTCTTGTTTGTGTCGCAGTATCCCCATTTGTCACCTACTCTATACGGAATAAGAGAAGGAAGTTGCTTTGAAACAATTCCGCACGAGGTAAAAATCAAGGCAAACAGAGTTAAAAAGATAATTAATTTCTTCATATTCATTTTGCGCTCCCTTTGTTAGTCCCCGATATAAATTGCATCATTTACCTCTGTTTTGAATAGTTCGTTTAAGTTTATTTTCTCGTTTGTCGTTGCGTCGATGAGATACCAGGTGGAAGTAGGACTTGGTGAACTCTCTGTGGGCGATAAAATTTGACAGGTGAACTTGCAACTATTGTAAGAGAAATTCATAAAATTAGGACTTGCAATGTCTGTGTAAACGACATCTGAAAAATCTTCGTTGCATATGTATAACTTTTCTGGGTTGTCAAGGGTTGTAAATACAATCTTTTTGCACTTATCGAGGACTGCGTAAATATGAACATTTTTGTTTAGTGCCTTTTTGAGTTTTGTTTCCAATGTCCCTCGTGTATCTTCAGTAAGTTTAGACGCTTCTACTGCAGAAATTTCTTTGCTGTTACCTTCAAAATCTACTGTATAATATTTTGTTGTAGGGTTATAGGTGGAGTTCTGTGTATTGATTGTTCTCACATAAAAAATTTCCTTACCGCCATTTATAAACTCCACACCTGAGACAAAATCCTCACCTAAATTTTGGTTTAGATTTGATGGTTTTACGAGCATCTTCAGCTTGCCGGTCTCAAGGTTTTTTAGATACAAACCAGTTCTATTGTCAGGAAAGACTTCAACATTTCCGCCTGCATAGACAATGTATTTTTGGTCTGGGGATATGGCATAATCATATGCATTCTCTTCGTCATTTTTCGAAGAATCTAACAAGTAGGACACATTACCTGTATTGAGATCAATGGAAGCAAGTCTACCAATTGGGGCATTTACTCCTTGAAATCCATAAATGAGTTTATCGTCCCCCATCTCAAATGAAATCTTGAAACCACCTTCCCAGCCGTATTGTGCAACCTTAATCAATCTTAGTGTTTCAATGTTCAACGCATAGAGAAACTGAGAAGTGTAATACCTGGGGTTCAGGTTTAATATTACCCATTTTGAATCTGGAGATATGCCGTAAATTCTAACATCGAAATTGCTCTCTGTAACCGCAATTTTTTCAGTTTTGCTTCCATTTTCATCGCTTACATAAATTCCGTTGTTAGATACAAAAAGAAGTTTTGAGGGTTCATTCAAAAGTGCTTCACTCAGTTTGGATGTAGTAAGCTTTATTAAGCTTGTGTCATCAAGCTTTTTGAGCACTACTTTAATTTCGTTTGTATCTTTGTTCACCTCTGTGTTTTCTAATGTGTAGCTCTGATAACCATCTTTATTAAAAATAATGTTATGTTTACCTATTGTTAGCTTAACATCGGCAGGAGTCCTTACGACATAATTCTCGTCAACAAACACCGTTGCACCTTCTGGGTCTGAATCAATATGAACAATCTTTGTCTGTTCTTGAGGGATAGGGTTGCTTGGCGTTATTCCTGTCTGTGAACCTCCGCACCCTGTAAAGACAATAAATAGCAACAAGATAACCAATGTAAATAATACTTTTTTCATCTATCTCCTCCTATGGGCCCATATAGTAAAGCCTGTAAAATGTTATATTTTTATCGTTAATGTCAACAACAATAGTGTCAGACTTAATTGTCTTTATATCAACATAAAAGACGCCATCCGCTATCGACCATTGCGGACCACCTTTGATGAAATTTGAATTCAGCGGCAACCAATTTCCGCCTGCATTCATCTTAAGAGGGATTCCAGCCAGGACCACATAAACACTTTCTGTTGAGTCTACGGAGAGGCAGATACTAAAGCCTGTTCCCGTATAAAAGAAAAGGCTCACAAGGTTCACGAAGGTTTTACCACCATCTTCAGATACCAGAATTCCATTGTCACAGCCCAAGTAAATTTTTCCTGGGTTAGTCTGGTCAATCGCTATGCCCCACAAATCGAAAAAGTATCGTGTTGTAAGCATCGCCCAGCTGCTACCGTTGTCTTCGGATTTGAAGATATGCGAATGTGTTATCCCGTAAACAACATCGAGCTTTACAGGGTCAAAGGCAAACGCAATGGGCTCGTTCCGCTCTCTTGGTCCATCTTTAAAAAAATTCAGGTTGTCCCAGGTTTTTCCGCCATCTTTTGTCCCAGCAAAATTACAGCCTTTCGTCAAGATTACATCGGTATTATGCGGGTTTATCCATGGAATAGCCTCACAGGTAAAGAACGTCTCCCAGCTTTTTCCGCCATTAGTTGTCCTTAATATTGCATTATTAGTAGTTACATATATCTTGTTAGAGTTTTTAGGGTCAACAACAATTGACATTATGACTTCAAAATTTGCAATTTTTGTAAAATGCACTCCGTAATCTTTCGACTTTACTAAATCGTAAATAACAGAAGAACTATCTACTTTAGGTATCCAACCATAAACAACCTCGGGATGATTAGGGTCTATCGCCATTGCGTGAAACGGGTCAAATGTCCACTTCATAAGTAAATCTGCAGTTAAATACGGAGAATAGTATTTCTGAATATTCTCTGCAATCATATCCTCTGGACTGAGTAAATCAACGCTGGTAAGCTTCTTCCCAAAGTCTTCAACGAGAGTCGTAATTTGAGATTTTTCCGCTGAAGTTAAAAACATTGGCCCTTTAACACTTAAAACAATCCCCGCAACAGTCAGACCAATTAGAACAACTACGATTAATACAACCAAAACTTTCTTATTCATAATTAGCCTCCTTAAACATAATGCCTCTCTTTCTTAACTGTTCTTTCACTCTTCATTTTTCACTTTCCCCATATATTAGACTTCCCAACTCCCCAAAAAGTTCCATAAATTTGAGAAGATTTTCTCCTCTCATATATAATATCCTCAAACTTTCGAAAAGGTTTCAACAATTTCTTCATTTTTCACCTTTCCCATATATTAGACTCCCGAACTCCCCGACAGGTTTCATAATTTTCAAAGAATTTTTGCAACTCCTTCATAGAGTCTCTTTTATAGATATGGTGTGTGAGAGGGAAAATAGTTAAGCTCTTTGAGTCTTGATTTTTTGGCAGTATTTATTTTGTAACATTACCCCCCAAAAGCTACAATATCTCTACCTTCAGGATTTATGAGGTAGAAATCCTTATTACCAATAAACCGCTCTTTATACCCAGCCTGTGTCGCACATAGAGCAACACATCCCCCTTTCCTCTAACTCTCTATCAACATTTACTGCTACAGGATAAAAGAGCTTATTGTCTGGTATTCTCACATAAGCTTCAGGAAACATATTGAGGATATCCAAAGGCATCCTCAATATGTTTAAAGGATATGCAACTCCCGTTATTCTGCCTTTAATTCAAATCCACTGAGAATGTAGGTAAAAGCTCCATTGAGGCCCAACAGAATAAGCACTATCCCGCTAACCAATCGGGTCACAAAAAGAAGTGAAGAGCAATTTTCTGATGGAAAAATTATCGTGATTAACATAGTAATGGCAAAAAGTACGAAAAGCATCGTCCAATAAATAAGAGTGGATTTTTCATGCAAGATTAGTACCATGCCCCAGACAAACATATTCACTAAGAGATATTCAGCAGGGATGAGAAAGACAGATATGAAGGGGAAGGGAAACATCTCTTTAAAACCTATAGAGATGCTCTGCGAAAGAAGTAACGTAAGTGCTGAAACAGAATACACCAAAAGCAACAATACAATCGAATATATGAATGAAATAATAGAAAGACTCAGCCACATTTGAATCCAGGAAGCCTTAAGCTTTTTTGCGATGTCTTCAATAGTTTGAACCGATATATAGAAGCTGAGGAAATTAACATCCGAAAAGATAAGCACAGGGATTATTGAGGTTATGAAAATGATTGAAATTGGCAGCTTATAGTTTACAGTAAGAACTATATTGGAAATTCTTTCGGGCGATGTGTATAAAAATATCGGTATTAATGAAGCTATTATAAGAAACAGGGGTATCAGTGCAAGAGATATTCCCATATAACTTGGAAGGGTCTTGTGAAGCTTACTTTCCCCATATCCAACAAAAACTTTTGACTTTATAAGTTCGGATATAATTTTCTTCATCTCCTTCCTCCACATTTATTATACAATTATATCGCAAAGTACGCAACAAAAAGCTGTTAATCCTGCTACACAAGCTGCATAAAGTGGTGGGTAAAAACTGAAAGGGGCACACTGCCAAAGAGTTATTACCAGCCTGTGCTGTGTTAACAATTCGATGATTATATGTACACCACTGAAAATCCAAACCAAAGACAAAGGCAAAAAGTAATAAAATTATGATAGTCTTTGTAATTATTTTTTTATTTTAAGCCTCCTTGCTTAAAATTCTTTAAAACTTTTACTCCTGCCTTGGATAGATTCTACTTTCCACAGACTTACTGATGCTACTCCTTTATTTTTACACCGGCAAGCTGTCTCTTCGATATTAATTCTCATTTTTCCACTCTCATATTGCACCACCACCTTTCTAAATTCATTTTTTTTAAAACTATATCCTTCATCCTTAATTAAACCACTTTTTTCTTCCTTAACTACTAGTTTAATCGTTTTTTTCTTGTCAAGAGGCTTTGAAAAATCTTTCCCCGGCTTCATTCTTTCCATTATCCTAAGTCCTAATTTCTCCATCGTACCTATTTCCTCTTTCCTCACTAAGTAGACCTCAAATCTATGGAAAAAGTTCCACAATATTTCCAGAATTCCAAAACTTCTTATTCCTTCATATATAATATCCTGAAACTTTCAAAAAGTCCGCAATTTTAGCACGAATAAATGCCTCCTTCAAGGTATCATATCCGATGCTTTATAAAACTCTATGGTTTCGTTTTTAACAACAGCTCTGATTGCACTTGATTTAATTGTGTTTATAGCAATATAAAACTGATCATTTATGATCTTCCAAGCGGGGCCTTTATTAAGGAATACCTCTCCTCCTATTGGTAAAACGTTCCCTTTGCTATTCAGCTTAAATAAAATACCAGAATCATTTATAAGAAGCTCACCACTCTCATTTACAGTAATGCCAATATCAGTTATAAAACTTAAAGGAAAATCAATTTTTGTGAAGTTCTTTCCATAATCCTTTGACTTGTACAAACCATCTCCAAAAGAAACAACATATATTTTATTAGGGCTTGTAGGGTCTATAGCAATTGTCCTCTGTCCAAAAAGATTTAAGCTTGCTCTAAGTTTGTTCCATGTTTCTCCTCCATCTTTAGAGATAAGTAGCGCATAATTAGTGCCCGCATAAACAGTGTCAGGATTAGCAGGGTCAAAAACTATACAGTTTGGATGGTCTTGCACACCTGAACCAACATCAACAAAATTTACTTTCTTCCATGTTTGTCCTTTATCAACCGATTTATAAAGCCCCATACCACCTGAAACAAGTATTACATCTGAGTTCTTTGGATTTATTGCGACAAATTCTACATTTCCAATTTCAGGATCAACCTTATAATCCCAGGTCTTTCCACCATCATTAGACCTGATTAAGCCCTTGTATGTTGCTAAATATATTGTATTTGATGCGTTTGGATCTACTACAATTTGTCTTGCAAGCTCAACATCTTTTATCTTCGTAAAATTTTTGCCATAATCTTCCGATTTAAACAATGCCGAAATATTATAAGAATTAGTTTCTGACCATCCATAAAGGACATTCTGCTTGTTTGGATCTGCTGCGATAATATCAAAGCTCATACCTAACTTCTCCCAGTGGCTACCTCCATCTTTTGATACAAAATTATTTGTATAAATAATAGATGAATTTTTTGGAGAAACAATCATATTTGTCCTTGAGCCATTAACCTCATACATATCCGAAATTTCGAAACCAAATGAGCCGTATGGCATATAAACATTACTATCTTTCATAACTACATTTGCATCTTTATTTATGCCGATAAAGGAGGATGCAATGAGACGACCATTTTTTGAAAACCTTGCTAAATCATATCCCCAAATCAAAATATCTGCATACATTCGCACATGGGCAAGCTTGTCATTCACATAAACATTGTAGCAATTTTCACAATCCGTTCTTTCAACTTTTGCTTTAAATTTCACTATACCATCTTTGTCGGTCTTCAAATCATAAACACCTAAGGCAGTATTTTTTATTGAATTTCCTTTTACATCAGTTATAAGAAGCTCTGTATCGACCTCTTTCCCAACTGGTACTGCAATCGTATTTTTGCCTCCGTAATCCGGAAGGATATCCGCTAATACGGGAGTGCCGGGGAGGATTTTTGCCTTATAGCACACCTCAAATGTATATTCGAGTTTTCCATTAGAAGTAATTTTATAATCGCCTACTTCAACGAATGTGACAACTTTTGAAAATTTCCTGATACTTCCTTCTCCTTTCTCTGTATCAAAATGCACTGTTTTACCAGAGGGAAATACGAAATCAAAAGAATCCAAGATAGTAACGCCACTTACTGTAAATGTATCCTCATAAAATATATTGGAGTATGCAATTGCCGCAGCCGAGCAACAGGCAAAGTGAGGAACAGAATCAAAACGAATGGGGCCGATAGTAGAAAATAATTCTGACTCTTCCTCTGTTAGAAGTTTTTTAAGAGTTACACTGATGAAAGTTGTATTTTCATTTACTTCTACATCTTTTTTAACAACATCATAATAACCTGCTTTTCTAAAAGTCATATAATGCGTACCAAGAGTAAGTTTAACCTCGACAGGTGTTCCTACAGGTTCATTGTTATCTATAAACACATTAGCACCTTGAGGGTCGGAATCAATCTTAACAACCTGTTCTTTAGGTTCAGCAGTTCCATTCTGTGATGTTGGCTCCCTCTCACAGCCTGCAAAACCAACAAAAAGCGCACACACGATCAACACTGCTATAACCTTTTTCATAAAATCATCGCCTCCCTTTTGGTATTTCTTACCTTTAACACTTATTAAACAAGAGAACTTTCTTAAAAAGCTTTAAGAGGATTGGCCTTCATAATCTCATCAACTTCCTCCCACCCTGGTAGGAATGCGAAATTGTAGCGAGCAGGAAGTGCAAATACATACTGCAAGTTGTGTCCAAGCTCCGTAGGGCCAATTCCCGCAGCACTTACAGCGAGCTTTTCTTGCTGCACTTTCTGCCACTGTTGAGGAGTAAAAATCATAATTGGTATATCCTGTCTTGGATTTTCTGAAGTCCATTTTGGGTGTCTTATGAGTAGTTCTGGCCCTGTTTCTATAATGTCGTCATTCCCCCCAGTTGTTGCATATCCCTCCCAGGTTTCCTCTACAATTTCAAATCCCTTCCATGTCAAAGGTAGGGAAAAAGTAAAACCATATTGAGTATTTTTGTATTCAAGGGTTTTGAAACACTCATCAAAAAGTTCATTGCTTACCTCTAAAATACGCCCCGCACTGACAGGTTCGTCATATCCTTTCATAGTTGCAGATGTACCCCCGCTATCTTGACTTTTAATCATCCAGACACTAAACCCTGGCTCTAAATTTTGTTTACTCCAATCAATATAAGGGCCGAAAATTGGTAAATTCAATTTTTCACGCATAGCATAAAATGCTTTGCTATAGCCAACTACAATGACTGGACAGAATTTCTGTGGATATTGGTTGATCCAATTTTTTGGTAAGAGGTCTATTGCATCCTTATCAATCCATATAGGTATAATGTATTTCTCTGTGTAGGAATTAAGCGTTTCAAAATCGGCCACTTTGAGAACCTCAGGGTGATTTTTTAGATCACCTTCTCTTATTTCTCCACCATTTAGAGGAACAAGATAGATTGCCTGAATCTCCCTTCCATCCGAGGAGACAATATAAACACCATTTATAGGATTTTGTGGATTTGCGGCCTGTTTTGGTACAATAAACAACCTATAAGTCCCAATACAAATTGCTACAGTAACTACTGCGATTAATACAATTTTGAACGTCTTACTTCTAAAAAATTCTTTCATTTTTCACCTTCCCCATATATTAGCCTTCCCAACTCCCTAAAAAGTTCCATAAATTTGAGAAGATTTTCTCCTCTCATATATAATATCCTGAAACTTTCGAAAAGGTTCCCAAATTTGAGAAGATTTTCTCCTCTCTTATATATTAGACTCCCCAACTCCCTAAAAAGTTCCATAATCTGTAAAGAATTTCGTCGAGAAAGGGCTTCCAAATAAGAGTCAAAAAGTTGAAACTTCGTTAAAATAAAATTGCACACGTATTTTCTTTAAGGCAACACTTTTAGCCAAACATACCATTTTAGAGGTTAATCAAAGTATTTGAAATCATTGAATTGCACGAATAAAACTATTTTAATCTTTTTTATATTGCAGTTCTTACGCATACATACTAGCAAGGTAATGCTCATTCTGCACAGTTTTTCAATGCCAAGTTAATTACCGTTTTCTGAGTCTATGGACCTTCTATGGGTATATTAAGGGAGGCACATTTACTATCCTTCATAACCAACAAACACAGTGTTAATGCGTATTTTATCTGAACAACAGAAATGGGTCAAATTTAAGCGTTTCTGAGGAAAAAGGAGTTTTATACCACCCCACCCTTTTTCCGCCCCTCAGAATGCATTATTTTGCATCCATTTAAGCAAGTATTTATCAGTGCTCTACGATACAATGCGGTGTTTCAGGCTGTAGATTTCAGAGGTCACTTTTTATAAATTGGCTTAAAACCTATGTTTTTCTTTAGGAAGTTGTGAGGACTTTTTTCATAAAAATCGAAATTTTAACCCTTCCAGTTTCAAAGGGTAAATATCTATAAGTTCAAGCCCTGTGCAAGGAAACTTCCCCTTGTAACCTGCTACTCTTAACTATCTGTATCAATGCCAGCAGGGAAAAAGTAATAAAGGTTTCTAATCCCAGGATAAGCCTTTTATAAAAGATTCTATCACTAACTTATTGGAAACCTTCTCAATTGAGACGCCTTCTGGTAATATAACATACAAATAAATATTCAGAGCTTCTTCCACCCTTTCTATTTTAAGGTTTTCAATATTAATCCCCGCTTCCCCTAATATGGTTCCTATTCTTCCAATGATACCAGGTTGTTCATGGTCGATTGTAATAAAAAGAAGATGTTTTCTACCACCTTTCAGTAACTTTGTACTCTCCACGTTTCTTATAAAAACAAGTGTAACTACAGTAATAGCAGTTGCTAAAGCAGCGGGGTAATAATACCCAAGTCCACAGGCAAGGCCAATTGCCGACGCAACCCAGATAGATGCAGCAGTTGTAAGACCTCTAACAGTAATTCCCTCTCTCATTATTGTTCCTGCTCCTAGAAAACCAATGCCAACTACAATATTAGAGGCAATTCTTGAAGGACTTTCACCGTATCTTTTAAAGAATTCAATGGAGACAAGAGTTATGAGAGTTGCTCCAACAGAGACGAGAATGTGAGTCCTCAAACCAGCAGGCCGATTTCTTTTTTCTCTCTCAAAGCCAATCAATGCGCTAAAAACAAACGACAAAGAAAACTTCAAAAGAATTTCAAGATATTCGTTCATAACAAAATATTATAATGTCTTTTTAGGTAATCCAAAACTCGTCTTAACACCCACCAACCTGTCATTGCGAGGCCGTGCCTTTGTCTTTCATGGCCATTGCAATCTCGCTTTTAAAGGATGAGACCCCTCGCAAAGACGGCTCGGGGTGACAGAGGGGGGAGGGTGGAGCCTCGAGGAGGGTTTTCTATATTCGAACGGGTGGGAACACCCCTTTCGAACTTTCCCCAAAAGACAAAGACCAGATATTGTTGAGGTTGCCGCGTCGGCAGAAATGCATTGCCTCCTCGCAATGACCTTCTTCGAAGGGGGGGACTGACCCCCTTCGATACTTTCCCCAACACATAAAAGACAAAAATTCTTTAAATGCCTTTAAAAGGTTTTTGGGTGGAGTATTGAGGAGGGTCTTTTCACCTCCTCAAATTGGGACGAAGCAATCTACACCTTCTTTATATTTATTTTTTGTATGGTTTTGCTGCATATAACTTCTTAGTAATTTTACAATTTATCTCAGCGAATCATTATCTTGCAAGTTATTTACCTCGCTTTCCTCTGTTGCGGGCAACTCTCCCAATACGCTTTTGCCTTTCAACTCAATATCGTTTAAAACAGAATCAAGTTTATCTTTTCTTGTGGTGGAAACTTCATTAAAGGTCTTCCTCAGGTCATCAATTCCTTTGTCTATTTTATCAAACTTGGCAGTGAAATTTCTCCATTCCTTATTAAATTTTTGCATCAACTCCAGCACCTCTTTCGCTGTCTTTTCAAGCGCATAGTATTCAGTTGCCTGCCTCACCACAGAAAGTGTGGCATAAAGATTGTTCGGAGAACAAAGCACCATTTTATTGCTTAAAGCTTCGTCAATGATGTTTGGCTCCTCGGAAAGAAGAAAAGAGTAAACAGCTTCACTTGCAATAAAAACAATTGCAAAGTCAACAGTTTCCGCATTAACATAATCTCTTCCAGCAACATCTTTAATCGTTCTCTTTATATCTTTCAAAAATTCATTTCTGAACTGTTCTTTTTCTATTTCATTTTGAGCTTCAATATACTTCATATAATTATCAAGTGAGAATTTGGCATCGAGGTTAATCTTCTTTCCATTAGGCAGGAAGAAAGTAAAATCAGGTCTACCTGCTTCTGTTGTCTTTTGCTTGATGTAATTAACATTTTCCTGAAGCCCTACAATATTAATGATGTCTTCAACAAGCCGTTCCCCCCATCTACCGCGCATCTTCGGGTTAGTCAGATATGACTTCAAGATTTTTGTATCGTTACTTATCTCGGAAAGTGTCAAAAGCTTATTTGAAATCTGTCCGTAATCCTCCTTCAGACTGGACATTGAAGAGATAATTTTATCAATGTAATTTGCAATAGACTGTGAAACCGATGAATCTATCGACTTCTGAATCTTTGATAGTCTTACAAAAATAATTATCGCAATAACAATCAATCCCACTGCCCCCGCTATAATACCTATCAAAGTATAGTCCATATGTTTACCTCCATTGCTTTGAATTTACTCTTTTTTTCTTTTTGTTTTTCCACCACATTTTCTAAACCCTTCCTCACTAAAGTTGTCTATTGCTCTTCAACTCCCTTCGGTTTAAGTTTTCTCCTCTCCTGCTTGTGGGCTAATCTTTTAATACGCCTCCTCACGCTTTTGTACTTTGCATCAATACTCCATTCTCTTGCCTTAACTCTTACCTTTCTCATCCCTTTACTCCACCCGTCTTATTTACTATCTTCCATTATAATATTATAAAGCCTCTCTGTAACTTTTCATCAATTTCGTCATTATGATGTGTGTTGCTATACAAGGCTCTCCATATTTTTAATTTACGGAGTTGTAATCCAGGATCCGGGATAATTTATGGAGTTAAATTCCACAGATTCAGACCCCCTCTTTCCCCAATGGGAAGGGAATTTATATTATCATATTCCAAACTCAAAGTCTTAACTGGTCACCCAAAAGAGCCACCACTGCATTTTTGCCCTTACTATGAAAAATGCCCACTATGTAGCAAATCAGCTTGCATTACTTTTCTAAGACTTCAATTTAGATAGTTCTTCCCTACCTTTATCTGTTATTTCCCAGACGCCATTCGGGGAATCTTTCTTTAAGAGTCCCTCACCGACTAACCTAAACCTGCATTGTTGAGCATTAAATTTCCAGAATACTTGCCCGCTAACCGGATACAGGCTAAGATCATATGGAGTGAATCTATCTTTCATCTTTTCATAAACCAGATCTAAAACATCTTTTAATTTTGCTCTCCCTCCAAGCTCCACAAGTGCTTCAAGTATTGGACGTTTGTATTCCTTTTGAGGAGTTTTAAGTTCTTTCTTCAACTCTTTCTTCAATTTTTTACCACCAGTGATAACATTCTTTTTTAATAATGTTTGGTCTTTAAGCAAGTCTCCTAAATCAAGCCTGGCACTCTCAATGTTACTTAAAATTAACTGCACTTTTTCAGCATTTGAAATGACCTTTTTGACTGCCTCATAATTATTTTCTTTCAAAAACTTTTCAGCCTCTTTATTAATACCAACAATCAGGTCTTTAATTTCAGCGATAACCTTTTCAAATGATGCATCTAAATTTTTGTTATCCATTTTACCTCCTCATCAAAATTTTTTCCTACAATATTTTACATCATTTATCATTAAATCAAAAATTTTATAAACAGGTCGTTGATTAAACCCTTTACCTCTGTATTTATCCTGCCTTTTGCCTTTTTTTTATTTCACCTACGTTCCAGGATCCCCATTGCTTAAAGAAGACGAAGTCTTTAACAACGCTTCTCTACCTATTAATGATATGCATAAGATAGATATTTCACGAGAAACATCTTGCAAAAAAACTTATGTAACACTGTAAACATTATGTAGGTAACGATACTGAGGTTTATTACCCTTAAACAACAATTGAACTACATTGAGCAATATGTTTTGTTTTGAAAAAGAGTCTAATTTAGGGAGGATTTTGTCTTAACACAGAATGCGCTGTCTTAAAAAAAGCCAAACTTATGTCAGATGAACCTTTTCAGCCAAGAGACTGCTTCGTTGAACTTCGTCCTCCACTTGACTCGGTCAATGTAAGGAGTGCACAATGGCTGAAAAAGATAAAAGAAGCGCTTCCATTTGACTTCTTAAGGAATGAAGGGAAGGAATTAAAAAATTATAACGTCCTTTCATAAGCCTTGCATGTATAGACCTGATTTATGCCACAGGTAGAACATTTACTACTTCTACAATCAGGAGTAATAATGCCTTTTAATGCATTTTCGCGCTCTCTTTTGAGAAAACTTTTAGACACACCACAACTTATATGATCCCAGGAAAGGATGGATTCCAGAGGCAGACTCTCAGTATATAGAGACGAATCTACATTATTCTCAAGGAGGGCCTCTCTCCACAGATTGAAGTTAAAGTGTTCACTCCATGCATCCATCTTACACCCTTTTTTCCAGGCACTTTCAATAACCTTCGATAGTCGCCTGTCACCCCGATTGAGCATCGTCTCTATATAGTTCATCCTGAAATCGTTTATGTTAATCCTATATTGCTTTCCCTTTATATTATCACTCACAATCTTTCTTTTTCTTTCAAGCTCATCGATATTTTCAAACTCTTCCCACTGAAATGGCGTATGAGGTTGCGGCATAAAAGGATTTATGCTGATATGTATAGAGACAGGTTTCTTTGAATTGCTATACTGTATTGCTGTAGTATAAACTTTTTTCACAAGTTCTGGGATTGCCTCTATGTCCTCATCTTTCTCTGTGGGGAGGCCGATGATAAAATAAAACTTAAGCGTGTGAAAGCCAAGTTCCATTGCTGTCCTCACGCCTTTCAGGATCGATTCTTCTGTGATTGTTTTATTTATGACTCCTCTGAGCCTTTCGGTTGCTGCCTCAATTGAGAATGTTACACTCCTAATACCTTCTTCAACAGCAATATTGCCAAGCTTCTCTGAAAATGTATCCACCCGAAGGGAGGGAAGTGATATAGACACTCTGTACTTTTCTGAAAGCTTCCCCAGAAGCTTTAACAGTTCGTCAATCCTTGAATAATCTCCTGTATTCAAAGAGAGAAGTGTTATCTCCTCGTAACCTGTATTCTTTATTGTTTCTTCAATTTGGAATGCTATTGTCTCAACACTTTTTTCTCTTACAGGCCTGTAAACCATACCTGCCTGACAGAATCTACATCCTTGTGTACAGCCCCTGAAAATCTCAATAAATGCCTTGTCCATAACAACCTTTCCATAAGGAACAACAGGTTCAACGGGGAAATACGAAGTATCTAAATCTTCGACAATGTCTTTTACAATAACCTTTTCTTCTGTGAGAGGGTGTATCTTGCTTATTCTACCTTCTTCGTTGTAGTCTACTTCAAAGAAATCTGGTACATAAACACCTTTAACAGTTGAAACCCTTTTAAGGAAATCTTTTTTATTTTCCCTGTTCCATTCTCTAAACTTATCTACGATGCGGGGAAACATCCCTTCTCCCTCGCCTATTGCAAAGAAATCAAAGAATTCCCACAATGGCTCAGGGTTGTAAGCAGATGTCCCGCCCATAAAGACAATGGGGTGCTTACGATTCTTTGCATGAAGCTCAATCTGAGAGAGTGAAAGGATATTCAAAATGTTAGTAAAATCCATTGTCGACTGGACGCTCACAGCAATAAGGTCAAAATCCTTTAAAGGTATGTGTGATTCAAGTGTAAAAAGTGGAACATAATTATCCCTGAGATACGCCTCCATATCCTCAAGAGGAGCGAACGCTCTTTCAACTACAACGTCAGGAATTTCGTTAACAAGATGGTAAAGGATCTTATACCCAAGAGAGGACATTCCAATCTCATAAAGGTCAGGATATACAAATGCAATCTTTATCCTGCCACTGTGCGCCTTGTGCACACTGTTTAACTCATTCCCGAAATAGAAATAGGGCTTTCTAAACTTGATAAGGTCCATATCAGTCATACAAAAATCCTCATTTCGTCCTTAAATATATTGATATTCACGGCGAGCCCAATTGCAATAAAGTTTGCAACAGTAGAACTTCCCCCAATACTAAGGAATGGGAGAGGAATACCTGTTACAGGCATAATTCCCATACACATCCCGATATTTATGAAAATCTGAAAGAGAAACATTGCAAATATCCCACTTGCTAATAATTTTCCAAAAATATTTTCTGTCACCTTAAATGTTCTAACAAAGTAAATAAGAAGAAGTACATAAAGAGCAATAACAGTTATACCACCAATAAAGCCCCATATCTCCCCAACTGCAGAAAAGATAAAGTCTGCATACTGCACAGGTACGAATTTCATTTTTGTCATCGTACTTCCTGCAATTCCCCTTCCAGTGACCCCTCCGGACCCTATTGCTATCATTGACTGAATGACATTGTACCCTGCCCCAAGAGGATCTCTTCCCGGGTCAAAGAGTGTAACAATCCTTTCAATCTGGTAGGGTTGAAGGATTTTCGACCCAAGCGGAATCAGGGCAACTCCGCAACCTACAAGAGACATTGCATATTTTACAGGAAGAGCAATGAGAATAAGATAAAAGTAGATAAATACAATCACAAGAGTTGTGCCCATATCGGGCTGAATATATATAAGAATTGCATAGGGAAAAAGCAAAAGCGACGCATACACAAATTTTTTAAATTGGCTGTCATTCTGTGAAAGTACATATGACAAAGTGACAATCATTGAGATTTTTGCAAATTCAGAAGGCTGTATTGTAAATAAGCCAAAGAAGCTAATCCATCTTGTAGAGGCATGGA
Source organism: Caldiserica bacterium UBA4770 (assembly GCA_002403335.1). Taxonomy (GTDB): domain Bacteria; phylum Caldisericota; class Caldisericia; order Caldisericales; family Caldisericaceae; genus UBA4770. The sequence goes on from DHHO01000006.1 coordinate 138,410, forward strand.
TTGATATCCCTATGAACAAAAGGGAAAGGAGGAGAACAAGAGAAATGGAGTAGATGAACCATACGAAATATTTCAGTACACGAAAATCAAAAAAGGTAATGCAAAATACAATCGCAAAACCAAGAAGGACATAAATAGATTCCCTGATAATATTCTTAAAGCCTCCGTCGATGACATAAAGGGCAGAAAAAGAAATCAAAACAAGAAAAAGTATGACAAAAATAAGCCAGAGTGGAATCCTCTTCATGGCTATTTTACGTAGAGCTTCTTTTTACCGAGATAACAGGGACTGTTGCCTCTAAAATTGTTTTTCTATTTTCCCTCTGAATATTCAATTCAATGCCAGATTTATTGATTTCAAAGTAGTTGCTTATTACTCTTATAATGTCCTCCTTCATCCTCTCAAACTCAGCAGGAGTCAAAAGTGACCTATCCTGGACAAGAATGAATTTCAATCTCTCTTCTGCAATAACATCTGAGCGCCTACGTCTGAAAAGTTTCACTTACCTCTCCTGAAGAACTTCATAAAACCCTTATTTTGAGAGTTTAAACTCACAAATGGGACATTCTCTCCCTCTATTCTTCTTGCGACATTTTCAAAGGCTCTTGCTGCAATTGTATTTGCGTAATAATTAACAAGAATTTCCCCTCTATTAGTAGAATCAATAACCGCTTTATCCTCAGGCACAATACCAACAAGATCAAGCCCGAGTATTTCAACAATACTATCTGCATTAAGCATCTTCTTTCTATTAACTAGATCTACATCATATCTATTAACAACAAGAGAGAGCCCAAGAATCCCCCGGTTTTCAAGTAGTCCTATAACTCTATCTGCATCCCTTACGGAAGATACATCAGGTGTTACAACAACAAGCCCTTCTTTTGAGGGTGCGACGGCTGACTCAAAACCCTTTTCAATGCCAGCCGGAGAATCAAGAAGCACATAATCAAAACTATTCTCAATGGCAGAGATTATTGAAACAATGCTATCTATATCAACATCTTCCTTTGTATGCACCTGGCTGGCTGGAAGAAGAAAAAGACCTGATTGGCGTTTATCTCTCACAAGCGCTTGATTAATCTTGCATCTTCCTTCGGCAATATCCATAATGTTGTAAACAATCCTGTTTTCAAGACCCATAACCACATCAAGATTTCTCAAACCAATGTCCATATCAACTAAAACCACTTTTCTCCCAAGTTTTGATAGTGAAGCCCCCAGATTTGCTGTAATTGTGGTCTTTCCTACTCCGCCTTTTCCGGCGGTTACTACAATTGTTCTTCCCACGCTATTCTCTTCTCCTCAAAGATTGTTTTTCACCAACAACTTTAAAGACAACCTCACCGTTTTCAATCTTTGCAATCCTTGGCTTTCTATATGTTTTATCGCTAAGCTCCTTCCCAAGTTGTTTTTTGCCGATTGTCATCCTTAAAGGCTGAAACCCAAGAGATACAACACTCTCTCCTGCATTTACAATGCCACGTATGATTCCAAATACATATACACTCTTTGAAACATTAATCTCTGCTCCCTCGTTAATATCCCCAAGGACAACAATACTGCCATCAAAGTTTATGGCTTGCCCCGACCTTATTGTATGAGGGATAAGTGCTACCTTCTCCTCGTTTAAGTCACGAGAGGCAATAACTTCTTTGCCATACACCTTTTCTTCCCCCATAATTTTAAAAGAAAGACCATACCTTGCAAACACATCTGCCATTTCTCCGAGCTCTTCTTCAGCAATCAACCTTCCGTTGGGATTAAGAATGACAGAAGCTCCCGAAAAGAATAATTTTCTCTCTTCGAAGGTTTTATTAAGAAAGTCAATCACCTCATTAAATGGACTTTCAGGATTTACTACAAGCACAATGCCTTCCTTTGAACCTTTAAAAATTGCTGGCTTTTCCACATTTGCCTCCTATAATTTTTACTCAAAAAAACATTTTTAGCAAATCCCTCATAAAGGGGGCCAGGGAATGGCTCGAACGAAAATTAGATTTTTCAAAGAACACTAACCCGACTACATCTGGATTTTCGTAAGGTGCAAAGGAAATGAGCCAATGATGGACAATGTCTTTCCCCGCCTCTGCTGTTCCTGTCTTAGCACAAACTCTTGTATTATTCACCCTGAGAATCCTCATATCTGATTGGTTTGCAAATATCTCCATTCCATCTTTTACCGTTTTAATCACCTCTTCTGACATCTCAACTCTTAACCTCTCCTTCTTTCCATACTCTTGAACTATTTTACCATCTTGTGAAACAATTTTCAACATAAAATGAGGAGTATATTGAACACCCTCATTTGCAATAAGCGAATAAAATGCAGCCATTTCCAGAGGAGTTACAAGAAGATACCCCTGCCCTATTGAGATGTTTGCAGTATCTCCAATATACCAACTCTCATTATAGGTATCCTTCTTCCATTCAGGTGTTGGAAGGAGCCCTCCTGTCTCATAAGGTATATCCACCCCAGTAGGCTCAGTAATTTTGAACATGGAGGCATATTTGTCAATTTCTTCAATGCCTGTCCTTGTCCCAATCGTATAGAAAAAGACGTCACTTGAATTTGCAAGTGCCTCAGCTGGGGTTTGAAGACCGAAAGCAGCTGGATAAATCCAGTCTTTGAAAACCCGCCCCCCAATTTTTACTGAGTTCCCGCAATATACAGTCGTTTGAGGTTTAATCGTATTTGAAGAAAGAGCAGCAATAAGAGTAAGAGGCTTGAATGTTGAGCCAGGTGGATAGCTTGACTGTGTTGCCCTATTAATAAATACTTGTTTTGATAGGAGTTTCTGATAATCGCTTTCTGATATCCCTTTAACAAATAGGTTTGGGTCAAATGTGGGATGAGAAACCATTGCAATAATTTCCCCATTAGCCGGGTCCATGGCAATTGCAACACCATCTTCGTCTCCAATAATCTTCTCGAGTTCTTTCTGAACATTAATATCGATTGAAAGATAGATGTCGTGCCCCATCACTGACGGTTCTTCATAGATAACCTCTTTAACTCTTCCCATAACATCCACAAGTACTTCTTTTTTCCCTTTCTCCCCCCTCAACGCAATTTCGTACTGCATTTCAATGCCTTGTTTACCGATAATATCATTATAGTTATAAAATGAATCGGATTGGAGGTCCTCTTTAGTCACTGCTCCAATAAAACCAATGAAATTTGCCCCAACTTCACCGAAAGGATAGTATCTCTGACTTGATAGAACCACCTTTATCCCTGGAAGCTCATAGTTATGTTCCTCAATTTTTATAACCTCCTCCGGGGTAAGGCTCCCCTTCACTTTAACCTCTTCATAATCGGGAAGCCCTGATTGTTCTAAGATTTCTTCAATCTCTTCCACACTCATCCCGATAAATCTCGAAAGCAGTGATAATTCCTTTTCCCTGGCGTTCATATCCTCAGGAATAATGACAAGTTCGTAAGTAGGGATACTTTCCGCAAGGACAACGCCATTTCTATCAAGAATCCTTCCTCGCATAGGGGTCTCCTCAAGGATTCTCACACTCCTGTATAGGGATAGTTCCCTGTAATATTCACCCTTCGCAACCTGAAGATAGAAAAGCCGTGAAGAAAGGATTATAGATATAATGACAATAATGACGTAAAATAATCTTGTTTTCTTATTCATTTATATGCCTTTTATCCCACAACATTTTAACCATACTCCAGGGAAGTGCAAAAGCCACAGAGAGAGGAAGAAATCGGAGAAATGTTTCGAAATCCCGATTGATAAAAAAAGCAAGTGAAAAAAATATGATAATAAATATTAATTGTAAAATAAAAGACTTAAATGCATAGGCACTCTCAACGAGATAAACAATGATAGCCCCGAAAAGGCATATAAGTACATAAGTTCCAGATACCGAACTCATAAAAAGGTCATAAAAAAGCCCTGCAAAGAAAGCAAATAGTAAATTATGAGGAAAATCAATTATAATGATGACAAGAGAGAGAAACCCAACTGAAAATAAAAATCTAGTAAAGCTTGAAATAGAAAAATCTAAAAGCAAAAGAAGAAGGAAGATAATAAAAGTTATGATGATTTTTCTATTCATATTTCACAAGCACAAATACCCTCATAAGATGAGCAAAGTTGAGTACTGGGTCCAGAAAAATTTCTGTTTCGATACTACTTTTTCTATTTATTTTGATGACCTTTCCTACGACAATTCCCTCAGGATATATATCGCTATACCCTGTTGTAACATAGATATCCCTGGAGAACACATTCGGTTCCTTCTCTACAATTTCCATCGTAAGAGTGTCATTATTCCCTGTTGCGATGTGTATCCCTCCGCGAAGGATGTTTTTTACACCAACCTTGAAAAGGGGATTTGTCGAGATAATAATCTTTGAAGACCTTTCCCCCACCTCGCTTATCATACCTACGAGGTTTTGAGTCTCCCCATCAGTAGAGTATATAACGGGCATATTTTCCTTTATTCCATCAGTGATTCCTTTGTCTATAACGATCGTCTTATCTATAGTACTTACCCCGATTACATTTGCTACACTCAATTCCCAGTTCTTATTCTTTTCTTTTATTGAGAGAGCATTTTTCAAATCTATGTTCTCATAGTAAAGACTCATAAGCATTTTATTTCTTTTCTCAAGGTCTGAAAGAGCATCTTTCAGTGCTTTGTTCTCCTTCTCAAGAGCCACCTTCTGCTTGGCAATTCCCACTGTATTTGAAATATCCTCTGCAAAAGACCTGCATACACTTAGAACATAATTCACTGGCCTGATGAAAATAATCTCTCCTATCACCCTGAAGGTTACCCCTTGCCCTGCAAGTCCTGCAAAGAGGATAAGAAGAGACACGATAATTAATATAATTAATATTCTCTTTCCTTGATTCTTTTCCAATTTAGGAAGTGGAGATTGCTTCTTTAAAAAAGTCGAGGTCTTCTAATGCCTTCCCGGCACCTATTGCTACTGCAGAAAGAGGATCTTCAGCAATATTCACAAGCATTCCCGTTCTCTGGGATATAAATTTGTCAATATTTCTGAGAAGAGAGCCCCCTCCAGAAAGCATTATGCCTCTGTCAATAATATCAGCTGCAAGCTCGGGAGGTGTAATTTCAAGTGTCGCCTTTATCGTATCCAGAATCTCCTCAAGCACAGGCTGTAAAGCCTTTCTCACTTCCTCAGAAGAAATGACAATTGACTTGGGGAGACCATCAATGAGGTCCCTACCTCTTACTTCCATCTTTTCTTCTTTGTCAAGTGGATAAGCGGAACCGAGCTTCATTTTTACTTGCTCTGCACTTGTTTCCCCTACAAATAGACTATATTGTCTTTTAAGAAAAGTAACTATTGCTTCTGTCATTTCATTTCCAGCAATTCTCGTTGATCGAACAACAACAATACCCCTAAGAGAAATTACAGCCACTTCAGCAGTCCCCCCACCAATATCAACAATCATTGAGCCCCTTGGCTCAGCAATGGGAAGTCCTGCACCTATTGCCGCCGCCATTGGTTCATTGATAGTGAATGCTTGCCTTGCACCTGCACGAATTGCCGCCTCAATAACTGCCTTTTTTTCAACCTGTGTGATGCCACAAGGGATACCAACCAATAAAGTTGGCCTGAATATACCTCTTTTCCCTCCCGCCTTCGAAATAAAATAATCAAGCATCAATTCCGTTGTGTCAAAATCTGCAATGACTCCATCTCTAATTGGTTGAGAGATATTGATTTCGAATGGAGCTCTCCCAGCCATCAGCTTTGCTTCATTACCCACTGCAACAATTTTTTTTGCGGTATTTATTGCAATAATGGAGGGCTCTCGTAAGACAATGCCCTTCCCTTTCAAATAAACAACTGTGTTTGCTGTTCCCAAATCAATCGCAAGTTCTTTTGAAAATATCGCCATATGTCACCTCTCAAATGTTTTTACTGATCTTATCTAAAGCATTTCTTAACGCATATACAGGAAGACCCATTACGTTGTCAACTGGTCCCTTAATACCCTCTATAAAGCTAGATGCAATTCCTTGAACTGCATACCCACCAGCCTTATCAATACCTTCTGCCGACTTTACATATACATCGATCTCTTTATCCAGAATCTTTCTGAAAAGTACTACAGTTTTTACAAAGTCGACGACAAATATGTCTTTTAAAATAACAGCAACCCCTGAATAAACATTATGCTTCTTCTCTGAAAGCATCTCTAACATAGCCTTGTTTTCTTTTTGATTTTCCGGTTTTCCTAAAATTTTTCCATCTAACTCCACAACAGTGTCCACGCCCACAATAGGGTAGACATCATTTTTGTCCCTCACCGAATACGCCTTTCCATAGGCATTATGTATAACTGTTTTTATGGGGTCTAATGGAAATATTTTTTCTTTGTAATCTACCTGTTTAATCTTAACGTCAAAACCCCATCCATTAAGAATGGATATTCTTCGGGGAGAATTAGAAGCAAGTATAATTTTCATAGGGCAAAAAATAAGTATAGAAACAAAAGGACACCAATAATTGTACCAACATTCAGATAAAACTGAATACCAATTGTTACATCAAAAATAACAAGTTTCAGTGTAAAAGGGGTAAAACCGAAAGAGACAGAGGCATCAATTGTAGGGAATACCTTACCAAGAACTATACCTAAAAGAGTGCCGAGGATGGCACCAAGGAAAATGTAAAAAATAAGTAAGGCAATTCTCTCACGTTTCATTGCTAATATTAACCTTTTTCAGCTTATTATATAAAAGTTGGGATAATATTCCAATAATCCAACCACTGACTCCGCCCAAAAACAATAGAACAGGCAAATAGTAGAAAAACGCCTTATTTCTTGTAATTAATATGACAACAAGGAATTGAGCAAAGTTATTTATAATACCACCAATAATACTGATTCCAATGACACTGAAATGTCTTTTGAAAAGCTTATAAATAAGTGCCATTACTATTGCAGCAGAAGTAGCTCCTATAACACTTGTACCGAGAGGGATGGGATTAAGAGCCCCTTTTATAAGAGAACCTATTGTTGACCTCAATAATGCCGTAAGTATACATGCCCCCTCTCCAAAAAGGAGGAGGGCAAGAACAGATACAATATTTGCAAGACCAATCCTTACACCCGGGATGACGCTAAAAAAAGACGGTTCAAAAAGGTTTAAAACAATACCAAAGGCAATAAGTACTGATATATAGGCAAGCTTCTTAAGTTCAGTAGGTTGTTCCATCAAGTTCGTTGCTCCCTCCATAAATTGTAAGGGTAATCCTGTTAGGAAGGCAAATGATACTTTCCCCTGTTCTTTCAATCCACCCCTGCAATATACAAAGTTTGTCCTTGCATGTTGAATCTTTAACATGCACCCTGCGGTCCAGTACCTCAATATCCACATGCCCTTCCTTACTTTCAACATGGAAAATTCCATCACTATCTAAGGGAATGGTGTACATCTTTTTCCCATCCACATTAACCACTACTTCCAAGGCATTCATATAGCTGCTTGCATAACCATTGAAAAGTACAAATATGCATACTATAACAAGGAATACAATAATTAGCTTATCACCTTGTTTCAAGTTTCAAATACTCCTTTATCCCTTCCGTTGCATAAACTTCAAGGTTTGAATCAACAACAACGGCCTCAACAGCAACCTCTCTTGCTATTTTGAATGCGTAATCTTGCCCCTTCACAAAGAACGCAGTGGAGAGTGCATCACCAATATAGCCACTATCAGAAATCACGCTTACCGAGGTAATTAATGCTGACGGATACCCATTAAAAGGATTAATAATATGGCAGTATCTTTTATCACCATTCATGAAAAATCTCTCATAATCACCGGATGTTGAAATAAATTTTGTTCCAGTAACTTCAATCTCTCCAATGATTCCTTCTCTTCGAGGATGTTTAATCCCAATCTTCCAGCTTCCACTTTGAGGATTCTTATATGTCAGGATGTTTCCCCCCAGATTTACAATCGCACATTCAACTTCATACTTATCAAGGATTTCTTTGATTTTATCAAGTGTATACCCCTTGGCAATGCCTCCAAGGTCAATACGCGCTCCTTTATTTTTAAGCTTCACAGAGGAGTCCGTAATCTCTATGTTCTCTATGCCTACTGATTCAAGGGCATCTTTTATCTCTTCTTCCCCTGGGACTTTGTAATTTCCATCTTTAAATCCCCATAAAGCCTCGACGGGTGCAATTGTGATATCAAAACTCCCATCGCTCATCTTAAAGCAGTCAATTGCCTTATTTATAATATCAATCGTATCCTCACTTACTTTTTCAAAGTTATTACCTGCACTCTTATTTATCCTTGAGACATCTGAAGCTTCCGAGAAGTCATCGAACAACCCATTCAAATAATTAATCTCTTCTATGACGGCATCCATTGCTTCTTTTCTTTCTTTTCCTGCAATCTTTATATTTGCGATTGTATTCATAGAGTAGATTTCTTCAGTGAGAAATTTGTCCTTTTGATTGCCCCTCAAAACAAGAAAAGCAGAAATAATGGCAATAACAACAAATAAGAGGGTCAGTAATCTTTTATTCAATAATGTTCAGTTCCTCTCCACAGTAATCGCATCTTCCATTGGAAGTATGTTTTTCAAGAAGGTCAAATCCATATCTTTTGATAACCCTTCTCTTACATTTCGGACAGTATGTATCATCATAAGGGTGTCCGAGTACATTACCCGTGTATACAAAATCAAGTCCTTCCTCAAGCCCGATTTCTCTCACCCTTTCAAGGGTTTCTATCGGTGTTGCATTGAGGTTTGAAAGTTCAAGATACGGAAAAAACCTTGTTACATGCCACGGTGTTTTCTTTCCAAGATTATTTCGAATCCACGAGGCAAGTGCCCTGAGCTCACTTTCACTATCATTAATGGTTGGAATAATATTTGTAACAACCTCCACATGCATGTTCCATTTTGTTTTTGCATAGATTGTTGTTTCAAGTATCTTTCTCCAATCAAAGATAGAGGTAATCTTTCTATAAGAGTCATCTGAAAAAGCCTTTATATCGACACGAAATGCTTCAAGATATGGGCCAATTACATCAAGTGCATCGGGTGTAATTGAACCATTCGTTACATAAACAGTATAAAGTCCCTCTTTTTTTGCAAGTTTTGCAGATTCCAGTGTATATTCAAACCAGATGGTGGGTTCATTGTAAGTCCATGCAATTCCTCTGGCATTATACCTTTTGGCTAATTTAACAGCCTGTTCTGGTGTAACCTTCTCGCTATAAGAATCTATACTTGCCCCGGGTGGAATAAAATGAGAAATATCATAATTCTGACAGCCCCTGCACTTGAAATTACACCCCCACGTGCCAAATGAGAGAGCAAGGCTTCCGGGATAAAAGTGATACAAAGGCTTTTTTTCAATCGGATCCACTGCATGCGATGAAACATAGGAATTAAGTATGGAATAAAGCGTCCCTCCCTGGTTAATACGCACCTTGCAAACCCCACTTTTTCCGTCCGTAATAACACACCTGAAGTGGCACAGATTGCATTTCACCTTTTTACCTTCCAACTTTTCCCACATCAATGCTTCTTCCATTAGCTACCTTCCTTGAGATACCTATCAATAGAGGCTGCTGCAGTTCTGCCTGCACCCATTGCCGTTATGACTGTTGCAGAGCCGGTTACAATATCACCACCTGCAAAAACACCTTTTATTGACGTATTCCCATCTGCATCTGCCAGGATTTCACCCTGCCTTCCTATAGAAAGTCCTGGAGTTGTTATTGAGATAATAGGATTGGGAAGTGTACCTATTGCAACAATTGCCTGGTCTATATCGATACGAAATTCAGAGCCTTCTATGGGAACTGGCCGTTTCCTCCCAGAGGCATCTTCCTCTCCCAATGTCATCCTGAGACATTCAACCTGTTTTACAAATCCCTTTTCATCACCAATATATTTTACAGGATTCGTAAGGAGCATAAATTCAATTCCTTCTTCCTCTGCATGTACAACTTCCTCCACTCTTGCAGGCATTTCATTTCTCGACCTTCTGTAGATAAGGTAAACATGCTCAGCCCCCATCCTTAAGGAGGTCCTTGCTGCATCCATTGCAACATTTCCGCCTCCAATAACTGCTACCCTCTTCCCTTTCTTTATAGGTGTATCAAACTCAGGAAATTTAAATGCCTTCATAAGGTTAACCCTGGTAAGATATTCATTTGCAGAATATATTCCGTCAAGGTTTTCTCCCTCTATCCGCATAAATTGCGGAGCACCGGCTCCGCTTCCTATAAATACTGCGCTGAAACCTCTTTTAAACAGGTCCTCAATGGTTGCAGTCCTTCCCACAAGGAAATCAAAAACAAAGGAAACTCCTAACTCCTGTAAAAAGCAAATCTCATAATTGACAATTCTTTTGGGCAACCTGAACTCGGGAATACCGTATGTTAAAACTCCACCTCCCTTATGAAAAGCCTCAAATATAGTAGCACTATAACCCATCTTCACAAGGTCCACTGAACAAGAAAGGCTTGCAGGTCCTGAACCAATAAGTGCGACACTCCTACCTGTGGGGTCTATCTTACTTATAGACACCCTCTTTTTCCCCTGGTTTTTGTTGAATTCCCAGTCTGCAATATATCTCTCAAGCCTTCCTATAGAAACAGGATCTCCAACCTTGCCTACCACGCACAATGCCTGGCATTGATCCTCCTGTGGACAAATCCTTCCTGTTACTCCGGGAAGAAGATTTGTTTCATTCATAATATCAATTGCGCTCTGAAGCTTATCTTCCTTTATTGCCTTAATAAAGGCAGGAATGTCTACATGAACAGGGCATCCACTTACACAGGGGTGGACGGGGCATTGTATGCAACGACTTGCTTCAAGAATTGCCTCTTCCTTAGTGTAACCGAGAGGAACCTCCTCAAAATTTTTCTTTCTCACTTCAGGAGGCTGCTCCTTCATAGGAATCTGTTCCTTTATAAGTTTCATATCTGGATTTCCTTTCTTAATGTTTCAAGAGAGATCCTTTCCTCTTCCTTGTATGTATCAAGTCTCTTTATAAGTTCATCAAAATCAACAAGATGACCATCAAAATCAGGGCCATCAAAGCAGGTAAATTTGGTTTCTCCTCCCACTCTTACCCTGCATGTCCCACACATCCCCATCCCACAGACCATCAGGGAGTTAAGGCTTGCGACTGTCTTTATGTTCCTCTCTTTTGTCAATTTACTTACTTCCCTCATCATGATAGTAGGACCAATTGTGAAGACTCTGTCAATATGCTCATTCAACATCTCTTTCAGCGCATCAGTAACAAACCCCTTGAACCCATAGGAGCCATCATTTGTGGTGACAATAACCCTGTGAGAGGCACTTCTTATCTTTTCTTCCCAGAATACATAATCCTTAGACCTATAACCAATAATACTTATTACTTCATTTCCCTTCTTTTTAAGTGCCCTTGCAATGGGATATACGGGGGCAATACCTATTCCTCCCCCAACACAAATCACCCTTCCAAATGTTTCTATATCCGTAGGGTTTCCAAGGGGGCCAACGACATTGCAAAGAAAATCGCCTTCAGCAAGTTTGGCAAGCAGAGTCGTTGTTTTGCCAACTACCTGAAAGACAATAGTAATCAAGTCATTATCTCTATCAGCAATGGTAAGGGGAATTCTCTCCCCTTTTTCATGCACTATTAAGATGACAAACTGCCCTGGTTTTGCGACAGGTGCAATATTTTTTGCCTCGATCTCCATCTGAACGATCTCGGGTCCCAATATGTTCTTCCTCACTATTTTGAACATTGTTCCTCCTCAATATATGCCTTTTTAAATCTGCCTTTAAAATTTTGAAGAACACGTTCACATAGTACTTCTATATCAATACCCCTGAGGCGTGCAAAGAACTCATAAATATATTTTACATTCTGGGGTCGGTTTTTCCTCCCCCTGAGAGGCTCTGGAGAAAGATAAGGAGAGTCTGTTTCAAAAAGAACGTTTTCAAGTGGAATATATTCGGCTACCTCACGAAGGTCTCCCCTTTTTTTAAAGGTAAGCATTCCAGAAAAAGAGACAGAGCAGTCGAAGTCTAACACTGATTTTACTTCCATAAGTCTGTAATCAAAAGAATGGAAAACCGCATTATTGTATCCAATCTCTTTGATTATACACATAGTATCGTCAAAAGCCTCCCTTGAGTGAATGATAACAGGAATATTCAAACTCTTTGCAATTTCTATCTGACGAGAAAATATGTCTCTTTGCAATTCTAAAGCGACATCATTGTTGTAATAATCAAGCCCTGTTTCCCCGATTGCAATAACCTTATTCTTCCTGCCAAGCTCTTCAATTAAATTTATATCCCCTTCTTTAAAGTGCACAAGTTCCTCAGGGTGTATCCCCACAGTAGCAAAGAAGTTTACACTTCTTTCTGCAATTTCGAGAGCCTCTTTGGAGGATTCTATATCAAACCCAACATCATTAATTTTGAAAAAATTCTCTCTTTCTATGATTTCTATCTCCCTCTCAAGGTCTTTACTATAAAGAGACCTGAGGATGTGTGCATGGGAATCAATAAATATCAACTGACTTTTGAACCTTCCTCTATATCTCTCTCAGGTACAAGAATGGAAAGGTTTTCCTCATTGGAAGCAGCAAGAAGCATTCCATGAGAGGTAATACCCATAATCTTTCTTGGTTCAAGGTTCGCAATTATGAGAATCTTTCTGCCTGTAAGTTCCTCGGGGGTATAAAATTCCCCTATTCCTGCCACAATGGTCCTTTCCTCTTCCCCAACAAGGAGATCAATCTTTATTAATTTTTCAGATTTCGGAACCTTTTCCGCTTTTACTACTTTTGCAATCCTAAAGTCCATCCTTGCGAAATCCTCATATTTGACAAAGGATTCTTTTTCCTCCGCTTTTACCTCAGTTTTCTCAAGCCTTGGAAATAGAGGTGGAATCTTTTGAATACTTAAGCCTCCCTTTAACTTGCCCCACTCTAAATCCCTGAAATCTGCAGGGTATGCTGCGAGTTCTTTAAGTACCACCTCTGTTACAGCTGGCATAAAAGGCATAAGAAGAACTGTGGAAATCCTGATTCCCTCAAGTAAATTCCAGAGTACTTCGTTTAACTCACCGCTTCCTCTTGGAAGCTTCCAGGGCTGCTTTACCTGTATATAGTTGTTAAAATAAGAAATGATCTGGAAGACACTATCCAATGCTACGGAGAATGCATATTCATTCATCCTTCTTTTATACTCTTCTTTCTTCTCATTCACGAAGTTTATGACTTCCGTGGAATCTCCACCCTTTTGAGGGATAATGAGATTATTATACTTTTCAAGCATTGTAAGAGTTCTGTTAATTAAGTTCCCGTAATCATTTGCAAGGTCAGAATTATAACGAGAGAAAAAAGTTTCCATCCTGAAGTCTCCATCTAACCCAAAGGTTACTTCCCTTGAGAGATAGTACCTGAGTACATCTACAGAGAACTCCTCGCTTATGCCACTTAACTTTGAAAATTCTCTCACAAAGTCCACTGGATTTACAACATTCCCGAGAGACTTTGACATTTTTGCCCCTTCAAGGTTCCAGAAGCCGTGGGCAAAAATCTGCTTTGGGAGTGGAAGTCCATAGCTAAGAAGCATAGCCGGCCATATTATTCCATGGAACCTTGTAATATCCTTACCAATGACATGAAGATCTGCAGGCCAATAATGGTTAAACCTTTCCTCATTGCTCAAAAATCCTACCGAGGTAAGGTAATTAATGAGCGCATCAAACCACACATACACCGTATGACTGCTATCAAATGGGGCAGGTATACCAAATTTAAATGACTTCCTCGAAACTGAAATATCCTGTAAGCCTGACCTCAGGACATTAAGGATCTCATTATAACGGGATTCTGGTCTGAGAAATTCAGGGTTCTCCTCGTAAAATTTAAGGAGTTCGTCCCTGTATTTACTCAGCCTGAAAAAATAGTTGTCTTCCTGTATCTCCTGCACTTCTCCACCACAGTGCGGGCAATGCCCATCCACAAGTTCTGAGTCTTTCAGAAATGTCTCATCACGGATACAGTACCACCCTTCGTAAACCCCTGGATAAATATCCCCTTTATCATATAACTTCTGAAAGAAATCCTGAACCGCCAGCACATGATCCCTATCACTTGTTCTAATAAACCTATCGTAAGATATCTTAAATTGATCAAAAACCCCTTTCCAGATGCCACTTAACCTATCCACAAATTCCTGAGGTTCTATAGATTCGCTTTTTGCCCTATTCTCAATCTTCTGCGAGTGCTCATCTGTGCCTGTCGAAAAGAATACGTCAAAGCCGTCAAGCCTCTTGTAGCGAGCAATAACATCAGTAGCAATTGTCTCAGATACCGAGCCAATATGAGGGGTATCATTCACATAATAGATAGCAGTTGTGATATAAAACTTTTCCATATGTCTCCTTTATTTTTCTTCGTTAAGTGCATTTAATACATTAGAAATCTCGTATTTAACCCTTCCAAGATTGCTTGAACTTGTCATAAAGACTGAAAGTATGTCCCCACTCTTCAGTACAGTGATAACAACCCTTCCAAGAGATCCGTTGAGGATGATATCCACAAAATCACCCATTTTTATCTCCTGAAGAAGAGTCGAAAGATACGCTTTGATTGACGCACTCAACCCCGAAATAACAATAGGAGAGTTATCAAGGCTGGAGCTACTGAAAAGCATTTTTCCATCAGTGCTTGTAAGATACACTCCTAAAACACCGGGAATGTCTTTAAGACGTAAAAGTATATTTTCCATCTATTTCATCATCTCCTCAATCTTAGGAAGCATTCTTCTTATTTCAAGTCTTGCTCTACCAATATTTGCGGGAGTATGCATCGCAAGAACAAGAAAATAATCCTCCAACACGGGTATGCCAAAGAAACCGAGTTGATCTGTATTAACAAAAAACTCCTGTAATGTTCCAACTTTGAGAGTATTGCACGCCCTTATAATAGTGTTATAAATATTTGCAATCTCCGCACTTCCCTCCGCTTTATCCATAATTTCCTTTGCTTCAACAGCAACAGGGAGGCCGTCTTTTCCAATAATGCCTGCAAAGACCGCCCCTTCAATGTTTTCCGACAAAAATTTAATCACTTCCTCAAAACCGTCCATCTTAGCCTCCAAATTTCTAAATTATACCAGAATTTTTACAATATTAAAGATAAAACATCAAAATAAAGAATTTCATTTGTCTTATGAGATGTTTTTATCATCACTCAAAAAGTAACCGCACGTAATTCGGAAAGAAAGCCTGAGTGGTGCTTTCTAATATTCTACTAAAAAGACTTAGAAAGCGAGATTGCTTCGTCGCAATTTGAGGAGGTGAAAAGACCCTGCCTCCAATAAAAAAGAGCATTTCTTTCTCTGAGAGTGCCTTGAAATCACGGGTTAGCTCCAAAGAATTAAGTAAAAATACAATACATGCAAAAGAAAGACAACTTGATTATAATATATATATGGCAGATCACAATTTAGAGGGTAAAGTTCTTGCAGATTACATAGTGAAGATAATAAAGGATAAAAAGGGACGCGATGTAAAAAGAATCAATGTAAAGAAATTAACAATTCTTACAGAGTATCTTGTTATAAGCACTGTTGAAGTAGCGGAGCAGGGTCGTGCAATTTATCACGAAATTGAAAAAAGCTTAAAGCAAAAAGGAAAATGGCACCTTGCAATAGAGAGAGATACTTCTGATGAATGGATTGTAATAGACTATGGAAGCGTGATTGTGCATCTGATGACTGAAGAAAAAAGACATTACTATGATCTGGAGGACATCTTTAAAAGTATCAGAAGAGCAGAATCCCTAAAGGCAAGCTAAACTATTGACAATTTTGTTGAAATCTATATACTATTCTCATTGTGGAAGATTGTATGGAAAATTTTGATTTGTTTTCAGAAGACATGTCTTCGAATAGGAAAGCCGACCTGAACGAAGTCTTTGACTTAGCAATTTTAGGTGCGGGTCCTGCGGGACTTACTGCTTCAATCTATGCCGGAAGAGCAGGTTTAAAATTTATCCTCGTAGAGAGACTTTCTTCGGGAGGACAAATTGTTTTTTCTGACCAGGTAGATAATTACCCTGGCTTTCCGGAAGGAATCAGCGGCTCTCAATTGATGGAGAGGTTCGAAAAGCAGGCATCTAAGTTTGGGACTCAAATATTCTCAGGAGAGGTAAGAGAAATAAAAAAATCTGACAATTTATTTCTCATTGAAACATCTTCGGGTACAATCAAGTCCAGAAGTGTAATCTATGCAATGGGTGCTGACCCCATGAAACTTCCAGTGCCTGAGGAGGAGCGATTCAGAGGAAAAGGGGTTTCTTACTGTGCTACATGTGATGCAGCTTTTTTCAAGGATAAAATAGTGTGTGTAGTAGGAGGAGGGGACACTGCCCTATACGATGCCCTTCATCTTTCTCGATTTGCAAAGAATGTTATTGTCCTACACAGAAGGGATAAACTCAGAGCAGTGAAAGTGCTTCAGGATATTGTCAAAAAAAACCCAAGGATAGAGCTACTCCTTGAGCATATCCCCCTGCATATCATTGGGAACAAAAAGGTTGAGGGGCTTGAAGTAGAGAATGTGAAAACAAGAGAAAGTAAGGTGATAAACATTGATGGAATTTTTGTTGCAATAGGAATTGTACCCAATACTCTTCCATTAAAAGGAATTGTAGAACTTGACGAGAAAGGATTTATAAAAACAGATTTAAATATGGAAACATCTGTACAAGGACTATTTGCAGCAGGTGATGTAAGGGCTACCCCCCTCAGACAAGTTGTTACAGCTGCAAGCGATGGTGCAATTGCAGCTTTTAGTGCACAAAAATATTTAGAAAATTTAGAGAGGTGAACAATGGAAAAGTTATTAAAGGCAAAAGATGAGGAGTATGTAAGAAATCTCTTCGAACAAAATTTAGTTGAACCAGTCGAACTTGTGCTTTTTCTTGAAAGTCCGGGAGCAAGCAGAGTGACGGAGCACAACAAGCAGTATCTTGCCTATACAGAAGAGATACTTACTGAAGTTTCAAATTTATCTGATAAAATCAATCTTACAATCTACAAGGATGATAAGGAGAAGGAAAAAGAATATGGTGTGGAAAACATTTCTGCGTTTTTTATAGAAGGAAAAAACACTAACAAAAATATTGTATATTACGGAATCCCTTCAGGACATGAGTTTTCATCTCTTCTTGAGGACATTATTGATGTATCAAAAGGAGAAACACAACTTCCTGATAAACTTAAAGAGATGGTAAGAAAAATCAGTACAAATGTTAACATCCTTGTTTTTGTGACCCCTACCTGCCCACACTGCCCGCAAGCAGTAAGAACTGCTCATCAGTTTGCGCTTGAAAACAAACTTATCAGGAGTAGTATGATTGAAGCTCAGGAGTTTCCGGAATGGTCCAATAAGTACAATGTATATGCCGTGCCAAAAGTTGTTATAAATGATAAGATGCAGTTTGAGGGTGCTGTACCCGAGGACACATTCTTAAACAGCGTCTACGAGGCTCTCGGGATAAAATTGTTATTTTAGTCTTGCGTTTCTCTGAATAAGGGGGCCTTGAGGCCCCCTCTTTATTTTTCTAAAACATGTTTTTTCCTTATCATTTTACTGAGGTGGCAGTTATGAAAGGGAAATTTATTTTGGCAATTGACCAGGGAACGACGAGTACGCGCTGTATAATCTTTGATAGGAACGGGGAAAGCATAGGCTCTAATCAGATTGCCCATAAACAGATTTACCCAGCGGCCGGTCTTGTTGAACACGACCCTATGGAGATACTCAGCCATACTATAGATGCAATGAAAAATGCAGTAAATGATGCAAAAATATCACCATCCGACATAGCCTCCATAGGAATCACAAATCAACGGGAGACAACAGTCCTCTGGAACAGAGAAACAGGCATTCCTTATTACAACGCTATTGTATGGCAGGATATAAGAACAGGTGAAATTTGCGACGAAATATGCAAAGAATTTGGAGAGGAAAGAATCACTGAAAAGACGGGTTTACCGGTATCCACATACTTTTCTGCCTCAAAGCTTAAATGGCTCCTTAGAAATATCAATATAAAAAATGATATAAAACAGGGAAAGGCGATGTTTGGCACTATTGATACATGGCTTTTGTGGTGGCTAACAGGGGGACCTCAGGGAGGAGTTTTTGCTACAGATGTAACAAATGCAAGCCGTACAATGCTTATGAATATCAACACACTCGATTGGGACGAGGACATCCTTAAATACCTTGGCATTGACAAGATAATCCTGCCAGAAATCAAACCCTCTATTTCTGATGACTCCTTTGGACTTCTGAAGGTCGAGGGACTTAAGAAATTTAAGATACCCATTACAGGCGTCCTTGGTGACCAGCAAGCAGCACTCCTTGGTCAATCCTGCTTTGAAAAAGGCGAGGTAAAAAACACATATGGTACAGGCTGCTTCCTGCTTTTAAATACAGGAGAGATTCCCGTAAGAAGTCGTCATGGGCTTATCACAACTGTTGCTTATCAGTTCAAAAATAAACCTCCCTTTTACGCACTCGAAGGCTCGGTTGCCATTGCAGGAGCACTTATCCAGTGGCTTAAAGAAAATCTTGGCATTATAAAAGATATTAATGAGATAGAGCATCTTGCAAGAAGTGTGGAGGACAACAGCGGTATATATTTCGTACCCGCATTTTCAGGGCTCTTCGCTCCTTACTGGGACAAGAATGCAAGAGGAATTATAACAGGGCTTACACGATATTCTAACCGGGCACACATCGCAAGAGCCGCCCTTGAGGCAACTGCATACCAGACAAGGGATATCCTGAATGCAATGGAAAGGGATTCGCTTATTACCCCGCCCTCCCTTAAGGTTGATGGTGGAATGATAAATAACGAATTCCTGATGCAATTCCAGGCTGATATACTCGGCATCGAGATTTTAAGGCCACGTATCTGTGAGACTACTTCTCTTGGGGCAGCATATGCAGCAGGATTGGCAGTACACTTCTGGAAAAGCTTAAAAGAGCTCAGAGACAATTGGAAGATTGACAAAGTCTTCAGGCCACAATTATCAGAAAAGGTGAGAGAGAAATTATACGATGGGTGGCTCGAGGCTGTAAATAAAAGCTTTAGTAGACAGTAGCACCTGTTAAAGAAATTTATTCCTTAAAGACTGGGTAACTTTGATAAAGGAAGGAGAGATTGCATTTGGATATATAGATAATACTGATATATACGAAAAGAAGTTTAAGGCACTGTTTAGGAAATGACTATAAACTAAGGAGAGAGAAATGGAACAATACAGCATTGGAATAGACCTTGGGGGGACAAAAATTTCAGGGGTACTTCTTAATAGAGGCTACACACTCGTCAAAAAGGCCAGGGTTGATACGGGAAACACAGAAAAAGGAGAAGAGATTATTCAAAAAATCTTGAACATGGTAAAAGAATTCAGAAATAATTATGAAATTACATCAATTGGCATAGGTTGCGCAGGTCTTATTAACGAAAGAGAGGGGATAGTCCAATCATCTCCCAATATAAAATTTCTAAATAATTATCACCTCGCTCCTGAAATTGAGCAAAAAACAGGGTTAAAAACATTCATTGATAACGATGTGAAGGCAGGGGCTGTTTCAGAGCTCTTTATTGGGGAAGGAAAGGATGTTTCTGATTTTGTTCTTATAACCCTCGGAACTGGCATTGGGAGCGCAATTGTTATTAACAGAAGGATTGTAAGAGGGCACAATAATCTTGCAGGAGAAGTTGGCCACCTTACCCTCGTTGAAGACGGTTACCTATGTGGGTGTGGAAAAAGAGGGTGCTTCGAGACATTATCATCTGGCCCTGCAATCAAGCGCTATTTCTTAAAAAGAATATCAGAGGGTGAAAGCTCTAAGATAATGGAGACAGTTGCTGGTAATCCTGAGCTTATTGATGTACCCCTCATAACACAATTTGCAGAAGATGGCGACAGGCTTTCTCTTGAGGCAATTGAATATTCTCTTCACTTCATTACACTGGTTACTTCTTACTTTATTAACCTATTAAACCCTCAAAAAATTATATTTGGTGGCGGCTTAACAAAAGGACTCGCACCTTTTTTTGACAGGATATATGATAACCTTCCCCTTTATGCACTTGATATCCCGCTTAACAATGTAAAAATTGTAAAATCAGACATAGAGGAAGGTATTGCAACAGGGGCTGCTATTTACGGCTTTATGAAGGCAAGAGGAGAAGAGATTTGAAGACTGCTTCGCAAAGACGGCTCGCAGTGACATTCTTTCTTTTCTGTCATTCTGAGCGAAGCGAAGAATCTCGCATTTTTAATTCGAAGAGGTGGACAGAACCCCCTTCAAACCTTCCCCAAAGACAAAAAAGAAAAGCAAAAGGTGAGATTGCCACGCTCCCTTTGGTCGCTCGCAATGACAAAAAAACGAGGCTTACAGTGACATTCTTTCTTTTCTGTCATTCTGAGCGAAGCGAAGAATCTCGCTTTTAAAGGAGGAGACCCTTCGCAAAGACGGCTCAGGATAACAGGAGAAGCAGTTAGTAGTCAAAAGGAAGGTTTTCACGCTTCTTATGTTAGAGAATCCTCCCTTTTTATATAAGTAACGAGAGAATTGCCTTCTGTATATGGAGGCGGTTTTCCGCCTCATCAAAAACAACGGAATTTGGCCCATCAATAACTTCGTCTGTTATCTCCTCCCCTCTATGAGCAGGCAGGCAGTGCATAACAATAACATCTTCCTTCGCATGTTCCAAAAGCTCCCTGTTTACCTGATAGGGAAGCATAACATTCTTTTTTTCCTCTCCGCCTTCCTGTCCCATAGATACCCACACATCTGTGTATACAATATCCGCATTCTTAACTGCTTCTACTGGGTCATTTGTGATAAGCACGGAACCTCCAGATTTTTCAGCAAACTTCTTTGCCGCCTCAACAACATCGCTTTTCGGTTCAAAACCAGAAGGGCCCCCTATGGTGACAATCATCCCGAACTTGCTTCCTCCGAACAATATCGAATTTGCAACATTATTTCCATCTCCAAGATAAGTAAACTTTAATCCTTCAAGTTTTCCTTTCTTCTCTTTTATGGTGAGCAGGTCCCCCATAATCTGACAGGGGTGCGAATAATCCGAAAGCGCATTAATAACGGGGACTCCCGAATAATCTCTTAATTCCTCAAGGGTCTTCTGAGCAAAGACTCTTGCGACAATTCCCTGAACATATCTTCCGAGAGTTCTTGCAGTATCAGGAACAGTTTCTCCTCTCTTCATCTGCATATTTGTCGTCTCAAGGACCAGGGGAAACCCTCCAAGTTCATGAATTGCCACTGCAAAAGAAACCCTTGTTCTTGTTGACGGTTTTTCGAATATCACTGCAATGCTCTTGCCATTAAGCAATGGCTCGTCTTTTCCTCCGTAGTGCTCTATCTTCAATTTTTCACCCTGAAAGAGGATTTGCTCCAATTCTTCCCTTGAAAAATCTTTCAGTGTAAGAAAAGATTTTCCCTTTAAGTTTACTGCCATTCTAACCTCCAAAACGCTCTTTTATAATCTCTTTAAGAGTAGGCATACCAATTTCCTGTAATTCATACTTCACCCTTAAGGCAAGTTTATTCAATTTCATTACCCTTCTCAGGTCAATAGGAGTACCGATGATAATAATATCTGCAGGAATACTATTAAGTGTTTCCTCGAGTTCCTGTATCTGAACGTCGCTATACCCCATCGCAGGAAGAACATTCTTAGTCTGATTGTACTTTTCAAATGTTTGCTTTATTGAACCCACTGCATATGGGACAGGGGATATTATTTCAGAAGCACCCCATTTTTTAGCAGCTATATACCCTGCTCCAAAAGCCATCCCCCCGTGAGTAAGAGTTGGCCCATCCTCAACAACCACAACTTTCTTTCCCCTGATTGCCTGACCATCTTCAACAAATATAGATGAAACTGCATCTACTATTCGTGCATCTGGGTTTATCTCCATTGCATGAGCTCGAATCTCTTCAATTGCTTCAAAAGGAGCCACATCTTCTTTGTTAATCACTATAACATCAGCAGACCTGAAATTGGTTTCTCCCGGATGGTATGTAACTTCATGTCCAGGTCTCAAGGGATCGGTAACAACAATTTGCAAATCAGAAAAGTAGAATGGGAAGTCATTATTTCCACCGTCCCATACAATGATATCCGCTTCTTTCTCGGCTTCTCTGAGAATTTTTTCGTAATCCACTCCTGCATAAATAACAGCTCCAAGGTCTATGTGAGGTTCATACTCCTCTCTTTCTTCAATTGTACAGTTATACCTGTCAAGGTCCTCATATGTAGCAAACCTCTGACATGCCTGCTCCTCAAGATTTCCGTATGGCATAGGGTGCCTTATTGATACGACATTCTTTCCCATTTCTCTAAGAATGCTTATTATTTTCCTTGTTGTCTGGCTCTTTCCTGAGCCAGTTCTTACTGCACATACTGAGACAATGGGTTTAGTCGATTTGAGCATTGTACTTAAGGGACCCATAAGCCAGAAATCTGCTCCTGCAGCCATGACCTGAGATGCCTTATGCATAACATACTCATGCGAAACATCACTGTAAGCAAAGACAACCCTCTGTACCTCCTGTTCCTTTATGAGTTTTGCAAGGTCACCTTCAGGATAGATAGGTATCCCTTTTGGATAAAGATCTCCCGCAAGGGCAGGAGGATAAAGCCTTCCCTCAATGTTTGGAATCTGGGTGGCAGTGAATGCAACAACTTCAAACTCCTCTCTTTTCCTAAAAAATACATTAAAATTATGGAAGTCTCTTCCAGCCGCTCCCATAATAATAACTTTTGTTCTGCTCATCTTTTCTCCTTTCTTTAAATTATCACCACAATAATATACTGAAACGAAATGCGAAAGCAAATTTTATGCTCCGTCTTTAGGTAATACCTCTGTAAACTTTGCTTCAAAGAGCTCTTTCATTTTCTGTGGGTCATAACGTGGACCAATCATTCCGATAAAAATAGAAATAAAGGGCCATAATAACGTCACTCCTCCTTCCCAGTACATCCTTTGAGAAAAGTAGTAAATACCGAGACCAATAAACACAATGATCTTAAATCTATTCAGTCCCCAGAAGAAATCTGAAAGCGAGGGATTTATATATTTAAAGCGTACGAAACTCCAGAGCCAGTCAAGGATAGCAATAATTATAATCACATAGTACCACTTTATGACTATAAAGAAGAATGGCGCAAATATCTCTAATGCAAAGACAGGGAAGTGAGCCCATTCACTTGCCCTACCTGATATATACGCCTCATTCTCTCTTTTTGTATGCGAATCAAGTTTCCACATCTTCCCCTCTTTTAAAATTTAATATTTGATGCAATCAAAAAAGCAAGTATCTGAAGAATGTATTTGCTTACAACCTCAGGAGGAGTTCTATCAATCTCGATTTCGATTGTTTCTGTTAGTTCTTTTACAGCCCCGACAATTCTCCCTGCAATCACCTCGGCAACAGGCCTTGAAAAAGCTTTCTCCTTTATAATTCTGTTAAATGAAACTGAATAAATTGCATTTTCATCGCTAAAGTTCTTTAAAAATACATCCTCAAGAAGTTCAAGAGAAACCTGAGCAATGTCGTTCTTTTCGCTTTCAGGAATCTGAGGAGGGAGGATCACAAGCGATTGACTCAGGGATTGCCTTATGGCAAGGGAAATTTTCTGGGTATCTGTAACATTCTTCAAAGATTCCCTTAGAGGGAAGACAAGAGAGTATGCTTTATAAACGACAAATGTGATATATCCAAGATAAGAGTCAACATTGAGAAGCCTCTTTAGCTGTTCCATCGAAATAAGACGGATCGCCTTTTCCGTCTTGGCTGAATAAAGAATGTTGAGCATCTCCTTTGTTATAACATAGAGTATATCAAAGATATCATAGTTTTCTCCGTAAGCAACGTACAGGTTTAGAAGCTTTGCATCATCCCTTGCAATAACCTGACCATGATTCTGAAATCCCCACACAAGCGCATGCGCGGTTTGACCTGCAAGAAGTTGCCTCTCCCTCTCAGGCTTATCCTTATACATATACCTTGAAAGGAAATTAAAGGCATAATTTTCCCCCGTTGTGAGAGCTCTGTAGCACATATTTACAATGGTAGGGTTTATCTGAGAGATAATGGGGGTAAGATAGCTTACCGTGGCATTCAATGCAATATCCACTGCTTCATCCCTTTTTACGGCCATATCCTGAGAAATTCTTTCAGCCATCTTCAGAGCAATTGGGAAAAAGTCGCTTGTGAACTTTCCAAACAACTGGAGGAATGGATAGTAGCCCTCTAAGGCTGATATATGGAGATTTTCAATCAAGGGATGCTGCATCTGCATATCAATAGGTCCTATCTCTGATTGAGGGCCCATGACAATTTCGTCAGCTGCAAGGGTCATAAGTGCTGCTGCACTTTTTGCATAAAAAGGTATCACTGCTTTCAATTTCTTGCACCTGGAGCGCACAACATTCATCATCTGATATGCAGGGTGAGGAAACCCACCATTAGAGAGGATAATCATATCTATTCGTGTTTCTTCAGGTGGAGTCGGTATTTTATTGAGCTGATCAATCAGGTCGAACACATCATTTCTATCAATAGGGGCACTCTCATTGTACACAAAAAATAAAAGGTATCTTTTTTCCTTTGCCTCCCTCCCCTCTTCTGGTGGGATTGGTGTTTTAAGAGGGAGCTTCTCTTCAGTTTCTTCGGATGGCTTTCCTTCCTTTTCCTCAGTTTCCTGAAAGACCTGCTCTTCCTTTACCCCTTTCTCTTCATTTTCCTGTGAAGCCTTTTCTTCATTTATTTCTTTTTGTTCTTCTTCCATGGCAACCTCCAGATAAATTATCAATAAGATTGTATCAATTTTATTTTGTTTTACAAGAGGTTCCCTTTAATGTAGCACAATGGACAATTCTTGATTTAAAAACTTGCGATAAAATTAAGGATGCCTGAAGGTGGTGTTTTTTTCTCAGCCCTTGCAAAGTTTTTTATTCATTGCACTCTTTTTGTTTTTTTCTGTCATTCTGAGCGCAGTAAGCCGAAGCCGCGAGCCTCAGGCGTGGCGGGAAGCATCTTTCATTATTTTTTAATGTTGCTCGTCGTGATGAAAATGTAGCTTATGCGATAAGAAATGGTTTAACAAAATATGTCTGTTTTTAAAAAATTCTCCGTATAAAAATGCCTTTTGGTCCCCCTGAATCAAGTTTAAAAATTTTGCGTTTACTTCTAAAAGTGGTATAAAGATTTTGTGATTCAGTAGCAACAGATTAAAAAGTAGGGAGGTGAGGCGTTATGAAATTAGAAACTCATAACTTAACCAAAAATTATGGCGAAAAGTGCGCCGTAGATAATGTGAACCTTGAGTTTGAGCAAGGTATCTATGGTCTACTTGGGCCTAATGGTGCTGGCAAAACAACGCTTATTAAAATGATAGTAGGTATTCTTCCTCCTACTAAAGGCACAGTGACATTGGATGACACTCTTATCTCAAAACTTGATGAAAAATACCGTGATTTGCTTGGTTATATGCCTCAAGATATTGGTTACTACCGCACATTTACAGCAAAACAATTTTTGGAGTACATTGCCCTGCTAAAAGGCCTTGAGCCAAAAGAAGCAGAGAAGAAAATCGATACACTCTTAGATATGGTAGGGCTTTCTGATGCGAAAGGCAAGCGCTTGGGACAGTTCTCTGGCGGTATGATTCGTCGTGTTGGAATCGCGCAAGCATTGCTTAACGACCCAAAAATACTTGTACTCGATGAGCCCACTGCAGGGCTTGATCCAAAAGAGCGTATCCATTTTCGTAATATCCTTTCAGAGCTTTCTTTGGATAGGATTGTGATTCTTTCAACGCACATTGTTTCAGATGTAGAGTCCATTGCAGGAAAGGTCATTTTGCTTAGATTGGGAAAGGTGATTACCTTTGATACGAATGAAAACTTACTCCATTCGATGGAAGGGAAGGTATGGGATGCCACAGTGACACATCAAGAACTTGATCGTCTTAAAACACAATTTACAATAGGAAATGCTTTTCAAAAGGATAGCGGTTTTGAAGTACGTATTGTAAGCGATGTAAAACCTACCGAAAATGCAACTCCTGCTGAGCCATCCTTGGAAGATGTATTTATCTATCACTTTGGAGGGCTTGACTATGACAATATTTAGGATGGAGTTCCACAAAATCGTCTCAAAAAAGTATGTGTGGATTTTTGCGATTGTCATTGCCACTTTTTATGCGATTACTCTTTCGGGAAGTAGCAGCAGTTCTAGTAGATTTTACCGTAAAGCGCTTCAACCTGTTTTTGATGAAGTCAATGCAGCCGCCTATGACCCCGCTATAAGTAGCTACATCGTTGAAAAACAATTCAATGTAACAGTGGAAGAAATTAAGCCTCTCCTTTCACCAGAAATCGAGAAAACTATCGAAAGCTATAAAGGGCAAACATACCAAAGAATGTGGGAAAAAGTAAAAGACTATGTCGTAAATCTTGTGATAAGAATTGATGAGAGAAAGGCAACGATTGCAAAATTGGAGGCAAGCCCTAATACACCTTTAAATAGATACCTACTTAATAAGTACACGAACATGCCAAAAATACAGGCAAATATGACTAAATGGGACAGCTGGATAGATACAAATAAATCGGTATTACCAATTGTGATTGCCTTTGTTATCCTTTTGGGCACCTCTGGCGTATTCAGCGATGAGTATACAAGCAAAATGCATGGAATCCTCCTTACCTGTAAGAAAGGAAGGAAAGAAGTTTTTTGGGCAAAATTATCTGCAAGTGCACTATTCTCAGCAATATGCGCACTTATCTTTCAACTACTTAATGCTATTATTGCTGCGCTCTACTATGGAGTGCCATTTACAAATACTCCACTGAATAGCTTAACGCTCTTCTATCAGATGCCTACTACTCTATCCGCTATGGAACTTTACATTCTTGAGATCCTTGGCTCAGTCGTTGGTGCAGTGGTGTTATCTTTTGTAACGCTGTGTATCTCTTCTATATGCCACTCGAACTTCTTAAGCTTTTTTATCTCTGGTATATATTTTGCGATTGGCTTTATCCTATCAAATGCCTTAGAAGCAAACTTTGAGCAAGGAGGCTACATTAGCAGACTTCTTACGCTTCCTGGTGATGTAAGCACTTTTTCTTTAATGTCCTTGGTAAATGTACTTGGCAATGGTAAGGTATTTGCAACCGCTAATTTTGCAATTCCTACAGTTCTTCTTACCATCGTCGTTCAAGCAGTTGTTTTTGTTATTGCAATTGCCCTTACCTTCTACTTCTACAATCGAAGAGAGGTTATCGCATGAAACGAAGAAGTAACTTCGCAAATTTGGTTACGGTTGAGCTCCGTGCACTTCTTTTAGATAAGTGGACACTTATGCTTATGGCTGCATACACTTTGTTTACCTCTGCTATCTTTTTTAATGAGTCATTCAGAAATAGCCGTGTTCAACTTATTGGACACAACCTTTTTATAACGGTAACAAACCACTATCTTCCTCTTTTTCTTATTTTGATGGTACTTGTTGTGATTTCTCCTGTGTTTGCAGCTGATAAAAAGGATGGTGTGGTGGATTTGGTGGATACCTGTAGAAATGGCAAAGTAAGATGGAGGTTATCCAAAGTTGCTGCAGCTCTTTTGTATGGTATAGCAATCGTTTTAGTTGGATTTTTGATAGCCTTCCTTATGTCTGTTTTAAGTAGGACTCCTCTCAATCCTGATAGTATTGCCTTTGAGACAAATAAGCCTGCCCTTATGCTTACCAACGCACAATTTTTTGTTTTCTCGTTTTTTATGATCGTTTTTTGCACATGTTTTTTGGTGTTGTTTACACTTTTCATATCTTCTAGAACAAGCGACTTACTTATCCCTCTTGCAGGGATTGCGATGTTTGTAGGCATAGAATTTGCAATTTTCTCTTTTGGTAGGCCTTACTTTTTATGGAATTTAAATATCTTCCGTCTCTTTGTGCCGTGGTATTTACTTTTTGATTCACTTCCTCCTTTTGGCCCCGCAATACGTACACTCATTATAATTCTTTCAGTACTTATTATCTTCAGTGTTGTCTTAACGTTCTTAACTTTGCATGCGGATAGAAAATTGGTAAAGGTCACAAATGTTAAAAAGGAAGAAAGCAAGATTTAGTCCATGGGCGTGTGGCTATAGTTTGGAAAATAGTTTTAAAAAAAATGAACTTGAAGAGTATGATGGTAAATGGGTATTACTCACAAATACAACACTAAAAACAGAAGAAGTTGCACAGAGATACAAAGAGCTATGGAAGATAGAAAGAAGCTTCAGGGACATAAAGACCTTCTTCAAGATAAGACCTATATACCACTATAGAGAAAGAAGAATCAGAGCACATATAGCTATTGTTTTCCTTTCTCTTCACTCTGAAAGAGTGATGGAAAATATGCTTGGTATGGGATGGAACTTTCAGAGGATAAAAGATACCCTGACTCCTCTTAAGCTTGCTCACATAGAAAGTAACGGTATGACTTTTGGGTTGAACCAAAAACTGGAAAGATTGTCTCAAAATTTGCTCCTACAATCTCAGTAGTTGATCCAAAAACAGGGAAGATGAACCCAAATATAGCTGTAAAAAGATTAGAAGGTCCCCTTTCTTACGATGACTATGCTTTGTTTTATAACTCCACTTCTGGTAATGTATTTTGTTTGGATGTTAAAGAGAAAAAGCTTGTTTGGAAGAAGGATTTATCAGAACAATACTTCCAAGGTCAGTATTGGTCTTTTTGTGTATCAAATGGCAAAGTGTTTTCTACTGCATGGTCTTATTCCTCATTAACTGTTTCTTCTTATGATATGACAAATGGTAATTTACTATGGAAAGCTGATTTTGAGGACAAAATAGAAGAATCTTTGAGAGAATTCTACATCAATAAGCCTGGATATAATTTTAATTCATTTATAGCAACTGATGGAAAAAATGTTTACTGTGGGGATAGTTTTGGAAACATCTTTTCAGTTGACGCTGCCACAGGAGATTTAAACTGGCAATTGAAATCACTTGGGTTTATTCGTGGAGAAGGATTTGCAAATATAAAACCAATGATATCAAAAGATACGCTATATTTAATCGCTTCAGGTGAAGATGACTCAAGCTTTGTTTACGCAATTAATACAGAAACTTCAAAAATCCTTTGGAGGCATCCAATATCGAAAGAGAGTGTTTTTCCGGTGGAAGTTGCAGATGGAAAAATCTACTTTGAAGATGGTCTATGCATAAAGGAGCTCAGCAATTGAAGGTACTCTTAGATAAGATTTACTCATATTCCTCTATTGCTAATATTTTATTAGGCTTATTCTAAAAATTTTGTCGAAATTATGGAACAATTAGCCAGTGGTTTTAATAAACTCCATTTCACTATGACGGCTCCGATTTGAACGGAGCCGTCTATCCAGTGTTATCTCATAATAAAAACCTCTTAACTCAAAAATGATCAAACTGATGGTTGAGAGTGAAAAACATATTTTGGTATAGAAAAGATAAATAGTTTAAAAATGAGCATGTTCCAATTTCTCAAGCGAAGCTAAACAACTCTTTTTTTAATTCTATTCTCTTCTATACGGTTTCAAAAGTGCAGATGGATAAGAAGCATTCCTTGCCGTGAGGATCAAGACGATAATTGTAATTACATAAGGAAGCATGAGGAAAATTTGGAAAGGAATGTTGAGGCTTATACCCTGTAGCCTCAGCCCTATTGCATCAATACCACCAAAAAGTAGCGCTCCCCAAAGCACTCTTGCAGGAATCCAATTTGCAAAAATGGCCAGTGCTATTGAAACCCAGCCCCTCCCACCAACAATATCATACAGGAACATGTTGAATTCTGCCAAGGTAAAGAAAGCGCCACTTAGGCCCATTAAAGCACCAGCAATCATAAGAGAAGTGTAGCGGATTCTATAGACATCGATTCCAACTGCATCAGC
Organism: Caldiserica bacterium UBA4770; assembly: GCA_002403335.1. Classification (GTDB taxonomy): domain Bacteria; phylum Caldisericota; class Caldisericia; order Caldisericales; family Caldisericaceae; genus UBA4770. Next base: position 168,477 of record DHHO01000006.1, read on the forward strand.
TGCCTCAGGGTTTTCACTTACAGACCTTACAGACAAGCCAAAATTAGTTTTAAAGAGCACATAACCTGCAATCGGTACTGCAATAAGCGCAAAATATGTGATGATCGTCTGATTGAATAAAATAGGGCCAATGATAGGGATCTTTGAGAGCCCTGGGATTGCAAGTGTGCCAAAAGATTCTATAGTAGGTGGTACTGTAGGAGACCCTACAATTGCTCTATAAAAATAATATGCAAGACCTGTCGAAAATGTTGTAATACCAAGGCCTGCAACATGTTGGCTTACACCCAAAGTTACCACAAGGAATGCCATCAACAATCCAAATAACAAACCAGATAAAGTTGCAAGCAATACTCCAAGCCATAGGTTTCCAGTGAGATAAACGGTAATAAACCCAACAAAAGCACCAAACATCATGATGCCTTCAATTCCAAGATTCAAAACGCCAGAGCGCTCAGAAAAAGTTTCTCCAAGGGTTGCCAATATGAGAGGTGTTGCTACCCTTACAGTTGCAGTGAGAAATGAAATCCAAAAAGATAAAGTTAAAAAGCTGCTCATTTTTCCCTCCCAAACCTTATGCTAATCCTGTAGTCAATAAGCAAAAGCATCGCAAGCATAACCAAAAGCGTGATCCCCTGAATCACATCAGAAATGTATGGCGGGATATTTAAATTGTAACTCATCACGTTGCTCCCCGTTATGACAACTGCAAAGTATATTGCAGAAAGGAGCACACCAAAAGGATTCAGCTTGCCCAACATTGCAATTACAACGCCACTATAACCATAGCCAGGAGAGATGGATGATATGAGATGCTGTTGCACACCTGCCACTTCTCCTACACCTGCAAGGCCTGCAATTCCACCACTTATAATCGACGTGATAATAAGTGTCCGCACAGTATTTTTTCCTTTTTTCCGTCATTGCGCAATCCTTTCCTTGACGAAGTCAAGCGGCCGTGCCTTTGTCTTTCATGGCCGTGGCAATCTCGTAGTTTAAAAGGCGAGACTGCTTCGCAAAGTCGGCTCGCAGTGACAAAAAGAAACGACTTACAGTGACCCCGAAGGGGAAGTGTTCATATTGAGTCTGACATTTTACTTTTTCGTGCATTATCATAAAATTATTTAGCGATATGTTAAGTGTGAAAAATCGGAGGGCTTTATGAACAGTGAAAAGATTACACTGAGACAACTCGAAAAACATCTCTTCAAGGCTGCCGATATACTCCGTGGCAATATGGACGCCTCCGAGTATAAGGAATATATCTTTGGCATGCTTTTTCTAAAGCACACTTCAGATGTCTTTGAAGAAAAGCAAAATAAACTCCACATAGAACTAAGTGAAGCAGGCAATCCAGAGAAAGAAATCGAGAAAAACCTTGAAGATCATTCTTTACATGGTTATACATACTTTGTCCCTAAAATTGCTCGTATGCTTGAAACGGCATATCACATTTATGGAGCTTCACATGAAAGACATTAAGATAGAGCAAATTATTCGTTCCAGCAGAAAAACTATTGCTCTTGAGGTAACCGATAGGGCAACCCTTATTGTAAAGGCGCCTTACCTTGTCTCCAATAAAACAATAGATGAGGTCATTCAAAGACACAGTGAGTGGATCAAGAAAAGAATATCAAATGCAAAAACCACTAAAAAAGTATCAGAAAAGGAATTCGTCTCTGGAGAAAGCTTTCTCTACCTTGGGAGAACTTACAAGCTATTCCTTGTCAAGGAGCAGAAAGAGGTGCTTAAATTTGACAACGGGTTTTATTTAAGAGGGGACCAGAAGCCATTTGCAAGAGACATATTTATCCTGTGGTATAAAAATGCCGCAAGAAGCTTGATTTTAGAGAGGGTAAGTTATTATTCAACCCTCACAGGTATTAAGTATAACAATGTGAAAATAACCTCCGCAATGAAGAGATGGGGCTCATGCTCACAGAAGGGAAACCTGAGTTTTACCTATAGACTTATTATGGCACCTCTCCCTGTGGTTGATTATGTAGTGGTGCATGAACTTTGTCATATCCTGGAGCACAACCACTCAAGGGCTTTCTGGGAACATTTGCGGGTCATTTTACCAGATTACAAAGAGCATCGGAAGTGGCTCAGAGAAAATGGCCAGTTATTATATTTATAAAAGAGGAGATCGATGAAAAAGGATTCGAAAAAAGAGAAAGAACTTATCAGTTTTCTTGCCGAAAAAAGAATATATCCCTTTGTAAGTAAAACTGGAAAAGTATATTTAAGGTGTATGAAAGGTACATTTTTGTCAGAGGCCGAAGAAGAGGAAATTCTAAAAGCCCTTGATATTAAAAACTCTTCTAAGTGTAAACGAGTAAGGGAAAATATAAAGAAAGAATCAGCAAAAATAAACCCTCATATCCCGGTGAAAAAATGGGTCAAAGAAGAGCGCCCAAGAGAACTGCTTGTTAAGTACGGAAGCAAAAGTTTATCACTCTCTAAACTCCTTGCAATTATTCTGCGCACAGGAAGCTTTGGGGAAAGCGCCGAAGAACTTGCAAGGAAAATCTTGAATAGATTCAAAACGCTTCGAAACCTTGATTCCGCAACAATAGAGGAGATTTGCACAATCGAAGGCATTGGTATTGCCAAGGCAACTCAAATTAAGGCAGCTCTTGAACTCGGCAAGCGCCTGATGCAGGAGAGTGCACAGACAACCAGGAAAATAAAAAGCCCAAGAGAAGCGGTTCAATATGTTTCAGAGTATTTCAGCCCTTACCTGAGGGATTCAAAAAATGAGTGCTTCATGATTGTTCTCCTTGATATAAAGAACAAGCCTATAAAGCACATAGAAATAAGCAAAGGGAGTGTGAATGCAAGCATTGTTGACCCAAAGGATGTTATAAAAGAAGCAACATTAAACTCTGCCTCGTCGATAATCCTTGTTCACAACCACCCCTCAGGCGAAACCGACCCCTCCGAGGAGGATGTGAAAATCACCTCGCAGATTGTTAAAGCCTGCGAGCTTGTTAATGTAAAGGTGCTTGACCACATCATCCTGGGGAAAAATCACGAGGATTATTTCAGCTTCGCAACAAATAAACTGATATAATTATTTTCACTTATTTAGACTTAAGTAATTTAAACTATTAATATTCTTTTGTGAAAAATAATTAAAATAAAGTATGGAAATAAAAGAGGTTTTTGCAAAATCTTCGCTTGTGCCATCAAAACTTTCTCAATTCACAATCAACCCTTATCTCGGGTGTGGGCATGGGTGCAAATACTGCTATGCCTCAATGATTATGCAGAGGTGGTACCACAAAGGAGAATTGTGGGGAGATTTTGTGGATGTGAGGATAAACACACCTCAAAATGTAGAAAGAGAAGTGAAAAACAGGCATAAAATAGATGTTTATATGTCCTCGATGACAGATTGTTATCAACCATTAGAAAAAGAATACAATATGACAAGGAAAACTCTTGAGGTACTCTTAAGGCATGAACAAGGGCTTTTCCCTTCCAAAAATTCAATAACAATCCAGACAAAATCAAGACTTGTTCTAAGAGACATTGATATTATCAAACAATTTACAGATTTAACAGTGGGAGTTACAATTACAACGCTCGATACTGATTATTCAGAAATCCTCGAACCTTTTGCCTCAAACCCTTACGAACGTCTTGAGACCCTTGAAAATCTTAACAGGGAAAACATCAAAACATATGCATTCTTTGGGCCATTACTGCCAGGAATTTCAGATAGTTTTAAGACAATGTATAAAATGATAGCTTCCATCCAGGAAGCAGGCACAAAAACAGTCATCGTAGATAAACTCAACTATTTTACAAACTTGAAAAGACTTCAAGATGTTTCAAAGACGATAAACCTTTTTGAGCAGTTTAGAATAAGCGACACAGAAAATTACGTAAGTTCCCTGCGGGAAAAGGTGATTGCTCTTAGAGAAGAATTTCCAAAAATTGACTTTAGAATTGTGTTTTGAAAAACAATTACCAATTCCTTGAGGTGGACTAACCTGCATAAAAATATTCCCCCTTACATATCAACACATTTATCATACTTAACTTATTTAAGGGTTTTTGCTTTTTCCATTGCCATTGCAAGGATGAGCTAAATAATCCCCGCAATGCTTATCATTTAATTGTTATGAGAAATGTTCCCAAGAATTAAGTATTCACGCTCTATAGTGGGATTTTTTTCTTAAGATTTACCTAATTTATTGAACAGGATGGTAGTATAATATGAGCATGGATGAAATCAAAAATTCCATTGGAACCTCGGGGTATTACTATCCAGGTTGGATAGGGCAATTTTACCCTCCAGATGTTAAATCAAGTGAATTTCTTGATTATTACCAGAATTATTTTAACACAGTTGAATTAAATTCAACATTCTACCATATGCCTAAGAAAACAACAATGAAAAACCTTAAAAGAAAACTTAAAGAGGATTTTGTTGTTAGCCTGAAGATGAACAGGACCATTACACATATAAAAAGACTTCAAAATATTGAAAACGAATTGCAGATATTTTTTGATAGTGTGAGTGAACTTGGTACATATCTTGGTGCTATTTTGGTGCAACTTCCGCCATCATTAAAGTTAAATGTGGCATTGCTAAATACCTTTTTAGAACTTTTGCCGAAGAGATATCAATATGCAATTGAGTTTAGACATAACTCATGGCTTGACGAAGGTATTTTTAAACTTTTAAAAGATTATAATGTTGCCTTTGCTGTTTCTCATGGTGATAACTATCCTTTTTTGAAGATTGAAACTGCAGCATTCTCATATATAAGACTTCATGGCCCCAAGGAGCTCTATGCATCATCTTACTCTAAAAGCGAATTAAAAGAGTGGGCAACCTATATAAAACAAATAAACGAAAAGGGGTTAAACACATTTGTATATTTCAATAATGATTTTTATGGTTACGCTGTAAAAAATGCAACCTCTTTGCAGACACTCTTAACCACTCTATAATTCCCGTAGATTGATAGGGATCGATTCAATTATTTTACTTTTATTTGCTACACTCATTTGGAGTATCACCTTTCCTATTGTAAAATATATTTCAGGTGACACTACGTGTTGCCTCATTTGATTTTCTATACGAAATTCGTGCTCTTGACAAAACAGCCACTTTCAATAGAATATATCTTGCAAGGGCTTCTAGCTCAGCTGGTTAGAGCGCGTCCCTGATAAGGACGAGGTCTCTGGTTCGAGTCCAGAGAAGCCCACCATTTTTTCTTGTGGGGATGTAGCTCAGCGGGAGAGCGCGTGGTTTGCATCCATGAGGTCAGGGGTTCAAATCCCCTCATCTCCACCATAGTAAAATAATGATTAACTCTATTTTATTCCTATAAGGATTAAAAAGTTTCCCACAATTTATGAAAGCACACTAACCTTGCTACCACTGTCAAATTTCACATATAAATATATTCCAGATAACTCCTTAAAAGATAATTTAAAAATTGCAATTGAGTTCCTGAAAAATTTTCTTCACCAATAATTGATATTGAAAGTACAAATTAATGCTAAGGGAATAAGATAATTAAATCATAAGCAGAAGAAAAGAAACATTGTTCTAACCATCCGAATTCAAGAGACATACGGAATTATCCTAAATGAAAGAAAAACCATTTTACGAGAAGCAGCCGATCTTATTATTAATGTTTGACGAATTTACCTGCAAAAATATGAACAGTCTCTCAAAAGAACGTCTACCAATTTTGAGCTATCCATAAGTCCATAAAAGAAGCACTTTTTATAGAGGCATCGTCAGTAAAAAAATTTACTATCCCGAAATTCATCAGTTACAACCTTGGTGATAACCTTCATTTGGTTGGTACCAAGATTTAGAAGTTTAAGAAACATATTATTAATAGATAATTTGCAGATATCCATATTTGCTGTAAAATATAATTAGAGCTTAAAAAATAGATAATTTGCAGATATCCATATTTGCTGTAAAATATAATTAGAGCTTAAAATATGGGAGGGAAAAATGGAGAAGATTGCATTAATCACAGACTCTGCATCGGATATAAGTAAGGAAGATACAGAGAAGTACAATATAAAAATGCTTCGTTTCGGGATTATTTTAGACAATAAAGTGTACAAAGATGGTGTAGAGATAACATCAAAAGAGGTATATGAGCGTATAAAAGATACAATCATTTCAACCTCAGTTCCTACGCTGGAAGAAATAAGATTGCTCTATGAAGAATTAAAATCTGAAGGATACACCCATGCCATTTTCATTCCCATTTCCTCTGGGCTTTCAAGTATTGCAAACACGATTAACCTGCAAAGCAAAGAGATTAAAGAGATTAATACATATATTTTCGATTCTAAGTCAATATCTATGGGAGAAGGAGTCCAGGTAATTGAGTGTGCAAAACTTATTAAACAAGGAAAAACATTTGATGAAATTGTTCAGATGCTCCCACAGATAAGAAGCAAGGTATCACTCTACTTCATCGTCCCTACCTTAGACTACCTTATAAGAGGCGGTAGAATTGGAAGAGTTACAGGAAAAGTGGGGCAGACATTTAACATCAAACCTGTTATATCTGTTGGAGATGATGGAAAATATTACACAGTTTCAAACACCCGAGGCTGGGAGGCGGCTACTTCAAAGATGATGTCAATAGGAGATAAACTATTAGACGAGCATCCCTCAATGGTTTATATAAGGCACGCAGCAAACGAGAAAGATGCGACTTATCTTTTTGATCACTTTAAAACCCATCCAAATACAAAATCAGCATCCTTAGGGGAAATTTCTGCTCTGGCAGGTGTACATTCAGGGCCAGGACTTATAGGGACAGTGTTCTACAGAATTGACTAATAAGAAGAATAACATAAGAAAAGAATTATAGACAATTCAGGAAAGCAACCAGCTTAACCTGGATACAAATAGCAGGTGATTTAAAGAACTATATATGAATTGAATGAATTCAATTTTGTTGAAATAACCAACGGAAAGAAGCCCACAACAGAGAAATGGAAATTTGAAGTTTCTAAGCCAAGGGTAGCAATTACAGATTAGGATTTTGAGCAACATAAAGAAAAAAGGCATCTCAGTTCACGGTACAGAAGTGCGGGCTTTAAAAATCTTTGAAGATAAGGTTACTCATAAAACACTGACTATGGCGGAGGGGAGAGGATTCGAACCTCCGAGACTCATCGCCTGCCGCATTTCAAGTGCGGTGCCTTAAACCACTCGGCCACCCCTCCCAATCTTTTATTTCCTGCTAATTTTATCAATACCCATATATTTTTGCAACACTTCTGGGATGATAACCGAGCCATCCTCAGTTTGATAATTTTCAAGGATTGCAGCCATTGTACGGCCCACAGCAAGCCCCGAACCATTCAGAGTATGGACAAACCGAATCTTCCCATCCTTTGTTCTGTACCGAATATTGGCTCTCCTTGCCTGAAAATCCTCAAAATTGCTGCAGGAGGAAATCTCAACATATTTATCCTGGTAAGGCATATACACTTCAGGATCATACTTTACAGCAGCAGCAAATCCCAGATCCCCTGTACACATCATCTTAATCTGGTAAGACAGGCCGAGTTCCCTCAATACATCCTCCGCATTATCGATGAGCTCATCAAGCTCTTTATAGGAATCCTCCGCCTTTACAAACCTTACCATTTCAACTTTATTGAACTGATGAACTCTTATAATGCCCCTTGTGTCTTTACCTGCTGCCCCTGCCTCTCTTCTAAAACATGCAGTATAGGCAACATATTTTATGGGGAGCTCTTCCTCGCTAAGTATCTCATCTCTATATAAGTTTGTGACAGGTACTTCCGCAGTCGGATTGAGAAAAAGATCGTCCACCTCTATGTGATACATATCTTCTTCAAACTTAGGTAGCTGACCTGTGCCCGTCATAGAAGCCCTGTTAATTAAAAATGGGGGGAATATTTCTGTATACCCATGTTTTTGAATATGAAGTTCTATCATCCAGGATATGAGAGCTCTCTCAAGCTTTGCTCCCAGCCCTTTCAGTACATAAAACCTTGCACCAGAAATCTTTACGCCTCTCTTAAAATCAATAATATCAAGGGCTTCTCCTATTTCCCAGTGAGACCTCGGGGTAAAGGGGAACTCCTTTTTTTCTCCCTCTTGCCTTATGACAACATTTTCGCTCTCATCCTTACCATATGGCACAGCAGAATAAGGAAGATTTGGAATCCTTAAGAGGAGATCCTGATAAACAGACTCAATGTTTCGAAGTTCAGATTCTAATTCGTTAATCTGAGTTCCCGTTTCTCTGACACTTTCTTTTATCCCTTCGGCATCGCCACCCCGGGCAATAATACTTCCAATCTCCTCAGAGAGAGTTCTTCTTTTATGCCTCATTTCATCAATTTTCTTTATCAAATCTCTTCTCTTCCTGTCTACTTCTAAGAAGTCATCAACAATTGAAGGGTCTGTACCCTTCTTGGTAATTCCATCTTTAACAACATCTGGCATTTCTCTGATTAGATTTGGGTCAAGCATGACTACCTCCTATTTAAGGAGCTGAAAGCACTCGTACACTTCTCTCGATTGTAGCAAGAACACTCCCGTTCATATCGAGTAATACTGCTCTTAATGCAACGCTCCCTGGTTCTGATAGAGATAAACTATAATGGTACTCATTGTTAATTGTTGGTGAATCAAGTGTAACCACAGGTAAATCATAAACATAAAAACTGACTTTATAATTACCTATGTTATTGGTATCTCCAATAATTGCAATCATCTCAAGAGACTCACCAACAATGAGGACATCCTTGTTTGTCCTGAAATCAAATAGTGGAACTTCAGGAACGGTTGTAAAATCCCTCGGGTCATACTGAGTTGGTTCGCTTCCCCTGAGATAGGTTCTTTCTTCTTTAAGATAGTCAGGACAGGTGGGTGGGGCAAGAAGGCCAGAATCCTTGCAAACAACGACTGTAACAAACCCAGCCTCCTTTATATCAAGGGGAGGAACAAATGTCTCATGAAAATCATATTTGACGATACTTTTCCCATCGGAGGGTTTTTCCGAAAGATATCCAGAGCTATCATAGGCAGATCTGCTTACAAGACCCGTAGAAGGCCTCTTAAAATCATCCTTTGGAAAGATCTTCATTGCCTCCAGCATAAACTGCCTCCACATCATAGCAGGAAATCTGGAGCCCGAATTAAAAACATCAGGAAAAGTTACTTCCTGTGAATCAGGGCCAAGCCAGATATTTACAGAAATATTTGGAGTGTACCCCTCAAACCATGCATCAGTCCAGTTATCTGTACTGCCCGTCTTTGCAGCTGATGGTAACTCCTTTATCCTTGCATTACCCTTTGATAGCATCACATAACTGAAGATCTTATTCATAATATAAGCCGTCTGCTCTGAGACAGCCCTGTAAGACATATCTGTATGCTCAAAGAGAACCCTTCCATCAGAAGAAATTATTTTAGTTATGATATATGGCTCATGATAAATCCCACCGTTTCCGAGGGTTGCATATGCATTTGCCATCTCAAGCTGTTTTACCTCAAAGGTCCCTATTGCAGCCGATGGGTAAGGTTGAAGAGGGGTTGTAATCCCAAACTTGCGTGCCATATAAATCACTCTATCAAGGCCTACTGCAAGTGCTGTCTTTACAGCACATATATTAGAAGATTCACTCAATGCATCACGGACGGACAATTCGCCAAAGTAATTATTCGTCCATTCATGCGGAGACCAATTATCAACAGTATACGGTTCTGAGACAATCTTAGAGGAAGGATAAAGGGAGCCATATTCAATTGCTGCTGTATAATCAAAGATCTTGAATGAAGAACCAGGCTGTTTGAGACCAACACTTCTGTTAAATTTTGTGTTATTATAGTCTCTTCCTCCAATCATTGTGAGGATGGCTCCTGAATTTGCATCAACTGCAGTAAGAGCAACCTGAGGCTGGATAACGCCCTTGGAATCAACAACTCCTTTTGGGAATATTTTGTCCTTCTCAGCGCTATTCATAACACTATCTATTGCCTTTGTTCCTGCAAGTTGAAGTTCTGGCACAATTGTTGTATATATCTTAAGACCACCTGTATAAAGCATTTCCATTCCAAACTTCTCTGAAACAATCTCCTTCACATAGTCAATAGCATATCCCATGTTATCCTTTATTGAAGTAGGCTCTGCAAGTTGAAGCTCTTCTGATAAAGCCGCCTCTGCCTCCTCTTCAGTGATGGCCTTTTCCAGAAGCATCTTTTCTATAACCTGCTTCTGGGATTCCTTTGCAGCTTCAAGATCTTCAAAGGGGTTTATTGCAGAAGGAGCCTTAATGACACCTGCAAGCATTGCTGCTTCTGCAAGGTCAAGCTCAGAGGCATGCTTATTGAAATATACCTGAGCTGCTGATTCTATACCATATGCACCAGAACCCAAATAAACCTGATTCAGGTACATCTCAAGAATCTGATCCTTTGTAAACTTTTCCTCAAGCCTTATAGCAAGCACTGCCTCTTTTAATTTTCTTTCTGCAGTCTTTTCAAGAGAAAGGAAGAGTAGTCGCGAAAGCTGCTGAGTAATTGTACTCGCCCCCTGGGAGAGGCTTAACGTAGTAATATCCACCCATAGTGCTCTTGCTATACCTCTAAAATCAAGTGCTCCATGCTCATAGAACCTCTTATCCTCCTGTATAATAACAGCCTTTTTTACAATATCAGCGATATTCTCCAGAGGTACATAAATCCTGTTCTCCAGAGCATAGACATTTGTAATGAGATTTCCCTTATAGTCAAAGATCTGTGAGGATTGTTCTGGATCATAAGTCAGAAGGTCAATATTAGGCAATTCAGAGGAGAGTTGCCTCACATATATCAATAAACCAATACTACCCGAAACGACCACAATGAGCAGAACAATCAAAATAGTCTTAATAACAGCCCATACAATAGACTTCTTAGATTTCTTCTTTTTCATTTCACTCCTCATAATGTCTATTATATGAGAAATTATTTATTGAGTAAAATGACCACTACTTCTCACTGCTCCCTTTGTATATAAATAGTAAGAGAAGGCCAATAACCCCTTCCAGAAGAAGAAGGAGTTTATATAAAGGGGGCAGTTTACTCTTTCTGAGTATGATATTACTAACTATGCCACATAAAAACCAGACAATTAAAATGACAATCAAATATCCCATTGCTTCTCCAGAGGGCCAACAACATAATACTTGCCCGTTGCCTTTACCTTTACTTCTCCTTGAGAATTTACAATTTCTCCTTCCGTTTCCACAACCTTATGATTCATCCCCACAATGTAACCTCTAACCTCAAGCTCTTCGTTGACAAGACAGTGCTTGAGGTATTTCAGGCACATCTCCACCGTATAATTTAAGAGTCCCTTTTTAAAGATTGCATTTCCCATACAATCGTCAAGAATTGCAGCAAGAATCCCACCGTGCAAAATATTGGGATATCCTTCATACTTTCTTCCTAATGAAAAATGAGAAACAATAACCCCATCATCACGCACTTCGAACTCAAGTCCAATGGAATCAGGATTATCCTTTCCACAGACAAAACAATGATTTACCATAATCATCCCGTCCTTTCAAGGGGAGCATACCTCAGGTCAAGTTTCTTTCTCCCAATCTTTATAAAATCAATAACTGCATATGGTATATCTGAATCAGTATGAACCTCAATCACCTTGCCTAACCCCCAGATTTTATGTAGTACATTCTCCCCTACTGATATATTTACAAATGCCTTCTTCTTTTCTTCCTTTATAAATTCATTAATATTGACCTCATTCAGAAACCTCGAAGGCTTTGTCAAATTCATTGAGCCAAAATAACTCCTTCTCATTGCGTAGGTAAAGAAAAGCCTTTCCTTTGAACGCGTAATACCCACATAACACAACCTTCTCTCCTCTTCTATGTCTCTTTCTGATTCAAGGGAACGGTAATGAGGAAGAAGCCCCTCTTCAAGACCTACAAGAAAAACAACAGGAAATTCAAGGCCTTTTGCAGAGTGAAGTGTCATAAGAGATACCCTGTTTCCTCCCTTCGCTTCATCAATATCTGTTACAAGAGCAAGTTGGGTAAGTAAAGCTTGAAGCGTGGGTTCCTCTGATTCTTTAATGAAATCGCTCACCATATTGAGGAATTCCTTTACATTTTCCACCCTTGTCTCTCCCTCTACCTTATCCTTCTCAAGTATATATGTATAGTATCCTGTCTTAAAGATAATTTCATTAACAAGCTCAACAAGATTCATTGATTTCATATCATCTCTTAATTCCTCAACCAGTGCAAGAAAATCAAGAAGATTTTTATTCGAATGTCCTTCCTCAGAGGCAAAATAGTCTAATGCCTTAAAAAGAGAACAGCCTTTATCCAGAGCGACACTTTCAATCTTACCAAGGGTTGCTTCTCCAATTTTTCTTGAAGGTACATTAATAATCCTTCTCAAACTGATGTCGTCATATGGATTGTTCAAGAAGGCAAGATAAGCAATAATGTCTTTTATTTCACTTCTCGAATAGAAACGAATGCCACCGATGACCTGATATGGAATCCCCTCTGCCATAAAGCGCTCCTCAAGAACCCTTGATTGTGCATTAATTCGGTAGAGCACACCAAAATCCGCATAATTATATTTACCTGACTCTACAAGGTTACGAATCTTTCCAACCACAAATCTTGCCTCATCACCTTCGTCAATTGCCTCATAAAAATCCACTGAATTTTCGATTATTTTATCACAATAAAGATGTTTGTCGCTCCTTCTCCTGTTATATTTAATAAGCCTGTTAGCCACATCAAGGACTTCCTGTGGGGAGCGATAGTTTTTTTCAAGCTTTACAATCTTTATATCAGGAAAATCTGTCTGTATCTGGTCCATAAACTCTACACTTGCTCCCCTGAAAGAATAGATACTCTGGTCATCATCTCCTACAACTGTCAGTCTCCTGTTTCTACCTGCAAGCATTTTTATCAATTCGTACTGCATAGAGTTGACGTCCTGGAATTCATCAACAAGGACATACTTAAACTTATTCGAATAATAATAGAGAACAGATTCGTTCTCTCGAAATAGCCGCACTGTAAGAAAAATGAGATCATCAAAATCGAGCGAGTTATTAGCCTTTAAGTATGTTTCGTAGCCTTCGTAGATGGTAGAGACAACCTTATCCATATATTCCCCTGCTTCTTTCTTAAATAGATTGCTATCTACAAGATTTGCTTTTGCGTTTGATATATACTTCTTGACGACAGAAGGCTCGAGGTATTTCGTATCAATATTCAGCGACTTCATCACATCTTTTATTGCCCTAATGGAGTCATCCTCATCAAGAATTGTGAAGTTCTTTCGGAAGCCAAGTACTCCTATGTCACGTCTTAAGATGCGCGCACATATAGCATGGAAAGTACCTATCCAGAGCTTCTCTATATCAGAACCGAGTAGTTTTTCAGTTCTTTCCTTCATCTCTTTGGCCGCTTTATTTGTAAAGGTAACTGCAAGTATTCTTGAGGGATATATCTTCAAATCATCTATCAAATATGCAATCTTGTAGGTAATAATCCTTGTCTTTCCTGAACCTGCCCCCGCAAAAACAAGCAAAGGGGAGGAATTATATAAAACTGCCTCTTTTTGAGTTTCGTTTAAATCTTCAAGGAAGTCTGCCAAAAGACACCTCAGACAGAAGTAAAAATACCCATAATCAATGCAACAAAGAGAGAAAATATGACGAAAACCAAAACAAACGGAATAAATAAAATCCCGATTGCAAGCCCCCGATTGATTTCATAGACCCTTTCAATTGCAATAACATAAAGGACGATACCCCAGATTACAAATATCAAGTTCACATAAATAGGTGGAGCAATCTTAAAGGCACTCACAAGAAAAATAGTCAAAACTTTACTGATAAGGGAGGGAACCGAAGCGAAACTCCAGCACAGGAACAGCGGAACTCCATTACTTTTCTTGACTGCAAATTCTGCAATCAGGTTATAAATTGAAGTAGAAATAAACACAGAAAGATACGGAGTTATAAGAGAAAGCACCACAAAATATGGCGAGGAAACATACCGCTTTAAGCTTTCCGAAATATCAAGTGGAAGTTGAGCAAATAATTCTTCTTCGAGAAAGATACTGAAGTTTCTAAAAACAACAATGACAAAAATTACTGAAACAATTCCAAATAAAAAGAGATAAAATACTGCAGGATAAATATACCTCTTCTCCTTAATATCATTGAATGCCACTGAAGGTCTTACAATGACTTTATAAATATTTTCAAAGGCATCTAACATATCAGTAGCCTATCCTTAGAATGTACTGTACCTTGAATGGCTCAAGACCTTTGAGGATTTCAACCTCAGGTACCTGCGATAAGTTAAACAATATTGAAAAAAGGCTTCGTTCAATTTTATGCTCCACAATCACTGGCTTTCTTTCAATTCCAACATCTTTTGCAAGCATATCGATGGTATCCTCCAGAGATCCCACTCCGTCGATAAGGCCACGCTCATTTGCCTGCAAACCTGTGAAAATTTGTCCTCTTGAGACATCTTTTAGCTTATTCATCTCTATATGCCTGTTTTCGGAAACAACACTTAAGAATCTTTCATAAGCCTCATCTATGATACTTTGAAACATCTGCTTCTCCGCATCCGTCATATCCCTTATGGATGAACCCATATCCTTATATATATCGCTTTTAATAACAGTCTCTTTTATTCCAATCTTGCTGAGGAGTTCGGAATAATCAAGAAACTCCATAATAACGCCAATACTTCCAGTTATAGTGGATGGTTCTGCAAAGATTTTGTCAGCAGCACAGGAAATATAATAAGCACCAGAGGCTCCATAACCTCCCATCGAGACATAAACCTTTCTTCCTGTTTCCTTCTTAAATCTAAGAAGGAGGTTGTAAATCTCTTCTGTTGTCGTAACATCTCCTCCAGGACTATCAATTCTTATTAAAAGGGCTTTCGTTGAAGATTCTTTCACCTCCTCAAGGAGTGTCTTTACGGCGTCCTCTGAGATTGATTGCCCTGTAAGAACATCTCCCCCAATGATACCTTCAAGTCTAATGAGGGAAATAGAATTACCACCCCCGGAGAAATTTGGTAAGGGAGCCGTAACCCTTATAAGCGAAAAAATCAGGACAAAGGCAATCGCACAGACGATAATTAAACCGAATATTCTTTCTCTTCTCATTCCTTTCTAATCTCCTTTATTAAAGAAAGTACTTCGTTGATTGCCTCTTGCATCTGCTCTCCAATAGTACATCCAGCAGCTGCCCTGTGCCCCCCACCCCCGAATTGCTCTGCGATAATTCTTACATCAGCGCTATTCTTTCCCCTTAAACTCACCCTCACTTCTCTCTTTCGAGTCTCCTTAAATAGTACAATATATTCAGCATCCCTTATCTTTCTCATCACATCTATAATTCCCTCTGTATCTTCGTCGGAGGCATTAAACTCCTCAATATCCTTTCGCATTATGTAAGAATATGCAATACGATCTGTAACTTCCATTCTGAGCAAAGCAAGCCCAAGCAGTTTTTGGTGCGGCATCGTGTCCATCTCGAAGATTTTGTTAGCAATAAAAGCCGGGTCAGCTCCATAATCAAGCAACTTAGCACCGTAAAGAAAGGCATCTCTGTTTGCATTCGGGTAGTGAAAAGAACCCGTATCAGTAAGAAGTCCTGCAAATAGAGCATTGCTTATATCTGCATTAATGGGTAAATGAGCATGCTCAAGAATTTCCAGAACAATAGCAGTAGTTGAAGGGGCATTTCCGTCTACAAAATTTACAGTTGCAAAATGCCCATTTGTCAAATGATGATCAATGTTTACAGTAACTCCGAAACCCTCAAGGTGGCTTCTAAGTTCATCAATTCTATTTGTATCTGCAGCATCGAGCAGGATACCAACCTCTATATTAGATAGTTTTTCAGCATCCTTGTTAATGAGTTGAAAATTCTTGAGAAAATTAAATTTAACAGGAACAGGTTCAGGTACAACGTATTTAACCTTCTTCCCTGCAATCTCAAGCGACATACCCAGACCCAATATAGAACCAATTGCATCTCCATCAGCATTTATATGCGTAAAGAGTGCGAAGCTTTTATAATCAATGAGAATTTTACAAACTTCGTCAATTTTCTTCATTATCAGTCCTTTCATCAAGTTCTTTTTTGATTTCTTCAAGGAGTTTTATTACCTTGTCACCCTGTTGTATGGATGTATCAAAGTGAAAAGAAAGAAGGGGGACATTTCTCATATTCCTTAATCTTCTGGCAACATCTCTCTGGATCCTCCTTGTTGCTTTTCCAAGTTCCCTCATAACCTTTTCTGCTTCCTCTTCTTTCCCAAAAACTGTGAAATAGATCTTTGCATAATGGAGATCTTGCGAAACCTCCACATGCGTAATCATCAAATCCTTAAAAAGAGGATCATCAAGAGTTCTGATATAAGTGGAAACCTCTAATTCAATGGCAGATTCAACCCTCGCTCTTCTCAGTTCGCTCATATGCCAATGTAAATCCCCTTATTCATAATTAAAAGAATACCCATTACCACTAAAAAGACACCTGCGACAATTTCAATTGCTCTGAAATATTTCTTTATTCTTGAGAAAGCGGAAAAAAAGACATTAATTGCAACTGCCGTAAGTACAAAAGGAATGCCGAGCCCTGCAGAATAAAGAGAAAGAAGTAAAATTCCTTTTCCTAAAGTCTCGGCAGTGCTTGCTTGGAGTAATATAGCACCAAGAATTGGACCTACACAGGGAGTCCATCCAAAACTAAATGCAAAGCCAAGCAAAAGAGCCCCTACAAATGAAGTATTTTTCTTCTGCGTCTTCAGCCTCTTTTCATAGTTTAACAGATTTATTCTTATAACACCCGAAATGTGCAGTCCAAAAACAATCATAACAATACCTGCAATAATCTTAAATATTCTCATATTTCTTATAAGCAGATTCCCAATAAGTGTGGCGGAAGCGCCTAAAAGAACAAAAACGATTGAAAAACCTATTACAAAAGCAATAGAATTTATAAGAACCTTGCGTGAGGAATGTTCCCCGCCCCTGAGCTCCTCAATGGATTCACCCGAAATATAAGATACATAGGCAGGAATCAAAGGTAAAACACAGGGAGAAACAAAAGAAAGGAAGCCTGCAACAACTGCACTAAAAATAGAAACGCCTTCCATGTAATCTTCCTAAAGCAACAGGAGAGAAACAATACCCGTGAGGAATACTCCATCAAAGGTCCCCGCTCCCCCAATACTTACCATAGGGGCACCCATATCCTTAATCTTTTCAAGGTTTGCGATATCGGCACCAATCAGAGTGCCAAGCGTTCCTGCAACATATGCCACAGGAGTTGCATTATGAGGAGAAAGGATAATTGCAACAAGAACTGCTATAAGAGGTGGTATAAAAAGCGGAATTGCAATCCCCACCCCCCGGATAGGCTTTGCAAACATATAACAAACAATGGAAACAATTGCAACTGCAACAAGTGTTAAAAAAACCTGAATAAAGCTACCCCTGAAAAACATCCTGAAAATTTCATAGGCAGAGATACAGACAGGAATCAACGCCCCCCCAACATTTACTGCAAGTATTGTTTCATGTGTTTCAATCACAGGGATACGATATCGAATGCCAAAATATGAGGCTTCTCTCTCCTGAATAAGAGGAACTGTGGTCTCTATACGCTTAATTGGGATATTTACAGCACTCCCAAAAATACAGAGAAGAAAAAGAGTGAAACCCACAAAAGAGTTGAAACCAAGCTTGCCGAATGCCGCAACTATCCCTCCTGCATATAATAGAAAAATAAGAGGCAGGAATAGCAAGAGAACAAGAAAAAACAAAATCATAACAAAATTGTAAGGAAAAAAATACCAATCTTTTTTCATATCATACATTATAACAATTTTAGAAGAAGTCCATAATAACCGAATAGATAAAGGTTGTTTTTACTCTAAAGTTAAAGATTATTCACACATTGTCGCACTTAATGAATCCTTAGAATACTCAGTGCGTAATTTTACTTTTTTTAAAAATATTTATAATTTGAATAATGAATGAATTATATATTCCTAAATTATTTTTATACATTTTCACTTTCATATTAGGTGCTGTAATTGGGAGTTTTCTCAATGTGTTAATATACAGGATCCCACGAGATATTTCAATTGTGAAGCCATCCTCTTTTTGTCCCCATTGTAATCACAAACTTGCATGGTATGACCTTGTCCCAATCATAAGCTATATGCATCTGAGGGGAAGATGCAGATACTGTAAGGAAAGGATTTCTCCGCAATACATCATTGTAGAAGTTTTAACAGGCATATCCTTTCTCATTGCGATGTGGAAATTAAATTTATCCATCCAATTTCTCAAGATAGCAATCTTTGCAAGCCTTCTTATTGTTATAGGTGCAATTGACACAATTGACGGCGTTGTACCAGACCTTATTGTTTTCCCTGGAATTGCAATAGGGATTATATTTTCCCTAATAGAAGGGAAACAATCCTTTCTGGATGCATTACTGGGAATGGGCTTTATGGCAGCATTTTTCCTTCTCATTATTCTCGTATCGAAAGGAGGAATGGGAGAGGGAGATCTAACTTTTGGATTG
Source organism: Caldiserica bacterium UBA4770 (assembly GCA_002403335.1). Taxonomy (GTDB): domain Bacteria; phylum Caldisericota; class Caldisericia; order Caldisericales; family Caldisericaceae; genus UBA4770. The sequence continues at coordinate 187,124 of DHHO01000006.1, forward strand.
TTGCTGGGCACATTTCTTGGCTTCAGGTTAAGCCTTGTTACACTGCTTATTGCATTTGTAGGGGGTGCAATAATTTCACTTCTCGCCGTCCTGCTTTTCAAAAAAGGGATGAAGGATAGAATCCCTTTCGCCCCTTTTCTATCCCTTGGGGGATTCGTTGCAGCTATCTGGGGCATTAATATAATACAAACATACCTTAATTTGTTCTTTTTTTGATAAATGTTCCAATTTCTTAAAATATAAGGAGGTGAAAGATGAGTGCATTGTTTCAAAGAGAAAGTAAGACTCCAGCAATAGGCGTCGACCTGGGCTCAGGATTCGTAAAGATGGCGCAGTTTAAAGAAGAAAAAGGTTCTTTGAGACTTGTCAATTTTGGCATCCTTAAAGTACCCGAGGGCGCCATACTGGAAGGACGAATAGAAAAACCAAAAGAGATTACAGAAATATTAAAGGAACTTATCTCTTTTCATTCCTTTATTGGAAATAGGGTTGTTGCAAATGTCTCAGGTCAACTTGTTACCGTAAAAGAGATTGTTATGGAAGACCTGCCTGATAACGAACTATACGAAGCAATCAAATGGGAAATAGAGAGATTCCTTCCATTTCCACTTGAAAAAGCCGTATTTGACTATCAAGTATTGAACGAGATTGTTGCACAAAATGGTACAAAAAAACTTAATGTGCTTGTTGCTGCTGCACCTCTTGATGTCATCCAGCTTACCTCTGAGCTACTTTCAATAGCAAACCTAAAGCCTGTGGCACTGGAGGTAGAACCTTTTTCAGTTTTAAGATTGCTGCGCTTTACCCCCGGTTTTGGAAGGGAAGAAAATGTCCTGATTTCTGCAATCAATATAGGTCATAACTATACCTCAATAAATATGGTAGATAAAATGATAGTAAGATTTTCAAGAATCTTACCCATCGGGGGCAAAAAGATTACGGAAGCAATCGCCGGTAATCTTGGGAAAAGCTTTGAAGAGGCAGAAGAAACTAAGATAAAACAGCTAAACCTTGGTATTGAGAACCAGGTAACAAAGGCTTGCCTAACTCTCTTAAATAATCTTGCGCTTGAGATCAAGAGGTCTATTAGTTACTACTTTAATAAATTTAACGAAGGAAAATCTATGAATACAGTAGTCCTCCTTGAAGGGGGCTCTGCAAACATAAAAGGTATTGAAGGATTTATTGAAGACTCTGTAGGATATCCTACAGAGGTAAACAGACTCTTCACAAGTATTGCAACTTATGATCCAACCCTCTTTACAAAAGAATACCTTCACGAGATGGCACCGATATTTTCAGTAGCTACAGGGCTTGCCCTGAGAGAATATAAACCAAAAGTCTCCCCAAGGAAAGGCAAAGCTGCAACACAAGAAGAGCAAGTAAAAACATTCCTTACCTATAAAAAGGGGTGAAAAATGCATGAAACAATAAACATAAATCTCTTACCCGGAGCAAAGAAAAGAAGAAAGCAGTTATCAAGGGAAAATAAGCAAATTATCACCATAGGTTTAATTGTTCTTATTGCACTTGTCCTATTTTATGGGGGTCTTCGATACGAAGTATTCCAGAGAAATAGATACCTTGAAAGTTTGAAGTCCCAGATTGCTTCATTAAACAATGTGGAAAAAACTCTTACAGAGAGGAATCAACTTGGGGATAAAGTTTACTTACTTGAAACAACAATTGAAAAACTTGTAAACTCACAGATTACCTGGAACAACCTTATTACGCAGATTGGTGACACGTTGCCAAAGGATGCCTATATTGATTCAATTGATGTCGACAGAGAAAAAAATCAGGTAACACTAACAGGACATACAACAGACCTTCAAAGGCTTGCCTGGACTGTCAATTCCCTTAAATCAAATGCGAAATTCCAGAATCTACAGGTTGAACACTATACCATACCACTCGGCCTCGTCACCCCAAAAGGAGAGCCTGAATATGCAACATTTTCACTAATGTTTCAATGGGGAGAGATAAAGCAATGAAAGATAAAGAGATAACCATAAGCAGAAAAAATATAAAAGTTATCGTATTTGTCATATTGTACATTATTATTGCTGCGGTAGTCTTCTGGTATGTACTGAGACCAGAATTTCAGCAGCTACAGGACCTTAACGCCCAGATATGGAAGGAGGAAGAACATCTCAGTTTGCTTCAATTTGCCCAGACAAGGATAGGAGCAATACGCAATGATATAGACACGTTTAAACAGAGAATTTCAGATTTAAGTATAGTTCTACCAGATACACCAGATGAATTTCTTTATGGAGAAGAATTTCTAATCATTGGAAAAAACAATGGTGTTAAAATTACACAGCTCACCTTTCCAAAAGCAGAAGGGAAGAACGTAGTTTTTAATATTTCTTTTGAGGCTCCTTCTCTAAACAATGTAAGATCATTCCTTGATACTCTAAAGAATTTCCAACAGATTACAGAGGTTGATATTCTAACAATAAACTATGGCAAGGACCCAAAGACTGGAGTCTCCACTTATTCTGTTAATATTAAGGGCATCATATATCATCAGGGAGGTTGAATAAAATGAATGAAAAAAAGGTAATAAGGAAACGAGTACAAATATCAAAAGGAACAATCATTACAATTATTATCATCATTGGTGCATTTCTTATATGGAATTTTGTTATCCTGCCACGATTATTTGCCCCAGAAGTTGTCCATCAACCTCCACAAATCCCCACAGTTAAAAGAGGTAATATATCTTTTATCAATGGAGAAATGGAAAAGAGGAAGATCGATGTACCACCTCTTATTGCCCCTGAGAATGCCATCGGAAAAACAAATCCATTTGAATAGAAAAGAATATCTATGAAAAGATTAGAAAAATTCAAAGAAGTAATCCGTAAGGTTAATGCTGATGCATTTCTCATAAGCAGCATCCCGAATATAAGGTACTTATCCGCTTTTTCGGGAGAGGAGGGCTTTCTCATTTCTGTTCAGGACGAAATATTTATAATTGTCGATCCTCGTTTTACAGAGCAGGCAAACGGAGAAGTTCAAAAAGATATAAAAGTTATTGAATATAAAGGAAGTTTCTCTGAATTCCTTAAGAACTTCCTCTACGAAAAGAAGGTCCACTGGCTCGCCTTCGAAAAAAACCACCTTGATTATTCGCTCTATTTCTCTATTGAAGGAGCCGGTTTCCTAAAGCTCATACCCCTTGAAAATACAATTGAAAACATGAGAATTGTTAAGGATGAGGAAGAACTGGAATCCTTAAGAAGTGCCGCAAGAATCTCTACACTGGCTTTTAATGAAACGCTTCCTTTGATTAAGGAAGGAGCAAGTGAGAGAGAAGTTGCAGGTGAGCTGGAATATAGATTTAGAAAAAATGGTGGAGAAAAGCCCTCCTTCGATACAATTATTGCATCCGGATTCAGAAGTGCTCTTCCTCATGGAGTAGCCTCACAAAAAAGGATAGAAAAGGGTGAACCCATAATAATGGACTTCGGAGTCTTTTGCAATGGCTATGCATCAGATACCACAAGGACACTTATTATAGGGCAGTCAACTGAAGAAATTTCAAGAGCCTATGAAATCGTTAAGGAAGCCCAGGAGCTTGGCAGAGCTGAAGCAAAAAGTGGTGTAAAAGCTTCTGAAGTCGATGCTAAGGTAAGGACATTTCTGGAAAAAGAAGGTTTTGGAGACAAATTTACACACGGGCTCGGACATGGGGTGGGACTGGAAATTCATGAACTTCCTACTGTAAACCAGCTTTCAACATCGATACTCAAGCCAGGTATGGTCGTTACCATAGAACCAGGGGTATATTTACCTAAAATGTTCGGAATCAGGATTGAAGACACAATTATCATAAAAGAGGAAGGAATAGAAACAATCACGGACATCACCCATGACTTAATTAAACTATAAATCAATTTTTATATCGCTCAGGTGCCTCAGAAGGTTGTAATCAGTAAAATCAAGGGTCATGGGGGTAATTGAGACATACCCATCCCTGACAGCACCTGCATCTGTATCCTCTTCATAGTCTTCTTTTAACTTTCCCCCAATCCAATAATAGGTACGCTCGAAAGGATCACTTCCCTTGAAAATTCTATTAATGTATTCTCTCCTTCCCTGTCTTACGAACTTGTAACCCTTGATATCACTTTTTGGAAGATTTGGAAAGTTTACATTAAAATAAATCCTGCCCTTGAGTTTCTTATCTAAAACACTTCTTATAAATGCTGTGGCAAATTCACCTGCATAAGTGAAGTCAGGATTTTGAATACTATCTACTGAAAAAGCAAAGGAGAGGATTTCATTTATTGCCCCTTCTCTTGCTCCAGCTACCGTCCCTGAATAAATCACGTCGTATCCAAGATTCGGGCCGCTGTTCATACCTGAAACAACAATATCTATTCCATCCTCCACAATTTCATCCTTTGCAAGAAGGACACAATCAGCCGGGGTACCCGAAACTCTTACAGAATACTTCTCTCCGATATTTAGCAGATACTCCTCAATCCTTAAAGGTTTATGCAGGGTTGTAGCATGGCTACCAGCACTCTGCGGAGTTTTGGGTGCTACAACATAAACATCACCTAGGGGTATCATAGAGCTTGCAAGCACCCTCAGGCCCAAAGATTCAATCCCATCATCATTAGTAACAACAATTCTCATATTCTTCCTTTCATTTTATTCAATTAATAATATAATATAAAGAGATTTTTTCAAGGAGGTCTAATGGAGTTTAATCGACCTGTATGGGCAGAAATAGCGCTTTCGAAGCTCAGAAAGAATTTCAAAGAAATTCAGAAACTTACGAGAAACCGAAAGATAATAGGTGTTGTAAAGGCAGATGCCTATGGACATGGTGCCTTACAGATTGCAAAGACCCTCGAAGAAGAGGGCATATATAGTATTGCAACTGCCTCAATGGAAGAAGCACTTACTCTTCGGGAAAGTGGTATCAAAATACCAATTCTCACACTTGGCTATGTTGACCCAAAGACACTGAATATTGCAGCAAAGTCCAATATACAGGTAACGATGTTCGACAAAAACTTTATAAAGAGGTTGAAAGAATACAAACACAAGGAGATATTGAAGATACACCTCGATGTGGATACAGGGATGGGAAGGCTGGGGGTTCTCCCACAAGAAGTTCCCCAGATTGTTGAAGAGATAAGCAGGATAAAGAACATAAAATTAGACGGTATTTATACACACTTTTCATCAGCAGACTCTGATATAAATTACACAAAGGAGCAGTTAAGCACATTTAAAAGCATACTTAACCTCCTGAAAAGAAAAGACTTATTACCCCCCATTGTGCACGCTGCAAATAGCGCAGCCATTTTAAATCTGAAGGAAATCTACTTTAACACAGTACGCCCTGGCATTATACTTTATGGTCTTTCCCCATCTAACGATACCCTTGAGGGATTTGAGCCAATATTGAGCTACAAGGCAAGAACAATCTTCACAAGGAAGGTACCAAAAGGGAAAAGCATCAGTTACGGAAGAACATTTACAACAGAAAGGGATTCCCTGCTTGCAACAATACCTGTGGGATATGCCGATGGTTTGCCCAGAGCACTTTCAAATAAGGGAGAGGTATTGATAAAAGGTCAAAGAGCAAGGATTGTGGGTACAATTACAATGGACCTTACTATTATTGATGTAACCAACTTCCCATATATACACCCAGGCAATGAGGTTGTTATCATAGGAAAACAGGGAAACGAAGAAATTACTGCATCAGAAATTGCAAAAAAAATTGACACCATTAATTATGAAATTGTTACCCGCATTGGAAAAAGGGTTAAGAGAATATACAAAGATGGAGATTAATTTTTTGAATAAAGGGAATCTTTTAAATATACTATTCTAAGGAGGCGGAAATGGAAGTTAACATTACCCAAAAAGGTATTGAGGTTTTACCTGAACATCTTGAGCAGGAAATAAAGAAAAAGATGCAAAAGCTTGAAAAGTATTTTAACAATGTACAGAAAGCAAGTGTTATCCTTACAAAACAGAGAGGACAGTTTGTTGTTGAGACAACAATATTTGTCGCAGGAAGAATTATAAGAGCAGTAGGAAAAGGAAATATGATTGATAAAGCAGTAAATGAAAATTTCGACAAATTAAAAATACAGATGCAAAAATATAACGACCACTTTAAAAACCCAAAAAGAATACCAAAGACAGCTGGAGTAATAATCCCAGAAGAGCCGCAGGAAAGCGAACCTCGCATTGTAAAAACAAAAACATTTTCAGTAAAACCAATGAGTGTTGAAGAAGCAATTCTACAGCTTGAACTACTTGGTCATGACTTCTTTATTTTCAGGGATATAGAAACAAACCTTTTCAATGTTGTTTATAAAAGAAAGGACGGAAACTACGGGCTTATCATACCCCAGGAATAGAAAATGCTCTTAGACATATTTGACCCAATTAAGAAAAACCTAAAAAGATATTGGGAAATCGTTAAGGTCGTAAACTCTTTTGAAGAGAGTATCAGTAAACTAAGCAATGAAGAATTAAGTAGGAAGACTATAGAATTTAAAGAGAGACTCTCAAGGGGAGAAACAGATCAGTCAATTCTTCCTGAATCTTTTTCCGTCGTAAGAGAGGTCGCTAAAAGAACAATAAATATGAGACACTTTGACGTACAGATACTTGGTGGTATTGTTCTTTACAATAGTAGCATTGCAGAAATGAAAACAGGAGAAGGTAAAACTCTTGTTGCCACCCTTCCTCTTTACCTTAATGCACTGCAAGGAAATGGAGGACATCTTGTTACAGTAAACGATTACCTTGCAAAAAGAGACAGTGAATGGATGGGCCCCATATATCACTTTTTAGGACTCTCAGTAGGACTTATACAGCACGATTCCTCATACGAAGAGAGAAGGAAGGCATATAATGCAGACGTCACCTATGGCACAAACAACGAATTCGGATTTGATTACCTGAGAGACCACATGGCTATAATACCAGAGCAAATTGTCCAGAGGGCTCTTAACTATGCAATAGTCGATGAGGTTGACAGCATTCTTATTGATGAAGCACGGACCCCTCTCATTATTTCAGGACCTTCGGATGAGAATACCTCTATGTACTACACAGCAAAAAGGATAGCAGATACTCTTATTGAAGGAGTGGACTTTGAGGGAGACGAAAAACTTAAAACAGTCAGCCTCACCCCGGAAGGAGTAAGAAAAACCGAGAAGATGCTACATATAGATAATCTCTTTGAAGAGCAATTTGTCGACCTTGTAAAACATATAAATCAAGCACTAAAAGCAAAACTCTATTTCCAAAAAGATGTCGATTACATCGTCAAAGAGGGAGAGGTTATTATTGTGGACGAATTCACAGGAAGGCTCATGTTTGGAAGGCGTTATAGCGACGGGCTTCACCAGGCAATAGAGGCAAAAGAAGGTCTTGCCGTAAAGAGTGAAAGCCAGACACTTGCAACTATTACCTTCCAGAACTATTTCAGACTCTACAGCAATCTTGCAGGGATGACAGGAACTGCCTATACGGAAAGGGATGAATTTAAAGAGATATATAACCTCGATGTATATGAAATACCAACGAATAAGCCCGTTATAAGAGCAGATCACCCCGATGTCATCTACAAAACGGAACAGGCAAAGTTCAAATCCATTGTAAAACAGATCAAAAACCTTTACGAAAAAGGGCAGCCGGTTCTTGTAGGGACAAGATCTATTGAAAAATCCGAGATGCTTTCCTCAATGCTAAAGAAGGAAGGTATCCCCCATAACGTGTTAAACGCAAAATACCATGAAAAAGAGGCGATGATTATAAAGGATGCAGGGCAATACAGAGTGGTAACCATTGCAACAAATATGGCAGGTAGAGGCGTGGACATAAAACTCGGCTCTGGAATAACCGAACTTGGAGGTTTATTTGTGCTTGGTACAGAAAGACACGAGGCAAGAAGAATTGACAATCAGTTAAGAGGAAGGTCGGGAAGGCAGGGAGACCCCGGGGAATCACAATTCTTCATATCCTTAGAGGATGAGTTGATGAGGATATTTGGAGGAGACACGATAAAAAAAGTACTTACAACCCTTAAAATTGACGAGAATGAACCAATAGAACACCCACTTATCTCAAGAGCAATAGAAGGCGCGCAGAAAAAGGTAGAAGCTTATAACTTCAATATAAGAAAGAACCTGCTTGAATATGATAATGTTCTCGAAAAACAAAGGGAAGTTATATATTCGGAAAGAGAAAAGATATTTAAACAGGAGTCAATAAAAGAAGAGATCCTCGACATGCTTACAGATATTGTGGAAAAAGTCTTTGAGGTTCATTATCCTGAAAGCGGAGAGTTTGAAAGTGAAGAGGCAAGAGAGCTGGAAAATGCTTTAAGCTACATATTAAATAGAAAGATTCAGCTTGAGTTTGCAGATCCTCCTCAAATACATAAAGAAGAAATCCTTGAAAGGTTAAAAGAATTTGCAGTTAATACCTACGAGGAAAAAGAAAACCACATAGGTTCCGAGATTATGAGAAGTGTTGAGAAGTACATACTCCTCCGTTCAATTGATTCTAACTGGAAGGACCATCTCTATACAATGGACGATCTTAAAGAAGGAGTCGGATTGAGAGCATATGGCCAGCAGGAGCCTCTTATCGCTTATCAAATAGAGGGGCACAAATACTTTGATGATATGATGGAAAGGATAAAAGAAGACACCATAACAACCCTGTTTAAAATAGAGATAAGAAGAGAAAAAGAAACGAAGCCTCAGGAAAATCCAACACTCTCAAAAGATGAACGAAGAAAAAAAAGAGAGCAGGGAAAAAAGCTGAAGAAAAAGAGAAAACTATGATTTCCGATGAAGTAAAGAGAGAAATTGAGCAGACATTAGAAAGAATTAATGGCACCCTTGATAATGAGTGGCTCAAAGAAAAAGAAGAAAAACTCAAGGAACTCCAAAATATAAGCTCCTCTAACGACTTCTGGAAGAGAGAAGACACTAAAGAAATCTTGAAGACGCTCTCCCTCGTAAAAAAGGAGATCGAAAAATACTTAGAGATAAAGAGATTGAGAGATGATATATCAGTCTTAAAAGAGCTATATGGGAATTCTGTTGAAGCGATGGATGCAGAAATAAGGAACATGCTCAAAGATGCGAATAACAAGATTCATAACTGGGAGATAGAAAGGTACCTATCAGACCCTTATGATGACCTTAATGCCTTCCTCTCCCTTTCCTCCGGTGCAGGTGGAGTGGATGCGCAGGATTGGACAGAGATGCTGTTGAGAATGTACCTTAAGTGGACCGAGAGAAAAAATTTCAATGTACGGCTCCTTGATGAAATGGTGGGGGAGGAAGCAGGGATAAAAAGCGCCACAATATATGTGAAAAATGAATTTCCCTATGGGCTTCTTAAGGGAGAGGCAGGTGTGCACAGGCTTGTAAGAATTTCCCCATTTGATGCAAACAAAAGGAGGCATACATCTTTTGCCCTTGTCGAGGTGATACCTGAGCTTGGTGAAGTGGAGGATGTGGAAATAGACGAAAAGGATTTAAAAATAGACATTTTCAGGGCAAGTGGTCACGGGGGACAGAATGTACAGAAGGTGGAAACAGCAGTAAGGATAACACATCTTCCAACAGGTATCTCTGCAGAATGTCAGAACGAAAGATCACAGCTACAGAACAAAAATATGGCAATGAAGGTGCTGAAATCAAGGCTTCTTATGCTTAAAAAAAGAGAACAACAAAAAACAATAAACGAGATAAAGGGGGAATTCAAATCAGCAGAGTGGGGAAACGAGATAAGGTCCTATGTTCTTCAGCCATACAAACTCGTTAAGGATCACCGAACAAACTACGAAACAGGAAAAGTAGACGAAGTCCTTGAAGGAGATATTGATGAATTTATTTGGGCTTACCTCAAAAGTCAAAAGTAAAAAACAGGTAATAAAAGAGAGTGTAATTAATTTCATCGGAATATTAGCGGGCTCTTTCGTCTATGCACTCGGAATAAATATATTTATCCAACCAAATCAGATTGCCCCCGGGGGATTCATTGGTATAGCAATTATTATAAACCACTTTTTCCCCTTCCTTACAATAGGGCTTCAGCTTATCCTAATGAACATCCCTCTCATTCTTATTGGAACTCGAAAAATGGGACTGAGGCTCCTCTATGGAACAATTGTTGGCACCGTTCTTTCCTCTGTACTTGTTGATATTACGCTCCCCATTCTTCCTCAATTAGAAATGGACCCTATCCTTGCTGGAATTTACGGGGGATTTCTTATGGGAGCAGGTATTGGTATTATATTCAGATTTTTTGGTTCAACAGGGGGAACAGACCTCCTTGCTCAGATAGTCTACGAGTTCACAGGACTTCCCTTCGGGCAAGCACTTATGTTTATTGATATATCAATTATCATACTTGCAGGTATTTTCTTTAAAAGTGTTCACATTCCCCTCTATTCTATTATAGCGATATTCGTAAGCCAGTATGCTATAGATATTGCTCAGGAGGGCTTCAGATTTTACAAAACAGTCTTTATCATTACAAATAAGCCAGAGGAAATAAAGGAAGTGATTTTAAAAGAAATGGAAAGAGGAATAACAGAGTTAGAGGCGATAGGCGGCTATACAGGGGAAAAACGAACTGCACTTGTCGTTGCACTTCCACATGCAGAAACTTCAAAAATAAAGAAACTTGTAGCAGAGGTAGATCCTTTGAGTTTTATCATCATCGGAGATGCCTCTGAGATTATAGGGCAGGGATTTAAGTCTCCGGGAGAAAGATTATGATTGAGATAAAAAATTTAGAAAAGGTTTACCCGAATGGAACAATTGCATTATCTCGCATCAATTTGACAATAGAAAAAGGAGAGTTTCTCTATATCGTAGGTGAGTCAGGGGCAGGAAAAACAACACTCCTCAAAATTATTCATGGTGAGGAAAAACCAACTTCTGGTAGCGTAATGTATGATGGAAAGGCCGTAGATGAATTTCCCTCACACGTATTAAAACAAAAAATAGGCTTTGCCTACCAGGATTTTATGCTCATAGAAGACAGGAGTGTTATGGAAAATGTTTCACTTCCACTACAGTACCAGGGAGAGAACTTCAAAAGCATATATAACAAAACCTCATCAATCCTTGAGGCAATAAAATTAAAAGACAAGATGTATAAACTTGTGAAGGAGCTTTCTGGTGGAGAGAAACAGAGAATATCACTTGCAAGAGCTATCATTATGAATCCAGAGGTACTCATCCTTGATGAGCCGCTTGGGAACCTTGACAGAGATACTGCAAGCGTTATCATGCAGTATGTAGAGGCACTGAATGAAAAAGGAACAACAATACTTATGTCAACTCACCATATGCTCAATGAGGATACAATACCTCGAAAGATTATAAAGCTAAAAAAAGGGAGGATTGTTACAAAAGACTATGTTTAGATTTTACTTCATATTGAGACAGACAATACTGCTTTTAAAGCAAAGTAAAAAAATTATATTTATCACAATTATCTTTCTTGTCGTTGGTATTGTTACACTTGGTGCAACCTATATGATTGGAACGAAGTTATTCGAGAGCTCTGCATCTTTAACAGGGAAAATTAATATCACTGCATTTTTCAAACTTGACGCACCCCCTGAGGACATTGAAAGGACTGTGGAAAGCGTAAAGGCGATTGAGGGGGTTAAATCAGTCTCCCTTATCACAAGTGAGCAGGCAAAACAGGATTTTATCGCCATTTTTCCTCAGTATGAAGACATCATAACATCCCTCAAAAGAAATCCCCTGCCATATACAGCAAAAATTGAAATCTCAGACCTCGATTCCGGTAACCGTATTAAGGAACTTATAAAAGCACTTCCTACCATTGACTCTGTTGTTTTTTCTGAGGAAACAGCACAAAAACTCAACAACCTTGTAAGACTTGTATGGACACTCTTTTCCACAATACTTATAGTCGTCATTTCTGAGTTTATATTTATCGTCCAAAGCTCCGCATCCGTTCTTATTGATATGAGAAAAACAGAAATCAATGTACTGAAGCTCATTGGAGCCGATAGAGCTTTTATTGAATTACCCTTCATAACCCTATTTTCTTTCTTCTCTTTCATTGCATGGATCCTTTCAACGTTTATCCTTCAAAGAGTAAACATATGGAGTGATGTAGTTGTTCAGGGGCTACTGCCTTTCGGAAATGTCTCCTCACCTTTAAACACCATAAATGTTTATCTTATGCTTCTTCTGTTCTCCCTGGTTCTTGGCGTTCTTGGAAGCATTCTTTCACTAAGGAGGACAAGATGAAAAAGTTTTTCCTCGTTGCAATTGTTATAGTTCTATTATTTATAAGCATTATCCCGCCCGTATATTCAGGCATTGAGGAGGAAAGGAATAAACTTGAAAAATACAAGCAGCAACTGGAAGAGATAAAGAGAACAATTAAAGATATAAGTGAATCTACAAGCGAGCTCCAGCAACTTTCCCAGCAGCTCGACTACGAGGCGCAGAATGTCTCGGCAAGTATCAAAGATACGGAGAAGAGTATCTCCAAACTCAATGAAGAAATCTCGATTAAGGAAGCATCAATAAAGGAAAGAGAGAAGGAAATCGCATTAAGAGAAGCCGAACTTGAAGAACTTATTAACCTTTCATATAAGATTTCACAGGTTTCAACAATGGAACTTCTTTATGAAGGAAATGAACCTGCAGTTATAGAAAATAGAATCTCTTATATCTCTTATATTTCCTCTTACAGTGAAAAATTAATGGCGCAAGCAAAAGAGGAAAAAGAGAAGTTCACTCGTGAAAAAACTGAGCTTGAGGATATGAGAACAGAACTAAAAAAATTTCTTGCTCAAAAGCAAGAAGAACAGGCAATCCTTGAGGAAGAATTACAGATTAAGGCAGCCCTTATAAAGTCCCTCACGGAAAAGAAAACTTACTATCTCTACAAACAGGATGAAATAGAAAAGCTTATTAAAGAAGAAGAGGCGCTCATCAAGAAATTGATAGAGGAAGCAAGAGAAAAGTCGAGCAATCTTGTTCTAAAAACAGGGCTTATATGGCCAGTAAAGGGAGTACTCACATCTGAATACGGATGGAGGATTCACCCCATATGGGGAGGAAGATCATTTCATGAAGGGATTGATCTTGCAATCTCCAACGGGACACCTGTCAAGGCAGCAGCAGCCGGCGAAGTGACCTACGCAGGGTGGATGACAGGTTATGGAAATACAGTTATGATATTTCATGGTTCTGATGTTACCACCCTTTATGGACATCTCAAATCCATATCAGTTAAAAAGGGGCAGAGCGTAAAACAAGGGCAAATAATTGCATACTCAGATAATACAGGATGGTCTACAGGTCCACACCTTCATTTTGGAGTTTATGTTGGGGATAATGCAGTAAATCCTCTGCAATACCTACCTCCTTAAGATTAAACTAAAAGTCTGGTAATTAAATATACTAAATCAATGCGTTGCCTCATCTCTTCCAATGCATCAAATACCTATACTTATTACTTTATTCACTTTTCTTTCGTTCTATGATTGCTCTCATCTTATCCAATGCTCTCTTTCTCCTGTATCTTACGGCTGGTCTTGAAATGCCAAGCTCCTTTGCAAGCTTGTGAACTGGTACGTTGTCAAAATAAAGGGCAGTAATGAGGGCTCTATCTTCCTCAGAAAGCTCTAAAAGGACTTCCTGGACAAGTCTTTTCATTTGTCTGTTAGATAATTTCTTCATTTTGACCTGTTTCAGATTCATATAGTTGAAGTAACTTTCTGTGCCTGTACTCTTTAAGGGCGAATTTATACATCATCCTATTTATGATGCGGTGGGATAGAGTAAGGAGCACCTCATCGGTAACGCTCCCTGCATATCTTACATATGTTTCGCATACTGCCAGGGCTCCTGTTTGAAGAAGGTCCTCAGGCTCTGCACCAAAAATACGAGAGTAATGTATGGCAAGCTTGCGAATCCTTGCTCTCTCTATGGTATAGAGTTCTTCAAGGGACATCTATCACCACCAATTTTAACTTCCTTAGCACAGTTATCTTTGTTTTGCGCTTCATAGTAATGCCTCTCCTTTCCAATCGCCTTCTACTTTTGTCATCGCGCGTCCTCGCAATGACAACCTATTTTGTCATCGCGAGCTTCCGCTTTTAAGGAAGCGTGGCGATCTCGCCTTTCCATTCGTCTGACATCCTGAGCTGACTTTGCGAAGCAATCTCACCTTTTAAACTACGAGATTGCTTCGGTCGCTTCGCTCCCTCGCAATGACAGGCAACGCACAAGGAACGGCTCCTCGCAATGACCGGCAACAGCACAAGGAACGGCTCGTTCGCAGATGGATCGCCCTTCCAAAGTTTGGGTAGTATCAGAAGCGGAAAGTATACCTTCTAGCTTTGGTTACTTACGAATGACGAGAAAAAAGATACTCCCACTCAACTTGATGAGGCAATTCGGGATTATTGACACAAACAAAATTTTATGTAAAATAGGATGCTTAAGAGGTGAAACAAAATGGAAGATAGTGAAATCTATACGACACTGCTTGAAAAGTATGAAGATAACAAGTACAGGTTAATCCAGATTATCCTTGAAAAAGGAACAAAATACGCAAAAACAAATATGGAATTTGACCCATTTCATGTAGGTAATTTCCTCACAAAAGTTGCAAAAGAACTTTTAAAGGAGATAGAAGATAAAGAATAATGTTCTCCTTGCCATAACGGGAAGTGTCGCTGCATATAAGGCAGTAGAGTTATTAAGACTTCTCAGAAAGGCAGGGAAGGATGTAAAAGTTGTTCTTACAAGAAGTGGAGAAAAATTCATAACTCCACTTTCATTTCTTTCTCTTGGTGCAAGTGCAGTATTCACAGATAACAATCAGTTTGATGTAGATGAAAAAGGAGTTTCAATACATCTTTCGCTTTCAAGATGGGCAGATTGCATTGTCGTTGCCCCGGCGAGTGCAAATACAATTGCAAAAATAAGGGAAGGCATTGCGGACAATCTATTACTTACGATCATTCTTGCCTCAAAAAAGCCCGTCTTTATTGCTCCCTGTATGAATGAAAATATGCTTGAAAACCCTGCTACACAGGAAAACATAACAACCCTTAAAAAAAGAGGTGTATTTATCATTGAACCAGAGATAGGGCCTCTTGCAGACCTTCAGATAGGCAAGGGAAGAATGCCAGACCCTTCAAAAATCTATGAAGAAATCATTGATT
The DNA here is from genome assembly GCA_002403335.1 of Caldiserica bacterium UBA4770. Taxonomy (GTDB): domain Bacteria; phylum Caldisericota; class Caldisericia; order Caldisericales; family Caldisericaceae; genus UBA4770. Next base: position 202,368 of record DHHO01000006.1, read on the forward strand.
TTCTCGATGGGGATAATACCTTCTCAGGAAAAAGGATTCTCGTAACTGCAGGTGCAACAAAAGAATTCATCGACCCTGTCAGGTTTATAACAAACGCTTCCAGCGGAAAGACAGGAATAGAAATTGCAAAAGCTGCAAAAAGAATGGGGGGAGAGGTGCACCTTATCTACGGAGATGTATCCGTTCCCCTTCCCCGAGTCCACAGATATACAAGCACAACAACAACAGAAGAGTTGCTTCAGGCAACACAGGAAGCATTCAAAGAGTGCGATATACTCATAATGACTGCAGCTCCCGCAGATTTTAAACCACTTGAAATGTCAAACACCAAACTTCCTAAAGTCCCAACCCTCACGATGGAACTTGTGGAAACTCCTGATATACTAAAAGAGGTTTCAAAGGGAAAAGATAAAAAAATCCTTGTGGGTTTCGCCCTTCAAACAGAAGATATTGAGAGAAATGCAGTCAGGAAAATGGAAGAGAAGAATTTAGATATCATTGTTGCAAACAGAGAGACAAATATCGGAGAAGATACTGGAGATTATATAATACTTACCAGGAACCATAAAAAAAAGGTCTTCGAAAATATAAGTAAAGAGAACTTTGCAAAGGAACTTTTACTATTTATAAAAGAATTGATTAATGGAGGCTAAGATGGTAAGAAATGAGAAAAAAAGACATGTAACAACAGAATCCGTCACAGAGGGACATCCGGATAAGGTTGCAGATCAGATATCTGATAAGATACTGGATGAGATTATTAAAGAAGACCCCCATGGAAGGGTTGCTTGCGAAACATATGTCACACATGGTTTGATAATCGTCGGTGGAGAAATAACAACAAGCGCATGGATTGATATTGCAGAAATAACAAGAGATACGATAAAAGAAGTTGGGTACACCTCTCCTCGATATGGCTTTGATTACAGAACATGTGCAGTGCTCAATGCAGTTGGAAGACAGTCACCCGACATTGCACAGGGAGTTGACAGAGGAGGAGCAGGAGACCAGGGTGTAATGTACGGATACGCAACAGATGAAACTCCTGAACTTATGCCACTTCCCATTATGCTTGCACATGGAATTACAAAAAGGCTTGCTTCAGTGAGAAAAACAGGGAAACCCGAAGAACTTGCGCCTTACCTTGGACCAGATGGAAAGTCCCAGATAACAATGATGTACGAAGAGGGGGAGGCAGTTGAAGTAACTGATGTTGTTATTTCCACCCAGCATACGGAAGAGCTTCTTGATAAACACGACCCCACGCACATATCAGATGAAGCACGAGATATGATTATCGAATTCATTGGAAAACCTGTCATTCCACCACATTTAATTACAAATAGGACAAAGTTTCATGTTAATCCGACAGGGAAATTTGTTATAGGTGGGCCTCAATCAGACACGGGAATGACAGGGAGGAAGCTTGAGGTGGACACATACGGAGGGATGGCACCGCACGGAGGTGGGGCATTCTCTGGAAAAGACCCCAGCAAAGTGGATAGGTCCTCTACCTATATGATGCGATATCTTGCAAAGAACATTGTTGCAGCAGGCCTTGCAAAGGAGTGCCTTATTCAAACTGCCTATGTTATTGGGGAGGCTTTCCCGGTGTCCTTCGCCGTGGATACATTCGGAACTGGTAAGGTAAACGATAGAGAACTTGAAGAGGCAATTTTAAATATGGTTGACCTTACACCAGGAGGTATAATTAAGAAATTAAATCTTCTGAGACCTATTTATCAGAAAACTGCAGCATACGGTCATTTTGGTAGAGAGGAAGAGGAATTCACCTGGGAAAAAACTGACTTTAAAGAAGAATTACTGAAAAAGTTTGGTTAGAATGCTTTATGGAGGAGTTGTAGTAGACAAAGTCAGTGCAAAGACTGATTTCTTCTATTATGAAATTCCTCCTTTTCTTATTGATAAGGCAGAGGTTGGTTGTAGAGTTGCCGTCCCTTTTGGCGAAAAGAATGAGACGCACTCCGGGTATATCCTGAAGATAACAACGGTACCTCCTCCAGTACCTCCTAAAAGAATTATTGATGTCATTGAGGAGCCATTATTCAGTGAAAAAATGGGGGAACTTTTTATTTTTACCTCTGATAACTTTCTCATTCCAATGCACCCACTTTTAAACAATCTCGCACGAACTATTGCATTTAAAAAGATTCAGAAGGTTGTTACTGTGAAAGATTCCAAGGCTCTTACTGAAGAAATAGAAAAAGCAACCCCAAAAAAGGGGGATTTACTCAGTCTCCTTTCAGAGAAAAAGTCCATCCCTTATACAATCGTCAGAAAAAGATTTGGGTCATCAATCTCCTCTTATCTTGAAGAGCTTGAAAAAAGAGGAGTCATTAATATTAAGTATCTTACACAAACACAGGAGAATGGAATATTCAAACTCAAGAAGTATGACGAAGACAGAATTAATAAACTCCTTCAGATAGTAGACGGACATGAAAAAAGAGGAATTCTTGAAATTATAAAAAGGTTGAGAGCTCAAAATGAGGGAATGCTCGATGAGATAACGCTTACAAAAAGAATAAGGAATAAGAAACATATATTAGAACTTTTAGCAAACGAAGATATCATCGAAAAAGTGAACCCAAAAATAGAAAGAAAAGAGAAAGTCTTTTCAGTTGGAGTGATAAATGATATGACCCTTGAAAAAAGAAGCAGAGAAATTATAAAAAGTATCAAAGAAAATCTCTCTCAAGATGAATGTGCACTTGTTATTTTTCCCGAGGTAGTGCTTCTCGAAACCGCCCTGCCCATATACAAGGAAGCCTTTGGTGATAAACTTGCATTCTGGGAAGGTAAAGGAAAGCTTGAATTCCTTCAAAAATCAAGAGCAGGAAAAAGTGTAATCCTTTCTACCCCGTTTTCTCTTTTTATTGATCTCCCGAACCTCAGTGTAATTTTTATTGAAGATGCAAACTCAAGATATTTTAAACCCAGCGAATTCCTCAGTTTCGATGTAAGAACGATTGCAATAAAAAGGGCAAGGCTTGAGAATATTCCCATAATATTTTCATCGACACTCCCGGAGGAACACTCAATCTACCTAAAAGATAAAGGAGAAGTATCCTACAAAGTCGAAAGGGTTGATACCATTATAAAGATTATTGATATGAGAAGGGAGTTTAAAAGAAAAAATATAAGCATGCTCTCCTTTTACCTTGAAAAGAGGACAAAAGACATTCTCTCTCAAAATGGTAATGTGGCACTTCTCATAAATAGAAGGCCATATTCCACCTTCGTTATGTGCAGGGAATGTGGTTATGTGATTAAGTGTCCTCATTGCAAAACCTCGCTTTATTTTGATAAGGAATCTGGAAAACTTTATTGCCCTGTTTGCGGTTTTGAAACAGTTCTACCCAATGTATGCCCCCGATGCCAAAGCATCAACATACATTTTTACGGAGGAGGCATTCAGAAACTTGAAGAGGAACTTGAACGCTTTTTTAAGCATACAAACATCTTAAAACTTATGAGCGGGGATAAAAAGAGGAGGGAGCCTGTAGACTCTAACCTTTATAGGAAAACAATATTCCTTGGTACAGACTTTATGGTTTCACACCTTCTCTTAGACAATGTAAAACTCTTTGGTTTCGTCAGCATCGATACATTCCTGCAACATTATTCATATGATTCGGCAATGGAAACATTTAATATCTTTGCAAAGATTGCAATGGATATGGAGGGGAAGGAAGTTATTGCACAGACCTATCTTCCTGAGCACTATGCAATAAGAAATATGAAAAAGATGGACTTTGAATCATTTACACGAGAAGAAATGATGCTAAGGAAAGAACTTGCATATCCTCCTTATAAAAATCTTATCAATCTAAGTGCCTATTCCAAAAAGCATGACGATAAAGAACTCCGCACGTTTCTTGCTCAAATAAAGAGCACATTTCAGGATGAGGTTGCTATCCTTGGCCCTGCCCCCTCAATAGAAAAAGGGCCGAATGCCTTTGAAGCAACCATCAAAACAGCACTCAGCCCCTCTACCTTTAAGAAAGACTACATTAATTTCCTTAATTCAACAAGCCTTGATGTAGAAGCACGGGTCATTCCCTCAGCAGACCTGAGCCTTACCTCTGAACCCCAAGAACAACATCAACATTAATGTTTTCATTATTCCTGACGATACCAAGAGTTACCCTATCCCCTACCTCATAGGAACGAATTTCTTTTACAAGTTCGTCGGCAGTTTTTACTCCCTTTCCATTAATTGATGTGATAACATCATTCACCCTTATACCGGCTCTGCTTGCAGGACTTCCTGCAACAACCCTTACAACAAGTACTCCAGAGATATAAGGGATGTTCTGTTGCGTTGCAAGGGCTTCGGTCATCGTGGTAAGTTGTACTCCCATATAAGGCCACTCCATCTTACCCGTTTTTGAGATGCTCTCAAACACCCTCACACAGGTATTGGACGAAACCGCAAATCCCAGACCCTGAGCTCCACTATAAATCATAGTATTTAAACCAACAACGTTACCGCTTAGGTCAACAAGAGGACCACCACTATTTCCAGGGTTTATTGCAGCATCCGTCTGAATAACACCATACATCGTACTATCTTCCAGGTCAATATTCCTTTCAAGTGCGCTTATAACACCAACAGTAACCGTATGGTCAAGCCCGTATGGATTTCCTATTGCAACGACAAACTGGCCTACATTTAGCCTGGAGGAATCTCCAAATGTAGCAAATGGAAGGTTCTGCACATCAATTTTCAGGATCGCAATATCACTGACAGGGTCCGTCCCGATAATTCTCCCCTTATAGGTCTCTCCGCTACTCAGGGTAACTTCTATCTTATTAGCATTTTCTATTACATGGTTGTTTGTAATGATAAGCCCATCTGAGCTTATAATTACACCTGAGCCAAGTCCTTCCTGAGGTATAATTTGAAGAAAAAATGGATCCAGTACTTCCTGAGTTGAGGTAATTCGCACAACAGCGGGGGAAACTTTTTCAACGACACTTTCAACACTCCCTTCTATGGCAGAAGGCTCGAATGGCAAAGTAGTATAATTACCTGTTGATATTTGAACAACCTGTCTTGATGCTGTAGCCCAGGGAAAAACAGAGGGTGCCTTAAAAACAAGATAAGTTCCAAAGATACCACCAACAATGCTACCAATTATAATCCCAACAATTAAAATGAGCACCCAATTTCTATGCTCACTTCTCTGTGGTTCATTCTTCATTTCTTCCATTATTAACCTCCTATCAAATATTGACTATGTCAAAGTTTTTAACAATTCTTACTCTGTCGGGAAATTGCTTCTTAATTTCTTCAGAATGTTCTGTATGAATAGGGAGAACCACCTTTGCATTTATCTCCTGGATGATACCAAATATGTCCTCCCTTTTTGCATGTCCAGAAGCGTGTATGTGCACCTTTGGGGGAAGGCCAAATGCCTTCAGCCAGTTATCAAGACGTGTCTCATCTATCGTTTGCTCTTCCGTATGTGCCTCAGAAGAAGAATGAATATAAACACTACCAGGTCGTGGTTGAATATCAACAAGCTCCTGCAGGTCAAAAAAGCGAAGAATTATGAGAAATTCTTTTTCATTCTTTTTAATGTCGCTTGCCTTAAGCAGCTTTCCAGAATCTATGACAGTAAAAATATTCTTAAACCATGCTTCACGATAATCCTCGTCACAATAAGTACCGCTTCTCCTTTTCTCAAGATAGAAATAGATTGAAGGGTCATCAAGACCAGGAACCCCAAGGCCAATTTCTCTCATCGCCTTCAAAAGATACGCATCCCTTAGAGTGAGCACAAATTTTCTTCCGTAAGCCTTCGCAAGCTCGTAAAATGTCAAAAATCTATCAACATCCCTTATTGAAAAATTTACTATAATAAGACCCTCAGATTTTTTAAAAACTTCATTAGCTTCTTCATAAACTCTTTGCTCTGTCCAGAATTCCCCGCTTTCTTTTTCCCCCAGATTTGTACCTTCCACAAGAAAAAAATCTGGTTTAGATTCCTTTGCACTATGCACAAATTTTTCAGTATCCTTTCTTCTTTTTCCGTGTAATCTTAAATCACCAGAATACACAATCGTTGCCTGAGGACTCTGGATAACAAAACCAACTGCTCCGGGTACAGAATGATCAACAGAAAACGGAGATACAACACTTTCAGTTAAGTGTACCGAGCTATCTATAGAGCGGATATCATGAGTTCCATATTTTTCTTCGTTTTTTGAAGAGGTAGTATCTCTTTTAATAAACTTAAACATAGATGTTTCAAAGTTGGTTGCTCCACTTTCCTCCATTGCCTTCAAAAGAGCAATGGTTGTGGAAGATGCAAATATAGGGATGTCTTCACGAACCATGGATATATACGCAGAGTGATCAAAGTGTGCATGGCTTACAAAGATACAATCAACAGGAGAAGGTTCATCTCCTTTGCCAAGTTCTTCATTTCCATTCTGACACAACTTCTTTGTAAGGTCTTTTCTATACAAACCTTTTATGGGAGGAATTAGCCCCAGATAGTAAAGGTCGCCTATACCGTTTGCAACTCTCGGGTTTAAGAACTCTTCAAAATAAAGACCTCGTCTCTTATAATTAAGGCCGAAATCAAGCAAAAATTTATCCTTGCCGGTTTCCACAAGTATCTTGCTTCCACCAATCTCTTCCGCTCCATCATATATGATAATTCTTCCCATAAAACCATTATAAAAATAAATGTGAAGAAATTGTGAAGAGTTTAGCCCTCTATCATCTGCTCTTTCAAATCTCTGACTGCCTTATCTATCTTAATCTTTAGGTAGCCAAGATTTGTGTCACCATCAGATAGTACTGCAAGAAACCCGCTACCAATAGGCGAGAAGATAATGTAGTAAGAATCTGTTTCTATAATGACATGCTTCACCTTTCCCGCATTCAGCACCTTTGCAGTTGTTGCACTATTCCTGAAACTACTTGCACACATACCCGCAACAGCATCAGGGTCAACAGAAGCAGGAAGATAGGCATTCACAACAAGGCCTTCGTTGCTCACAATTGCAACGCCCCTTACACCTTCAATCTTATTCAGTCCCATTAGAATTTCTTCCACAACGGCCTCCTTCAACCTTTAAACTACAAATTTTAATTTCTAACTAAACACCCTGCCGCTTTTCATACCTTGCACGGAAAGTTTACAATATTCTAAACTTTCCACTATATTTATGATATCAGAAATTCATTGTTTGCAAAAGAAGTCCCGTATATAATTAAACAATTATGAAAATATTCAGGGCGAATATCTTTATAGAGAAGGTTACCTCCACGATGGATGTAGCAAGAAAATTAGCTACATTTATAGAACCGCCCTTTATTATAGTTACCGACTATCAATCAAAAGGAAAGGGACAGTATAAGAGAAGTTGGTCCTCAGAGGTCGGAGGGCTATGGTTTACAGAGGTAATAGAGATTAAAAATGCAGGGGGACTCTCCACATTTATCTCCATACCTATTTTAAGAGTCCTCAAAAGATACGCACAAAAGGTTGCATTAAAATGGCCCAACGATATCTACCTTGAGGGGAAAAAATTAGGTGGTATCCTTACAGAGATTAACAATGGCACTGCATTTATTGGAGTAGGTATCAACATTAATAATCCACTCCCAGCAGAACTAAAGGAGACAAGTATCGCCCTTTCCGAGAAGACGAATATCAACAAAAATAAGATTTTGGAAGAGATTGTAAGAGAAGAGGACATTCTTTTGCCTGTTTTCCTGACAGACGGTTTTAAGGATTTCAGGGAAGAATACAAAAGTAACTTGATTTTTATTAACAAAGAGGTAACAGTAAAGAGCTATAAAACTATAATAGGAACAGTAGTAGATGTTTCTGAAAACGGAGAATTAATAGTTAAAACTCCGGAAGGTAATTTAGAAATTATTGCCCAAGGTACAATCGAATCTTTTTAGGCCAAAATTTGTTTGATCTTATTATGATACGTCACTACCATTTTACAACTCAGGAAAAGAAGGCATCCTCCTCATATGTGAAGAAATCTCAACGAGTGTTTTTATATAATCAAGATCCTTTAAGGTAACTCGAGCTTCCTTCACAATCTCTTCAGAGGGTAAGCCCCTTTCAAGTCCAAAAAGGACAAGATCAATATCTTCGTAAGAAAACTGCAAGGCAAATTCATCAGTCATACCCGGCATAAGATCGGGGGTTGGTGCTTTTTCAATGATCTCTTGTGGTACCCCACTAAAGCAGGCAAGCTGTCTCACCTGCGTCTTGTAGAGACCTGCAATGGGTTCAATATCAGCAGCTGAATCTCCGTACTTTATAAAGTAACCAGTTAGTTTCTCTGTTTTGTTACAGCAACCAAGGACAAGATAATTTCTTAATTCTGCCTCGTAATACCACATAACCATCCTCAGGCGGTGCTTTATCCTCAAAAATGCTATTGCCTTCATAAGCTCTTTGTTTTCCTCCCCACCTTTCTGGAATTTCAAAAAAGTAGTTTCCTTATCATCCTGAAATTGCCTGAACTTACTAAAAACATATTGCTCCTGAATTGACCGAGGGAAAAAAAGAGGCGAAGGCTCTAATCTGTAAACACCTATACCTCTCATTACGCGAGTCAAATTAATTTCCTTAATGCTTATCTTGAGATTATCCGCTACAAGATATGCATATTTTCTGCTCATTGGATCAGTGTCTCTTTCAGGCATAAAAAGAGAAAGGACCTTTTCCCTCCCTGCAGCCTCCTTTGCAAATGAAGCTACGAGGGCAGAATCGACACCTCCACTCACCCCAAGGACGATTCCCTTCTTCCCAAACTCATGCAATTTTTCTCTTATAAAGTTAATAATTTTTGCACAGGTATTCTCAGGGTTCTTCAGTATTAATTCTTCTCTTAATCCCATTTTCTCCCTCTCCATTTTAGCATAATAAGGCCAAATTCGTTAGAAAGCATTCAACTTATAATACCTAAAATTCCTTAAGATAAAAGTAATGAAAAGGCAATTGTCACCCGCCACGCCTTCGGCTTACGGCCTTGGCTTTTTTCGGTCGCTTGCAATGACACAAAAAAGAAGACTTACAATGACAAAAAGGGAGTCGTTGCTTACTTATTACCAGTGATGTTACCGCCCTCTACTAAACCAATAGCAAATGATTTTCTTAATTTCTTGTATTATTTGGAAATTTTGGTAATTTCTATTATAACCAAAAAACAAATTTAGAAGCAAATTAAAGATGCTAAAAAAATATGGCGAAAGATAGAATTAAAGAAATCCTCTCATAGAGGAGGTTGTTGGTTGTTAATGAAATTTTATAGGTTGAAGGGAGGTGAATTTTGAGAGTAGGTATTCTTGGACTGGGAAGTTACATTCCCGAGAAGATTGTGACAAACTATGATTTTGAAAAATTCCTTGACACCTCTGATGAGTGGATCAGAACACGTACAGGCATTATTGAGCGTAGATTTGCAGATGAGACTCAGGCGACTTCAGACCTTGCAACAATTGCAGCAAAAAGGGCCCTTGAAGATGCAAATTTAAGGCCCGAGGATATTGATCTTATTATTGTTGGAACAAATTCTCCGGATACGCTCTACCCTGCAACTGCCTGCTTAGTGCAAGATAAAATTGGTGCATCGGGCAAGTGTGGTGCTTTCGATCTACAGGCGGGTTGCACTGGGTGGGTTTATGCGGCTGTAACAGGATTACAATTCATTAAAACTGGCGCATACAAGCATGTGCTTGTCATTGGCGCAGAGGTAATCACTCGTTTAATGGACCCAACTGATAAAGGCACCTATGTACTTTTTGGTGATGGTGCAGGAGCAGCTGTGCTTGGGGAAGTGGAAGAAGGCGGCATTATAGACTTTGAACTGTATGCCGATGGTTCTATTTCAGAACATCTCGTATATCCTGCCGGTGGCTCAAGGAAACCTTTTTCTGAAGAAGTGCTAAAAGAAAGAGGTTATTACACAAAGATGAATGGGAACGAAGTATTCAAATTTTCGGTAAGAGAAATATCCCGTATCTCTAAAAAGCTCCTTGACAAGACCAATACCAGGCTCGAAGATATAGACTGGTTTATTCCACATCAAGCAAATGTGCGTATTATTCAAGCAGGTGCAGAAAAACTTGGTATACCCATGGAAAAAGTCGTTGTTACAATTGATAAGTTTGGAAATTCTTCTGCTGCAACAGTCCCTGTTTCACTTGACATAATATATAAAGAAGGTAAACTTAAAAAAGGTGATCTGGTACTAATGGTATCATTTGGAGCAGGAATGACATCGGGAGCGATGTTAATGAGGTGGTAAGATGAAGGCATTTGTTTTTCCAGGACAGGGCTCTCAGTATGTGGGAATGAGTGGAAAAATCCCTGAGGGTTCAATTAAGAGAGAATTTTTTACAAAGGCTTCAGAAATTTTAGGATTCGACCTTCTGGAGATTTGTGAAAAAGGACCACAGGAAACACTTACTTCAACTGACATTACTCAGCCTGCGCTCTATACTATCTCTTCAATCTACGAGACGCTTTTAAAGGAAAAAGGTATAAAGCCTGATATTGTTGCTGGACACAGCATTGGTGAGTATGCAGCACTGTTTTCTTGCGGTGCCTTCACTTTTGAAACAGGGCTTAAACTAACAAAGATAAGAGGTCTTCTCATGAAGAACATAAGTGAGAAATCTCCAGGCAAAATGCTTGCAGTTATAGGACTTGATGCTGAAAAAATCCAAAAAGTTCTGGAAGAAGCATCAAAAGCAGGCATAATTGTGAGTGCAAATTACAACTCCCTCGACCAGATTGTCTTATCCGGAAGTATTAATGCAATAAATGAAGCCCAGGTGATTGCGAAAGCATCGGGTGCAAGACTTGCAAAACCACTTGAAGTATCTGCTGCCTTCCACTCTCCCTTAATGGAACCTATAGTTTCTGAAATGTCAAAGGCAATTGAGGAAGCGGAATTTAAGAGACCTGAAATACCCATTGTCCAAAATGTAACAGGAGACGTCGAAACAGACCCAGAAAAAATCAAAGAAAATCTCAAAAAGCAACTCACAGGTCCAGTAAGATGGGTAGACTCTGTTTTGAAGATGCAAGAATTAGGTGTTTCTGAATTTTACGAGGTAGGACCCAAGAATGTTTTAAAGGGCTTGATTGAAAAAATTATCAAGGGGGCTTCCGTAAAACTCTCGGAGGAGGTATCTTAATGGTAACAATCGACTTAAGTGGGTATGTTTCAATTGTAACAGGAGGCTCAAGAGGTCTTGGAAAATCGATTTCCCTTACACTTGCAGAGGCGGGTGCTGCTGTAAACATTATTTATGCTTCAAGAGAGGCTGATGCTCAGAAGACAAAAGAAGAGATAGAGAACCGTAAGGGTGTTGCAGAAATTTTTAAGTGCAATGTAACAGACGAGAAAAATGTTGAAGAAGTAGTAAAGGTAATCCTTGATAAATTTGGCAAGATTGATACCCTCGTAAACAATGCCGGTATTACAAAAGATACCTTGCTTTTAAGGATGAGTGTTGAAGATTGGGACACTGTTTTAGATACCAATCTTAAGGGCGCATTTTTGATGACGAAGTATGTCCTCAAGGATATGATTAAAAGAAATTACGGAAGGATCATTAATATTGGTTCAATCGTTGGAATTAGAGGAAATGTAGGACAGGCAAACTATGCCTCTTCCAAAGCAGGGCTAATAGGATTTACGAAAGCAATTGCACTCGAATACGGTAGTCGCAATATTACTTCAAATCTTGTTGCACCAGGCTATATTGAAACCGAAATGACAGGGATACTGCCTCAAAATATTAAAGAAGGGTATCTCAGCAAGATTGTTTTAAAGAGAGGCGGTACTCCTCAGGATGTTGCAAATATGGTCCTTTTTCTTACATCCCCTCTTGCTTCATACATTACAGGGGATGTTTTCAAAGTCGATGGCGGTTTATCTTTAACATAAAAAATTTTAAGGAGGTTTGTTATGGAAGAAAGAGAAATTAGAGAAAAAGTAGTAAAAGTTGTAAAGGACAAGTTAGGTGTAGAAGAAGAGAAGATCGTTGAGTCAGCCGAATATGTAAAAGATCTTGGTGCAGATTCCCTCGCTATTGTCGATATGGCAATGGCACTCGAGGATGAATTTGGGATAAAGATTCCAGACGAAGACATCAATAAAATTACAACCATCGGTGCAACAATTTCTTATATTAAGGAGCATGTAGGTTAATATGGAAAAGGAAAGGGTTGTTATTACGGGTTTAGGTGTTGTTTCTTCGATTGGTATTGGAAAAGAGGCTTTTCTTTCAGGACTTTTGGAGGGAAAATCTGGCATCTCAAAAATCACATCCTTTGATACCTCAAACTATTCGGTTCAGATTGGAGGAGAAATAAAGGATTTCAACCCTGAGAATTATATTGACAGGAAGGAAATTGCACGTCTGGATAGAGTTCAGCACTTTGCATATGCATCTGCAAAAGAGGCAATTGAAGATTCTCACATTGAGTTAGATAAGATCGACCCACAGCGTTCTGGTGTTTATGTAACATCTGGTATTGGGGGGATGATCTCATTGGAGCGGCAGATTCTCATAAATAAAGAAAAGGGGCCTTCGAGAGTTAGCCCATTTCTTGTTACTCAGATGATCATCGATGCAATCCCTGCTTACATAGCACTCAAATATGGCTTCAGGGGTGAGACCTTCTCAGCAGTTGCAGCCTGCGCTTCAGCTGCAAAAACAATTGGACAAGCGCTCCTTACAATAGAAAGTGGTAACCTTGATATTATAGTTGCAGGCGGTGCTGAAGCACCTTTTACACCAATTGCGGTTGCAGCGTTTGCTTCGATGAGGGCCCTCTCAAGAAGAAACGATGACCCCGCACATGCCTCTCGTCCCTTTGACAACAAGAGAGATGGATTTGTAATGGGTGAAGGTGCCGCAATGCTTGTGCTCGAATCACTCACGCATGCAAAGAGAAGAGGAGCACATATCTATGCAGAACTTGTTGGATATGGAACAACCTGCGATGCTTACCATATAACAGCACCTGATCCCACAGCAAAAGAGGTAATACGTTCAATGGACCTTGCCCTTAAAAAAGCAGGAGTTAATAAGGAAGAGGTGAGTTATATAAACGCACACGGCACATCAACACCATTAAATGACAAAAATGAAACCTACGCAATAAAGCAATTCTTCGGAGACTTTGCCTACAGAATTCCTGTTACTTCTACAAAATCTCAAGTGGGGCACCTATTAGGTGCAGCGGCTGCTATTGAAGCCGTTGCAACGGTTTTATCTATTGAAAAAGACGTCATTTTCCCGACAATAAACTACGAAGAACCCGACCCTGAATGTGACCTTGATTATGTTCCTAATAAACCAAGAGAAGCAAATGTACAAGTTGCATTAAAAAATTCCTTTGGCTTTGGCGGGCATAACGTAACACTCGTGTTCAAAAAATTTGAGGGCTGAACTTCATAAAATAAAAGGATACTGGGGGCATACAAATTTGCCCCCAGTTTTTTAATTATTTATTGTAAGAATTTTTACAAGGAATAAAAAGTTTTAAGTTATATACTTAAAGCTGTCGTTTACATGGACAAATTTTATACCTGCCAATTCTGAAGATTTATCAAAGTCTGAATCACCAATCATAAGACAGTCCCTTGGATTAATACTTAACTTATCAATAATCTCTGTGAAAAATTTTGGGTTTGGTTTTACATGGGTGGAGTTTTCCATAAAGGCAATATATATGAAATTCTTAGGAGTTAATCCAACAAATTCAATCCTCTTTAGTACCGCAATTTCTGGGAAAAGTGGGTTTGAGGCAAATATAAACTGTTGATTTGACGCCTTAATTCTATTTACAAGCTCTTCATTTGGTATGATTGCATTTTTAACATAATCAAAGTCGTTTTTGTAAAAGTCCGTGAAGAAATCTATCCAATAAATTTTATCGTGGTTACCATGGGGAGTCATTGCTAACACAAACCTGTCCAAAAACTTGTCGAACATATTTTCATCTGGCGTTTCATCCTGCATTGCAGCAGTGATGCTATTCATAACTATTTTCTGGACTGTTTCTATTGGCATGTTTAAGCTCTTTGACAACATATAAAAGTATGCTTTAAGAAACTCTTCCTCGGAATTCTTCGTAAGCGTTCCATCGTAATCCAAAAATATTATCATACATTCATCCTCCCTTAAATCTGCTTTTGATAATTATAGCGTGAAAGTAGCAAACTTGCTATTTCAAGAAACTGTTCTATTGCACTTCTATTTTACGATTTAGTAAGTGGAGACTTTTCTACATTAAGACTTCCTGCAAGTTTTGGTACAGTAAACCACCTTCTGGGCATTGAGGACAAAGAGCTTCTATTTATCACAAATTTTTATTCAGGTAATAAGGACTTTACAATTAACAATAAATTTGGATGTCTCTATCTGAGAACAAATGAATTTTGTATCTTTGAGTTGCCCGTTGATTATTTGTTTGTCTATCATGATGATATATATGGTGTATCACCTACAGAAGGGCTTATCAAACTTGATAAAAATCTTAAAAGGATTGAATAAACTCATATTGATGACTTGAATATTTTAAGTCCCATCGTATCTTCTAACAATGGAATATGGTTTATAGGAAGCGACATTGATATAAATAACTTTTCAGACGAAGTTCTTCCTGCAAATAATACTGTGTTCTATTATAGTAGTGATATCACAAAACTGCTCCCCTCTATTTTTACCCGTAAAAATCTTCACATTTTTAAAATAACTGCACAAACTCTCAACATTCTTTGAAAATTATGGAACTTTTTGAGGAGTTTGAGAGTCTTATATATGAGAGGAGAAATTCTTCTC
>DHHO01000002.1 GCA_002403335.1 Caldiserica bacterium UBA4770
TACCGTTTGCACCGATAATACCAATGGAATAATCGCAAATGTGCATAGAGCCACCAAATCCTTTACAATAACCAGTTGTTCTTCCATACAGTTCAGCAAACATCCTCTTTACGTCAGCACCTTTTGCGATAATATCACCATGCCCTCTGTGAGTTGAGGTTATGTGGTCTTGATCTGTTAGGTTTGCGCAAGTACCTACTGGTACTGCCTCTTGTCCAAGACTTAAATGCACAAAGCCAGGAAGCTCTCCTTTGTAGAAAAGCTCACTTGCTTTCTCCTCAAAGCATCTTATGGTGACCATTCTTCGGTGCATCCATAAGAGTTTCTCTTCGGAAATTTCAGCCATACTTCACCTCCTTAAATAATTTTTTAAAATTCTAATTTTCTAATGTCAAGAATGTCGTCTAGGCGAGGTGACAGATCTGTCACCTCGCTATCCTTCTTACACAATCGATTTTACAGCATTAATGATGTCAACTTCATTCGGAACATAGTATTTCTCAAGCGGCGGGGAGAACGGAACAGGTGAATTCAATGCACCAATCCTTTTTACAGGTGCTTTGAGAGAGTCAAATACTTCCTCTGCAATGTCAGCTGCAAGTTCTCCGCTCCATGCTCCTCTCTTCACTTCTTCTGTCACAAGTACAACTTTGTGAGTCTTTTTTATTGAATTGTAGATTGTTTCTTTATCGAGAGGGAAAAGGGTCCTTGGGTCTACAACTTCTGCTTCAACTCCTTCTTTAGAAAGTTCCTCAGCTGCCTGAAGGGCCTTGTGAACCATAAATCCTGTTGCAACAATTGTCACATCCTTACCTGGTCTTTTTACATCAGCAACACCAAGAGGGATAGGTTCATTCTCGTCTGGGACTTCGCCTTCCGTAGCATAGAGAAGTTTATGCTCTATAAACAGAACGGGGTTATCGTCTCTGATTGAAGAGATTATAAGCCCAAGAGCATCTTTTGGAGTTGCCGGAAATACAACCTTTAAACCGGGGACATGAGTAAACCAGGCTTCCAGGGATTGAGAGTGTTGTGCTGCGGCAGAAATTCCAGCACCAGCCATTGTCCTGAATGTGATGGGAAGCTTGATTTTTCCTCCAAACATATATCTCATTTTCGCTGCCTGGTTAACAATCTGGTCCATCGCTACGGTAATAAAATCTATGAACATAATCTCTGCAATAGGTCTGCTACCTGCTGCAGCTGCTCCTACTGCTCCACCAGCAATTGCTTCCTCTGTAATAGGTGTGTCACGTACTCTTTCTTCCCCAAATTCATCTATGAGACCTGCAGTAACTCCAAAGACACCAAACTTTACATCCTCTCCCATAAGAAACACATTTGGGTCTCTTCTCATTTCATTTTTTATGCCCTCATTTATTGCCTGGGCGAAATTCATCTTCCTCATCTTACCCTCCCCTCTTCAACGAGATCAGTATAAATATCCTTGACGGTTTCATTGTCCTCTGGATAAGGGCTATCCTCGGCGAACTTTACAGCATCATCTATCTCCTGCTGAATTCTATTTTGGATTTCTTTTAGCTCTTCTTCAGTTGCTACTCCATTTCCAAGCAATTGTTTTCCAAACATAGGAATAGGGTCTTTAGCCATCCATTCTTCAACTTCTGATTTATCACGATAAAGCTGAGGATCTCCCTCAAAGTGCCCGTGGAACCTGTAGGTTTTGCATTCAAGTAGAGTTGGGCCATTCCCTTCTCTTGCTCTCTTTACTGCTTCAACTGCTGCCTCATAAACTGCAAGGACATCCATTCCATCTACAGTAACGCCTGGGATTCCATAAGCAGTTGCTCTTTGAGATATATCTGTTATTACCTGATGCCTTTTCTGAGATGTAAATTCCCCATACTGGTTATTCTCACAGACGTAGACAATGGGAAGCTTCCATAGTGACCCCATATTTATTGATTCATGAAAAGTACCCTCGTTGCTTGCTCCATCACCGAAGAAGCATGCAACAACCTGTCCGCTTTTTCTGAGTTTTGCAGAAAGTGCTGCACCTGTTGCAATGGGTAGGCCTGCCCCGACTATTCCATTTGCCCCAAGAATACCCTTCTCTGCATCTGCAATATGCATTGAGCCACCTTTTCCTTTGCAGTAACCTGTTACTTTACCGTAAAGCTCTGCCATCATATATTTTGGCTCTCCGCCTTTTGCAATGACATTCCCGTGACCCCTATGGGTACTCGTTATGAGGTCATCTTCTCTTAAGGCAGCACAAACGCCTACACCAGTTGCCTCTTCTCCAATGTACAGATGGATAAATCCTGGAAGTTTTCCCTTGGCAAATAGTTCTGATGCTTTTTCCTCGAATTTCCTAATTCTTACCATTCTTTCATACATGGTAAGCAAAGTCTCTTTTGGTATTTCCATATTCTCCTCCTATTTTTTTACTTTTTCTCCGGATAGACTTTTTCCGGTTCTGGCCATTTGAAATCCTGTGGAACGTTGTAAAGTTCAACAATAACATTCAGATCGTCTTCTGTGGACATGTAACTGTACGTAAACCCATGCCATGTCCCTCCTTGAATAATCTTGTGTCCCATCTCCCTTAGTTTCTTAAGGGTTTCCTCATAGTTTTCTGTACCAAGAGCAACATGATGAAGACCGGGTCCGTGTTCTTTCAAAAATTTAGCATACAGGCTTTTGTCATCAAGAGGTTGAATTAATTCCCATTGAACTCCACTAATGTCGCAGGTAGCAAGCCTCATTGCATAGTCTTCTCTCTGGTCGTTCAGAATCATGTTTTGAACTGTTTGTGGATTGAATTCGTAGATTACCCATGGGCCAATCCCATACTTGTCTGAGTAGATCTTCATAGATTCATCGAGGTTTTTTACAACGACAGCAACTTGTAAGACGCTTGTAAAAAGCGGCTTATTCATTGTCCTTTTCACCTCCTCTCTTTTTTTAGCTCCCTCTCCCTCGATAAGGGAGACTAGGTGCCTTTCTACACAATAACCCTCTGGATTAGAAGTAACTCTTTAAAAGTATCTCTTCTCCTCCAGTTATTCCCCGTACTTTGAAAAGCTACTTATACGTATCGTGTAATATATTATATATGAAAATCTTGAAATTTCAAGTGTCGTCCAACAAAAATTTGTGTAGACTTTGAATGCTAAAAGGAGAAGGTGGCTCTTTAAAGAGCCACCTTGTATAAGGAGGAGTATTGGTCTATGTGAGATAAGGCGCCATTCAGCACAGGGACAATTAAATTGCTGATGTCAACTTCCTCCTTCATAAACTTGAGGTATGCACCAGGACTTTCGACGGTTTCTCCTACAAATACAAATCCTTTTAACTTTCCTTTATTGACAATAATCTTTCTGTATTCTCCATCACTTACCTTTCGGTACACGTCGAATTCGTCCCTTGTGCTTATTCCACCGGTAAATATCGTGTGTCCAAAGACAGTGAGAATATTTCTTAATACATCGCCTCTGTAGAAGGACTTCATACCAAGCATATTCTCTGCGGCAATCTTACCCTGTTCTACTGCAACTGGCCAGAGAGCATGAGGCATCTTCCCCCCAAAAACAATATCGTCTGTTTCTGTAACATCGCCTGCTCCATAAATATCGGGGACATCTGTTTCAAGATAATTTCCCAGCACTACACCTCTGTTTATTTTGACATCTGTATCTTTGAGAAAATCAACATTGGGCCTCACCCCTTTTCCATAGACAACGCAGGAACCTTTGAGGAGTTTTCCTGATTCAAGTTTGACGCTTACAAAATCCTTATTCTCCTCTATTTCTGCAATTTCTTCCCCTTTAAGCAACTCCACATTCAGACTCGTAAGTGTCCTCTCAAGAATTTTAGAAGCCTCTCTATCAACAATCTGTGAGAGTACTCTATCGGAAGTAATGACATAGGTTATAGGGATACCGACTTTTACGAGGGCATCTCCGATCTCCATATTTACAAGCCCTGCCCCTGAAAGAATAACCCTCTTCTCTTTTGATTTATTTATCTTCTCCTTTACCGTCTCTATATCACTAATGTTCCGTATACCTACAACAGAGGAGGATTTTGAACCGGGCACATCGGGGATATAGGGAGAAGAGCCTGTGGCAATTAAAAGCCTGTCATAGGTAAATTTATCGCCATCCTTTGTATAGACATATTTGTTGCCAGGGTCAACTCTTTCAACATATTTATTGAGAAGGATTTCAGTACCCTCAGGATGGGTTAAGTTACAACTCTCAAAATCTGTGGCTGTGGAGAGGATATAGGGGAGAGCCATTTTGCTATATGGCATAACTTTCTCCCCTGAAAGAAGTATAACACTCTCTTGCGGACTGATTTCTTTAATTCTCTTTGCTGCAGTAAGTCCTGCAATTGAAGCGCCAATTATTAGATGTCTCATAGTAAGTCTTCAATATCAAGTTCTTTAAGTTTATTCTTTGTAGGAACTCCGTTTTTGTCCCATCCTCTCAGAGAATAATACTCATCGAGCATCTTATCAAGTTCTTCAATCTCGCCTTTTGAAGGCCCAGACTTGATTGGTTCATTAAGAATTCTTGAAGGCAGTGTATCGTCCTTTCTTGAAAAGCCTGCTTTCAGATTAAACAATCTTTCCATATTCCATATTCTTTCACCGATTTTTAAGTACTCTGCTTCATCGCAATCAACGCCAGTTACACTAGAATAAAGTTGGGCAAGGTCTTTTGCCTGGAGGCCGAATGTTGTAAAAAGGCATATACCTGAAGAATCGAGGGCAGCAGTAAGGTCCTGCAAAAATTTGTTAGGAGCGGCCTTACCTTCGTATGCTAATCTATCAAGACCAGGTGAGAGTACCTCAACAGCAGTCATATATCCTCTTACATGACACCCTCCCCTGTTGCTTGTTGCGTATTGAAGACCCATGCCTTTAATGCCTCTCGGGTCGTACGCAGGAAATTCCTGCTTCTTAACAGACATTGATAGTTCAGGATGTCCATAGTGCTCTCCAAGCCTGTAAGAACCTTGAGAAAGTAGTTTGCCAAACTCGTCTTTTTGTTCACCCATCGCCCTTATAGATTCCACCAATGCATCACTACTTCCAAAGGTAAGAGGAAAAGGTGCATCTTTTGCTGGCATATAACCTTTTTCATACAGTTCCATAGCGCAGGCAACGGTGGAGCCAGCAGAGATTGTGTCAATGCCATAACGGTCACAAAGGTAGTTTGCCATAAGTACTGCATCAAGGTCAGATATACCGCACATCGCACCGAACGACCAGACAGATTCATATTCAGGGCCGCCACCATGTTCACCTTTGTATTTTCCTTCTTTTATTTCCGTAACCCGACCGCAGGCAATAGGGCAATCAGAACATCCTTCGTTTCTTACGAGGTTTCTTGCCCTTAATGTTTCACCACTTATTTTTTCTGCTTCAGGAAAATATGAATCTTGTGCGTTTCTTGTGGGAAAAGAACCTACAGAATTGATAATATTCACAAGGACTGCAGTTCCATACATTGGAAGTCCTCCACCTGCAACTGGGTTTTGGGCAAGTATTTCTCTTGTTACCTTTACTGCCTCTGCAAATTTATCAGGGTCGCCTGCTTTAATACTGAGGTTACCTCTTACGACGATCCCTTTGAGATTTTTGCTACCAACAACTGCACCAACTCCTGTCCTTCCAGAAGCTCTGTGTCCATTAAACATCACGTTTGCAAGCAGCGATTCTTTTTCACCTGCAGGCCCTATTTCCATTGTTTCAGCCTCAGGGTGAGTTTCCTCTCTCATTAATCTGTCAGATTCATCAACAAGTTTTCCCCAGAGGTGCTTTGCGTCTCTTATCTCAACCTTGCCTTTATTTATCCATAGGTACACTGGCTCTTTAGATTTCCCCTCAAGAATAATCATATCGAAACCGGCTCTTTTAAGCATTGGGCCAAAATATCCACCAGCATTAGAGCAGGCAATTGTTCCTGTAAGTGGGCCTTTTGTTATAACCATAACCCTTCCTGAAGAGGGTGCAGTAGTGCCATCAAGAGGACCTGTTGCAATGACGACTTTATTTTCGGGGGAAAGTGGATCAACCTTCGGATCGACTTCGTCATAAATAATTCTTGTGCCGTAGCCTCTACCTCCGATGAATTTCTTTGCCCAATCCTCTCTTAATTCTTCTTCCTTCACTTCATGTTCTGTAAGATTTACCCTTAAAATCTTGCCCTGATAGCCACCCTTAATCATTATGGGTTCACCCCCTTCGCCATTTCCTTGCCAATTTCTCGATAAGCCTGTGCTACACCCCTCTGTTTAAAGGACACAACATCCTCAACCTCTACATAGGTAATTGCTTCAGGCTTACATACCTTTGTGCAAGCAGGGTCACCAAAACAATTGTCACATTTAATGATTTCTTTACCTGAATGGTCCATCTTGATGGAGCCCCATGGACAAGCAACTACACACTGCTTGCAACCAATACACTTGTCTTTGATAAATTCAACGATTCCTGTTTCTGGATTTTTTACAAGTGCTGCTGTAGGACAGACTTCTGCACAGTATGGTTTTTCGCATTGAGTACACACTGTTGGAATAAAGGTCAGATCTTCAAGAAACGTAAAAATCTTAATACGAGAATCGAATGGATTGAATACGCCTGTTTTCTGGAAAGAACAGGCATCCATACATGCTCTACATCCCGTACACTTTACCGGATCAAGCATGAGTACCTTCATACTCACCTCCCAATTTAGATTCCCTTTCCAAATGCGGGAGGTATAAGGGTTTCCCCTTATGCCCTTTCGGTTTCATACCGTAGCAAGCTGCTGTAGGTTGTGAAACTCGGGTAATATATTTTATCATTATCCTATTCTTTGTCAATATAGTGACTTGAAGATGATTAATTTTCTTAAGAGAGATTTATTAAGAGAGAATTGCAGGAGTGGCTAAGTTTTAAAAAGTTTTTAACGTTTTAAACCCAATTAGGAATCTTTTAGCTATAATCTGATAGTTAAATGCTTATACTGAAAAATGGTAGAGGATTCCAAAAGCATAAACTAATTTTTCTTCTGTTTAATTTTGGGATACCAGGGGCACATTACAATGATGTGAAATAGAGGTCCATTTACAGAAAAGGAAGGACAATGTATAATAGCTTTATAAATTATGGCCATGGAAAACGCAAGAGAAGAGTAATAAGGAGGGTGTAAACATGAAAAATCCGAGGGAGGAGTTAGAAAGTCTGGTAGAGCAGGGCAAACTTGAAGAATTGCTTATTAGAGCGGCTATACTGCACGGGCACTACTGTCCTATGCTAAGTCTCGGAGTTATTGCCGGTGTGTATGCGATGAGAGAACTGAGAGCGGAGAACACGGGGATGGAAGAAGTTATTGCAATAGTTGAGACAAATAATTGCTTCAGTGACGGCATTCAATTCGTTACGGGATGTACCTTTGGCAATAATGCCCTGATATATAGAGATGTGGGAAAAACCGCTGTAACAGTTGTGAAAAGAAGCGCAGATGCTATTAGAATGGCGGTGAAACCTGAAACATTTGAAATCCTTAATAGAAATCCCGAAAACCGAGAGCTCTTTCGGATGGTTATCGAAGAAAGAGGAGGTACCGAAGATGATAAAAAGAGACTCATGAAGTGGCTCAGAGAGGTAGCCTTCGATCTCTTAAAGAAAAACCCCGAGGAACTATTTACCATCAGAAAAGTGCAAGAGAAGGTCCCAGAATTCGCCCCAATACATGAAAGTGTCATATGTGAAACGTGCGGGGAGAGTGTTATTGTAACAAGAATTGTTGAAAAAGAAGGTAAAAAGCTCTGTATTCCATGTGCAGGAGCACGATATTATGAGATTAGCGGTAAAGGAGTTAGGCAGTTAAAGCAATATAAAAATAACGAAGCCAGTTCTAAAAGACACTCATAGGTATACTTGAAGAGCTTTCTTAACGTATCAGGATAGAATGCAGTATTGAGGAAAAATAGTTATTTTTGGTGAACAATAAAATTTGTCTTATATGCTATTTCAAGCAAGGATTTTAGAGAGAAGTTGAAGGAATAATAGATTCTTTAAAAAGCTTTTAAGAGGAGATTTATTTACTTTTCCTTCTGAATTCTTTACGATTATTTGAGAAAAAAAGGCGAATCGAAAGAAATGCACAAACAATTTAAAAAATTTCTATAAACTTCTTCCTGGATCCGTTAAAGAGAGATGTTATTCGGAAATTTTATAACAAGTTATAATATTGGTGAGGAGGCAAGAATGAAAGAAGATTTAAACATTGTCTTTGCAAATGAAATGGTCTGGGTTTTAGACCCCTGTTTCAAAACAATACTCCTGTAATATCCTTGCAAGGTAGGATTTCAAACCCACTCCATTAAGAGTAGTACCAATGATTAAGGTGACACTTCTTGTTCCTGCAAGCGTTTTGAAGGAAATAAGCATTGAATTTTATGATGCTATCCATTCGCAATATTGAGATATACTTTCATTTCATTCCTCACAAACTCCTTAGAAGAAAATTTTAAAAATATAAGAAAGGAGGTGGATATGCCTTTTATAACGATAGATGCAGGAAGGATGAGTAAAGACCAGAAGAAGGCCCTGATAAAGGAAATTACAAAACTGGCAAGTGAGATTCTTAATATTAAAGAGGAGGCCTTTTCGGTTCTCTTGAGGGAAAATGACCCCGACAATATAGGAACAGGGGGAAGGATGTTAAGCGAAGTTATTGGAAAGGAAAACCCAGGGGATAGCAAATAGGTTTAAGAATATACACTGGCAAAGAATTGATAAATAATGTCCTGTTTATTATCCTCTAACTTTCTTCTGTATTTATTGAGGGAAGAGCAGGTTTTGGTATCATTATTTGTATAAAACTTGTGTTTTTCTTAATTTGTCATCTCCAAAAATTAAGCTTAGAAAGAGAAAAGGAACATATAAAGGAGAGGAAGCAAATCTATTCTGATAAAAGGCTGATTAAATTATTGGTGTCGGTTATCCTTATGCCCATACTTCCCATATCGGTGAGATTTGCTCTTTGAATTTCAGAACTCTTCGAGGCAGTCCCATCCTCAACAACTATACACTCATAATCAAGGGAGATTGCATCAATTGCAGTTGCTCTTATGCAATTCGGGGTTTGCACACCCGTGAGTATAAGAGTTCTGACATTCATTCTTCTCAATATAAGGTCAAGTTCTGTGTGGAAAAAAGATGAATACCTTTTTTTGATAACTACAATTTCGTTGGATAGAGGTTTTAATTCTTCAATTATTTCGATACTTTTTGAGCCTTCGACAAGTAGATTATTTTCCTTGAGGAGATCTATCCTTTCTCTTTCAATATCAACACCATTCAATCTGTGTACTCTTTTAATGAAAATCCGTGGAAAATCTTTGCTCCTGAAAAATTGAAGTATTTTTTCTATATTTTCTACAATGGAAGGCCCATCATCAACAAAAAGAGGGGAAGATTTATCCAGAAATGCGTACTGCATATCAATGATGAGAAGGCAAAAATCTTTTATCTCCATATTTAATTATAAAGCAAAGTTTGGATAAAGAAAAGAATTTCTCCCTATTTTATTAGATTTAGCATATCTTTTCTCATTTTCTCGTCATTTAAGATAATCTCCTGAGGGAGGGTTCAATCCTTCATTTAGGATTTTGAATCAGGTCCCGGTACTCTTATAAGTTTCTCAAATGTTGCCTTTAAGCCTACACTTCGTTAGGGTCTAAATCCATGGAAAGATTGTCATTCTCCTCAAAAGGAATTTTATGAATGCGAGTCTATAAAGCCTCATGAGGAAATCAGCCTTGTAGAAGTGGTTTGCTCTTAAAGAGTGGGAAAGGTTATAATGATGGCTTTGCATCTTAATAGATAGAGTGGCAAGTTCCTCGGGCTTGGGAGAAGCTCTTATAGAATTTCTTGACCTTCTATTCACACAGTAAGGGCATTTCCTGTTACATTTATTGGTTTGAAGAATCTTTAAGAGGGAAAAGTATTTTCCTCATGATAGAATTGATTTATATAGGCAGGGACGTAAATCTAAATTTTCACCTCTTTCAGAAGAATTCAGAAATCCCTCTATTTGTCATCTGTACTCCTTTGCCATCTCCTCCCCTCTATAAACTCTTAATATACCCTTTGCAATAGCTTCCATTTCGTGTTCTCCTGGGAAAACAAGGATGGGGGCAATGAATGAAACATATCCTTTAATCCCTTCAACAAGCCTTTTTGAATATGCAAGACCACCCGTAAGTACAATTGCATTCACATCCCCTTTGAGTACTGCTGCCTGCTTTCCGATTTCCTTTGCAATCTGATAAATCATTGCATTATAGATAAGTTTTGCATATTCATTTCCTTCATCAATCTTCTTTTCTACTTCAATAAGTGAGTTTGTACCAAGGTGGGATACAAGGCCTCCACAACCTGAAAGTAATTTCAGAATTTCCTCCTTTGTATACTTTCCTGAAAAGCACATATTGACAAGAGCAATGTTTGGAATGTCCCCGCTTCTCTCGGGAGAAAAGGGCCCATCACCATTAAGACAATTATTTTCGTCGATCATTTTTCCTCTTCTATGAGCTGAAACAGATATCCCTCCTCCGAGATGGGAAACTATAAAATTACATTCCTCGTACTTTTTACCCAGTGATTTTGCAGCCTCTCTTGCCGCTGCCTTTTGATTGAGCGGATGATCCTTTGCCTCTCTCTCTATTCCTTTTATTCCGCATATCTTTGCAATGGGTTCCATTTCATCAACGATAACAGGGTCAACTGTATAGGCAGGTATGTTTAGCCCTTTTGCAAGTTCATATGCAAGCGGTGCACCCAGGTTTGAGGCGTGAGCTCCGAATCTCAAGCTTAAAAGATCCTCTACCATTTCCTCATTTACAATATATGTACCGGATTCCAGTGGGTGTGTATTGCCACCTCTTGCACCAATTGCATCAAAATTACTTATACTAAAACCTGCTTCCTTAAGAGTTTTAAGCAAAACTTCTTTTCTAAATTCAAGCTGGTCAGAAATCTTTTCAAAAGGAGCCATTTCTTCCTTTGTATGTGTTATGTTTCTTGAAAATACCTCTTCTTCATCCTCAAAGATTGAAATCTTTGTTGAGGTAGAACCTGGGTTTATAACAAGTATTCTCATAAAGCCTCCTGCAAGGAAAGTAGAACTCCAAAAACTATTGAATAAAGTTTCGTTTCAGTGGAATCTCCCCTTGATGTGAGCACACAGGGAGCAATTGTTCCAGCAAGTACCCCACAACTAATTGTGTTGCAAAGGTGTTTTAATGTCTTAACTACAGTATTACCTGTTTCAATATCAGGAAAAATCAGGATGTCTGCATCTCCTGTAATAGTATACCCCACTCTTTCTGTCACTCTTGAATCTTTTGATATAGAACAGCCCAGAGATAGAGGCCCATCTATAATACAATCTCTGATTTGTCCTCTTTCGTTCATCTTAGAAAGGATTGCTCCATCAACCATTGCCTTTGTAAGCGAAGATGCCTTTTCACAAGCAGCCACAATAGAGACTCTGGGGATGGGAACACCGAGTTGATTTGCTATAGCAACACAATACTTGATCTCACAAATTTTTTCATCGAGTGTGGGGAAAGGAATCACGGCAACGTCTGAAGCAATGAGAAGTTTATGATATTTAGGTATATCAAGAACAATTGCATGAGAGAGGAGATTCCCTTCGGGTACAAGGCCAGATGTTTTATTAAGGATCCCTCTGAGGTACTCTGCAGAGCTGCAGCTTCCCTTTACAAGCACGTCAGCTTTTCCGTCCCTTACTGCTTTTACTGCAAGCGCAACAGCATCTTCTTCACTTGAAGCCTCTATAATTTTAAATCGAGAGGTATCAATATTATACTTATCACTTATATCATTAACTCTGTCTCTTCTTGCAAAGTTTATTACATTAAATAGGTCCTGAGACGAACCTCTTTCAAGGGCTTCAAGTATGTGATGGTCTTCTCCGAGTGCAACAGCCACTATTTTATCTTTTCCCCTAACAAAGCTGCAGAAATCTTCGATATGTCTCAAAGGCATTTAAACCTCCTTCATTTATTCTATCAAAAAACGAAAAAATTATATAAAGTTTGGATTTTAATTTATATTTTGTTATCATAGTTTGTAGAGAAAGAGAGGTGTGTTATGGGCAGTATATTGATCAAGACATCGGTTCCGGGACCAAAGAGTCTCGAAATAGCGAAGGTACGAGAAAATTATGTAGCTTCAACGCTTGAATCCCTGGCTCCTTTCTATATTAAAGATGGTAAAGGAGCAGTAGTAGAGGATTACGACGGAAACAGATTTCTCGATTTTACCGGTGGATGGGGGTGTCTCATTGTTGGTTATTCTCCGAAGAGAGTTGTTGATGCAATAAAAGAGCAGTCAGAGCATTATATCCATACAGATTTTACCTCTATTCCATATGAACCCTACGTGAAGCTTGCACAGATGATTGCAGAAAGAGCACCAGGAGACTTTAAAAAGAGTGTCGCATTCTTCAATAGTGGAGCAGAAGCTGTTGAAAATGCGGTGAAGATTGCACGGGGTTATACACGGAGAAAAGGGATTGTCGTTTTTGACAGAGCGTTTCATGGAAGAACGCTTCTTACAATGACAATGACGCATAGGGCAATACCTTATAAATATGCATTTGGGCCATTTGCATCAGATATTTACAGGCTTCCGTACCCAAATCCACACAGAAATAAGTTTACTCCGCGTGATTTTGAGAGACTACTACTTGATTCAGTATATCCAGAAGATGTGGCTGCGATTGTCATTGAACCCATTCAGGGAGAGGGTGGCTTTAACCTACCACCACAGGGATTTCTTGAAGAAATAAGGAACATTACAGAGAAGTATGGCATACTCTTTGTTGCAGACGAAGTTCAGAGTGGGTATGGAAGAACAGGAAAGTTTTTCGCAATTGAGAATTGGGGTATTGCCCCTGACCTTATTGCACTCGGCAAATCAATAGCAGCAGGATTGCCCCTCTCTGCAGTTGTGGGCAATAAGAAATTCTTTGATGCACTTCCAAAGGGCTCTTTAGGTAGCACTTTTGGAGGCAACCCTGTTGCATGTCGAGCTGGTATAGAGGTAATTAATATAATTGAGGAGGAGCATCTGCTTGAAAAAGCAACATACATTGGAAAGATTATTAAAAAGAGATTTGATGATATGCAGAAAAAGTATCCTGTAATTAAAGAAATAAGAGGATTAGGAGCAATGTGCGCCCTTGAATTCATAAAGGATGGAGATAGATGGGAACCGGATCCCGAAACTTGTGGGAAGGTTATTCAGGATGCATTGAAAAATGGAGTATTGCTTGCAGGAGCTGGCCTTCATAAGAATATTATTAGATTACTCATCCCTCTTGTGATAACTGATGAGGAATTAAATGAAGGGCTTGATGTACTTGACAGGTCAATAGGAGATGTAACAAAACAGTAAAAATAGATAGGTAAGAGTCCCTGCCTAAAAATACCTTTGAATAAATATGAAGACGATATTTATTATTCTTTCTGTGATATTTTTATTATTAGTTGTTGGACTTCAGGGTTGTGCTCCACAGGATGGCATCCCAAAGGAGAGTTCCCATTTTAAAATCTGGCTGTACCTATTCTTCGTCACCTTTCTTCCTGCTGTGGAACTCAGAGGGGCAATTCCCCTTGGAATACTTTATTACAAACTTCCAGTTTTTACTACTTTTGTTACGATTACGATTGCAAATATCCTGATAACACTTTTTGTTTTTGCAATATGGGACCTACTTCTTCTTGTTGCAAAAAGAGTAAAGCCTCTTGATATTTTTCTGAATAAATACCTCGCCAACCTTCGGAAGAGAGCTAAACCTTCAATTGATAAATATGGATTCTGGGGATTGCTTGTTTTCGTTGCAATACCTCTCCCCGGTACAGGCGCTTACACTGGTTCCTTCGCTGCGGAGATACTTGGTATAGAAAAGGGAAAAGCATTCCTTGCAATTTCGCTCGGTGTCATTTTTGCTGGTATTATCATTACTCTTGCAACAATGGGCTTTATACCTCTTACAGTTAAATAGTATTAGGGCTCTTCGTGATGGTGTTTTATAACCTTGCTTTGAACGATATAAATTACGTACTCTCCAATGTTTGTTGCTTGATCTGCTATCCTTTCAAGATTTTCTGATACCCTTATAATAAGCACAGATCTGTTTATTGTAGCTGGATCACTCAACATAAATGTAATTAGTTCTCTTATAATTTGTTCATTAAGAGAATCAACGAGGTCGTCTCTTTTAATGAGGTCTTTTGCAAGTTCTACATCCTCTGAGATAAATGCGGTAATTGCATCGTCAAGCATTTTTGTGGAAATATCAGCCATTCTGGGAATATCAATATACGGCTTTACGTCAGGTTGAGGAATGAGTTGAAGAGCAAACTCTGCAATGTTTACCGAATGGTCCCCAACCCTTTCGATGTCCTTCACCATCTTTACAATCATAGAAACAGTTCTCAGATCTCGTGCCTCAGGATGATATAGGGCAAGGACATTAATTGTTTCTTCATCAATTTCTATTTCAAGATTGTTTACCTGTGGTTCAAGTTCATCCAGTACTTTCTTTGCATATTCTTCTTTCTTTTCTGTGAGGGATTTAATGGAAAACCTTACCATATCTTCAGCAATATTTGCCATTTTTATCATCTTTTCGCGTATCACTAACATGTTATCTTCTAACATTTATCACCTCTCAAATAATTGATTTTACAATAACTATACTCATTTATTAACTGAACCTTCCGCTGATATATTCCTCTGTTCTCTTATTCTTTGGCATTGTAAAGATCTTCTCAGTATGGTCAAACTCAATAAGTTCCCCAAGGTATAAGAATGCAGTATATGCAGAAATTCTTGCGGCTTGCTGGATGTTGTGAGTGACAATAATGATTGTGTAGTCCTGTTGTAATTTTGCTATAAGTCTCTCAAGATGGGTAGTTGCAATAGGGTCAAGGGCAGAGGCGGGTTCATCCATTAGAATTACCTCAGGCTTGATTGCAATGGCTCTTGCGATGCACAATCTCTGCTGTTGCCCACCCGAAAGTGAAAAGGCACTCTCAAAGAGCTTATCCTTTACTTCATCCCAGAGGTTTGCATCTCTCAATGCCTTTTCAACCGTCTCACTTATGGTTTTCTTATCCTTAGTACCATGAATCCTTAGTCCATATGCAATGTTTTCATAGATGGATTTGGGAAATGGATTTGGCTTCTGAAATACCATTCCTACCATTTTTCTCAGCTCGAATACATTAACATCAGGGTCGTATATATTTTTTCCATCAATGAAAATCTCCCCTTCTACCTTTGCTTCTGGTATCAGATCATTCATTCTGTTTATGCACCTTAAAAGGGTGGATTTACCACATCCGGAAGGACCGATGATGGATGTTACATTTTTTTCAGGTATCTCGAGAGAAATATCTTTAAGGGCCTGCGTCTTTCCAAACCAAACTTTTATATCTTTAATAATAATTTTTACCATCTCTTTTTGCTCCTGAACCTCATCCTTATTATAATACCTGAGAGACTGAATAATATAACTATTATAAGTAAAACAACGCTTGCTCCATAGGCAATGGGAACCTGTTTTTCTGGAAATGTGCCTTCGGTAATAAGGCCGTAGATGATATACGGAAGTGCCATAACCTTATCGAAAATGCTGTCAGGCAACCCTCTTGTGTAGAAGGTTGCTGCAGTAAATAGGATTGGTGCAGCCTCTCCTGCTGCTCTTCCAATGCTTATAATTACTCCTGTAAGGATCCCCGGTATTGCCGTCTTAAATACGATGTTTCCAACTGTTTGCCATTTTGTTGCACCTACACCATAAGATGCCTCTCTGAAACTCTCTGGGACACTTTTTAATGCCTCGACTGTTGATTGAATGATTGTAGGAAGAACCAGGATTCCAAGGGTGAGCCCTCCCGAAAGGATTGAAACGCCAAAATGCATTCTCTTTACAAATATTGCAAGCCCGAAAAGGCCAAAAATAATGGAGGGAACTCCTGCAAGGACATTTATGGCAATCCTTAAGGCTCGGGTTGCCCGATTCTCCCTTGCATATTCAGCAATATAAATACCCGCAAGGATTCCTACCGGGACTGAAAGTATAACTGTTGCAATAATGAGATAAACAGTTCCAACAATGGAAGGCAATATACCTCCTTCTGTAAAGCTGTTCTTTGGAGGTTGTGTCAGAAACTCCCAGTTTATGACCCCGAAGCCTTTATAAAATATGTACCCAAGGATTACCATAAGAAAAACAACGGATGAGAAGGAGAGGATCCTTATTATAGTAAACACAATTCTTTCTTTTACAACTTTTTCCATTTAGCTACCTTTGAAGGTGAACTTGTTTCTAAAATATTCAGCTATAAGATTGAAAAATAGAATAAAGACAAGAAGAAGAATTGCAAGCGAAAATAGTGCTCTGTAATGTAAACCGCCAACGGGGGCCTCAGCCATCTCTGCTGCAATTGCAGCAGGTAAAGGTCTCATCGGGTCAAATAAAGAAGTGGGGATAGCAATAGCTCCACCTGCAACCATAAGGACAGCCATAGTTTCTCCTATGGCCCTTCCAAAACCCAGGGATATAGCAGTAAATATACCAGGAAGTGCTGCAGGTATTACGATGTGAAATATGGTTTCCAATCTTGAAGCACCAAGTCCATAGGATGCCTGTTCAAGATCAACTGGAACAGAGGAAATTGCATCCTCTGCGATACTTGTAATAGTAGGAATAGCCATAAATGCAAGTATAATACTTGCATTGAATCCGTTTAAACCGAAGGGAAGATTGAAAAGATCCTTAATAAGAGGGGAAAGAAAAACGACACCAAAGAAACCGTAAACAACAGATGGTATACTTGAAAGAAGTTCTACAATAGGCTTTAGAAATTCCCTTATAAACCCTCCAGATAATTTTGAGAGGTAAATTGAGGTAGCAACTCCTATGGGGACTGCAATAATCATCGAAAAAATGGTTACAAACAGGGAAGCAACTATAAGTGGAAAAGCGCCAAAGATGGGAGGATTATAAGTCGGCCGCCATTCCCTTCCGGTTAGAAACTCCAGGAAGGGAATGGTTTTAAAAAGAGGTAGAGCTTCTGTGAATATAGTTATAATAATTCCAAGAAGAGCTATCAGAGCAATGTATGCAAATACAGGTAGAAAGTATTCAATGATAGCCCTCTTTTTTTTCATATGTCTATTTTATACGAATAAACCCTACTTCTTCCGCAATTATCTGCCCCTCTTCACCTAATACGAAGTCAATAAATTCTTTCACAGCACCAGTAGGCTCGCCGTTTGTGTACATATAGAGATATCTTGACAGAGGATATGTTTTGTTTAGGGCGTTCTCTTTATTTGGTGTCACTCCTTCAAATGATATTGCCTTTACGCTTTCATCAACATATCCAAGCCCAATATAGCCAATTGCTCCCTCTGTGGTTGCAACTGTATTTTTCACGACCTGGTTGGAAGCCTGGGAAAGTGCCTTATCCGTAATCTTTGTATCCTTGCCAAGGGCTAACTCAATAAACGCTTCATATGTACCACTGGATGAATCCCTGGATACTACAACAATGTAAAGATCAGGCCCTCCAACATCCTTCCAGTTAGTAATCTCGCCTGTATAGATCTTCTTTACCTGATCTTGTGTAAGGTTATTTACAGGATTTGAAGGATGAATTACAATGCTCAGTGCATCAAGTGCAATAGGTGTTTCATATGGATTTACACCATTTGCCTTTGCCTTATCAACTTCCTCTGCCTTTATCTCTCGTGAAGAATTCGCTATGTCAGTTGTTTTGTCAATCAGTGCAGCAATACCATTGCCTGACCCTGTTCCTTCGACAGAAATTGTCACATTTAGATGTGCGTCCATATACACTTCCGCTGCTCTCTGTGCGATAGGGAAAACTGTTGTAGAGCCATTCATCGTAATTTCAATATTCTCGGGCTGCTCTCTTGTACAACCAGTTAGGATAAAAACTGCGATGAGAGACACAGCCAAAATCATTAAAACTTTTTTCATTTCTAACCTCCTTACCTTTCAACTTCATTATAAAGAGGAATTGTCAGAAATATTTTAAGGAATTTTTAAATTATTGTTAATTTTTCTTAACAGAGGAGGAAATTGCACAGTAACCTTTGTGAATGAGCCAACTCTACTTTCGACACAGATCTTTCCCTTATGGAGTGTTGTAATCCTCTTTGAGATAGCAAGGCCAAGCCCGCTTCCACCCCGTGCCCTGTCTCTCGAATTTTCTTCCCTGAAGAATGGCTCAAAAAGTTGACTCAAATGCTTTTCCTCAATACCAATCCCTGTATCATAAACAATAAGCGTTGCAAACTCTTTTAGAAAGACACTTACCTCAATAAATCCTTTATCTGTATACCTTAATGCATTGTCCACAAGATTAGCAACAAGTTCTTCAATGAGGAATATATCTCCCTTTATGAAGACTCCATCCTTTATATTCCTCTTTAAGTCAAGTCCTTTTTCTTCGATTGCTTCTTCGTACCTTTTACATATGCGCCTTGAAACCTCGGATACATCTACTTCTTCTTCCAGGGGCTTTGTCCAGGCGTTGATCTCTGTTAGAATAAGGAGCTTAGATGCAAGGGTCTCCATTCTCGAAGTGCTTTCTTTTATCGATTTAAAGAACTTCTCTCCATTTTTCTTTATAAGATTTTCTTCCTCGAGTATCTCCACAGCTCCCTTCAAAACAGAAACAGGGGTCTTTAATTCGTGAGAAACGCTCGATATAAATTCTTTTTCTAAATTTTTAACCTTTTCGCTCTCTGTCACGTCATGAAGCATAAATATCACATATTGTTCATCTCTTGAAGTAAAAGGAAACGAAAAACACTCAAAGGAATATTCATCAACATTAATCAATCTGTTTAAATTTTGAGGGGTAGTAAGTGCCTCCTTAACAAAGCTTATGAGAGCATCGTTTTTCAGTATTTCATAGTAAAATCTTGGGATTCCTTCAGAGATTGGCCTCATAAGGAGTTTCGAAGCATTGTTCGAAATAACAAGCCTTCCATCATTATCTATAATAAAAATTGGTGTTTCAATTGCATTAAAAATTATACTAAACTCTCTTTCTCTTAACTTCCTTATCTCGCTGAGTTTTCCCACGAATTCTATTAAATCATTTATTGCTTTTCCCAACTTGTTAAACTCGCTGGTGCCTATGATTGTATACCTTGCTGAAAAATCCTTTTCTAAAGTATCTCTTAAAATACTCTCAATTCTTTTCATTTCGGAAAGGATAAAATGTAGGGTTAAGATAAGGATGAGCGTTGAAAGTGAAAATACAATCCCGCCTCCCACATAAGCATTAGCTAAAAATAGCCCTGCAGAGACAAAGTATAAAATAAGAGAAATAATGATATTTAATCTAATTCTTCCGAAAATTTGTATCCGACCCCCCTTACCGTCTTTATATGCTTCTCGCACTCCCCGAGTTTCTCTCTAATGTGCCTTATGTGCACGTCCACCGCTCTATCGAGAGGAGAAGTTATGTCTCCCCAGGCAATTTCAAGCAGTTCGTCTCTTCCAAATACTTTTTCAGGACTCTCCAAAAGAGCCCTTAGGAGTTTGAACTCTGTAATTGTCAGTTTTACGTTCTTTCCGCTACAGGATACCTCGTATTTTTCAAAATCTATTTTTATGTTTCCCTTTTCAATTACTGCTTTTACATCCCTCTCCCTTGTGAACGCCTTTACTTTTGCCGCAAGCACTTTTGGGCTGAATGGTTTTGTTATGTAGTCGTCTGCCCCGCTTTCTATGCCCTGAATAACTTCCCCTTCGCTCCCCTTTGCAGTCAAAAGCAAGACAGGAATATTCCTTGTCCTTTCATTAGCTTTTAAAAACTTTAGAATTGAAATTCCATCAATACGAGGAAGCATGATATCAAGAACAATACAATCAAATCTATAAGTATTCAAAGCGTTCAGGAAGGTATCACCTGAGTAGTATTTCCTTACTATAAATCCTTCCTTTTCGATATAAAAGGCAGCCAGGTCAACAATATCTCTGTCATCATCAATAATGGCAATGTTCTTCATAACGAACCTCATTTTATTATAGGATGTTAATTTCAAATTTGCAATGAAATTCTATGTTTTTTCTCTTAAGGTAAGTTGCAGAGCATACTAAAATACAACTGAGTTTTTTTGAGAGAGAGTTATAGTAGGTTGAGAAGTAACAGAGAAGTTTTTTTATCCTGCTCCTCCGCCAGAACCACCTCCACCACCACCGCCTCCTCCTCCACCACCGGAGAATCCCCCGCCTCCTCCGCTTGAAGAGGCGGCACTTGATATGGCATTAAAGGAGGATACCATTGTGTTTACAATATTTCCAAATGCAACAGCCGCGTTTATATTCGGTAGGCTTGAACTTAAAGCAGTATATGCAAAGAAATGACTGCTTTTGAGTTCCTCCTCAGGGATTGCTGGAAGTATTATCTGCATCTCCTTGATTACCTGTTCACTGATACCAAATGTTACCGCATAAACAAGGTACTGCTCCCATATTGCAATTGATGTAGGTATTGCTGATTTAAAGTTGGAGAAGTGAAGCAGAAATCTCTTCAGCCCATTCCATAGTGCGTATGCCTCAGCCCCTTCCCTGGACCTTCTTCCAAGAGGGATAAGTAATATAAAGAAAAGGAATGGTAGGATGAAGTATACAGGAATAATAAAAAAGAGATTTGTTGCGGCACCCAAAAAAAAGCCAATAAAAGGGAGGGCAAACGTAATAATTGTAAATAGAATTTTAAGTCCCTGTCCACTTTTTTCAAAATAATTCTTCTTCTCTGCCTCTTCTTTGGCTGCCTCTGTAAATGCTTCATATATTGCCCTGAACTCCTTTGGGTTTTTCTTGATAAATGTGCTTATGTCATCAGTTGAAACTGTTATTTCTTCTTTGCCTGCAATCCCTGGTAAGACCCCATCCTTTTCTGAAAGCGGTTTCATAAAACTTTCTCTTTTCTTTGGTACCCTAAATAGACCTGAAAGGCTTTCATAGGTAAGGGAAGTAAATAGAAAGTCATAAACAATCGTTTCTTGGGGAAGGAGTGTTTGAGGGTCCTTATCAAGCTTTGTGAGGTATGTAACAGGGACTTCTCTTTTAAATACAAGACCCTTTTCTTCTTTCCTGGTTTCAATCGCAACAAAACCTTTTCTTATAAGGTCCATCATCGTTGCAGTAAAGTCATTAGGAGTAATCTTTTTAAATCTTAAAAGGTATCCTACTATTGCAGGGGAAAGGTCCTCAGGAATGTCTCTCGTATAGATAATATCTCTTGTTGGCTTGTATTCTCTTCCATACTTTGTAAATATATAAAGCCAGAAAGCGAACAGGAGAATCGGTATAAGGATAAGAATGAAAAGATTAATTCTTGCTCTTTGCCTTACATTATCTGCCTCTTCTGCAAGATGGAGTTCTTCATTCATAATCTCATCGAGTTTTTTCTCAGGTAAGGGAACAACATCGAGAATTTCAGAGGGGAAAAGAATACGTGCTTCGACAAATGTGTTAGGTTCAAGGTTTTCAATCCTGTAGTATGCGCCCTGTCCATCAATTCTTGAAACTGTTCCATTCAAAGGCCCGTGCCCGAAGACTTTTATTGAATCTTCCAAAACCTTCTCGGGGAGGTAAACAAAACCCTCCAGCAGCTCTGTCTTTTTATCCCAGCCGCTACCTACAAGCTTCCAGTAAAAATCTGAAGTGTCTATATATGTTGGAATACCTCCCAGAACAGTATAGCTTATCGTAAACGTCTTTTCTGTATCTGCTACGTTATAGAAAAATTTTGAATAGTACTGAGACCCTCTGTCCTCGAATGTAAATGTACCGGGTGTTTCTGTTTCTGCTTGGATAAAAGTATAAGGTCCGCTTTCATCTGCTATTGAAAAATTTGTGATTTCTTTAAATCCAACTTTCTCTATTGTGTAGGTAGCCCAATGGAATTCACCCGAAAATCTGAAAGTCCTTTCTTCAGTAATGTCAAAGCTTCCATCTTTATTTATATAGATATTAACCCTTACCTTGGGGAAGTAGTAATCCTTTGCATATGTATTTTGTGGAAAGAAAGTTAGAATTAAACATACCGCTAAAATGGATAAAACTAAAAGCTTCTTAAACTTTGCATGAGGGTATTTCATTTTTTTCTCCTTTTCATATTTTAATAATTTATTGAAGATTTTATAACAGAACCCCCAAATTCTATTAATACGGGGAGGGAAGGATACATACCTTGAGTTAATGTGAGATCTCACATTTACTATTTTAGTCTTAATTTAAAGAATTTTCCTACAATGTCTTTCACAAAAGTTTGCTTTTGTGTATAATATTTCATCCGAGTTTTACCACCTGTGGCAAGTGCTATGGTGGTGGAACCGATAGGGTATGGCGGGAAACTGCTGTGCCTGCCAATTTGCAAAGGAGGTCAGAATGAAGAAAAAACTTTTAATAGCAACGATTCTTGTTGCTATGGTGCTTTCTCAGGTTTATTTTTTACCTGAGGCGAAGAGTGTATCTTACAAACCTGTGGTAGAATTAGAGCTTATTCCCAACTTTCCTAATATGAATGTTGATGGCATCAATATGCCTATTGATCCCGGGCGTGGTACCTCTCCTGTAATCATAAAGGAATGGGGAAGAACTGTTGTTCCTATAAGAAGTATTATTGAGGCAGCTGGTGGAACAGTTGGATGGGATGATATATCTCGAAAGGTGTCTATTGAATTAAACGATTCAAAAGTAGAACTTGTGATTGGAAATCCTATGGCAGTTGTAAATGGACGTGAGGTGTGGATTGATGAAAATCATTCTGTAAAGCCTGTGATACTGAACTCAAGGACAATGATTCCTTTGAGATTTGTTGCGGAGAGCCTCGGTGGCATAGTCGATTACAATGAAACAACAAAGGAGATACACATTGTACTTGATAAACAGCTTGTAAAAACAGAGGATATGCTTGGAAATAGCGTTACCCTACCAAAGAAGGTTTACAGGTTAGTTTCACTTGATTCAATGATTGCGCAATTTGTATTTGCAATTGAAGCTCAGGACCTTTTTGTATCAGCAAGACTTGGACCTGCCATAAAGGGGCCAGCTCTCGTTAAAATCTATCCCAGGGCTTCTCAGATAAAGGATCCAGGCTCGGCTGATAGTGCGAATGTAGAATATCTGCTTTCTGTAAGACCCG
Organism: Caldiserica bacterium UBA4770; assembly: GCA_002403335.1. Lineage (GTDB taxonomy): Bacteria > Caldisericota > Caldisericia > Caldisericales > Caldisericaceae > UBA4770. The sequence goes on from DHHO01000002.1 coordinate 23,263, forward strand.
ATCTTGTTGTCTCAAGTGATGGTAAAATGATTGAAAAGATTAAAGAAGTGGGAATTCCTGTTTATCTTTTTGATAAGGAAAGTCCAGAAAACATCATGAAGTGTATTTCCATTTTAGGAGCGCTTCTTGGAAAGAGTGAAAAGGCTGAAGAAGTAAATTCATATTTAAGGAGTAAGCTCTCTTATATAGAAGAGAAAACATCGAGTATAGCTTCTGAAAACAGGCCAAAGGTTTATATTGCAGGCTCGGAGTTTTTCCGTACATTTGGAAAGGGTTTCTTCCAGACATTTATGGTTGAAAATGCAGGTGGCGTTAGCGTTTCTGCTGGTACAAGTGGAGGAAAAGTCGATGTATCTCTGGAGCAATTACTTTTATGGAATCCTGATGTTATCATTCTTACACCATATACCCCCGAATCTGTAGAAGATATACTTTCAAACCCTTCTCTTGCTACATTAAAAGCCGTAAAGGATAAGAAGGTTTATAAGATGCCAACATATATTGTCTCGTGGGATACTCCTGTGCCTGAATCCTTCCTGGGCACAATGTGGATTGCAAACAAGATTTATCCTCAGGAAGTAGCATTTGATATGGAAAAAGAAATAAAAGAATTTTATCTTGAGGTTTATAGTTTTAAGATCCCACAGGAGGATTTGAAGAAACTGCTTGATTCATGATATGAAAGAATCAATTTCGCTTATTGTAGAAGGGCTTGAGTCGGGTTATAATGGAACTACCGTTATTAGTGGTGTGAAACTTTCTGTATATAGAGGGGAGATTGTGTCTATCCTTGGTCCTAACGGAGCAGGGAAAACAACATTATTAAGGTGTATCGAGGGGACACTCTCCCCTTTTTCAGGTAACATATACATTGAAGGAAAAGAGCTCCATAATATAAGTGATAGAGAGAGGGGAAAGATCATTGCATCTGTCCCTCAGATACATAGACCTATATTTCCATTTACAACGCTTGAAGTGGTAATAATGGGAAGGAATCCATATTTAACGGGGTATGGGACGCCCTCAAAGAGAGATTACGAGATTGCAGAGAAAGCGCTCCAGGAAGTAGGCATTTATGAACTTAAGGAGCGGTATTATACTGAGTTAAGCGGAGGAGAGCTCCAGCTTACTCTGATTGCAAGAGCACTTGCACAAGAACCAAAGGTGATTCTTTTTGATGAACCCACGGCGCATCTTGATTTCAAAAATCAGCTAAAGGTGCTCTCCATTGTGAGAAGAATTGCTTTAGAAAAAGACATTTCAATTTTAATGGTTATGCATGATCCAAATCTTGCCATGCTATACTCCGATAGAGTATTCCTTATGGAAAAGGGTAAGATTATAGATAGTGGAAGACCTTCTGAGGTTATTACACCTCAGAGTATGAAAAGGCTTTATGATTTTGATGTAGAAATTGTAAACTCAAACGGAAGGTGTTTTCTTCTCCCTCCACAGAATTTATGAAGAAAAGCTACTTAATAATTGTATTTCTCATTGTTGTTTATATTTTGGTTTTCTTTTTTTCATTTACTATAGGGCAATACCCCATATCCTTTTCTGATTCTATAAAAGTGCTTTTCTCGAGAATCTTTCCCATTGAGAGGGTATGGGACGAAACATTTGATGTTGTTATATTTCAGGCAAGACTTCCCCGTATAATTTCAGCTATGCTTGTAGGTGGAGCTTTATCTATCGGGGGTGCATCATTTCAGGGAATATTTTATAATCCTCTTGTTGAGCCATATATCCTTGGCGTTTCCTCAGGTGCGGGTTTTGGTGCAGCCATTGCAATACTGCTTGGGGGAAATTTCATTACCGTGCAGGTTACATCGTTTTTGATGGGCCTTCTTTCAATGATTTTAACACTCTGGATTGGCAGTTCCAGAAGAAATAAAAGCACTATCACTCTTGTTCTTTCAGGATTCATAGTAGGGAGCCTTTTTTCTTCTTTCATCTCTTTTATAAAGTTTGTTGCAGACCCTTATACAAAACTTCCCTCTATTGTATTCTGGCTCATGGGGTCATTTGCTTCAGTATCATATAGAGCACTCGCAATTTCTGCACCGATTATTATTGTGGGGTCTCTGGTTCTTATCCTTCTTCGTTGGAAACTTAATATACTTGCAATGGGGGATAATGAAGCAAAAACTCTCGGGGAAAATCCAGTAAGGCTAAGGCTTTCAGTGATTTTTCTAACAACCCTCATTACCGCATCAAGTGTTTCTATCTCGGGTATTATTGGATGGGTTGGCCTTGTTGTCCCTCATATTGCGAGGATGCTTTTCGGCTCCGACCACAGAAAGCTTATTCCTGCCTCTTTATTTTTAGGAAGTGGATACCTTCTTATTATTGATAACCTTTCGAGGACAATCACAACTTCAGAGCTTCCGATTGGTATCCTTACTGCACTTATCGGGGCACCAATCTTTGCATTTCTCCTTAGAAAAGAAAGGTCAGGATGGGCTTAGAGAAGAATATTTTTTTGACAGGCGACAGAGGAGTTGGAAAATCAACTATCATAAGAAAAGTGGTTGAGGGGGTGTCTCATAAACAATTTTGTGGCTTTATTACCTTTAAAGGAGAAGATGGTATAAGGATTAGAGATATTGTTTCAGGGAGTGAAGGGTTTATAGGGAAATTTAATGATAAAAAAGTTTTGCCTTACATAGAATCATTTGAGACTATTGGAGTGAATGCACTGAAAAGAGAGGGTGACATAGTCATTATGGATGAGCTTGGTTACCTTGAACTGGAGGCATACGAATTCCAACTGCAGGTTATAAAGGTTCTTGAATCTTCCATTCCTGTTTTAGGGGTTCTGCGGAATGAAAAAAATATATTTCTTGAAAAAGTCGGGGCAATATCAGAAGTAGTTGAAGTAAAGCTGGAAAATCGAGACGCTCTTCCCGAAATCCTGCTGAGAAAGATTAAAGGCTTGTTAGAAGAGAGTATCTAAAAATTCATATTTTATTACACTGCTCTTATTTTTACCAAGATTTTTTCCTGGCTAAGGGCAAGTATTTTTTATAGGCTTATGGCTTTACACCTTTGAAACCATCCGGAGAGTTTAACTTTTCTGATATTATTTATAATGCCGACGAAAGAGTGCTACTGGAAGCTGTTTACTTTGGTAGCGATGCAATTTACAAACTCTTCTCAGGTTAAACAGGAAGGTTACCACGAGTACGAAAGCAAAAAAGATCTTCTTATTTGAGGAGGTGAAAGTACAATTCTTGAGACCCCGTCTAAAATTTTTTCTGTCTTTTAGAGAAACCTAAATTGAGCGATTTTATATCACTCCCTTGCAAAGACTCCCTCAGCGCCATTGCTAAAAGGAACTAAACTTAGTAGAGTGTCGTAATATTCTCGCTTTTCAACAGAATGTTAGTTTATCTAAATCAAGCAATGCTATTCTTAAAAACATTTATCCCAGAAGATAATCAAGCACCATCATTAAAATGAAGCCTCCAATAAGAGAAAATGTTGCCTCCTTTTCAAATCCACTTCTGTGGCTTTCGGGAATAATCTCCTCGCTTATCACATAAAGCATTGCGCCTGCTGCAGTTGCGAGAGCAACAGGAAGAAGAGGTTTAAAGAACCTCACAAGAAAATAGCCCAGAAATCCCATTATTGGCTCAAGTGCACCAGAAAGAGTTGCAATTCCAAAAGCTTTAACCTTTGTATAACCTTCTACCCTCAATGGGAGAGCTACTGCAAGTCCTTCGGGCATATTCTGAAGGCCAATTGCAATTGCAATGGTAAGGCCAAGTCTTATGTCAGAGGAAGCAAAACCTACACCAACTGAGAGCCCTTCGGGAAGGTTATGCAACATGATTGCCAGGATAAAAAGCCAGATTTTTGAAAGAGAGGAGGTTGGTCCTTCTATACCGCTTATAAAATGAAGGTGAGGCACCACTTTATCAAGAGTAGACATAAGTAGACTTCCAGTTAATATCCCTATAATGGTAAGAATGACACCTCCTTCATCAAGAGCAGGAAGAAGCAAGCTGAAAAATGTTGCTGCAAGCATTACACCTGCAGAAAATCCAAGTAGAGCATCTGTAAATTTTGGATATGTATTTCTGGCAAAGAAGAATACAGGAATCGCTCCAATACTTGTAGCAAGACCTGAAAGCAATATCCCCAGGATACTTATCGCAAAAGGACTCATTACCTTATAATTTCATACTCGTATGTAATCTCTGTGGCCTTTTCAAGCATTGCTCCTACAGAACAGTATTTTGTTCTGGAAAGCTCTATTGCTTCTTTAAACTTATCCTCAGGTACATCTCCCCATATTCTGTACTTGAGATGAATCCTGGTGTATACCTTAGGGTGTTCCGTAGCTTTTTCTCCAGTTGCTTCGATCTTAAAGTCTGTATAGTGGATTCTCATCTTATCAAGAATAGACATAACATCCATACCTGTACATCCTGTAAGTCCCATAAGGATGAGTTCCATAGGTCTAGCGCCTCCATTATGTCCATTGCTTTTTTCATCTGCATCCATTACAATCCAGTGGTTTGAAGGGCCTCTTGCAATAAGAGTAAGTCCATAAGCACACTTCATTTCAACATTTACTAAATTTTCATCTGGCATCTTTCACCTCCATTTTAGATATATTATAATTTCTTTATGGTATAATAAAAAGGAGGCGAATATGGAATATAGAAAAGTTGGAAAGTGGGGTCTGAAAGTAAGTGAGTTAGGCTTAGGCTCGTGGCTTACGTTTGGTAAACAGGTTAATGTTGAAGATGCAAGGGAAGCATTGATGAAAGCTTTTGAAAGTGGAGTTAATTTTTTTGATACTGCTGAGGCATATGGAAACGGCGTAGCAGAGTTTATTCTGGGGCAGGCATTAAAAGCATTCAGGAGAGAAGATATTGTTGTCTCAACAAAAATTTTCTGGGGAGGTACAGGACCTAATGACAAAGGCCTTTCAAGAAAGCATATCGTTGAAGGCCTTAGAAATTCCCTGAAGAGGCTTGAGATTGATTACGTAGATATAGTTTATTGCCATAGACCTGACCCCGAGGTACCTCTTGAAGAAACAGTGCTTGCAATGGATTTTGTAGTAAGAAACGGGCTTTCCCTTTACTGGGGGACTTCTGAATGGAGCAAGGAACAAATTGAAAAAGCACATATGGCTTGCAGGGAATTGAACTGTATTGAAGCAATCGTTGAACAACCTCAATACAATATGTTTGTCAGAACAAAGGTTGAAAGTGAGTTTATTCCTCTCTACGAAAAGTATGGAACAGGGCTTACAACATGGAGCCCTCTTGCCTCTGGAGTACTTACAGGTAAATATAACGATGGGATACCTGCAGGTTCAAGGCTGGATATTTTCCCTGATTTAAGAAAAACCCTCGAGGAGGAAGGAATTCTCACTGATAAAACCTTTGCAAAGCTTAAGGGATTACAAAAGATTGCAGATGAACTTAAAGTAAAGCTCTCACAACTTGGGATAGCATGGTGCCTTAAAAATCCGCATGTAAGCAGTGTTATTCTTGGAGTAAGCAATGTAAGCGAGCTCAAGGAGAATCTTGCTGCCTCTGAAATAAAGAACAGGATTGACGAAGAGCTTATGCATAGGATTGATGATATCTTGAAAGGTTAAAGAAGAAATAAATTTCCTTTTTATTAAACTTTTCTAATGGATGGTTCTGCAAAAAACAGAGGACTCACTCCTTTTGGTATAAGGAGTAATCCTTTGTTTTCAGGCCTTCATAATTTATTAGCAATTTGTGGTATTTGTGGTATAATATGGGTGAGAAATCAAAAACAAGCCTGCGTTTACTCCTCCTTTTCGCAGGCTTCTCTTATTTTATAAAGGGTATTTCATTTATTTTATTCTCGAAACGTCAGGATAGCTGTGCTTGTATTTTCTTATTCATTAGAAAACGAAAGTTCAATATCTGTCATCAAATGAGAATTTATAATTATCAATATCCTTCTTCCTGGCTTTCCCCTATTGTTGTTGAATCAGAGAAGCGATGAACTACTATCTGGTTCTTTTAATAAATTTTTTCAAGAGTATCTGTAGTCTCAATAATTTCTGTGATTTCGGCGGGTCTTTAAGGCTCTGGAAACATTCTCCAACACCAGGAAATTCTCATCGTCTTTAAAGAAGCCAAAGGAAGTGGACATTGAGATAACGCAATCGAATTCATTATGGAAATTAATCTCTCTCATATCCTGTACAATATACCTCGAATTAGTATTCATTTCTTTTGCTTCATACCCTGCCATTTCAAGGAATCCTTTTGTAATATCAACACCTGTAACATCATGTCCCAGAGCGGCAAGTTTATTTGTATGCCTTCCATATCCACAGGCTAAATCAAGGATTTTCTGTGGCTCCTTAAGGTTCAGCTCTCTCACTATAAATTTCACTTCCTTTTCGTTCTGCTTGTAAGCAAGCCCATCGTAGTAAAAATACAGATAGTCATCAGGCTCAAAAACTGCTTCCCAGTCTACCTTAAATTCATTTTCTTTATTCATGGTCTCCCTCCTTTTTCTTTCTTCATCTTTAGTGTTTTTAAGAAAGCCAGTAGAAATTCTCTCGTGGTGATACGAAAATAAGATTCCGAAGGGCACAACCAAAGAGTTGCAACCAAACATCCGAGGCTAACATAAGTAATTGGCCTGATGTCTGTATAAAAACTTCGTGGTTACTTTTATTCATCCCATTCATTCCTTACTTTTATCGCCTTCTCAATTCTTATGAGTCCTTCTTCAAGGGTTGAGCGGGGACATGCAATATTCATCCTCTCAAATCCCTCACCACCCTGCCCAAATATAAAGCCATCATCAAGAGCAATCTTTGCCTTCTTGAGTAAAAAATTGCTTAATTCTTGAGGTGTCATTCCTAAAGACCTGAAATCGAGCCATACAAGATACGTACCCTGAGGTTTGATTATCTTAATTGACGGAAGTCTTTCCTCTAAAAATCTTATGAGAAACTCGAGATTTTCTTTTAAATAATTCAGAAGTTCATCCAACCATTCTGCTCCGTATGTATAGGAAGCCTTAAGTGCGACAATACCGAATATATTCGGGGACATCATTCCATTATCCTCGAGCATATTTAAAAACTCATTTCTCAGAATTGGATTTGCAATGGTAATTATAGATGTCTGCAATCCGGCAAGATTAAATGTTTTACTTGGGGATGTACAGATAATTGAATGTTGAGCGAATTCATCAGAGATTGATGCGAATGGGGTATGCTTATATTCTTTATAAACAAGGTCACTGTGAATTTCATCGGAGACTACAAGGACATTGTGGTCAAGGCAAAGATTTCCCAGTGCTTTGAGCTCTTCTTCTGTCCAGACCCTTCCCACAGGATTATGTGGGCTACACAGGATGAGAAGTTTTGTCCTTCCATCGAACTTTTTTTCTAAATCCTCTAAATTCATTGTGTATTTTCCATTTTCTAAATGTAACTGGTTATGAACAATTTCGCACCCATTGTTTTTTATTGCTCTGAAGAAGGGATAGTAAACAGGATTTTGGAGGATCACTTTATCTCCTGGATGGGTAAATGCCCTTATAACCCAGTTAATTGCAGGGACAACTCCGGGGGTTACAGCAAGCCAGTCTTTTTCAACCTTCCAGCCATGATGCTTCTCCATCCAATTAATGATTGCTTCGTAAAAATCCTCGTCAGGGGTTGAATATCCAAATATTCCATGCCTGGCTCTTTTAATAAGTGCATCAATGATTTCCGCTGGAACCCGAAAGTCCATATCTGCAACCCACATAGGTAGAGCTTCAGGTACTTCAGTGAGCATATCATTAAACTCCCATTTTGTAGAATTCGTATTCTTTCTGTCAAAAACTTCATCAAAATTGTATTTCATTTCAGCCCTCCTTCATTTATTTTCTCTTAGCCAGTATATAATAACTGATGGAGTTGGACTTTGAGATTGATTTGAGAAAGCGGTGTTTTCCTTAAAATACTCTTAGAGAGATGCTCAACCAATCTCCAAAGTTAAGAATCGCTGTTCATTCTCAAGGAAATTAGTGGCTTTTTAAAGCCTCAATTCTTAACATTCGTCGTTAAATGAAATCTTTTATAAGTCCTACTCTTTCGTTAAATTGCTGGATGAGTTTGTCCCAATTTTTATAAGACTCAAATCTATTGAGCCAATATGTTTCATCATACCACTGAGCGTTTAGCTCCTCGATTGTCTTTCCCTGTTGCTCAATCCATGTAAAATATTTCAGGTTATGTATACGCTTTTTATCATAGTAAGACATTTCAAGCACCCAGTCTGTTGAGGTACCCATAAGAAATCTTTCGAAATCTCCTGCTGCATCAATTTCAGTGTAGGCACCATATGCATCTTTTAATTCCTGAATCCTTGATTGATATAGCTCCATTGAGTCCGTTGCAACAGTGAAAACAAAATCTTGCTCTGTAAGTTCGTAGTATTTTGCCATCTTTATGGCACCAAGGATATTTGCAATAGAGGAAATACCAAGCACGTCAAGCCTGTCTACAAGTTCACTATCCTTAGCAATCTTCTTCAGGAATCTCCTTCCTTCAGGTTCATTAAATAGTCTCAGAATGTGCATGGTTGCTTCATCGTCAATTGCAGACACCATGTCTAAATTTTTTACATCCATTACCCATGGAACATGTTTATCCCCAATTCCTTCAATTCTATGTGCCCCAAACCCATTGTAGAGAAGTGTTGGACACTGAAGGGCTTCGCCTGCAGCAATCCTTATCTTCGGATATCTTCCCTTGAGATAGTTTCCGCTTGCAAGTGTTCCAGCAGATCCCTGCGTAAGAAATAGTCCTGAAAATCTGTCATCTTTACCTGCATTCTCAAGAAATACCTCTTCCATGGCCGGGCCTGTAACTGCATAGTGCCATATAGGGTTTCCAAAGTCCTCAAACTGGTTAAGGACAACAACTTCTTCGGGATATTTTTCCTTTAGTTCCTTTGTTTTATCAAAAACTTCTTTTACATTACTCTCAACACCGGGAGTTGCATAAATTTCTGCACCGATACTATGGAGCCACTCAAACCTCTCTTTTGACATTCCCTCAGGAAGGACTGCAATACTTTTACACCCAAGGAGATTTGAGTCGTAGGCACCCCCTCTACAGTAATTTCCTGTCGATGGCCACAGTGCTTTCTGTCTTGTGGGATCAAATGCACCCCTTATAAGTCTTTCTACCAGCGGTCCAAACGTAGCACCTACCTTGTGAGAACCTGTTGGAAAAAATTTACCAAGAAGGATAAAGATTCTTGCCTTTACACCGCTAAGTTCATGAGGAATCTCGACATAGTTTACACCATTAAATCCCCCTCCATATTTTACAGGTTCGTTTTTCCATGTAATCCTAAAAAGATTTCTCGGATGAAGATCCCACAACCCAATACTTTTGAGCTCTTCTTTGATCTTCTCAGGAACCTTTGAAGGGTCTCTCATTTGCTCATAAGTAGGAATAATGATATTTTTTTCTCTTGCTCTTTGAATCGTTCTTTCAAGAACCTCTTCATTTATTACTTCATTCATGTTTACCTCCCAACTTTATTTTTTGAAAGTAGTTCACTTAGCCTTGATAGTTTTATCTTTTTTCTCTGTGCAAATACAACAATATTAAAGTCAAAGATAGATAAGGCATTTTTAAGAGTTTCTTCCATATATACACCAAATTGACTGGCGTTATGTGCGTCTGAACCAATCGTGATTTCTCTGCCCCCGCAGTCTCTATACATTCTTAGAATGTCATTTGATGGATATTGCTCTGACAATTTGTGTCTGAAGCCAGAACTGTTAATTTCAATAACAAGGTTTTTCGCCACGATTTTTTTCATGAGGGGAACAATGATTGCCTCGAATCTATTTGCATTAAAGGTGCCGTATATAGAATTTCCATATCTTTTAAGCACGTCAAAGTGCCCCACAATGTCAAAGAAACCTGTGTTAATCATTCTGTCAACCTCTTCAAAATAGATGCTGTAAGCAGTTGTCTCGTCCTTGCCATTAAAAAATTGTATGCCACGGGGGCTTGAAATTGTGTATCCCTCAAGTCTGTGTATAGAACCAATAATATAATCATAGGGTCTTCCCTGAAGATTGTTCTGAATGCTCTTCTCTATATTATTCTGATATGTAACTTCTGTTGCAAAAAACAGGCTTAAGCCATTATTATATTTTTCTTTTAATTCAATATAGCTTTGGCGAGCGTCTTCGTATCTGTAAAAACCAAAATCCTTATCCTTAGGGTCCAGGTCAATATGATCGCTAAAGCCAAGGTATTCAATACCTCTTTCTATTGCTTTTACGATATACTTCTCAGGATCCTCCTTCGAATCCTTTGAAATCCTTGTATGTACATGCAGATCTTCTACTGTATTCATTTTTACATTTTATACAAACGCAATTAAAAATCAATTCTTTGGTGACAGCTTCTAAAGGAGGGTTTTTTAAAAATTTGTGTTATATATTAAAATGTGCGGGAGGTAAATATGGAAAAGTTTATAGACGAACACAGAGACCAGCTTATAGAACTGACAAGAGAATTGCTTAAGATAAGGAGTGTTGAAGAAAAGCCTCAGGAGAGTGCCCCTTTTGGAATGGGGGTAAAGGAAGCACTGCTTAAAGCCATTGACATCAGCAAATCTCTTGGATTTAAGGCTGTAAATCTTGATAATGTACTTGGATATGCTGAATGGGGTGAAGGAGATGATGTTATAAGTGTGCTGGGGCATATTGATGTTGTCCCTGAGGGAAGGGGTTGGAACTATCCTCCTTATGGTGCAGAGATTCACGATGGTCGTATATATGCAAGAGGGGCTATCGATGATAAAGGACCTACAATAGCTGCTCTTTTTGGCCTCTATGCTCTGAAGGAAAGCAATCTTAACATATCGAAAAGAGTAAGAATTGTATTCGGGACAAATGAAGAATCGGGATGGAAATGCATGAGTTATTTCAAAGAAAAGGTTAAAGATCCTCTTGTAGGTTTTTCCCCCGATGCAACATTTCCTGTAATAAATCGGGAAAAGGGTATTCTTAATATCACATTGAGAAGAGATTTCGAAAATAAAAATGATATCCTTAAAGTTTCAGGAGGGGAACGGCCTAATATGGTACCCGATCATGCCGAAGCAGAGTTTTTGCAGCCTTTTAACATTTTTGTGGAACACCACGATGCGGTAGTTGAAGGAAACAAGATTATCGCAAAAGGAATATCTGCGCATGGTTCTCTCCCTGAGAATGGCGTTAATGCAATTGTTACGCTCTTTGAAATCCTCGATCACTTTGAATTGAACAGGGAACTCAAAGAGGTGGTGAACTTCATTGTACATAATATTGGTAGGGATTTTTATGGTAAAACTCTTGGGGTAGCCATGGAGGATGAATTATCAGGACACCTTACATTAAATCTTGGTGTAATTAATATTGATGAAAACTTTTGTGAAATGACCTTCAATATAAGATACCCTGTTACAGACAACTCAGAAAGAATCCTTAAAATCTTCGAAAGAGTTGCAGCAGCATCAGGGTTTAAGATTTCTAACTACAATAACTGGACACCCTTATTTGTTGATGAAAATGACCCTCTTGTTCAAAAATTAATGAAGGTCTATGAGGAGTGCACAGGTAATAATGCATTTACTATTTCTATGGGAGGTGCTACATATGCCAGAGTCATGGATAAAGGGGTTGCCTTTGGTCCAAATTTTCCAGGCTCGGAGGAACTAGCACATAAATCAAATGAATTTATTGATATTGAGCTTCTTGTGAAAGTTGCCAAGATTTATGGACGAGCTATCTACGAACTTGCAAAATAGGATAAGAGTAACTCCCCCATTTGATCTTGAAAAGACCATCAAGTGCGGACAGTTATTCAGGTTTTTACATTGTGGTAAAAAGTACTATCTTCCCTTCAGAGAAAGTGTTATCGAAGTAGAACAGGAAGGAAACGATGTGTTATATTCAGTCCATGGCAAGGAGCTCCAGGAGAATGATATTAGAAAAATTTTTGGTCTTAATGATAATATTAAGGAGATTGATGCATATCTAATAAATCGAGTTAGTGGCATTAAGGAGATCTTAAATTACTCCTCGGGATTAAGAATTATGTCCCTTCCTCCTTATGAAACGACAATCTCTTTTATTTTTTCAATCCAGAGCTCTATCCCACTTATAAAGAAGAGGCTTGACACCTTGGCAAGGATTGGAGGGGCGAGTATCTTTATTAATAGTAGGGAGGTTTTTCTTTTTCCTGCTTCAAATATCTTGAGGGGCCTTTCTCAACGAGAAATTGGAAGCCTCAGACTTGGCTTCAGAGAACGATTTTTTCTCGACTTTATAAGAGAATATGAGGAGGGCTTTTTTGAAAAACTACAGTATCTTGACTACAAAGCGAAAAGAAAAGAACTTATGAAGATAAAAGGAGTAGGGGAGAAGGTAGCTGAGTGTATTATGCTTTTCTCTATGGGGGAACTCTCTGCTTTCCCTGTCGATAGGTGGGTAAGACGCGGAATGGAAATTTGTTTTGGTGTAAAAGGGACAACGAAGGGATTAACTGAGAAAGGAAGAGAAATCTTTGGGGATTTTGCAGGTTATGCCCAGGAGTATCTGTATTATTATATGAGGTCTAAAAATAAAAGAGGAGAATGATTTTTCGGTATTTAAGTTAAGACGGTGCTTGTGTTATTACATAATTTATAAATACTTTTGACTTTTCTCTCTTTTGTGGCTGTAAGCCGAGTAGACTTAAATAGAGGAATTACCTTAGTTCTTCTACTAACTTGAAATGGTCGAAAAAGGCAAAACGAGTGTCTCTGTTTGACTTCATCAAGGGAAGAGCGTGCAATGACTTTTCCGGTTGTCACTGCGAGCCGTCTTTGCGAAGCAGTCTCGCCTTTTGTTTTTCTTTTTGTTTTTGGGGAAAGTTCGAAGGGGGTCTGTCCACCTCTTCGATTAAAACGAAGTGGAGTGACGAAGCAGTCTCGCCTTTTGGATCACTTCGGTCCTAAAAGACATAACTCACGATGATTTTTCCTTTCATCACTACTGTTGTGAATAAGGTAATATCATGCAGAATTTATTTTAATGTCAAGATTTTTTTAGGACAAAATTATCTAAATACCTGTGAGGCGAAATCCTGAAGCTTTCACAAACAAGAATTTAATTAAGGATTTATATATTTAATGTGTAGATTCTGTTTCGTCAATTTTCCTGAGGCTCAGGTCGCCTCCTTGACACAAACGTGATAATTCGTATTATGATAGTGCGAAAATGCTAATGTGGGCCGTTAGCTCAGGAGGTAGAGCACCGGCCTTTTAAGCCGGGTGTCGCAGGTTCGAATCCTGCACGGCTCACCACTGCCCTCGTAGTCTAACGGTTAGGACATCGCCCTTTCAAGGCGGCGATAGGAGTTCGACTCTCCTCGAGGGCACCAATGGGCGAATGGCTCAGCGGTAGAGCACTTCCCTCACACGGAAGGGGTCACAGGTTCAAATCCTGTTTCGCCCACCATTAACATGAAAGGATTTTGCATTTTTGCTTAGTTTTGGTATAATTCCCTATTGAAGAGTGGGGTCGTGGTGTAGTGGTCTAACACGCTGGCCTGTCACGCCGGAGACCGTGGGTTCAAATCCCATCGATCCCGCCACTTTTGAAAGCGGGAGTAGCTCAGGGGTAGAGCACTGCCTTGCCAAGGCAGGTGTCGCGGGTTCGAATCCCGTCTTCCGCTCCATTTTTTTAGATGTTTGAGGCCGGCGTAGCTCAGGGGTAGAGCAGCTGATTCGTAATCAGCGGGTCATCTGTTCAAATCAGATCGCCGGCTCCATTTTAAGGACTGGTTCCTAAGGAGGATTTATGCTAAGCTTTGGAATAGTGATTATTTTTGGAGTGCTTGCAGTGTGTGTTGCTATATTGCTTGCGGTATCTATCCTCAGAAAAGACCCTGGTAATGAAAGAATGGTTAAGATATCGGAAGCAATCCAGCAGGGGGCTCAGGCTTTTCTCATGGAAGAATACAGAACAATGGCCTTATGGGTTGTTATATTTGCAATTATCATAGGTTTTGTTATTTCTCCAGTTGTTTCGGTTTGTTTTATTATTGGAACACTCTTTTCTGTACTTTCTGGTTATTTCGGAATGATTGTTGCAACTCGAGCTAATTCAAGGACCACTCAAGCTGCAAAGACAAGTCTTGGGGGTGCTTTAAGTATCGCATTCTCTGGTGGAGCAGTTATGGGGCTTACTGTAACAGGATTGGGAGTCCTGGGCTCGGTAATAGTTTATCTTTTAACTTCAAGATTTTTTTCCCACCTTGTAGACCCACTTGTGGCCATCACAGGTTATTCTATAGGCGCAAGTTTTGTTGCTCTTTTTGCACGTGTTGGTGGAGGGATCTTTACTAAGGCGGCAGATGTAGGAGCAGATCTGGTCGGAAAAGTTGAGGCTGGCATTCCTGAGGATGACCCGCGGAATCCTGCTGTAATTGCAGATAATGTAGGAGACAATGTCGGGGATATTGCAGGGATGGGGGCGGACCTTTATGAATCGTATGTAGGCTCAATTGTTGCAGGTGTCATTCTTGGTACCATTGTCTTTGGATTGAATGGTGCCAAATTTGTCTATCTAATAGCAGGCTATGGCATTGTTGCATCAATAATTGGTATCCTCTTTGTGTTCCTTGCTGCCAGGATTGGGGTAAGCCCTCATAATTCCTTAAATGTAGGTACAATTATTGCAAACATATGTGCAGTAGTATTTTCACTTATTATTTCGAGACTTATCTTTGGAAATTTTACTCTCTTTGTCCCGATCCTTGCAGGGATTATAACGGGACTTGCAATAGGGTTCATCACTCAGTACTACACGGGAGGTAGGCCTATACAGGTTATTGCAAGGTCTTCAAGTGAAGGTGGAGCTGCTACGACAATTCTTTCAGGAATGGCAGTAGGAATGCAGAGCACATTTCTACCTCTTTTATTTATTGCAATAGGTGTTGTTGTTTCTTATAGATTTGCAGGGCTTTATGGCATTGCTCTTGCGGGTATTGGGATGCTTACGACACTTGGAATTAGCCTGAGTGTTGATGCGTATGGGCCCATAGCAGATAATGCAGGTGGAGTAGCAGAGATGTCGGACCTCCCCGATGAGGTAAGGGGAAATACAGATGTACTCGATGCACTTGGTAATACAACAGCTGCAATGGGTAAAGGTTTTGCAATTGGTTCGGCAGCACTCACTGCTCTTGCCTTATTTTCGTCTTATGTTAGTACTGTAGGTATTACAACTCTTGATATTCTTTCTCCCTATACTATTGCAGGCATATTTGTTGGTTCATCCCTTCCCTTTCTTTTCTCGGCACTTGCAATCATGGCAGTAAGCAATACGGCAGGCTTAATGGTAGAAGAGGTGAGAAGACAGTTCAGAGAAATCCCTGGTCTTATTCTTGGAAATGCTGATCCTGATTACAAAAAGTGTATTGCAATTAGTACGAGAGGAGCTCTGAAAAATATGGTTACTCCCTCTGTTATCATGGTAGCCTCTCCTTTTGTCGTTTATCTTGTAAGCGGAAGTTCAGGAAAGGAGGCTCTTGGTGGTTTGCTTGCAGGTTCGCTTATTTCGGGTGTTATTCTTGCTATTTATATGGCGAATGCAGGTGCAAGCTGGGACAATTCAAAGAAGTTTATAGAGCAGGGTCATTACGGAGGCAAAGGCTCTGAGGCCCACAGGGCAAGTGTCGTAGGTGACACTGTTGGTGATCCATTGAAGGATACAGCAGGCCCTTCTATCAATATCCTCATTAAGCTTATTGCAACGATTTCCCTGCTCTTTGGACCTTTTCTTGCAAGATTATTTTAAGAGGTATTATGAAAAGAATTATTAAACAAATATTGATTAGTATACTGGTAATTTTTCTCATTGTCCTTGGCTATTTTGTCTTTACTGTAGCAAGAAACCTTGGACAGATTAATAGCGGAGGAAGCGAAGAGATTCCTCTTGACCTTACTAAAAATGTCAATATCCTTCTTCTAGGAACAGACCAGAGAATAAAAGATGAACCCTCTCGTTCGGATACTATTATTCTTGTTAATATCAACCCTGAGACGAAAAAGATAAATATGATTTCGATACCGAGGGACACAAGAGTGAATATCCCTGGTCACGGTTATGATAAAATTAATTCTGCTTTTAACTCCCTTTATTTTGAAGACGGGGGGGTGAATTTGACAATAAAGTCAGTTGAAAGTCTAATGGGGCTTCCCGAAGGAAGCATTAAATATTTTGCCATTGCTAACTTTAAGGGATTTGAAAAAGTGATTGATGCAATTGGCGGTGTAACCATTGAGGTTGAAAAGAGAATGGTTTACTATTCCAATGAGGGCGATGTGGTGATTGATCTTAAGCCGGGGGTACAGCATCTGGATGGGGAGAAGGCCCTCGAATACGCAAGGTACAGAAACGATGGCTACGGAGACTTTGCAGTTGACGAAAAGGGAAATGTTTATGGGAGAATTTCCCGCCAACAAAAACTCATAAAGGCAATTATAGACCAGACAAAAGATCTTCGAACTTTATGGAAATTTCCTGCTATTTCTAAAGCAGTAGGTGAAGCGTTGGATACAAATCTTACTCCTTCTCAGATTACCAAGCTTGCCTTGATGTTGAAGGATACAACCTCGGCTGACCTTAATGTCATACCTTTTCCTGGCGTACCTGATTTTGTTGATTCAATCTCCTATGTAATACCAGAGCTTGATAAACTACAGGGAATCGGAAAGGATTATTTTTCAATAGAAGAAGCTGGAAGTTGATTTAAGGAAGTCTTTAAAAGGTTTTTTAAGAGCAAGATATGAAAATTTAATTTCGAGTTTAATAGAGTAAAATATAAATATGAAGTTTAAGATTTTTTGATTATTACCCTGCTTTTGCTACCTTTGGGCAGTGTATCAGCTAATATGGCCGTGCCTTTTGACTTCGGGAGTGCAATGGGGAATCTTATCACAAATCCACAGGATATACTCGAAGTAGAAGAAAATATCACTTTTGAACTCTCGGGGCGTAGTGTTTCCGCTCACATCATTTATGAAATTTTCTCTACAGGCATTTTCCTTTTCTTTATGGGGAGGCCTTTGGATACTTTTTATTCTATTTTATATTGCCTATTGGAATAGGGATAGCAGTATTTATTCTTATTTATTTTTTATTGATTAGAAAAAGAAGATTACAAAATAAATAAAAAGATCAAAACCTTGATGTTGTGCTTGTCTTTTCGGGAAAATGTAAAGATTGTGAAGAAGATAAAGGCTTCATGGATTTAGTTGTGTGTAGGTCTCTAAGTTTCCTCCTGTATAAAACTTCTCTTTGCTTATTTTTAGCGGGCTTCACTTAAAGGTAGAATAATAAAATTTACTTATATCTTCTAAAGATAAAGAGACTATTATAAAGAACCCTCAATGTTTTTGGCTGCGCAAAACTTTTTTGATACCTATATAGTGGGAGGGACTTTAAATCTAATACCTGGAAAACAGCTCTCTTATCAATAACTGTAAGTTATATAGAGCTATTCTTTAGTTTTATAGTCCCTTTCTTGTAGTTTCTTTGTAGTTTTTGTTTTATCGAATATTTTTCGACTTCATTTATCTTATATAAAGAGAAAGTGTTTTTTCTTCTGCTTTTAAAGATTTGCGAGGTGAATCATATCCCATTATCTTCACAAATGTCTTTTATTGCTTATGTACCATTGTTTTTTTGAGAATATTCCTGCGTTTTTCGTCCCTCTTATATTTGCGTTTAACCATGTGGATAAGCTCTGAGGATAGAGAAGTATTCGAGGTTTGTGATAAGCTCATAAAAAGGGACTTTCTTTTTACTTTTTTGCTCCTGTAGATGTTAAAACTGTGGCTTTCTTTCTGGTGCCGGGGACCGGAATCGAACCGGTACAGTGTTGCCACTGCGGGATTTTAAGTCCCGTGCGTCTGCCTATTCCGCCACCCCGGCCAGATAATGGAGGCACCGGTCGGATTCGAACCGACGTGTGAGGGTTTTGCAGACCCTTGCCTTACCACTTGGCCACGGCGCCTTTCTGGAGCGGAAGACGGGATTCGAACCCGCGACACCTGGCTTGGGAAGCCAGTGCTCTACCCCTGAGCTACTCCCGCCTCCGTTCATATTATAAGCATATTTTATTTCAAGTCAAAACTTAAACTATTTTTCAAGGTTCGCACAATGTTTTCTTTGGATATCAGGGGATAAAATATGTTTTTCTTAAGGTAAATCTACTCAAAAAAATAATTTCTTATTTTTAAGATCTCTTATGATCTTGTACTAAGACACAAAGCTTTCTTTATGAGCAACTCTAATGCCTTTCGAAGTTTTTTATGTTTAATTCATCAGCTTTTTACTATTAATATTCACACCTTTATGCTATTCATTTAAAGTAAGAACTCCCTCCATTATTTCATACTGAGGAGAGAGTCTTAAAGAAGAGAGGTCTTTTAAAGGCAAGACCTACTTCTTGGTAGTTTTCTTTTTTGCAGTCTTTTTTGCTGTTTTCTTAGCAGTAGTTTTACCAGATCCTGCCTTTGCGGTTTTCTTCGCTGTTGCCTTTTTCTCAGCCATTTCAACCTCCTTTACTTTATTATACAAAAAATAAAATTTGTCAATAGCGAATTTATGGCTTTTTGTAATAATTCTTCTGTACTATTTCCTTCTCTACTCCCTCTGGAACTAGGTAGGAAATAGGTTTGTTCTCCTTTATTCTTTCTCTTATGAATGTCGACGAAATTCTAAAAAGTGGATGTGGTAGAAAAAAGAACTTTCCTGAATAATCCCTGAAATGTACTTCAATATATTTAGAGGTTCTCTTGAAACCGTCTCCAAACCTCTCAGCAATGATAAATTGGGTTTTATTTACAATTTCTTTATAGTCCTTCCATCTGTGAAATTCAAGGAAAGAATCTTCTCCCATTATTGTATAAACTTCCGAATATTTCTTAAGAAAATAGTTCAGGGTATCTATGTAATATGAGGTTACTTCTCTTTCTACTTCAAAGAGGGAAATCTCGAATGATTGTTCGCCATTTACTGCTATCTCAACAAGCTTTGCCCTGTCAAATTTATCAAGCAGGTCTTCTTTTTGAAAGGCAGGGTTCCCTGTGGGGACAAATATGACCTTTTCCAGTCCAAAAGTTCTTATAGATTCCTTAGCTATAAAGAGATGTCCATTATGTATTGGGTTAAAAGCCCCGCCTAAAATACTGATTTTATTCATCTTCTTTGTAAATGAAACTTTTTGCTCCTATGATAACCCTGTCACCTTCTTTGATGCCTGCTTGTTTTAACTGCTTTTCAAGATCTATTTTATCGAAATAATTTCTCAGTTCTTTTAAACTTCTGTACCTTTTAACATCGGATAGTTCTACCCTTCTTTCCAGTTCTTTTTGAGAGACTCTCAGTGTGTTTTCGTCTATCCTTACGATCCTGAGTATATCAGGGGTTTCTTCTTTTTCCATTGTTATAACAACTTTTTCTTTTATTTTCTTTTCCTTATACATGAGGGATAGGACATAAAGCCTTTCACACAGTTCGGTTAGACCTGTTTTCCTAAGTGCTGAAATAAAGAAAACTTCTTCTCCCTGCTCCTTAAAGAACTTTGTGAGTTCCTTCTTTCTTATTACCTTCCATGTGTCTATTTTATTTATTGCTACCACTCTTTTTTTGTTAAGTAGATCTTCATTATACTCTCTCAATTCTCGAATAAGCATTGTATAAGTTCTTTTGATCTGCCGTCTTTCAGAGCCATCTATGAGAAGTAGCAGAACTTTCGATCTTTCTACGTGGGAGAGGAACATATTTCCCATCCCCCGACCCTTGCTTGCTCCTTCAATCAGGCCAGGAACCTCAGAAATGATTAGACGCCCTGTGTCAGTAACATTTGCAATGCCAATTTTTGGTGATAATGTTGTGAAAGGATAAGGCGCAATCTTTGGCTTTGCGTTAGAAAGTGCCGTAAGAAGGGTTGATTTTCCTGAATTTGGCGCTCCTACGATTGCAACATCTGAGAGCAACTTCAATCTGAGCTCGAGATGTCTTTCCACTCCTTCTTCCCCTTTTTCGCTATATCTTGGGGCGCGCTCTATTGCCGTTGCAAAACTTTTATTGCCTCTTCCTCCTTTTCCACCTCTTGCTACGACTGCATAGCTTCCAGGGGCATCGAGATCTTTTATGAGTTCACCTGTGGCTTTATCTAAGACGAGTGTACCAACTGGGACAAGAATAGTAATGTTCTTTCCATCTTTTCCATGTTTGCCCTTTGCTCCTCCGCTTTCTCCATTTTCGGCAAAAAACTGTCTTTTATAGACAAAGTCATAAAGGGTTGAGATATTGTAGGAGGCTTTAATAATAATGTCTCCCCCTTTTCCCCCATTACCTCCATTAGGGCCACCTCTGGGGACAAATTTTTCTCTCCTAAAACTAATTGCCCCGTCTCCACCTTTACCACTTCTTACTGTAATGACGGCCTTGTCAAGAAATTTGCTTCCTGACGTACTATCCCTCCTCGATGATGTTAACTATCGTCTTATCTCTTCTTTTTTCGAACTTTATAATACCGTCTTTAAGGGCAAAGAGAGTAAAATCTTTGCCAGTACCTACGTTTTTCCCGGGTTTAATTCTTTCTCCTTTCTGCCTTACAAGAATACATCCTGCTCGGGCATGTTCCCCGTCAAAGAGTTTTACGCCGGGATATTTTGGGTTACTATCCCTTCCATTTACCTTGGATCTCTTTTTTGCCATTGTTATTCTCCTCCTGCCACAATTTTTTCAATCTGGACTTTTGTAAATGGTTGCTTGTGCCCTGACTTTTTTTTGTTTCTTGTTTTATGTCTGTAGAAAAACACTGTAATTTTCTTATCTCTTCCCTGCTCTTTAACAGTTCCTTCAACAAATGCATCTTCCACTATAGGAGCTCCAAAGGTTATCTTCTCGCCATCCTTAAGAAAGAGTACTGTTTCAAATTTAACCTTTGTGCCTACTTCCCCGGGCAATTTCTGCACTTTTATAACGTCACCTTCTTTTACCCTGTATTGGTGTCCGCCAGTTTTGATTATTGCTTCCATCTTAACCTCCTTCCACTATAAAAGGTACTGGTTTAACCTTTTATAAGTGAATTTAACCTCTTAAGTTTATTGAAATCCTTCTTTTTGTCAATAGTACGAATTGCCCGTAGTACGAATTTCATATAGAAAATTAAATGATCAACACGGTTTCTCTTTCCCGCTCTGTCACCCCGAGCCGTATTTGCGAGGGTCTCCTCCCTCACACTACATAAAAAGACCTAAAGACGAGATTACTTTAATTCGAAGAGGTGGACTGACCCCCTTCGGACTTTCCCCAAAAACAAAAAGAAAAGACGAGATTGCTTCGTCCCAATTTGAGGAGGCGAAGAGACCCTCCTCAATACTCCACCCAAAAAATTTACTACGAGATTGCCACGGTCGCAAAAAACAAATGCGCTCCCGCTTGACTGCGTCAAGGAAAGGAGTGCGCAAAGACAACCTACTTTGTCATCGCGAGCTTCCGCTTTTAAGGAAGCGTGGCGATCTCGCCTTTACCAATTTGAGGAGGTGCAAAGACCCTCCTCAATACTCCACCCAAAAAGTATTAAAGGAGAGATTGCTTCGTCGCAAATGACGCTCCTCGCAATGACAAGAAAAAAAACAAATGCGCTCCCGCTTGACTTCGTCAAGGAAAGGATTGCGCAATGACAAGAAAAAGGAAAAAGTAGCACTTCCTTGCAATGACTTAAAAAAGCCTTTGTAATGATAAAAAAGAATAAGGGCTGCCCTGTTTATGAGCAGCCCTTAAAGTATTAGCTAAGTATAGAGTTTATCTTAGTGGAGGCAGTTCCTGTTCTATTACCCAGAAGTGGCCTGATTCATCGTAGTACTGTCCATTGGTTCCCCAGGTAAGCCATGCACCTGTGTTAGGATCATAGATGCCTACACGAACTCTACATCTTAATGGATCTGAGATAGTCTTGCCTGTAAGGTCTAAGTCAAAGGAACCGTCTGCAAGGTCAAGGTTAGAAGCAACAAGAGACCAGGTTGAGCCGTTGTAGAAGAAGATTCTTACCTTACCTTCTGTTTCTGTAAAGCCTTCTACATTCCAGGTAACATTAATAGTATCTGTTGGTAAGAAGACTTCAGAACCTATCGGATAGGCAGTCTTAAGGTATTTGGTAGGTGAAGGGTCTATTACCCAGAAGTGACCTGATTCATCGTAGTACTGTCCATTGGTTCCCCAGGTAAGCCATGCACCTGTGTTAGGATCATAGATGCCTACACGAACTCTGCATCTTAGAGGATCTGAGATAGTCTTGCCTGTAAGGTCTAAGTCAAAGGAACCGTCTGCAAGGTCAAGGTTAGAAGCAACAAGAGACCAGGTTGAGCCGTTGTAGAAGAAGATTCTTACCTTACCTTCTGTTTCTGTAAAGCCTTCTACATTCCAGGTAACATGGATAGTAGATGTAGGAGAGAAGACTTCGGTACCGAGAGGATATGTAGTTTTGATGTAGTTATGCTCAAAGTATGCTTTTATGGTGTGGTTAGTATCAACATTTTCAAAGGTATATTTATTATCAACCAATTCATCAAAGACTGAAGTACCATCAACCTTTACATCCAAGATATGATAACCAGTATTGGGTGTAATGGTGAATATTTGTGAACCAAATTGAGGAACTGAGACATCACCGGATGGTGAAATTGCACCACCAGTACCTGCTGAGGCAGTAATAACATACTGCAGGAAGCCAGGGGCAAAGACTGCATGAATGGTATGGTTAGATTGAACATTTTTAAAGGTGTAGGTGTAAGAAGAAGGGACTTCATTATCAGAGCCCATCCCAGCAGGGAATACAATAACGCCATCAACGAGAACTTGTTTAAGGAAGCAGCCTGTATTAGGAGTAATGGTAAAGGGCTGGTCTGTTCCTTGGGTGACTTCAACGGAACCTGAAGGAGAGATGTTGCCATAGTTTGTGTTGTTTACGGAGGCAGTAATGTAATATTTGTTAGAGAATGTTGCGGTAACTGTCTTATTAGCATCCATAATAATTGTTAGAGGATTGTCAGTTTCATGTCCTGATGGGACATCATCTCCAGACCAGGAAACAAAGTGCCATCCCAATGAAGGAGTTGCGGTAAGTTCAACGCTTGTGCCATAATCATAAGTTTCCTGACTTGGGTTCTTTGATACAGTTCCCTCGCCTACCTGACTAGTAGATAAGGTATAAGTATTGATTGTCCACTTTGCATAGAGGGTAATATTATCTGTAACTGTATCAGTAGCAAAGACCCAGGCATTCGTGCAAGCAGCGTCTTTGTACCAGCCTGCAAAGGTATAGCCAGTACGGGTTGGGTCTGCTGGTGCTGATATCGTGCTGCCATATGAAACGTTTGTCAGTGGAGCTACTGCACTTCCTCCCTGTGAATCAAAGGTGACAGTATAAGTATTGATTGTCCACTTTGCATAGAGGATCATATTCTTGCGAATTGTAAATGTAGCACCTGGTAAATAATCTGTGCCACTACCATCAGCTTGTGTGTTCCATTTGCTAAAGGTATAACCAGTTCTTGTCATTCCCCCAGTACCAAGAACAGTAACAGTTGCTCCATCATTATATGGACTATTTGAATCAGTTGGAGTATTACTACCACCATTTGCATCGTATGTTACTGTGAATGTGTCTGTAGGTTGGTAATGAAGGATTCTACTAGCTCCTACTGCAAAGATATTAGCTGAAGAGTTACCCCAGATACTATAAAGGGTATCTGAGGGGAAACTCATAGAACTCCAGCCAATACCATTGTAGTGAAGGATGGTACCGCTATCCCCCACTGCAAAGACATCAGTTGAAGAGCTACCCCAGATACCCCGAAGGTTATTTGTGATACCACTGGTCATTTTACTCCAGGCAGTACCATTGTAGTGAAGGATGGTACCGCTATCCCCCACTGCAAAGACATCAGTTGAAGAACTACCCCAGATACCCCGAATCCAACCTGTGTAATTACTATTCATTGTAATCCAGGAAATGCCATTATAGTGGAGGATAGTGCCGCTCATTCCAACTGCAAAGACATCAGTTGAAGAGCTACCCCAGATACCCTGGAGATTGATACCACTTACATTATACCTGCTCCAAGAAATGCCATTATAGTGGAGGATAGTCTCAGCCCCTGCTACAAAGATATCAGTTGAAGAGCTACCCCAGATACCCTGGAGCCAATTGGAGGTACCACTGTTTATTGTACTCCAGGCAGTACCATTGTAGTGAAGGATGGTACCGCTATCCCCCACTGCAAAGACATCGGTTGAAGAGCTACCCCAGATACCATAAAGGGGCCTTGTGGTGCCAATGGCCATTTGGGTCCACGCAGCACTATCATAGTGAAAAATAGTACCAGTAAAATTAGGATAAGTGCCAGTTTGCCCTACGGCAAAGACATCGGTTGAAGAGCTACCCCAGATACCCCGAAGAGGAGTTGACGATGGTAAGGAATACTGCAACGCCCAACCAGGGTTTGCATGCACTGTCTTTATCATCGGTATTGTAAATATCCCTGAGAATAGTGCCAATGCAAAGACAAACAGTATTGATACAGCCATGCTTCTTTTTAGCTTACTCATTTTTCTCTCCTTTTAAAAACCTTTAATGTATTTTGAAAAAAGATGATTAAAATTATCAGTCAGAGGTAATATGTTCTTCGCCGAAAATTAACATACTGTCAACTGAAAAAAGGAAATAGTTAAGTACCTTCTTCTACCCGACTTCTCCTTTTTGCAATATTAGTTAAAATTTTACCCTCGTATGAATAATTATATCAAAAAAAAATTCTAAGTCAAGTAGTTTTTCACGAGATATCCGACAAACTAGTTATATAAACTTCTTGAAGTTCAGAGTATACCAACAATGATAAGGTTTCAACTAATCACTGCATAGAGAGTTTCACATATTTTTGAATAAAAATGTGAGATTGCCACGGCTGTGAAAGACAAAGGCACGGCCGCTTGACTTCGTCAAGGAAAAGATTGCGCAATGACAATGTGGAGAGATTGCCACGGCCTTGAAAGACAAAGGCACGGCCGCTTGACTTCGTCAAGGAAAGGATTGCGCAATGACAATGTGGAGAGATTGCTTCGGCTTCTTACGAAGCCTCGCAATGACAAGAAAAAGCGAAAGACACTCCTCTGCTTGACTTCGTCAAGGAAAGGATTGCGCAATGACCCCTTTTCTGTCACTTGTAAAAAAACTTCGAATTTTTCCTAATCATAAAACTCTCCCTATTCTAAGGTAACAGTCTCATATGTATCGTAACTTATTCATAGGTTTTTCAAACGAAATCTAAAAAGGGCTGCCTTTCTGAGGTAGCCCTTAGAGTATCAGTTAAGTATAGAGTCTATGCTGGAGGATATTGGTGAAGTATTACCCAGAAGTGGCCTGATTCATCATAGTACTGTCCATTGGTTCCCCAGGTAAGCCATAAACCCGTGTTAGGATCATAGATACCTGCACGAACTTTACATCTTAATGGATCTGAGATAGTCTTGCCTGTAAGGTCTAAGTCATAGGAACCATCTGAGAGGTCAAGGTTAGAAGCAACAATTTCCCAAGTTAAGCCGTTGTAGAAGAGCACTCTTATCCTACCTTCAGTACCTGCAAAGCCTTCTACGTCCCAGGTAACATTAATTGTATCTGTTGGTGAGAAGACTTCAGAACATATCGGAGCAGTGGTTTTAAAGTATTTGGTAGGTGAAGTATCTACTATCCAGAAGTGACCTGATTCATCATAGTACTGTCCATTGGTTCCCCAGGTAAGCCATGCACTTGTTGCAGGGTCATAGGCACCAACACGGACTCTGCATCTCAGAGGATCTGAGATAGTCTTGCCTGCAAGGTCTAAGTCATAGGAGCCGTCTGCAAGGTCAAGGTTAGAAGCAACAATTTCCCAGGTTAAGCCGTTGTAGAAGAGGATTCTTATCTTGCCTTCAGTACCTGCAAAGCCTTCTACGTCCCAGGTTACATTGATGGTACCTGTTGGTGAGAAGACCTCTGTATCAACAGGATAGGTTGTTTTGAAGTAGTTATGCTCAAAGTATGCGTCAATGGTGTGGTTAGTATCAACATTTTCAAAGGTATATTTATTATCAACTAATTCATCTAAGACTGAAACACCATCAACTAGGACATCGGCAACATGGTAGTGGAGATCAGGAGTTATTGTAAATGCCTGGTCGGCACCGTAGTTAACTACCACGGCACCTGAAGGCGTAATTGTTCCACCGGGACCTGCAGAGGCAGTTATTGTATTTGTATCTATTGAAAATGAAGCTGCGATTGTATGGGCTGCAATAACATTTGTGAAGGTATAAGTGGAGACTGGACCGACTGAAGCACCATCAACCTTTACATCCAAGATATGATAACCAGTATTAGGAGTAATGGTAAATGCCTGGTCGGCACCGTAGTTAACTACCACGGCACCTGAAGGCGTGATTGTTCCACCGGGACCTGCAGAGGCAGTTATTGTGTAAGTATTAATTGTCCACTGTGCATAGACAGTTATATCAGCTGTAACAGGAGTGCTGTTTGTGAATGTATCACCAGTTCCATCTGCCTTGGTGTTCCAGCTTGCAAAGGTGTAGCCAGTACGGGTTGGGTTTGCTGGCATATTAGAGCCAAGGGATGTATTGTAAGCAGTAGACTTAGTGGCATAAGGTTCTGTTGCACCAGCATAGTTGTAGTTGAAGGTCACAGTGTAGGCGTTGATTGTCCACTGTGCATAGACAGTTATATCAGATGTAACAACAGTGCTGTTTGTGAATGTATCACCAGTTCCATCTGCCTTGGTGTTCCAGCTTGCAAAGGTGTAGCCAGTACGGGTTGGGTTTGCTGGCATATTAGCACCAAGGGGCGTATTGTAAGTAGTAGACCTAGTGGTATAAGGTTCTGTTGGTGAACCAGTATAGTTGTAGTTGAAGGTCACAGTGTAGATATTGGTTGCCCACTGTGCGTAGACAGTTATATCAGCTGTAACAACAGTGCTGCTTGTGAATTCCGAGCCAGTTCCATTTGCCTTGGTGTTCCAGCCTGCAAAGGTGTAGCCAGTACGGGTTGGATCTAGTGGCATATTAGAACCAAGGGATGTATTGTAATTAGTAGACCTAGTGGCATAAGGTTCTGTTGCACCAGCATAGTTGTAGTTGAAGGTCACAGTGTAGGCGTTGATTGTCCACTGTGCATAGACAGTTATATCAGATGTAACAACAGTGCTGCTTGTGAATGTATCACCAGTTCCATCTGCCATGGTGTTCCAGCTTGCAAAGGTGTAACCAGTACGGGTTGGGTCTAGTGGCATATTAGAACCAAGGGGCGTATCGTAAGCAGTAGACCTAGTGGCATAAGGTTCTGTTGCACCAGCATAGTTGTAGTTGAAGGTCACTACAACACAAATTGTAATTGGTTGAATTGTCGGCGAGTTAGTGGTTACAGAGGCTGTGGCTCCAAGACCTGATATCGATGTTGTTGATAAAGTTCGGTCTGTTACAGTTACGGTAGGTGAGGCAACAGCAGGGCTACAACTCTTAAGATAATTACAGTCTCCTCCGATCTCGCCGTTTGAGTTAAGTTTTATAACAAGGAAATCGTAATCTCCTGCACCGAAAGAATCAGTAGATCCTGCTACTATGTATCCGTCTGATGTCTGCTGAATGGAGGAAGCCCAGTCATCACCACTACTCCCTCCATACGTTTTTGCCCAGGATACGGTACCATTTGCAACAAGCTTTATAATAAGAATATCAGCATTTCCTGCACCGAAAGAATCAGTATATCCTGCTACTATGTATCCGTCTGATGTCTGCTGAATGGAGGAAGCCCAGTCATCACCACTACTCCCTCCATACGTTTTTGTCCAGGATACGGTACCATTTGCAACAAGCTTTATAATAAGAATATCAGCATTTCCTGCACCGAAAGAGTTAGTCTCTCCTGCTACTATGTATCCCCCGTCTGATGTCTGCTGGATGGAGTAAGCAGAATCATAACCATTACTCCCTCCATACGTTTTTGCCCAGGATACGGTACCATCTACTTTAAGCTTTATAACAAGGAAATCACCCAATGCACCGAAAAAGCCAGTAGATCCTGCTACTATGTATCCCCCGTCTGACGTCTGCTGAATGGAGGAAGCCCAGTAATCACCACCACTCCCTCCATACGTTTTTGCCCAGGATACGGCACCAGATACATCAAGCTTTATAACAAGGAAATCACCCCCTTCACCGAAAGAGCTAGTATATCCTGCTACTATGTATCCCCCGTCTGATGTCTGCTGAATGGAGTAAGCATCATCATAATTACTTCCTCCATACGTTTTTGCCCAGGATACGGTACCATTTGCACCAAGCTTTATAACAAGGAGATCGTAATCCCCTGCACCGAAAGAGCTAGTATATCCTGCCACTATGTATCCCCCGTCTGACGTCTGCTGAATGGAGGAAGCATCATCAACTCTACTTCCTCCATACGTTTTTGCCCAGGATACGGTACCATTTGCAACAAGCTTTATAACAAGGAAATCCCTATATACTGCACCGGGAGGGTCAGTATATCCTGCTACTATGTATCCCCCGTCTGATGTCTGCTGAATAGATTTAGCCTCCTCATCACCATCATCATCACCACTTCCTCCATACCTTTTTGCCCAGGTTGTTCCCATGGGAGCAGGTGCTGCCGTTGAAAGAAGATTTGTGATAGAATCTTGATTTTTATAGTATTCTGTCACATCGGTTTGTTTGATGCTGGTTGCATTAATCCCCTCTAAATTTACTGATTGGGCTATCGGTTCTATGTTTAAGTTCATAACAGGTATATCGTTTTCGTTTACAGTTGCTTGAGCGATTGTTTCATATGGATGTGCATTGAAAGTAAAGATTGAAATGCACATTACTGCCGCGATAACTAATGCTAAAAATTTTTTCATTATATCCTCCTTTTTTATAATATTGTTATGCCAAATCAATTCTCTCCATATAATACTTACTTTTTAAAAAAAGGCAAGAGGACGAATTGCCCGTAGTACGAATTTCATGTAGAAAATTAAATGATCAACACGGTTTCTCTTTCCCGCTCTGTCACCCCGAGCCGTATTTGCGAGGGTCTCCTCCCTCACACTACATAAAAAGACCTAAAGACGAGATTGCTTTAATTCGAGGAGGTGGACTGACCCCCTTCGGACTTTCCCCAAAAACAAAAAGAAAAGACGAGATTGCTTCGGTCGCAAAAAACAAAGGCGCTCCCTCGCAATGACAATGTGGAGAGATTGCTTCGGTCGTTTCACTCCCGCTTGACTTCGTCAAGGAAAGGAGTGCGCAATGACAAGAAAAAAACAAAAAGAGTGCCCCGCTTGACTTCGTCAAGGAAAAGATTGCGCAATGACCCCTTTTCTGTCACTTGTAAAAAAACTTCGAATGTTTCCTAATCATAAAACTCTCCCTATTCTAAATTAGCAGTCTCATATGTATCGTAACTTATTCATTTCGTAAGATTATTTCTCCCTTATTTTGATATGCAAGATTAAATTACCTATTACGCTTACTGTTTTTGTTTTGATTTAATAGATCCTGCAACCCATCCGCTACTCCATGCCCACTGAAGATTGTATCCTCCTGAATCACCATCAACATCCATCACTTCTCCTGCAAAGTAAAGCCCTTTGACAAGCTTCGACTCGAGGGTATCTGGATCAATATCGTGTGTATCTACTCCTCCTGCTGTAACCTGTGCTGTGTCAAAGGTTAGAGTTCCTGAAACTCCAAATTCCCAGTTGGTTAATAAGTGAGTAATCCTTTCAATAGAGCTTCCGGATAAGTTAATTGCAGGTATATCTCTTTCTTTAACCTGTGCTCCCTTTAATAATACCTGAATGATTTTTTTATTAACAATGCCAAGAAGGATGTTGGAAATACTTCTTCCAGGATAGGCCTCAACCAATCCATTAATAATTTTTATAAGCTCTTCATAAGAGAAGGCAGGTAAAAAGTTTATATGTAAGGAGACATTTTCTTTTTTCTGAAGCAAAGCCGGAATCTCTCTGCTTATATTCAGTATTGCTGTTCCTGAGGCGCCATAGTTTGTGAATAAGATCTCCCCTTCGGATTCTTTTACAAGAGACCTGTCAGTAAAAAGGCTTGCTTTACCCTTAAATCTAACTCCTGCAATGGAGTTTAAGAAGGGGAAGTTAAGTTTAACTTGTACCAGAGCTGGTTCAGGTTTAATAATTTTATGTCCTAACATTTTTGCAATTTTATATCCAGAACCATCTGAGCCAGTGTGAGGAAAAGACTTACCTCCAGTTGCAATGATTACATTTTTTGTAGTAATCAACCCGGCATCTTTACTCATTAATTTGAAGATATTGTTCACTTTTTCTATCTTATCTACCTTAAATCTGGTTATAACACGCACCTTATTTTCATCCAAATTCAAGCGTAATAGGTCCAAAACAGTCGAAGCTTGCATGGTGGCAGGGAATACTCTTCCTTCTTCTGAAGTAACAACCATAAGGCCGGCTTTCTTAAAAAAATTTATAGTATCAAGATTTGAAAATTCCCTGATTGGGTTAAAAGAAAAATCCTTATTTGAAGAATGAAAGTTGTGGATTCTAACCGAAGTATTAGTTAGATTACATCTTCCATCACCCGTGAGAAGTAATTTTTTCCCCACTCTTTCATTTCCTTCCAGTAAGCAGACCTTAAAGCCAATTGAGTTTGCTCTCAAAGCTGCCATCATACCGGCGGCTCCTCCTCCAACAACTGCAACATCAAATAGTGAGCCTCTCTTTTCCATGTTTTATTTTATCATTTTAGCTTAAAGGCTGCAAATCTGTAAATAGCGTTCTGAGAACTCTTTAATTATCAGGTTAACTAAAAAGGTAACATATAGCTTTGAAAAATTTATGTTTGTATATAATTAGCAAAGGAGGCATAGATGAATACGAAAAATTTTACAATCCTTCACTCAAATGATATGCATGGAGATTTCACTGCCGAGATGAGGGAAGGAGGGACGAAGATCATAGGAGGGCTTTCTCTTCTGTCAGGATATTTAAATAAAGTCAGACGAGAGGAAGAGAATGTGCTTTATGTAATTGCTGGGGACATGCTTCAGGGGTCGATCATCGATACAGAGTTTAAGGGTGTTTCGACAATTGAGATTATGAATTATCTTTTACCCGATGTCGCAACATTGGGTAATCATGAGTTTGACTATGGCTTACCTCATCTTCTTTTCCTTGAAAAAATGGCTAATTTTCCTATTGTGAATGCAAACCTTTACATTAAAAAATATCATAAGAGATTAATGAGCCCTTATATGATATTGAATAAAGCAGGTTTTGATATGCTTTTCATCGGTATCATTACGGATAGTGTTATTGATTCATTGCAGAGAGATGAAATAGGGAGCTTTGTTACCCTTGAAGCAGCAAGTGAGGAAGTAGGAAAGATTACCAATGCCTACAAAAATGAAGATATCGACCTTACAATCCTTCTCACCCATATTGGTTTTGAAGGCGATAAGGAACTTGCAAGGATGCTGAAACCAGAATGGGGGGTAGACATAATTATTGGGGGACATTCTCATACAATCCTCGAAAGGCCAGAAGAAGTAAATGGAATCCTTATTGTGCAGGCAGGCGTTGGAACAGACCAGATTGGAAAACTGGATATTACAGTAGATGATGATACGAATAGTGTTGTAGATTATAAATGGCAACTTATCCCTATCGACAATACTATCGCTGAAAAAGACGAAGAGCTCGAGAAATATATAGAGTCATTTCGAGAGGTTGTTGATAGGAAATACAATACCATTATAACAAGGTTTCAGAGACAACTTACCCATCCCTCAAGAAAAATAGAAACGGAGCTTGGAAATCTCTTTGCAGATTTGATACAAGAAAGAGCAAATGTAGATGTTGCACTTACAGGAAGTGGCTCTATAAGAGGAAAAGAATTGGGACCAGTTGTAACATTGGGGGACTATATTTCTGTATTTCCCTATAATGATTCTCTAACCAAATTTACGGTAAGTGGGGCTACGCTTATGAAAATTTTTTCTAAGTTTATGAGCAATGAGAATAGAGACAAGGATGGAGAGTTTTACCAGGTAAACAAAGGGGTAAAGGCTGTGTACAATAAGACAAGTGATTCGCTTGAATCGCTGTTAATAAATGGAAAAGAGGTTACCCCGGAGGGTATTTATACTCTCTCTCTTCAGGGATATCATGCAACAAACTGTTATAAGTATCTCAGTGTTACATATGAGGAGCTTTCATCAATAGAGCAACCAAAAATTGTAACAACAGCTGTGAGGGATACACTTGAGGAATTCCTGAGGAATAAACAAAATCTTACAAATAAGGTGGAGGGAAGGCTAACGTATATCACGTGATAATGTTATAAAACAGCAGGAGTTGAAGAGTGTATAACTTCAAGCCTTATATGGTTGTTATTGTGTTCTCTCATAAATACAAATTTGTTAGGTTGTTTTGAAAACTGTAGTGCTTATTTAAAAGTGTAATGATTTTCGAGGCATTAGTGGATATAATATTTCTATGAAGACTGGCTCTGTGGACCTTCCTCTTCATGGAGGAAATGCTCCGAGATGGCTTTTTGAAAGGATGAAGAAACTCGGAAGGGAAATAAGCCTTGCAATTGTACTTGAGTATGGTAGGGGTGAACTTCTTAAAAGGCTCTCGGACCCCGTATGGTTTCAATCTCTCGGGTGTGTGCTCGGGTTTGACTGGCATAGTTCGGGGCTAACAACCACTGTAACGGGTGCTCTCAAAGAGGGGTTAAAAGAAGAAGAAAAAGATATTGGGCTTTTCTTTGCAGGAGGAAAAGGTAAAAGGGCTGTGAAAACTCCTCAAGATATTGAAAAAGACGCAGAGAGGGGTTTTATAAGCAATGAAACCGCAAATAAACTGGTAAGAACCTCGCGTCTTGTTGCAAAAGTTGATTCTAATGCACTTCAGGATGGCTATACCCTTTATCATCACTTCATGGTATTCGATAAGGAGGGTAACTGGACTGTTGTCCAGCAGGGGATGAAGGTTGAAATCAAGTATGCCCGAAGATATCACTGGTCATCAGAAGGACTCGAGAGTTTCGTAAGAGACCCTCATAAAGGGATTATCACTCAGAGTATTGAAAAACCTTTGAATCTTGTTGATAGCACAATTGAAAAGACAAGAGAGAAGATTGTAAGTGTTGCAGGAGAAGATACAGAGATTGTCCTCAAGGAGATTAAAAGCATTAATTTACCTTCCCATCACCCTTTGTACCCTTCTGATTTTAATATTGACTATTTGAGAAAGATTTTAAGAAGAACCAGGGAACTTAACCCTACTGATTTTGAAAGTCTTCTTCTCGTCAATGGCTTAGGAGAAAAGACTTTAAGGGCACTTGCGCTCGTCTCTAATGTAGTTTTTGGAAGCGAACTCTCGTTTAGAGACCCTGCTCTTTTCTCTTTTGCACATGGTGGTAAGGATGGATACCCTTTCCCTGTTGATAAATATACCTATGACCAATCAATAGAAATTCTTCGCTCAGCCGTGGAGAAGGCAAAAATTGGTGAAATTGAAAGACTCCATGTCCTGAAAAGACTCGAAGAATTGATTTGAAATATGGACTATAAGACAGTTTCGAGGGCTATTTCTGTTAAACAAACGCTTAAAAAATCTGTTTTTATCGGTTCAATTTCTCCTGCTGAAAGTTTGGACTTTGCAAAGATATTTATTTCTCAAGTACGCAAAAATTATAGAGATGCAAATCACAATGCATTTGCATATAGAATCGGGGTAAAGAAAGAAGAGTTTCTCTTTTCTGATGATGGAGAGCCTGCAAAAAGTGCGGGACTGCCTATATATAATGCAATGAGAAGTTATAGCATAACAAATGTTGTTATTGTAGTAACGAGATATTTTGGAGGCGTAAAGCTCGGCATAGGTGGTCTTATTCGGGCGTATGGTGATACTGCAAGACTTGCCATAGAAGCGTCAGGGGTGGAAACATTGAAGACGAAGATTACACTTCACATAGAACTTCCTTATGGGGAAATGGTACTTTTTGAGTATGCCGTGAGGAAAGTAAATGGAGAAATTATAGAAAAAGATTTTGGAGTATCTCCTGTACTAAAGGTTGTAATTTTTGAAGAAAGTCTTGAGGAGTTTAGATCAATCTTACAGTCAGGTGCAATCAGTATAAAAATCGTATAAATAGTTAGACTTGACTTATCCTTTATTATAAATACAATGGTAAAGATGAAACGTAAAAAGAATAGAATTGTTTTGTATATAATAATCTTATTAATCGGGGTAGGTGCTTCTATCTTATTTTTCATGAGGTATCAGAGGGTAACAAGCAACATGCTTACCTGTGTAGAAGCCTTTTCTTTTGACACCTCTGTTACAAATGCAATGACTATCGGAGACGATATTCTTATCAGTACCTCCGATGGAAAAATCAATCTTCTCGATAGCGAAGGTAAAACTCTGTGGACAAAAGACGTTGGGTCATCTGTATTCTCTCTGGAAATAAGTAGTGATGGAAAGTACGTAATAATAGGTGCAGTTGAGTTTCATGTGGTGGATGTAGCAGGCAAAGAAATATTTAAGAAGGGGATGGAAGACCACGTATCTTTCAAGAGTAAATATCTGAAGGATGGAAAGATAAAATTTATCTTCCAGTCTTTAAGCGACCTTTCCTTAACTGCGGTAACTGTTGATGGAAAGGGCAAAACGCTTCAAACAGAGAAGATCGATGACCTTGGTGAAACCTGCTTTATTGATATATCCTCCTCGGGAAAAATATTACTTTCTGGAGAAAGAGGAGAGGTCTACATTATAGAAAATGGGGGGTTCACAAAAGACGCAAATATGGATACAAAGGTCTCTACTATACACACAGTGTTTGGTTATTTTTTCGGTGATAGCACTATTGTTTGTGGATACAGGGTTTCTTATGACCCTGAGAAACCTATTCCAGTATACTTCTTTGATGAAAATCTTACAATAAAAAAGACTTTATACTTCAAGAATATTAATGATATAAGTTTATATGACGGTGTTATCGTATTTTCAACAAAAGATGGCATCGTTGCATATGATGAAAATGGAAAAGAAGTTTTTGCTATCGATGAGCTTGGTTTTCAAGGATTCAGTTACTTGCAGAATGGAACTTTTAGAGTGTGTGTTTTTTTCAAAAGAACTGAGGGAGAAAATGCTGATTTTGTTTACAAGATAGACCTTCTTGATGCTCAGAATAAGAAAATTGGAGATTATGTTTATTCTTCTGATACTATACCGCAGCTGTTTCTTGCGGCAAATTCCCAGAACATTTATCTTATAGACAAAAGCCATCTTAAATTAATATCAAAAGATTAAGGGGTTTTTGTGAAAATTGATGTGTCAAAAATGTCGGAAGAAGAGGCTAAAAAGCGCCTCAGGGAACTAAGAGAGATTATTAATTATCATAATTATCTCTATTATGTGCTGGATAAGCCAGAGATCTCTGATTATGAATATGATCAGCTATTTCAAGAACTCCTTGCTATAGAAACGCGATTTCCTTACCTTGTGACACCTGATTCTCCTTCACAGAAGGTAGGTGCTCTCCCCCTTGAAGAGTTTAAAACTGTCGAGCACAAAATACCTATGTTATCTCTGGGTAAGGCTTTTACAGAGGAAGAGCTTGTTGCATTTGACAAAAGAGTTAAGAAAGAAGCAGGTATTGATATTATTGAGTATGTAACAGAACTCAAGATGGACGGTCTTGCTATCTCCATAAGGTATGTAGATGGTGTGATTGAACTCGGAGCAACAAGAGGCGATGGATTTAGAGGTGAAGATGTAACTCCCAATGTGAAGACAGTGAAAAATATACCCCTCCGACTTTTTTCAGACGAGATTCCCCCGGTAATTGAAGTAAGGGGAGAAGTAATCATGTACTGGAAGGATTTTGAGGAACTGAACAGGGAGAGAGAAAAAAATGGTGAACCCCTTTTTGCAAATCCGAGAAATGCTGCGGCAGGCTCTATAAGGCAACTTGATTCAAGAATTACTGCCTCACGAAAGCTTCATATGATTGCCTATGGCATCGGAGAAGTAGAAGGCAGACAATTCAGAAAACAGTACGAGGTTCTTGAATACCTTCAAAAGATTGGTTTCAGGGTAAGCCCGGAATTTTCTTTGTGTAGTGGTATTGACGAGGTTATAAAGAGATGCAGGTATCACGCCCGTAAGAGAAGTGAATATCCATTTGGAGCAGATGGAGTTGCTATAAAGGTTAATGATATAGAGATTCAGCAAAGGCTTGGTGCAACATCCCATGAACCACGATGGGCAATTGCTTACAAGTTTCCTGCAGAGGAAGCAGAAACTGTTGTAAGGGATATCATTGTACAAGTAGGGAGAACAGGGACACTTACCCCTGTTGCCATATTTGACCCTGTAGAGCTGGAGGGTTCAACAGTATCGAGGGCAACTCTCCATAACGAGGACCAGGTAAAAATGCTTGATATAAGAGTTGGAGATCATATTATTGTAAGGAAAGCAGGTTCTGTGATTCCAGAGGTAGTCAAATCCCTCCCTGATAAGAGAAATGGGAGGGAGATCATTTTCAAGATGCCCGATAAATGCCCTGTTTGTGGAAGCCATGTAGAAAGGCTTGAAGGTGAAGCAGCGACAAGATGTACAAATGTATCCTGTCCCGCGCAGGTAAAGGAAAGGATCATCCATTTTGTTTCAAGGAATGCAATGGATATAGAATCAATTGGGGAGAAGCTTGTTGAACAAATGGTGGATAGAAAATTGATTGAAGATTATGCAGACCTTTACTTTCTTACAGAGGAACAACTTCTCACCCTGGAAAGAATGGGAAAAAAGCTTGCGGAAAAGATACTTAAAAATATTGAGGAAAGTAAATCAAGGCCACTTCCAAATCTTATATTTGCTCTTGGTATCTTCCAGGTAGGAAGAAGGACAGCAGAACTTATTGCAGAGAAGTTTAAAAACCTTGATGAACTTATGAAGGCAAGTGTAGAAGAAATCCTTGAGGTTGAAGGGATAGGTCCTGTAACTGCCCACAGCATCAGGGACTTTTTTGATAATCCGCGTAATCAGGAGGTCATAAAAAAGTTAAAGAAAGCGGGGGTAAAAACATCAGCAGTAGAAGAGATAAAGGAAGGATTACTCAATGGACTTGTTTTTGTCTTCACAGGAACTCTTAAGAACTTTTCACGGAGTGATGCTGAAAAGATTGTCAAGAGCCTTGGAGGCGAGGTTGCTTCCACTGTTTCAAAAAGAATAAGTTATGTAGTTGTGGGGGAAGACCCTGGTTCCAAGCTTGATAAGGCAAGGGAGTATAATATCAAAACAATAGATGAGGAGGATTTTACAAAACTCATAGGAAGATGAGTAAATTTGACATAGAGAAGGTAGAAAGACTTGCAGGTTTAAAACTTAAAGACGACGAAAGAGAGAGGATTAAAAGGGATATCGATGAAATTATCAATTATTTTGATATTCTTAAAGAGGTTGATACGGATGGAATTGACCCCCTTGTTTATACAAAATGGACGAGGCTTACCTTGAGGAATGATGAAGTTCATACAGGACTGACGCTGGAGGAAATAAAAAAGAATAGAAAGCTTTTTGGGAATAACTTCTTCAGAGTGAGAAGAATCATCGGTGAATGATGGATATTACAAAACTTACTGCGTACGAGACTGTTAAAAGGATAAAAAGCGGGGAAATCGGTGTAAAGGAGACACTACTTTCTTATCTTAAAAAGATTGAAGAAAGAGAGGATTTAATAAAGACCTTTATTCTTATTGATAGAGATAGAGCAATTAAGAAGGCAGAAGAACTTGACCAGTTAGAACACAAAGAGGGACTCCTTTTTGGGTTACCTGTTGCTATAAAGGATAATATTAATGTCTATGGGTACGAGGCAACTGCCGGGTCTAAGATACTTAAAGGTTATGTCTCTTTATATGATGCAAGTGTTGTAGAGAGTATAAAGAGAGAAAATGGGATTATATTAGGGAAAACAAACTGTGATGAGTTTGCTATGGGCTCTTCCACTGAAAACTCAGCGTTCTTCCCCACAAGGAATCCTGTTAACCTTGAGTATGTCCCGGGGGGTTCCTCAGGAGGTTCTGCTGCTTGTGTTGCTGCCGAAGAGGTTGCAATAGCCATAGGCTCTGATACAGGCGGGTCAATAAGAGAACCTGCTGCATTCTGCGGGGTGGTTGGTCTTAAACCTACTTATGGAAGAGTTTCAAGATATGGCCTTATTGCATTTGCTTCTTCTCTTGATGTAATTGGCCCACTTTCAAAGGATGTTAGAGATGCAGCACTGATGCTCAATGTAATAGCTGGCTTTGATGCACACGATGAGACGACGGTTGACATAAAAGTTGATGATTATCTTGATATATTGGAAGGGAACATTAAAGGAAAGAAGATTGGTGTTATAAAAGAGGTTATGGATTTTGAGGTACAAAAAGAGTTGAAAGACGCCCTGGAGAGTTCGATTCAGAAATTGAAAGGAGAGGGTTGTGAAATATTAGAAATCTCCATACCATACCTTAAATATGCACTCCCCTCCTACTATATCATTGCCCCATCGGAAGCGTCCTCAAACCTTGCAAGATTTGATGGAGTTAGATATGGATATGAGTCGGATGGAGCGTACCTGAGGGAGTTTTACGAAAACACAAGAACAGAAGGCTTTGGAGACGAAGTTAAAAGGAGAATCCTCATAGGCACCTTTGCACTCTCTGAGGGGTACTTTGAGGATTATTATCTTAAGGCGTCCAAAGTGAGAAGGATTATTGAGATGGACTTTGAAAATGCCTTCGAACAGGTGGATGCCCTGATCCTTCCGACAACTGCAACAACTGCATTCAAACTCAATGAAAAAAAGAGTCCACTTGAAATGTATATGACAGATATATTTACAATACCTGTAAATCTGGCGGGACTCCCAGCAATTTCTGTTCCAGCCGGAACTGACAAAGCGGGATTGCCTGTGGGCGTTCAACTGGTGGGGAAGTGGTTCGAGGAGGCATTACTTCTTCGAATTGCCCATCATATTGAGGAATGAAATGTATAAACCAACAATAGGACTCGAGATTCATTTGCAATTGATGACAGAATCCAAGATATTCTGTAGTTGTTCCACAGAGTTTGCAGCAAAGCCAAATACGCATATATGTCCTGTATGCATAGGACTGCCTGGAGCATTGCCTGTCCTTAATGAAAAGGTTATTGAATATGGTGTTATGCTGGGAATTGCATTGAACTGTACTATAAATGAGGTTTCTTCTTTCTACAGAAAAAACTATTTCTATCCAGACCTGCCCAAAGGTTATCAGATTACTCAATATGCAATTCCTCTTGCAAAAGATGGCTTTCTTGAGATTGTTACAGAGAACCAGAGAAAAATGATAAGAATAGAAAAGGCTCATATAGAGGAGGATTCAGGAAAATCAATACATACAGGAGATATCACGGAATCGGAGTATTCCTTTATTGATTTTAACAGGTCTGGTGTTCCTCTTATGGAGATTGTTACGTATCCTGACATAGAATCACCGGATGAGGCATACGAGTTCCTGAACCTTTTGAGGAGCATTGCAAGATATCTCGGTGTTTCGACTGGGGATATGGAAAAGGGTGCTTTGAGATGTGATGTAAATATATCCGTCTCAAAAGACGAAGTGATGGGAACAAAGGTTGAGATTAAAAACCTTAACTCTTTCCGGAGCGTGAAGAGAGCACTTGAGTATGAAATTAAAAGGCAGACGAAACTTATTGAGGAGGGTAGGACGGTAGTTAAGGAAACAAGACACTTTGACGAGAAAGATGGTACAACAAAAGCAATGAGAACAAAGGAAGAGCTAAACGATTACAGATATTTTCCGGAACCAGATCTCCCACCCCTTATTATCTCAGGGGATTTTATAGAAGAGATTGGGCAGAGAATTCCTGAGCTTCCTAACCAAAAAATGAGGAGATTTATCGAAGATTATTCACTGAGTATTGATTATGCAAGGTCGATTGCATATGTGCCCTCCTTCTCAAAGTATTTTGAGAGTATTATTGCATTTACTGGAAAACCGAGAGAGGTTGCAAATTTTATAATGGTTAATATCTCAAACTATCTGAATGAGACGGGGAAGGATATTGAAGAAGTCCCCTTTGGGAAAGAAGAATTCAAAGAGTTACTTGACCTTATTGATAGTAAAATAATCTCTTTGAATATTGCAAAGAATGTTCTTGATGACTCCATAAGGTCAGGGAAAAGCCCCTCTGAAATAGTCAGGGAAAAGGGACTTTCCCAGGTTACTGATGAAGATACCCTAAGAAGTATGATTGTAGAAGTCCTCAAGGAGAACGAAATGCAGGTAAGGCAGTACCTTGCGGGAAAGACAAAAGTTATCGGGTTTCTTGTGGGTGCTGTCATGAAAAAAAGTGGTGGCAAGGCAAACCCCGATCTTGTAAATAAAATTCTTCTTAAAGAATTGGAGACATTAAGGCAATGATACTGGAAGAAATTATCAAAAGAAAATCCGTGAGGAGTTATCTTGATAAAGAAGTAGAAGAAGCAAAGATTATGGAAGTCATAGAGGCGGGGCGTTTTGCACCTTCTGCCTCTAATATTCAGCCCTGGAAATTTATTTTAACAACTGATAAAGATATCCGTAATGAATTATCTATTGCCTGTAACAGGCAGAGATTTGTTGCTGAGGCGCCTGTCATTATAACAGCCTGTGTTATCTGCCGTGGCTACAATATGGGAGGATGGTACGACTCGGCATGCCTTGATATTGGTATTGCTCTTGATCATATGACTCTTGAGGCAGTTCATCTGGGACTTGGCACATGCTGGATAGGTGCTTTTAGTGAGGAAAGGGTCAAGAAAATATTAAATATACCGGGAAATATAAAAGTCGCTGCACTTCTTACACTTGGCTACCCCAGAGACCCCTCAATAATAAAAAAGCATAGAAAACCTTTAGAGGAAATACTCTGTAGAGAAAAGTACGAATAGTAGCTTCCTCTAAGAAGGTTCGCCCTATTAATTAGAAAAATATTTTTTGCTTCTGCCTATATTTAAAAGTAACAATCGAGGCTACATGTTGTTTACTATGCTACTTTATATCCTTCCTCATTATCAGTACATCTTATAACAATTGTTTGTTGAGTAGATAAATTTTAGGGGAACTCTCTTCAGGCTTCCTTCGTTATAAAGGAAATTCCCAGGGATTCAGAGCCAAGATGCGAGGCAAGCACTGGTCCTATTATATATTTTTTTACGGGCATATTGAGAACATCTTCTACTCTTTTTCTGAACTCTTCTCCTTCTTCTATATTTGCGCTGTATATTGTATCTACTCTTTCGAAGCCACCTTTCTTTTGCTTCATATCAGTCGCTATTTTTATTAGTTCTTCCTTTGATCCATGTCTTGTTCTTCCAAATTTGTACAGGTCAATTCGTCCTTCGTTTAAGTGAAGGATAAAATACATCTTCAAGGCTGTTGTTATTCTTCCCTGAAGATGGCTTACTCTTCCACCCTTAATTAAGAGGCTTATATCTATTGGAAGGAAAAACCCAAAGACACGGGGATAAAGCCTTTCAACCTCCGCAGCAATTTCCTCTCTCGTGAAATTATTTTGTGCAAGTTCATAGGCCCTTAGTACCTTGTAAAGAAGATTTACAGAGGTAGATTTAGAATCAATGATGGTTATTTTATCTGTATCAAGCATTGTTTTTGCAGCATTTGCAGCATTTACTGTGCCGGAAAGAGCCGCAGATATATGGATAGAAACGATTTCGTCGCCTTTTTCTAAGATGGGTTTGTATGCCTCTACGAAGTCATTTGTAGATGGTTGTGATCTATCAAAAACTTCTCCCTCTTTTAATCTCCTGTAGAATTCCTCGTCGGAGATATCGACTCTTTCTTTGTATATTCCCTTTTCAGAGCTTACATAAAGAGGAACGATGCTTATGTCGTATTTATTTAATTCCTCCTCTGAAAAGTATGCCGTTGAATCAGTAACAATCTTAATCATATTTATGCATTCACCTCCCCTTTTTTGAATTCTGGATTAATTTACAGAATTCTTTATCTTCATTATATTTAATTTTAGAAAATCTCAAATGGTTTTTGCCTTTCCAGAAATTCAGTACTTATTTGGATATTTTGTTATTTTATATTACACTTTTGCAGAGTTATTTGAAGTAAGTTTTATGTGGCTGTTTTGAAAAGCAAAATTTATCCTGGCAGGGACAGGTAAGGAGGTATTGATGAATCTAAAAACTGCAAAGAACATAGGGGGAATAGGAGCTATTCTTACTATTCTCTCTGTAGTACCCGCTGTAGGTTGGGTTGTAAGCCTTATTGGTTTTATTCTTGTCCTTATTGCAATTAAGACTATCGCAGATGCTGTTGGAAAAAACAAAATTTTCACAGACTATATTATAGCAGCAGTTCTAAATATTGTTTCTTCCATAATGCTGGCAGTTGGGGGAATTGCTGCATTTTTAAGGTTATTTAGACAGGGATTTGGAGGTTTTGCTGCTATTGGAATCGCAGTTCTTATAATAGGGTGGATACTATCTGTAGTTGGTGGTTATTTTGTAAAATCAAGCTTTGATGGAATAAACCAGGCAACAGGTGAGAAGAATTTTAAAACCGCGGGATTGTTTATATTTATTGGCTCAATTCTGCAGATTATCATTGTTGGTTTCATTGTTTCTTTTATAGGTATCATTTTTGAGGTTATTGGCTTCTTTTCGCTACCGGATGCTCTTGTAAAGCCCACTCCGGAGCCTGAGCAGGCAATACCTCAGGAAATACCACCACAACCACCACAGAGTGTATAGGAGGAAAAAATGTTAGGATGGATAATACTTATAATTATCCTCGTTGTTATTGGAGGTTGGTTTGTAATAACTTACAACAGCTTCATTACAATGAGGCACAGGGTAAAGAATGGCTGGGCCCAGATTGATGTGCAACTCAAGAGAAGATACGACCTCATTCCGAATCTTGTTGAAACTGTCAAGGGTTATGCGAAGTATGAAAGAGAGGTTTTTGAAAAAATTACTGAATTGAGAACCAGGGCAATGGGTGCATCTTCCGTTAAAGAAATAGGGGATGCGAACAATCAGATAAGTCAGGCATTAAAAAGCTTGTTTGCAGTTGCAGAAAACTACCCAGAACTCAAAGCAAACGAAAACTTCCTGAAGCTTCAGGAGGAGCTTACAAGTACGGAGAATAAGATTGCTTTCTCAAGGCAATTTTA
This sequence comes from Caldiserica bacterium UBA4770, assembly GCA_002403335.1. Taxonomy (GTDB): domain Bacteria; phylum Caldisericota; class Caldisericia; order Caldisericales; family Caldisericaceae; genus UBA4770. The sequence goes on from DHHO01000002.1 coordinate 66,705, forward strand.
TAACGATGTTGTTATGAACTATAATGCTGCTCAGGAAAGAATTCCTGCAAGGATTGTTGCAAATTTGATGAACCTGAAACCCGAGGAGTATTACCCCATTGAGGAAGCAGAGAGAGGAACAGTAAGAGTCCAGTTTTAGGAGGAAAATGCTTGGAGAAGACTGTATATGAACTAAGGTCTGAGAATGTAAGAAGGACATATGTGTTTATCATTATCTTTTCTCTCATCCTCTTTTTAATTGGCTTTGTGTTTATTTATTGGTTTGACTGGGGTTTCACGGGATTTATTATTCTTGGCATTTTTATTATAGTTTACAATATCATAACCTATATGAATTCTGATAAAATTGCTCTTGCAAGCGTTAGAGCTGTTCCCGCAGATTTGAATCAATACCAGCTTCTTCATAATGTTGTTGAAGAGGTTGCAATTGCTGCAGGTATCCCCAAGCCAAAGGTGTATATTATGAATGAGGCTCAGCCAAATGCATTTGCAACAGGAAGAAACCCTCAGAATGCTTCTATATGCGTAACTACAGGGCTACTTTCCGTAATGAATAGGGAAGAACTTCAGGGAGTTGTTGCTCACGAAATATCCCACATAAGAAATTATGATATACTTCTTATGACTGTTATTGCAGTCGTTGTAGGACTTATTCTGATTTTGAGGGATGTTATGTTCAGGAGTATTTGGTGGGGTGGAAGAGGAAGAAGGGACAGGGATAGCGGTGGTAACATTCTTGCTATCATTGGGCTTATTCTTGCTATATTTGCTCCAATTGCTGTGGCTCTTATAAGGGCTGCTATATCAAGACAGAGGGAATACCTTGCAGATGCCACAGGAGCATATTTCGTAAGAGACCCTTATGGTCTTGCCTCAGCCCTTCAAAAGATAGGTTCATATGAAAAACCGATGAAGGCAGCAACAGAAGCAACAGCACACCTATTCATAAGTAATCCCTTTGCTGGTATTGAAAAGGCTTTTTCAACACACCCTCCCATTGAAGACAGAGTTAAACGGCTTATGAGTCTTACCGTATAAAGTATTGTAAAGAAGTTTAAGGGCAAGTGTTGGTTTTTCTTCACTTGCCCTTATTTTATTCAGCAAGTACCGTCTTAGACTGTTTATGAAAAGTAACTTAAATATTATACTGGACACATATGTTTGAAAGTTTTTACGATTTTGCATTTACATGATTTGAATTTAGAGAGGCAGTTGCAGGGTTAACTTCCTCTCTTTAGAGATTTTTTCATACTTACCTTATTCACCTAATTTAACGAGGGGGATGTGTTGGTCTGTTGTCCTTTTTGAAGAGGTTTTCTTCATTGAAGAATATGATATAATAAGAGAAATTGGAGGAGGTATTATGAAAGCAGTTGAAGTAAGGAAATTGACGAAGAATTATGGAGACCTCAGGGCAGTGGATGAAATAGACTTTGAGATTGAGGAGGGAGAAATCTTCGGGCTCATCGGTCCCAATGGTGCTGGTAAGACTACGACCCTCAGGATAGTATCTACTATTCTAACTCCCTCCAGTGGAGAGGTGTTTGTTTATGGCTTTGAGCTCGGGAGTGAAAACGATAAGATCAGAGAGATTATAAGTTACCTTCCTGAAGAGGCAGGTGCTTATAAAAATCTCACTGGCTTTGGATATCTTGATTTCATGGCAGGGTTTTATGCAAAAGATGTACATGATAAGGGCAAAATAGTTGAAAAAGCAATTGAGATTACTCAACTTGGAGATAGGCTCAAAGATAAGGTTTCTACTTATAGTAAAGGTATGACAAGGAAATTGCTCCTTGCAAGGAGCCTGATGATTCATCCAAGACTCGCTGTCCTTGATGAACCCACAGGTGGGCTTGATGTGGTGAATTCATTTGAAGTGCGAAACATTATAAAGGAATTTTCAAAACAGGGGACGACTGTTCTCCTTTCATCACATAATATGCTTGAGGTCGAATTTCTCTCTGATAAGGTTGCACTTATTGACAGAGGGCGGATTCTTGAGGAAGGAACCCCCGTGGATCTTAAGGCAAAATACAAAGCAAGAAATCTTGAAGAGGTTTTTGTGGAGGTGGTATCGTGAATAAGTTTTTTAATCTTCTCAAGAAGGATACGAAAGAGCTTATTACAGTACAGCTTCTCATACCGATTATCATTGTTATTGCTATGTACAGCACCATTGGAAATATAATGGGTTCTGAGATGGAGAGGGCTACCCGACCTCAGCAGATTGCAGTAGTGGATTTCAATGGTTCTGCTCTTTCAAATCAGGTTATTGATATGCTTGAGAAGTCGAATTTTATTGCCGTCGAAACTGGCACTTTTAACGTAGAAGACTCCATAAATTTCGCAAGAAAGAAGGGGATTAATATTCTTGTTGCGATACCGGAAAACTTTGAGGAAGATGTAGTAAACCTGAAACAACCTGAAGTTGAAATATATTCTATTATGAAAGGTTTATCAGTGAGGGAAACTGGTACTTCTACGCAGGTAGAGGCAGTCTTTAATGTAATAAGTAATGCCATATCAACCAATCTTATCACCCAGAAGTTTACAGGTATCCCACCGGATGTAATAAAGCAACCGATAAAGGCAAGGGATATAGTGGTGGTAAAAGACAGGATGGCACAGGCATCTCCTGCACTTGTTGCGCAATCAGCTATGAATTTCAGCATTTTTATACCAATTATTCTTATGCTCGTTACAATTACATCTTCACAGATGATTGCATCTCTTATAGCCCTCGAAAAACAAAATAAAACGCTGGAGACACTACTAACGGTTCCCGTGAACAGAAACTTTATTTTGCTTTCCAAAATGGTAAGTGCCGCAATAGTTGCTATTATTGTAACGGCAGCGTATCTATTTGCAATGACCCGTTTCCTCGGCATTTCTCAGGGGCCACAGGCATCCTCAGATGTCATGAGAGCACTCGGTCTTACCCTTACGACAGGGGACTTTCTACTGCTTGGCATATCCATTTTCTTTGCGATTCTATCGGTACTTGCTGTTTCAACGATCCTTGCTGTATATTCAGAGGATGAAAAAAGTGCTCAGTTGATGCTAACCCCTATTATGGTTTTTGTTATGATTCCTTATTTTCTTACGATTTTTACGGATGTGAATACCCTTTCTATGCCTTTAAGAGTCCTCGTATATGCAATCCCTTTCTCACATACGTTCCTTGCAACGAATAACCTTATGTTTGGAAATGTGCAATTTGTAATTTATGGCATTATATACCAGATTATATTTTCATTTGTTTGTATTCTCATTGCAACAAGAATTTTCTCATCCGATAGACTCCTTACAGGAAGGTTGAGATTAGCACGGAGGAGAGTTTGATTTGAGTATCAAAAGAATTCTGATAATTCTACTGATAGTGTCTCTTATATTCAGTGTATTTCCTGAAGGGACAGAGGGAGCTACAGGTACTAAGCTAAAAGGAATCTGCCTTCATGGAGAAGATATTGTGAAGGAAGGCGTTGAAAGTGTCGTAAACAAGCTCTCAAATTTTGGATACAATGCAGTTTTTCTTCTCGTTAAAACTCCTGAGGGAAAAGTGTTCTACAAAAGCCCCACGATACCTAATATAAACGATATCCTTGGGCAACTTATTGAATATGCTCATAGGAAATCAATCAAAGTATATGTTTACTTTCCTGTTGCAATGGATAAAAATTATGCATCGAAAAATCCCTCGGAAAGAATGATAAGTTCTGCTGGAGTAAAGGATGCAAATTATGTGAGTCTTACAAGTAATAACTACATTGATTATATAAAGCAATTTCTCAGTGAAGTGCTTCAATATGACATTGATGGAGTTACCCTTGATTATATTCGGTATCCTAATGGTAACTTTGACTTCACCCCTGCATTTATGGAATTTGCAAGAAATGAAGGAGTAAATGTAGAGAAGGTAAAGGAAATTGCCTACAGAACCTTTGTAAAACCTGCTGACTGGAAGAGCATGTTCGTTGCCTATGAGGAAGGAGATGCTGATGTTGTTAAGTGGGTGTTCCTGAGAAATAACGTGATTAGAAATACAATATCTGTACTCCGTAACCATATAAAATCCATTAAACCATCCATTCCAGTGGGTGCTTTTACTGTTTCGAGGGGTTATAGGTTTGATTATATCAAAGAGGCACCAAAAGTTTCGGCAACGTTTTCTTATCAGATTGTGAATTTTTCACAACATCCTTCAACTCTTAAGGGCCTGCTTGATTTTATCAATCCAATGATTTACCTGTCAAATTTAGAAGAGGATTCTTCATATGTAGAAATTGCGACGGCCAAAATTAGGAGCATTATGGGAGAAGACTTTCCTATCTATGTTGCATTAAATCCGTACAATGTCAGTGCTGAAGAAAATGCAAAGTCCATATACAATGGATATCGTGGAAGTAGTGGCGTTGTAGTGTTCAGATATCCATTGTTTACAGTGGGAAATATTTTATTTGAGGATGGGGAACTCAAAAAGATCCCTGCAAAATACAGTATCACCACTTCAAAAGGTGAAAAGGTTGAACTAAATTTTAATCAGACCCGTTCTCCCTTTATGCCTTCCTATAAGGATGCAATATTTATCTCCCACTATTATAAATCTTTCCAATTAGAGTTATCAATTGGCAATAAGCAATATATTGTAAATGATGAAACATTTGAAATGGATGTTGCGCCATTCATNNGATTGGGAGCAATGGTCTCATGGGATGGAGAAAATAGAGAAGTGAACATTATTGATGAAAGCACAACTATAGTTATTAAAATTGGAGATCGGTACCTTTTAAAGAACGGAGTTAAGATTGAAATGGATGTTGCGCCATTCATNNGATTGGGAGCAATGGTCTCATGGGAGGGGGAAGAGAGAGTAGTAAACATTTACAGGTTTATAAGGCTTGATTAGCCTTAATCAGCTGTGATGACCTTTCTTGCTTCTGAAGTTTTTGCTAAATAAAGAGCATCATCGACCCTTTTGAAAAAGACCTCAGAATTTTCTCCTCTATACTCAGCAATGCCAATTGATACGCTTATGCGTACTTTCTCATCGAATCTGGCATTTTTTACGAGTTTTGCAATTCTGTTGCTGATCACTCTGGCTTCTCTTACCTTTGTTTCAGGCAGAATTACCATAAATTCGTCTCCTCCGATTCTGCATGGAACATCAATGCTTCTTACTGACTTTAAGATAATATCTGCAAATTCCTTTAATAATCTATCCCCTTCAAGATGTCCATATGTATCATTCCACTTTTTGAAGTTATCAAGATCCAGCTCAATTATACTGAGGGGATGGCTATATCTCTTTGCTCTTTCTATTTCTCCGCTCAGACGTTTCTCAAGCTCTCTTCTGTTATAAAGACCGGTAAGAGGATCTGTTATTGAGAAAACGTTGTATTGTTCAAGTAGTACGTTTTTCTCAACTATACCGCTCAGAATGGGCACAAGAGATTGTGCAAATTGTACATCTTCTTCGTCGAATTGAGAAGGTTTATACCCATCGATATTGAGAACTGAAATAACCTGCCCGTAAAGAATTATAGGGATGCCTATATAGGAGAATGGGTAATCTCTTATGGTGATCCATTCAGAGCTTTTAACTACATCTTTAAAGTATAATACCTCTTTATTTTCTTTTATTACCCTGAGGTTCCCACCGAAGTTTACGTCCTTTATCTTTTCACTTACTACACTTAAGACGTCGCCTGCCACATTTTTAACTGCTATAAACTTCCACTGTGATTGTTGCCCAGAGACATCAATGATGGATGTAGAACGTGCATCGAAGATGTCTGAAACAACCTCTACGATCTTCCAGTAAGTTTGTTCAAGTGTCCACTGATCTCCAACAGATACAATTAATTTGCTGATCGACTTGTACCTTTCAATCTTGTTTATCTGTGCCGCTATATCCTTCTCAAGTGCGTCTACCCTTCTTGCATTTTCGAGAAGTGGGATTACTAATTTGGCATACTTATCGAGTTCTTGCATCTTACGATCCGAAATTTTATCAAAGAATGCAATGTAGAGGACTGAATCAGGAAGAGCAAAGCTCTTCAATGTAATTTCTCCAGATTTTTTATCTATACATTCAATAAAATATCTTCTATCATTCTCATCGCTATCAGTCAGGACATTATACTTATAATCATTATCGATCTTTAAAAAGACGCCTGCTCTGGATAAAGGAACAATCCTTAGCATGCCGTCAAAAAATTCCCTTAATTTTTCGTAAAATCCGTTTGCTTTGAGTATTCTCTTCATTGCTTCATTGGTCACTTCAACTTGCTTTGAGACGTTATTTACCTCACTCATTTTTCTTTCACTTTTGTATATAAGATATATGCTGAAGGTAAGGGCAATAATCAGGAGATGAACAAATACGTAATAGATAGTTGAGGAAGGTGTATGCAATCTTTCAAAAAATGGAGATCCAAAATAACCGAAGTCAGAAAGATAAAAGCAAATATAAATGAGCAGCCCACTAATAACTGCCACTGATATAAAATGTAAAGCCCTGCTTAACTTTTTCATATATTAAATCTGAAGTGTAAAACCTCATTTTCACCAATAATATAATCTTCTCCTTCAATTTTCAAAAGACCCTTTGCTTTTGCCTCCTTTAAAGAGAATCCAACACTCTTCAACTCTTCGAAAGATATAACCTCTGCAGCAATGAACCCCTTTTCAATATCTGAATGGATGATTGAGGCAGCAGTCCTTGCGTTTGCTCCACGCTCAAGAAGCCAGGCCCTTACCTCGTCTCCTCCGACTGTGTAGAAGGTATGATAATTTAGAAGTTCCATAGAAGCTCTAATTACCTCAGGGAGAGCTGGTTCTTCGAGTCCGTAAGATTGCAAAAATTCTGAACGTTCTGGCTCCCCGAGCTCTGAAAGTTCTTTTTCAAGTTCTACTGGCATCACAATCACAAGGTTAGCTCTATTTTTGAGTTTACCTGAAAGATTTTCCTTGATCTCGTTTTTTCTTGAAAGGTCGGTATCTCTGATATTAATAAGGTAAAGAATAGGTTTGATTGTAAAGAATTCAAAAGATCTTATAATAGCCCTTTCTTCACGACTTAGTTCTATGGTGCGCAAAGGAAGACTATTATTTAAAGTATCAAGGAATTTCTCAAGTAATCTTTTCTCCTTCTCCTTTTGAAAATCAAGCTTCTCTTTTGAAAGCCTTTCAATCCTTCTTTCTATCACATCCATATCTAAAATAATGAGGTCTGAATCAAAGTTGTAGATTTTTTCCTCTATAGTTCCTCCAGAAAATCCGTCGACGACCTCTATAAGGGCATCCACGTTTTTTATGTTTGTAAAAACTTCGCTTCTTCTCTTTGAATTTTCTATACCTACAGGAACACCAGGAATATCTACAAATGTAATTTCTGCAAATGTTGTCTTTTTTGGTTTGAAATAGTCTGATAGTTCCTGAATGTTTTTATCAAATACCTTGACGCTCCCGAGGTTTGGTTTATCAAATAAAACAGGGAAATTACTCCCTATAAGAGCCTGAAAGAGCGTTGTCTTTCCTGAAGAAGGTAAACCAACAATTCCTACTTTCATTAAACCCCCTTTTATAAATTAAAAATGGTAGCGTAGCAGGGAGTTGAACCCTGGTCTGGGGATTGAGAGCCCCCCGAACTAACCGTTGTTCTACTACGCCCTGTAAAAATTATACGATTTTTCTGAAAATCTTCAAGAGGATGTACGGGTTGTATTAATACGTCTGGCTAAAACAAGTGATAGGTAGGTTACCTTAAGTAGTTTAGTGTCTTACAATCTTATGATAAAGTGTTTCAAAAATTTTCAAATTCTTCACTTGTATAGTAAAATAAGATAGGAGGAAAATATGAAGATATATTTAATTCCCATAGGTTTAGTTGTCATCGTTATTTTTGCACTGAGTATCAGGATCGTGCAGGAGTGGGAGAGGGGGGTCATCTTTTTACTTGGGAGATACAGGAGGGAACTTAAGCCGGGGTTTAACTTATTAATACCTTTTTTTGAATATGCTCGGTATGTAGATGTGCGTACTCGCACAATGGATGTTGTTCCACAGGAAGTTATGACCAAAGATTCTGTTCCTGTTCAAATTGACGCAGTGGTTTATTACAGGGTGTTTGATGCGATGAAGTCGATTGTTCAGGTTGAAAATTTTGTTTCAGCTTCAACGCTTCTTGCGCAATCAAAATTAAGAGACGTTGTGGGAAAGTATGACCTTGATACTCTTCTTGCAAGTAAAGATCAAATAGGAAAAGAAATCCTCGAAGCCCTGCAGGGACCAACAGATGACTGGGGCATAACCATTGTAAGTGTTGAGATTAAGAACATAGAACTTCCTGATAATATGAAACGAGCAATGGCAAAAGAAGCTGAGGCAATAAGGGAGAAGAGGGCTCGTCAAATTAAAGCATCTGCAGAAGAGGATGCAAGCAAGGCCTTCCTTGCAGCAGCAAAGACAATAGAAGGTGCGCCCGAGGCAATGCTTTTGAGGCAGCTCCAAACGTGGCAGGAAATTGGTGCAGAACAAAACAGCCTGATTATCCTTGTCCCAACTGAGTTTGCAAAGTTACTCAGCAGTGTTCAACCTAAAAAGGAGAAGTAGAAAAGCACTTTAATTAGTAAGTTGTAATGGAAGGATCTTTACATGTAATTTTTTATGAGTTTAATTTTGTCGTTAAACTTACTTGTACGTTCGTCCTCATGCTTTTTATGATTCAGGGTATTTGATTCAATAATTATCATCGTACCAAGAGAGCATTAAAAACTCTTTAATAGTTTTATGATGCTTCCACTGCACTCCCCCTTAATAAATCATATTTATGTCTTCAAGAATTTTAAAGCTTACCGTTAGGTTCAGACCTCAAGAGGAAAAGAGCAATTCTTATATGTCTGGACTCATCTATTTAGAAGATATTAAATATATTTATCCTGGCTGGGAAGGATGGACTCGAACCATCATTAGAGGATCCAGAGTCCCCTGTCCTACCATTAGACGACTTCCCAGAGCGTGTTTATTATAATCAAACTAAGAAAGAGTTCCAATATTATTTCTCTTCTTCTATATTAATCCCTTTTCCTGCTATAAACTCTCTTCCCTTAGATTTTGTTTCCTCAACAACCTCCCTTGTTTTCTCGCTAATTTCCTTACCCTTTTCCTTCAGGATCTCTCTTGTTTCATAGCCAGGTCTCGGTGCAAAAAGAATCCCTATTGTAAGGCCTACCATTACTCCAAAAAATGCTCCTCTTAAAAATGATTCTGTCCTATCCTCTGACATTTTTCTTTCCTCCCTTTGCAAAGTTTTTTCTGTATATTGAATAACCCTCATACACACCCGTAGCAAACCTTCCCATATTGAGAAGATGCCTTAATGAACTTGTACTTTTGGTATTCTTTTTATCGTTGGATTCTTTTCTGAAGAGGTAAAAGATTCCCACTATTGGTACTATGAAGGCTCCAATAGTGAGTGCTGTGTTCATTTTATTTACTGTTTTCTTAACCCCGTCCGTAATTTCCGACGAATTTTTCATAGTTTTTTCAAGGTCACTGCCAACTGTATCGACCTTTTCCCTTAAAGACTTTACAAGATTTTGAGACTCCTCAAGCACACCTCTTATCTCTTTTCTAAGGTTTAACAAAATAAAGATAAGAAAGATTAACCCAGCAGTGACTTCTATAACAAGAATCCATATAGCAATAACAAGCGCCTGCATTGGTCCTCCTAATAAAATCCCCGCCTGAGCCGCGGCTTAGCAGATTTCTGGAGTCCCAACGGACAGGTGGGAATTTAAGCACTCTTTTAGGAAGCCCGAAGGCTTCTCTTAATAATGCGTCCGTCCCCAAACATAGTGTGTTGGCCCAAATCTACTAAGTTTAACACGAACTCCGCAGGGTCTACTACATTTTAACATTTTTTGAATAAATTCCAAAGGGTTTAATAAAGTACCCGAATATTTATAGAACACTGGTTCCTTTCGTATTATTAAAAATATCACGCAAGATTTTGAGATATTTATATGGATTTCAAAAGAGGTGAGGGTTTAAAATGATATGGAAAATCTAAAAAATCTACTTAAATGCTTCTGAATCTGCCTTTTCAACAAATCTTGTAAACTCATTAAAGAATAAAAGCTTTGTCGAACTTCGTGGTCCGTTTCTCTGCTTCGCCACATATAATTCAACTTCATTACTTCTATTTTCGTCCGGTACATGAAGGAAGATAACAACATCGGCATCCTGTTCAATCGACCCTGATTCTCTGAGATCTGATAGAATTGGCCTTTTGTCGTCCCTTCTATCAACTGCTCTGCTGAGCTGAGAAAGGACTATCACAGGTATGTCTAACTCTCTTGCAAGATTTTTAAGACCCCTTGTAATCTGCGATATTTCTATAACCCTATTCTCGGCCCTTTCAGTATGTACGAGCTGAAGGTAATCTACGATCACAAGGTCAATATTTGCCTCTATCTTAAGCCTTCTTGCCTTTGTTCTCAAATCTATTAAAGCAGCATCCGGGCTGTCATCTATATAAATCGGAGCTTCATAAAGATCACCATAAGCCTCTGTAAGCATTGTCCAATCTTCCTCGCGAAGAAAACCTGTCCTCATTCTTTGCATATCTACCTTTGCAAGAGAACAGAGCATTCTTTCAACAAGTTGCTCTTTAGACATCTCAAGGCTGAAAAATCCAACTCCCTTTCTCTCTTTTATGGCAACGTGCTCTGCGACATTTACTGCAAGAGAGGTCTTGCCAAGGCTTGGGCGGGCCGCTATAATTACGAGGTCTGAACGTTGGAAGCCCCCCGTAATCTTATCAAGTGAGGGAAAGCCTGAGGGAAGCCCTGATAAACCCAGCTTTAGTTTATATCTTTTTTCAATTTCAGAGAAACTGTGCCCAAGGAAATCCTTTACCTGGACAAAATATGCCTTTGATTTTTTCTGAGCAATTGAAAAGATTTTCTGCTCTGCAATATCAAGAAGATCATCAATGTCTTTAGACTCGTTGAAGCCAAGGTCAGAAATCTCTGCACCTGCCTGAATCAAATCTCTCATAAGGGCTTTTGTTCTAACAACTTTTGCATAATACTCGGCATTTACCGCATTAGGTACGGAGTCTGCGAGTCTGGCAAGATATGTTATACCACCAATGTTTTCGAGCTTACCAATTCTTTTAAGCTCTTCTGAAACAGTTACAATATCAACAGGTTTTTCAGAAAGGGCCAGCCTCAGTATTGCTTCCATTATTCCTTGGTGCTCCTCTCTATAAAAATCACTGGGTCTGATTTCTTCCATAATTTTGTATACAGCTTCTCTATCTATAAGGAGTGCACCAAGGACAGACTGTTCAGCCTCTATGTTATAAGGTGGGACTCTCAATTTATCTACTTCAGCCATAGAATGTCACTCTTTCTCAACCCTTATATTTAAAATTGCCTCAATTTCCTTATAGAGTTTAACAGGAATAAAATAATCCCCCACCTTTTTTAGAGGGGAATCAAGCTTGATTTTTTTCTTATCGATATCCAGGCCAAAAACCCTTTTTAGCATCTGTGATATGTCCTGAGAAGTAATTGAACCGAAAAGCTTATCTCCTTCTCCTGCTTTCAATTTAAAAGCAAGGACCTTCGACTCAAGCAATTCTTTCTCTTTTAATGCATTGTTCTTTTTTTGTTCTTCAATACTCTTTTCGAACTTAAGTGTAGAATCTGCTGTATCTTCATCAACAAGCTTTGCGAATCCCTTTGGTATAAGATAATTCAGAGCATAGCCTCTTGATACAGAAACTATGCTCTTTTCCTTTCCAAGTCCTTCAACAGTAGTAGTCAAGACAACTTTAACCTTCATCTCCTTACAAATGGCAGAAGTGCCATTTCTCTTGCCCTTTTAATTGCCACTGCAAGCTGTCTCTGATGCTTTGCACAAAGACCGGTATTTCTTCTGGGTAAAATTTTTCCCTTATCACTTACATATCTTGAAATCTTTGCAAGATCTTTGTAATCAATTGATTCATCTCTTGCACAAAAGGGACATGTTCTCTTGCGAGGTTTATAATAACCAGCTTTCTTTGGTGTTCTTTTTTGACTATCCATTTACATCTCCTTATGAAAAAGGCACATTTGGCTCGGATTCGTCTTCAGGTATCTCTTCTACTTCGGTCTCTTTGACGACAGGAGCAAATGCCTTCAGATCATTTGCAATAACCTCTGTCATCCATTTCTTTACACCATCAACTTCATAATCTCTTATTCTGAGCCTTCCTTCAACCATTACGCTCTGGCCTTTCTTAAATGTTTTCTCCACTTTTTCGGCAAGTCTGTTCCATGCAATAATGGTAATAAAGAAGGTTTCTTCCTGCCACTGCTCCGAACCTTTTGCCTTGTAATTTCTGTTAACAGCAATCCTGAATTGAGCAACTTCACTCCCTGACGGAGTGTACTTTATTTCAGGGTCTGCAACAAGTCGACCAGTTAAAAATATCCTGTTTATGTCAGACATTGCTTTCAACTCCTCCCTTCTGCTCCTCTTGAGCGGGCTTCTTCTCCTTTTTAAGAATCATTGCCCTCAAAAACCCCTCGTTAACCTTTATAAAATACTTCAGGTCTTTTACTACATGCTCTGGAATTTCTACATAAGAGAGCACATAATAGCCTTTTTCCTCTTTCTTGATGAGGTATGCCAGGCTTCTTAAACCCCACCTGTCCTCTTTTTCAATAACTCCACCATTTTTTTCAATAAAATCCCTGAGTTTTAAGATAACATTCTCACGTTCCTCATCTGATAGAGAGGAAGAGACAATGTAAAGCATTTCATAGTAAGCCATTTAACCTCCTTGTGGTCTATGCCCTGTATCTTTAGATACAGGAAAGAATAAATACAAATAATTATACAGAAGTACTGAAATTAATCAAGTTTGCGAAGAAAACCTTTTTCAGAATAAAGAATATTCTTTTCTAAAGATTGGTCTTACATTAATTCTAAAACTTGAAAAACCAATCAGTTATGTGTCTTATCAGAAGCAGCAACCTTTTCCTTTTCGGCGACCTTTTCTTCGCTTTTAGGCTTAGCCTTTACCAGGGTCTCCTTCTTCAGGATGGCTCTTCTTAAGAGAAGTGAATCAACAAATTGCCTTGAACTTCTTGCAACAAGAAGAGTTGAAAGAGAAAAAAGGATAGAATAGGTAATGGCAACGAAATAAAATTGCCTTCCCTCCTCAAATGATTGGACAATCTGGAAATTGCTTGTTATGAGATTTGACAAGAGGAAATAGATAAAGGGAGCAAAGATACCTATAAAGAACCCTGATATTTCATTGAGGGAGCAGACGGAACATAAAAGAGCAATACATGAAAGGATAAAGAAACTGTTTACAGGAATGGAGGAAAAGAATAGTCTCTGATCAAGCAGCGTGAATATGGATGAAAGTACAATTGAAAGAAGGAATACAACAATTGGAAAAGCGACATCTCCTTGAAGCCTTACCTCCTTAATTTTTTCTCTGTATCTATCGTTGATTCTTGAAGAAAAGTACAGAAAGATTGCCTCTGTCAGTGTAAAGACAATGATTATTCCGGTAGTTAAAAGTCTTTCTACTGTGAGAAGTGAAGCAATATCCTTGTATCCAAAAACAATCTTCACTATGTTGTAGGAGAGAAGATATGTGAGAAATGATGCAATGCTTAATGTGATATTATGGGATAGCGTTACGAAAAGAGTGGTAAGAAAAATAGAAATCAGAAAGAAAAGGATTGATGAATCATAAAGGGACATCAGTGGTATATAAAAGTTTGAATTAATTTCCTCAAGCCATCCAAATAATATACCTGTGATGATACAAAGGGAGATTATAGTGATTGCTTTCTTCTTCATTTAAAATCAAAATTTTTAAGAAAAGCTTTATAGCCAAGATATGTAGAATAAAGATCTGCCTTTGATGCTAATTCTATAGGAGCATGCATTGAAAGAAGCGCAGGACCTGCATCAATTGTCTCAATTCCTCTCTTTGCCATGAACTTTGCAACAGTCCCTCCCCCACCTGCATCAACCTTTCCCAGTTCAGCCATCTGCCAGGGGACATTGTTATCATTGAGTAGCTTTCTTACTGCAAAAACAAGTTCTGCCGAAGCATCGCTTGCCCCGCTCTTTCCTCCCAAACCTGTAAACTTTGTTACTGCAATACCTCTACCAAATACAGCATTGTTCTGTTCCTCAAATGTATCTCTGTAAATGGGATCTATTGCTGCGTTCACATCACCTGAAATTGCTGAAGATTTGTGAAGGATGCTTCTTGCAGAAATCCTGAGCCCTTCTCGTTTTGCCAGTTCCTCAATTGCATATTCAAGAAAATCACTCTGAGCTCCAGTAATTCCCTCTGAACCAATTTCCTCTTTGTCAAAGAGGACAACGGCGGCAGCTTTATTGTTCATTTCAGTATCAAAAAGTGCTCGAACTCCTGTATAGGCACAAATTCTGTCATCGTGTCCGTATGAGGCAATGATGCTTCGGTCAAACCCAACGTCCCTTGCGCTTCCAGCAGGAACAAGTGTTAACTCTGCTGAAAGAAAATCTTCTTCGATGATACCATACTTTTCATAAAGTATATTTAAAACATGCTTTTTGAATCTATCTTTTTCCTTTTCTTCTCCTTCTGGTATACTTCCCACAATAGGGTCGAGTGCCTCCCCAGCAATAACCTCTTTGGCATTTGCTTCCATTTGTTTCCTCGCAAGATGCGGGAGAAGATCTGAAATGACAAAAACAGGCTCATCGGGCATTTCACCCACGCAAACCTCAAGTTTCTTACCCTCTTTAAGGATGATTACCCCATGGAGCGCAAGGGGGATTGTTACCCACTGGTATTTTTTAATTCCTCCATAGTAGTGCGTCCTTAACATAGCTACATCGAAACCCTCGTAAAGAGGATTCTGTTTTATATCAACCCGGGGTGAATCAAGATGTGCAAATACAAAGTTAATACCATTTTCAAGGGAGGATTTCCCTTTTTTAATGAGCAGCATGCTTTTGTATCCTTCGACTGCATAGAACATTCTATCTGATGTCCCTTGGGAGAAGATGTCAGCAAAGCCTTGTAGCTGTGCCTCTTTTCTGAAGAAATTTACAGCCTCCCTTTCGGTTTTTGCTTCTGAGATAAAGTGCTTGTAATCCTCTGCAAATGAGAAAACACTGCTTCTATCAAGAATTTCCCACGCATTTTTTGTCTTGTACTCAAGTTCCATTCATTTCCTCCTTCCTATTGAATCGTACATAAAAGTCTGCTAAACAATTATAAATCATTTGGATAAAAAAACAATTAATCGTAAAATTTAAGAAAGGAGAAAGTATGCCCCTGCAGGGAAACTTAGCTGATTTTAACCTTGAAGAAGTAATACAGACCATCACGCAAGGGAAGAAGAGCGGTAAGCTCGAAGTATTAGGAAGGATGGGAGTGTACGGAATATTCTTTGAAAACGGAAAGATCATCCATGCGTTTGGTCCATTTGCAATAGGTGAAGATGCAGCCATGGATGTATTTCTTGAGGATGGTGGAAGTTTTGTTTTTAAGCAGAATCTCATCCTTCCTCCTCAAACTATAAAAAAGGATACAATGGATATAATGATGGAAGGAATTGCTCTCAGGGAGAATTTTAAAGAAGTAGCGGCTAAGGTAAAGAAAGAAGGTAAAATTGCCCCTCTCGGAGTTAATTCTGGCCTCTTAGAGTTAAAAGAGAATGAGTGGAAAATAATAAAACTTGCACTCGAAGGAAAAAGTATAAGAGAAATTATGGAGATGTGTAACATATGTTTTTTTCAGTTCGTTATCTTATTAAAAAGCCTTGAAGAGAAAGGCTTTGTTAAGATTGGAGGTTAAAATGCAGGAGGGAAGGCTATCAAAAACTCAGATAGTTTTTACAGAGGAGGAAGTAAGAGAAATAGAAAATTATTTCGGGGAATACCTTATAGAAGCGGAGGCAAGGGATATTATCCTGCTTAATAAGAGTGGGGAATTGCTTGCAAAAAGTGGCGATATTACGTCGGATGTTGCTGTAACTGTTTCTGCGCTTGCTGCTGGTGTATTCTCTGCAACAAATGAACTTGCAAGAATACTCGGAGAAAGAGAGTTTACAATTACATTCCATCAAGGAATGGAAACCAACATACATATTTCTCTCATTACTCCAAATGTGCTTATTGCCATTATATTTGATAATAGGATCCCTATTGGTGCTGTCAGGTTCTGGGCAAAACGGGTAGGAAACAGTGTAAAGGAAATTATAAGGAAGGCCGAAATAAGAACTCCGAAGGAAGAAGCAGCCACAAAAGATCTTAAAGAGGAACTGAAAAAAGGGATAGACGAGTTATTTTAATTTAAAGAAAGAAAAGTGAGCACAATAAATTTTGCAAGAAAAGAAATATCCTTTAAGATAGTCTATTATGGCCCTGCAATGAGTGGTAAGACAACAAATCTTCGATATATATATTCTTCTATTCCACAGAAGGTAAAAGGAGAGTTTACAAGTATTGCTACAGAAACAGAAAGAACACTCTTTTTTGATTTCCTTCCTTTAGAACTCGGGGTTATAAAAGGCTTTACTGTCAGGTTAAGTCTCTATACAGTCCCTGGCCAGAATATCTATAAACTTACAAGAAAATCAGTACTTAGAGCATGTGATGGAATTGTATTTGTTGCAGACTCTCAACTTTCAAAGAAAGAAGAAAACATTATGAATTTTTATGATATGGTAGAAAACCTGAATGACTTTGGGGAAAGCCTTGAGAGTATTCCACTTGTTATGCAGTATAACAAGAGAGATTTAAACCCGATCATACCCATAAGAGAGCTTCAAGAGGCACTTAATAATGAAAACCAATTTGAGTATTATGAGGCTATTGCAATGCTTGGGTTAGGTGTAATGGAAAGTATGAAGGCTATTACAAGATTAGTTATATCGAGGATATGATGAAAACAACTTTTATTGGTATTGCAGGGGGAACAGGCTCCGGTAAAACTACAGTTGCAGAAATCATCCGTGAAAATATTGGAAACGATAAGGCATTTATCATTTCAATGGATTCTTATTACAGAGACTTCCCCGAACTTTCTTTTGAGGAGAGAAGGAAATTGAACTACGACCATCCTTCTATTTTCGATGTAGAACTTCTGGAGGCGCATCTTAGAGATCTTAAGAATGGTAAATGTGTGGAAGTACCTATTTACTCATTTGATCGCTACGAGAGAATTGGTAAGTTTGAGACTGTCTGTCCCAAGACTATTGTTATTGTTGAGGGTATACTCCTTTTTTATTATGAGCGCATAAGAAATTTTTTTGACATTAGGATATTTGTGGATACTGATGCAGATGTAAGGATTCTCAGGAGAATTGAAAGGGATGTAAAAGAAAGAGGAAGGACACTTGATTCGGTAATGGATCAGTATCTTACTACGGTACGCCCCATGCATATTCAGTTTGTTGAACCTACAAAGCAATTTGCAGACATAATAGTTCCACGTGGTGGCAAAAATGAAATTGCAATGGATATCATCATTGCAAAAATCAAAACTTTGCTTGAATAACTTTATATTTTAAGGTAGCTCTAATTGGACGCCTTCTAATATCAAATGAAGCTTTTCAGTTGAGGAAGTAAGAGACTTTCCTTGCAATGACCTTCCTTTTTGCTACTGGCAGCCCTTAGCAAAGCAGAGGCCTTTTACTTTTCCTAAAAATGTGGAAAGTTTGAAAGGGTTTTTCTACCTCTTCGATTAAAAAAGTCTCTCCCAATGGCAATGAAAAAATAATAACTTAATCATATTGTACCCAACCATTTTTAAAACCCTCCTCACGGAGAATTTTAATTGCTTCCAGCATTTCTTCCCTTGATAATTTTCTTGAAATCTCAGGAAACTCCTTAGCTCTGTAGACAGGAACATACTGGCTCATCAAGCTTATGTAAACATCCTTTCCAAATTCCTTTGCAATGTGTCTTAAAGTGAGCCTTAAATCCTGGAGGTTGTCAGGAAAGAGAAGAATGCGAATAATTACGCCTCTTGACATCGTTCCGTTCGGTCTAAATTTCACTTCCGGAACCTGTTTTAGCATTTCTTTTATTGCAGCAGTGGTTATGTTTACATAGTCAGGTGCTTGGGAATATTTAATTGCTTTCTGGTCGTCTATATATCTAAAGTCGGGGAGATAGATATCTATGTAACCTTCCAAAAGATTTAAAACTTTCACGTCTTCATACCCTATCGTGTTAAGGATAATGGGTAATGTAAGGCCATTTGATTTTGCCAATCTGAGGGAAGCAACTATTGGTGGGAAGTAGTGCGTTGGAGTTACAAGGTTAATGTTTGAAGCTCCCTTCTCCTGTAAGGAGAGCATGATGCGGGTCAATTCTTTAACTGATACGAATCGGCCGTTCCCTATCTGGCTGAATTGGAAATTCTGACAGTAAACACACTTCAGGTTGCAATTACTGAAGAAAATTGTTCCTGAGCCATCCCTTCCTGAAAGAGGAGGTTCCTCTCCTTTATAAAGGGTAAATGCAGATATCTTTGTAACAATCCCTGAATTACAGATTCCGGATTCTCTTTTTAATCTTTCTACTCCGCACCTCAGGGGGCAGAGATAGCAGGGAGAAAGCATTTCATAAAGTCTTTTTATCTTTTCGATTTCATTCATATGTTTTCTTTGACTTTGCTCTCATTGGCTTTGGTTCATAGGTATTTTGGAAGGGGATAAACTTTATAAGTAAGCCAAGCATTTGCAATCCGAAGTGCGGCCTCCGCTCCGGCAAGCCCTCCACCTATGACATTAATCTTCATAAATCTTTGTATATCTACCTGCTACCTTTTTTACAAGGCCTTTTATCTCCATCTGTGCGAGAATGGAGATGAGTTTAAGAAAGTCTATCCCTGTCTTTTCGGCGATTTTATCAAGAGTTTCTGTATCATTCTGAAGTACTTCAAGCACACTTTCTTCCTCCTGGGAGAGCATAGGGGAAGGCCTATCTTTCCTAAGTGTTACAAATTGTGGAATATTTTCAAGTATATCTGAAATTTCAAGGAAAGGAATTGCTCCATCCTTTATAAGCATATTTGTACCTTTGCTAAGGGCACTTGTGATATTCCCTGGTACAGCGAATACTTCCTTTCCCTGCTCGACTGCAAAATTTGCAGTAATAAGAGACCCACTTCTTTCCTTTGCTTCAATAACGACAGTAGCAAGTGAAAAACCGCTTATGAGCCTGTTTCTAAATGGAAAATTGTAGGCATTTGGTTTAAAGTGGAGAGGAAACTCAGAAATTACAGCACCATGTTCAATAATTTTCTTATAAACAGACTCATTGGATTTTGGATAGATAACATCGATTCCTGAGCCAAAGATTGCAACAGTCCGCCCGTTTGCATCAATTGCCCCCAGGTGTGCCTCTGTATCAATTCCGTAAGCCATGCCACTTACAATTGTTATCCCAAGGCTTGCAAGTTCATAAGAAATATGTCTTGATATACTTTTTCCGTATTCTGTGCACTTCCTGGAGCCCACGATACTTACTGCAAGTGTATCAGATTTTCTTAATTCTCCCTTTTGATATATAAGGATTGGAGGGTCTTTGATCTTTTTGAATTGCTCCGGGAAGTCATCGGAATCAAATGGTATTATTTTAACCCCGAGATTTTTAGCCTCCTCAATCTCTTTATAAGCAGTTTCATATTCCTCTGCTGTAAACTCTGGTTCAAATAAGCCATCTCTTTCAAAGGCTCTGAGCATACCTTTTACTTCTTTTGCAAGGGGAGAAAATCTTTTTATATTTAGTGCAACACTATCTTCAATTTTCACAAATAAATAATAATGATTTAAAAGGATTTGACAAAAAGTTATTGAGTGATTAAAATTTCTCGAGGGAAGATGAAAGAGAATGTAAAATTTTTCTTGAAATTGTACTTTATCCGGATTCTTCCCATTTCTGCAGGGATTGTTTTGGTCACACTCCTTATTATGTACTTTACAGGGACATTTATGCTTGTTCGTTATCTTGACATTCTCTTCTACGAAGGTGCAGCATGTCTTATCATTGCAGGGATATCTGGCCTCAACTGGGTTTTGTGGGGAAGAGAGGCAGGTACGATGGCCTACAGGCCTTTCCCCCAGCAAACAGAAGTAATGCTTAAAGACAGAAGACAGAGGGTAGCAATATCAATTTATATGTCGCTTGTAGGTGGTACAATATTTCTTATAATAATAATCATTCATATTTTATCTTCGGTATAGTTAGATAGATTATTTGGAAAAATCTGCGACAGAAAGGATTAGGAGGTAATTGTCCTTGCGGAGATTGATAAGTAGTACTATCTGACACCTTATATCTGTGGGTAGATATGAGGGAGAAATCTCTTTTGTATTTAACTTAAAGCAAGGTTTTTTATTTTTGTTTTTTTTGTAATAAAATAGTTTGGTTTAAAATCTATAGGGAGGTGAGTATGAGAAGAAAAAACTTAGTCGTATTGGTAAGCATCCTTTTACTTGTTTTAATGAGTGTGACCCTTACAGGATGCAGAGAAGAGGTAACTCCGAAGACATTGAGAGTGGGGACTTCCGCCGATTATCCTCCTTTTGAGTATGTCGACGAGCAAACTCAGGAATTCGTGGGTTTCGACCTTGATCTTATGCGACTTCTTGCTCCAAAAATGGGGTATGATAAGGTTGAGATTGTAAATATGGATTTTGATACAATTATACCTTCTCTTGGAGCAGATAAGATAGATGTTGCAGCTGCCTGTATAACAATAACGCCCGCAAGGCTTGAGGAAGCGGATGCAGTTGAGTATATAACGACTGGTCAATCACTTATTGTTAAGAAGGATAGCACTTTTGAGCCTAAAAGTATATCTGATTTGAGTGGAAAGAAAGTTGGTGTTCAAAAGGGCACAACGGGAGAAGAGACAATTGATAAGGGTATCGAAGCAGGCGAGGCATCAAATGTTGATGTAAGAAGATATACCTCTGTTATTCTGGGTATGATGGATCTTGATGCTGGGGCTATTGATGCAATGGTTATTGATACACCTGTTGCGAATCTCTATTCAACAAAGTATAATTATAAAACAACTGCTGAGCTTGTTGCAGAAACTGCAGGGCTTTTTGTAAAGAAAGGGAATACCACACTTCTTAACGCACTAACCAATGCTCTTACGGAGGTAAAGGGTACTACTGAATGGAATAATCTTATGGAGAAATATTTTGGAGGTTCATAGGGTCAGTTAATGCAGGTCTTTGATTTTTCTATTTTTACCAGCATAAGTGCAATCACCTTTATTCTTGAGGGAGTAGGAGATACGCTTCTTCTTACCTTTGCAGCTATTAGTATTGGCTTGATTATAGGGTCTTTACTTTCTTTCGGGGAGGTCTATGCACCTCCCTTTTTCGCTATTCCCGTTAGATTAATTGGAGAAATCCTCCGGGGAATACCCCTTATGGTATTTTTTTTCCTCCTCTTCCTTGGCTTGAGACTTGATGTGTGGCAGTCGGCTATCATAGGGCTTGGTTTAAGAAGCGCTGCCTTCCAGGGACAGATATTAAGAAGCTCTCTTGAAGCAGTGAGTATTGGGCAACTGGATGCCGCCATGAGCCTTGGAATGACAAGACCCCAGGTTTTCAGGGAAATTCTTCTTCCACAGGCTATAAGGATTATGATTCCAGGTTGGTCAAATGAGTTCATAACAGTTCTTAAGGATACATCTATTGCATTTGTATTAAGCTTTCAGGATATTATGACAAGAGCAGACCTTATTGCTCGTTCCATAGGGAGGTATCTTGAGATTTATATATTTGTAGCATTGCTTTACTTTGTTCTTGTGAGGTCTTCCACTGCTATTCTTAATGCTTTATATGAAAGAAATAGAATTCCAGGGCTTGGGGAGAAGAGATGAAAGAAGTTCTAAGAGTTGTAGATTTAAAAAAGAGCTACCATAAGAATGAGGTATTAAAAGGTGTGAGTTTTTCTGTTGACGAAGGGGAAACTAAAGTCATTATTGGGCCAAGCGGTGGGGGAAAGAGCACACTTCTTTATTGTATTAATATGCTCCAGAGACCGGATTCAGGAGAGGTTTACCTTGATGGGGAGGAGATAACAAAAGGGAAGGTGAGAGTCAATGAAGCAAGGCAAAAGATAGGCTTTGTGTTTCAGCACTTCAACCTTTTTCTTCATCTCAATGCACTCGACAATGTAAGAGTGGGACCCCTGAAGGTAAGGAAGATGAGTTTAGATGAGGCAACTCAAACTGCAGTCGCAGCATTAAAGCTTGTGGGCATCAGTGAAGATCTCTGGAGTCATTATCCTGCACAGCTCAGCGGAGGGCAGCAGCAGAGAATTGCTATTGCCAGAGCAATTGCAATGAACCCCAGAATTATCCTATTTGACGAACCAACAAGTGCTCTTGATGTGGAACTTATCGGAGAGGTATTAAAAGCAATGAAGGACCTTGCCTATGGAGGAATGACAATGCTGGTGGTGACTCATGAACTCGAATTTGCAATGGAGGTTGCCAATGAAATTATGTTTCTTGAAAATGGAGTGATTATTGAGAAAGGTCCTCCACGTGAAGTAATCATGAATCCAAAGAGTGAGAGAATCAAGAGATTTCTTGGCAGAATTCATAAAGAGGAGAGTTGATGGAGAAGTTTTTGGGAATATTTAATAGATTCGGGAGTTTACTTCTATCTGGTCTTGGATACACTATGTTTATTACAATTGTTGCTATTGTCATCGGGTTTTTCCTTGGGTTTTTGCTTGCGGTCCTGAAAATTTATGGACGGGGAGTTTTGAAGTGGCTTGCAATTGCATACATTGAACTGATTCGCGGTACCCCCATGATTGTTCAGTTGTTCATAATCTATTATGGCCTTTCTCAGACAGGTCTTGTAAGACTTACTCCTCTTCAGGCTGCTATTATTGGTATGGGCTTGAATAGTGCTGCATACCAGGCGGAGTATTTCAGGTCTGCCTTTCTTGCAATACCCACAGGACAGTCTGAGGCAGCTTTAAGTCTTGGTATGAGCAGAGCGCAATTGATTTTAAACATACTTCTTCCGCAACTTTTGAGAATAGTACTTCCATCCTGGACAAATGAACTTGTCGCTCTCATTCAATACTCAAGCATTGCAATGGTGGTAACGATTATGGAGCTCACTGCTGTGGCAAAGTATATAGGAAGTAAAACATTCCTGTACATGCAATCATTTATCATTGTAGGGATCATTTACCTTGCACTTTCATTTATTTTTACGCGTCTTATGGTCTATTTTGAACATAGGCTTTCAATCCCGGGTATCTCAGTAACAAAGGCAAGGGTCTAAGTTCTTAATTCGGCAGTATCAGAGAAGAAAATGGAGAGAGCCTTGATGGGTGATATATGTCTGTGCGGTTTTGTAGGGAAATTTGCGAAAAAATTAAAAATTCCTTAAAATTTAGAGGAATTTAAATAGAAAGGTGGCAGATGGAGTTTCAAGACGTTCTTGTTCTTATTGGTGGGATAGCTTTATTCATTTATGGTATTACAATTATAAGTAAAAGCCTCGAGGGATTTGCTTATACAAGTTTTAGAAGGTGGCTTAACAGAATTACGTCCAGGCCAGGAGCGGGAGTTATCCTCGGGGCTGTTTTTACAGCGATCATTCAATCAAGTTCAGCAACCACTGTTACTGTTGTAAGCCTCGTAAATTCAGGGATGCTTAGCTTTGAAAATACACTGGGCATTATCTTTGGTGCAAACATCGGGACGACAATGACAGCTCAGATTATTGCTTTTAATTTGGGTGTGTATGGACTCCCAATCTTTGCGGTGGGTTTTCTCATTTATTTTATTTCAAAGAAAGACTCTATTAAATCTATTGGTAATGCAATTCTTGGTTTTGGTCTCATATTCGTTGGTATACAGTTTATGGAGAGTGCCGTTGCTGGCCTCAGTGATTCTCCTTATTTTATAAATCTTTTTGTCAGGATCAGTAAAAACCCTATCTTGGGAGTTCTTGTCTCTGCGGTTTTCACGGCCATTGAGCAGAGCTCTTCAGTTACCGTCGGTATAGTGGAGGCATTGGGAGCTCAGAATCTAATAAGTCTTGATGCAGCATTTGCCCTGGTAATAGGAGCCAATATTGGCACTACCGTTACAGCGCTCCTTGCAAGTATTGGGACAAATGTACAGGGACGAAGGGTGGCTGTTTCGCATGTACTTTTTAATTTATTTGGTGCAATGATTTTTCTTATCATTTTCAGGCCTTTTATTAATCTTGTTTCAAAGACTTCTTCTGATCTTGTAAGGCAGATTGCAAATGCTCATACACTTTTTAACGTTATATGTACGTTATTCTTCCTTCCTTTTGTAAATATCTTTGCAAAAACTGTAAAGAAGATTGTACCAGGGGAAGCGCTTACTATCGAAGAAGGTGTTAAGTATCTCGATAAAAGGCTTTTGAATATGCCTTCTTTTGCGTTGGATGCACTCAGAAAGGAAGTTTCAGGGTTAAGGGAAGTAGTACACAGGAATATGTGTACAGTATTTGAAATGATTGAACAAAATTCAGGAAAGCTTATTCAAAAGGTAAATATCACAGAAAATGCTATTAATAGCATTAATAGAGCAATTCAGAGCTTCGCTCCTCTTCTGGTATCAAAGTCTTTGCCAAAAGAGCATTCAATTGAGGTAAACTTTCTTATTAATGTTTCAACGCAACTCGAGAGGATAGGTGATATATTGAGGGGTACTGCAGAACTTGAGGTTGAAAAAGTACATAATGGGATTGTCTTTTCTGATGCGGCGAAGGCTGATCTCAGCAAAATGTTAAATATCGTAAGAAAGGAGTTTGAATTATTGTGTGAAAACTTCGAGAATATGAGTGAGGAAGTCTTTTATAAGATAGAAGGTGTCGAGCAATCTATTGATAGGATGGAGATGGAATTAAGAGATGCTCATGTGGCGCGGTTGATGTCAGGGGTCTGCCTTCCTGAAGCCGGTATTATATATGTTGATATTCTTTCTGACCTGGAAAGAATCTCAGATCATATATATAAGATAGCCAGACTCGTATTAGAGTTTCACAGGAAAGAGCAGGTTAAGGAGCGTGTTTGACCTCTTATTTTTCATTTAATAAGCGTTTGAGTCATATGTAAATGATAGATAACAATGTAGTTGCGATATCCTGAGTGGCTAAATACAGAAAAGTGATTCATTCGGGAAACTTTTAAAAACATTTAATAAATTCCAACGTACAAGTTCTTTGTTAGGGGAATCGCGCTTTGTCTTGCAAAAGATAAAATATTTGCTATAATTTGCAAATGAAGGAGGAAGTATGGAAATAAAGATTGCAGGGACAGGTTGCCCCAAGTGTAAAGCAACAGAAAGGATTGTGAAGGAAGTTGTTCAAGAGTTGAATGTTAATGTCGTGGTGGAACACATCTATGATCCAAAAGAATTTATGAAGATGGGCGTGACTCTTACGCCTGCTGTTCTTATCGATGACAGGATTGTTATCGAAGGAAAGGTGCCATCAAAAGAAGAGGTCATCGAGATATTGAATAAGGTTATTTAATGTGACAAAAAGAACTCTCTTGTGTTGAAAAGTATCTGACTTTAGAGTATGTTCTTTATAATGTTTCCTATTGCTTATTGAGGAGAACTGATGTTTTTTGAGATAATCTTAGCCGGGCTTATCGCGATAAGAGATTATATTGCCACGCATGTTCTTACCTGCCTTGTTCCTGCTTTTCTTCTTGCAGGGGGGGTGGTTACCTTTATTGATAAAAATACTGTGGTGCACTATTTGGGCAAAAGCACAAATAGGTTCAAATCCTTTTTTATAGCTGCTTTCTCAAGCTTTTTCATTGCTGCCTGTTCCTGCACAATAGTGCCTATTTCTGCTGGGCTTTATGCTGCGGGTGCCGCAGTAGGTGTATCTTTTATTATTCTATGGGTTGCTCCCGCAACAAATATATTGGCGCTTGTTTATACGGGGAATATCCTTGGTGGGCAGATTCTCGCAGCCAGGGTTGTAATGGCTATTTTGATGGCAATTGTTGTAGGCTCTGTGATGTCTTTTTTATTTGATACCGAAGTAAGGAATGCGAAAACTAATAAGGTGGACTCTGAAAGGTTAACAGGGGCATTAGTCCTACCGAAACATCTACTCCTCCTGTTTTTGATTCTTTTATCCATCCTTTTACCCAACTATGTAATAGGAGGTGGTAGGTATTTGTATAAGGTGCTTTTATGGCTTATTTTGACAATTGTAATTTTTACTTATGCCTTCAAATTTTTAAAGATATCAGAGATAAGAGACTGGTTACACGAAACTCTCTGGTTTTTCCGTATGATTTTTCCTCTTTTAATGCTGGGAGTATTTATCGTAGGAATTGTTGGAAAAATTTTTCCTGCAAGTATTGTGAGGACTCTTGCAGGAGGAAATTCTCTCAGGAGTTCTTTCTTTGCAACCCTCTTTGGTGCCGTGAGCTACTTTGCCACTATGACTGAATCTCCTTTTGTGGATACACTCATGAAACTTGGAATGGGCAAAGGACCGGCTCTTTCACTCCTTCTTACAGGTCCCGGCCTCTCCCTTCCCAATATGCTTGCTATCGGGAGGATCTTCGGGGCTAAGAAAACTATTGTTTATGTTATTTTGATAATTATTCTCGGTACGGTTGCCGGGTGGCTGTTTGGAGGGTACCTCCCATGAAAGATTATACGTCTATTTTCAGGGCTTATTCTAATGAGATTAGCCTGAGGATAATAAAGCTTCTTGTGGAAACTTCTGATTCAATATGTGTCTGTGAATTTTCTTTTGTTTTTCATAGGCCAATCTACGAGGTTTCTAAAGTCCTGAAACCCCTACGTAAGAGCGGGTTTGTCACCCCCACCAGAAAGGGTAAATACATCTTTTATCATATTTCTGATATCAATGATCCCTTCAAATTGAAGGTCCTCGAGGCTTTAGGTCAGATGAAGTGTGAGGTGTTTGATTCTGACGTTATCGTATTCAAAAAGATGAGGAGAGAGGGTAAAATCCCTTATTGCCCTTACTATTAAGAGAAACTTAAGTCTAAAAAACTTCCTGATTTTGTCTCTGTGTTAATTATTAATTAGAAGTTTCCGAGGGGCACTAATAAAAAATTGATTTTGAGTATTACATCTTATATTTTTAAATTTTGAATTTTCAGTAAAATATATGTATGGCATTTTAAGAGATTAGGAAAGGAGGTTTTATGGTAGACAAGGAGTTTTTGATGATTCCAGGTCCTACGCCACTTCCGCCGAGAGTTATGGCTGCAATGACTCATCCAATGGTGAATCACAGGGGAATATTGTTTAAAAAATTGTTCGGGGAGTCAAGGGACATCCTGAAAAAAATGCTTAATATTTCCGGCGATGTTTTTCTTATTCCTTCTTCCGGGACAGGGGCAATGGAGCTTGCAGTTCAGAATTTTACACACAGAGGTGAGAGGGTTCTTGTTGTGGACACAGGATTCTTTGGGGAGAGATTTTATAAGATAAATGTTGCCTTTGGAAGGAACGCAATCCATCTTGAGATTCCCTGGGGAAAAGGTGCCACACCAGAAGCAGTTAAAGAAGCAGTGAGAAACGATCCAACTATAAAGGCAGTTTTCCTTACTCAAAACGAGACATCCTCAACTGTGCTGAACAATATCAGAGAGATATCAAGTGCAATAAGGGAAATTTCAGATGCATTTATTATTGTTGATGCAGTGAGCTCTATAGGAATAGCGGAGATTGATATGGATAACTGGGGAATTGATGTGGTTGCTGCTGCATCCCAGAAAGGACTTATGAGTCCTCCAGGTATTGGCATTGTTGCAGCAAATAAAAGAGCAGTTGATTTTGCACTTTCAAGTGATAATGACTCTTATTATTTCAATCTAAAGGATCTTAAGAAAAACGCAGACCTCGGACAGCCATTTACAACCTTTCCTGTTGCAGATTTCTTTGGTTTTAGAGAGGGTTTAAACATCCTGCTTGAAGAAGGGTTTGAGAATACTTATAAAAGGCACGAAGCATACAGAACTCTTGTGAGAGACGCATTAAAAGAACTTAACTTGAAATTTGTTGCAGACGATGCAGTTGCTTCTCCCGCTGTTACAGGTATCTATGCACCAGAGGGTGTGAACGCTGACGAGATTGTAAGTATGATGAGGAAATACAGTGTTGAAATTGCCTCAGGGCAGGGTATCCTGAAAGGCAAGGCATTTAGAATAGGGCATATGGGATTTATTAATTCTAATGATTTGCTTGTTACAGTAGGTGCTCTTGAGTGCGTTCTCAAGGACCTGAAATATGAGTTTGAATTCGGGAGTGCCGTTAAGAAGCTTCTTTCCGTAAGAAGAAGCCTTAATGTGTAATAAGTTTCAATGTAGGAGGTGATGAAAAGATAGAAGATTTGAAAAGGTACTAAAAAAATCCACAAAGGAGGTGGTTATGGAAGAGGAAAAGCAAAAAAAAGGTTTTATGGATTGGTACTTTAAGTCCAATCTATTGATGAGGATCCTGATAGGACTCATCCTTGGAGCTATTGTGGGTCTTATTGTAGGGCCTGGGATTAGTGTGATTAAACCTCTCGGAGACCTTTTCATTCGACTACTCCAGATGATCGTAATGCCTGTCATTTTATTCTCACTTATTGTAGGTGCGGCAAGTATTGAACCTTCTCGTCTTGGGAGAGTTGGTGTAAAAATTATCGTCTACTATATGTTAACAACCGTTTTTGCTATTGCGATAGGGCTTCTTTTAGCGAATTTGTTTCAACCAGGGTGGGGCCTTTCCCTTGCTGGAGGTGAGGCAGCAGGAAAGGAGCTTACGAGGCCTTCTATCATTGATACTTTGCTTAATATTATACCTACCAACCCATTTAGTGCCCTTTCATCGGGTGCTGTTCTTCAGATTATTGCCTTTGCCCTCTTTTTTGGTATTGCTATTTCTTTCCTGAGAGGAAGCAAAGACTCACGATTAAGCGAAGGTGCAGAACTCGTTCTGAAATTCTGTGATGGAGCTGCACAGGCAATGTATATTGTTGTAAGATGGATTCTTCAATATGCTCCCATAGGTGTGTTTGCCCTTATTGCTGTTGTCTTTGGTACGCAGGGTGGAAAGGTTGTGGGTCCTCTTGCTCTTGTGACACTCACCTGCTTTATAGGCTATGTAATTCATGTTCTTGTTGTATATGGTGGGGTGCTTGCAATGTTCAAATTTAGCCTTTTCAAGTTTCTTGCGAGGGCAAAGGAGGCTATGCTTACTGCATTTGTAACCAGGAGTAGTAATGGTACACTTCCAATTACAATGAGAAATGCAGATGAAAACATGGGCATCTCAAAATCTGTCTATTCATTTACCCTGCCGTTAGGGGCAACAATAAATATGGATGGAACTGCCATCTACTTGGGTGTCAGTGCAATGTTTGTTGCCTATGCAATTGGCCTGAGGCTTAGCTTTAGCCAGCAGATGATAATTATTCTTACTGCAACCCTTGCTTCAATTGGCACTGCAGGTGTGCCTGGTGCAGGAGCAATTATGCTTCTTATGGTGCTTGACTCTGTAGGACTTAAGGTAGAGGCAGGCTCTGCTGTTGCAATGGCGTATTCGATGATTCTTGGAATTGATGCCATACTTGATATGGGCAGGACCTGTCTTAATGTAACTGGTGACCTTGTGGGTACCACGATTGTCTCAAAGACTGAGGGGGAGCTCGACCTGGAGAAGTGGAAGTAAAGAGTAAAACTATAGGGATTATTGGTGGCATGGGTCCGGAGGCAACTCTGGACCTATGCTCCAGAATTATAAAGCATACACCCGCCCAGAAAGACCAGGACCATATTCATCTTATCATCGATAATTATCCTCAAATTCCTGATAGAACAGCCTTTATTCTTGGAAAAGGTGAAAATCCCCTTCCGTATATATTGAAATCTGTAGATTTGCTTGTAAATTGTGGAGTGGATGCATTGTGTATGCCCTGCAATACCGCACATTATTTTGTTGAAGATATTAGAAAGCATTCAAGTACTCCTTTTATCAGTATTATAGAGAGTGTTTTGAAAGAAGTGAGAAATAATTATTCTGAAGTTAAAAATATTGGCCTTCTTGCAACGCGGGGTGTAATAGTTGGGCGTGTTTATCATCAGGTTTTCGAGAATGATGGGTTTAAAATTGTAACCCCTTCAGAGAGTGTTGAGGATGTAGTGATGGATGTTATTTATTCTGTCAAGGCAGGAACGGGAAGGGAGAAGGTTTACGACCTTCAGATGTGTATTGATTCCTTAAAAGAAAAAGGATGTGAACTTATTATTGCAGGGTGCACGGAGATTCCCATTCTGTTACCTTTTGTAGAATTACCTGTTCCTGTTGTGGATTCGACGCTCTCTCTTGCAAAGGAGGTAGTAAGTTTTGCCTTTAAAAAATAGAAACGAGGGAGGTAGGTATGGAAAATACCGAAGAAATACTCAGGAAAAGGATTGATAACAATAATTATGAGAAGCTTCTGGAGATTAACAACCCGGAGCTTTATTCATTTGTCGCAAAGTATATAGAGTTGTGTAATCCGCGAAGTGTTTTTATAAGTAATAGTTCTCCTGAGGACATAGATTATATAAGGCGTAAGGCTATAGAGAATCACGAAGAAGAGCACTTAAGGACACCAGGGCATACGATTCATTTTGATGCATATGGGGATCAGGGGAGAGACAAGGCACACACGAAAATCCTCCTCGAAAAGGGGGAAACTCTTGATGAATTCATCGTGACAGGGGAAAGGGAAGAGAATCTCCTCGAAATAAATTCAATATTGAAGGACATAATGAATGAAAGAGAGATGTTTGTATGTTTCTTTACCCTTGCTCCAGAGAATTCAATCTTTTCAATTCACTGTGTCCAGATTACTGATTCTCCATATGTTGCTCATAGTGAAAATATCCTTTATAGACAGGGATATGGAGAGTTTGTAAGGCTTGGCAAAGATGCCCGCTTCTTTAAATTTGTTCATTCTCAGGGGGAACTTGATGAAAGATTTGTATGTAAGAATCTCGATAAGAGGAGAATTTACATAGACCTCAAGGAAGAAACAGTATATTCAACAAACACGCAATATGGAGGAAACACCATAGGCCTCAAGAAACTTGCAATGCGCCTTGCAATAAGCAGATGTGCAAAGGAAGGGTGGCTTACAGAACATATGCTTATTATGGGGGTTCATGGACCTCAGGGTAGGGTTACTTATTTTACAGGGGCATTTCCATCGCTATGCGGAAAAACTTCTACTGCTATGCTTGAGGGTGAAAGCATTGTGGGTGATGATATTGCCTACATTAAAAATAAGAATGGTTTCGCCTTTGCTGCTAATGTTGAAAAGGGAATGTTCGGTATTATTCAGGGGGTAAATTCAAAGGATGACCCCATCCAGTGGAAGACGCTTCATACCCCTGGGGAAATAATATTCTCCAATGTGCTTGTTACTGAGGATGGTTCTGTTTACTGGATAGGACATGATGGGGATGTTCCAGAAAGAGGATATAATCATTCTGGAGAATGGTTCAAAGGAAAAAAAGACAGCAAAGGAAACGAAATTCCACCCTCGCACCCGAATGCAAGATTTACACTTCCACTTGAAAGTCTTGATAATATTGACCCGAATCTCAATAATCCAGAGGGCGTTCTTGTGGGAGGTTTTATCTATGGAGGAAGGGATTCTGATACGTGGGTACCAGTTTGTGAGTCATTTGACTGGGAACATGGTATCATTATGAAAGGGGCTTCTATTGAATCGGAGACAACCGCAGCAACACTGGGTAAGGAAGGAGTAAGAGAGTTTAACCCAATGTCAAATCTCGATTTTCTATCTATACCAATTGCAAAATATATTACTATTAATCTCGAATTTGGAAAAAACCTTGCTAAACCTCCTAAAATATTTGGAGTGAACTATTTTTTAAAGGGAGCGGATGGGAACTTTCTTAACGAGAAGAATGATAAGAAGGTGTGGCTTAAGTGGATGGATTTGAGGGTTCATGATGAGGTAACTGCAATAAAAACTCCTATTGGTTATATTCCTCACTATAAAGACCTGAAAGAGCTATTCGAGAAGGTACTTTACAAAGATTATTCATACGATGATTATGTGAAGCAATTTCAAATAAGGGTTCCAGAAAATCTTTCCAAGGTAGAGAGAATTAAAAGCATTTATTTGAAAATAAAAGATACCCCTGTTAGGGTTTTTGAGGTACTTGAGGAAGAAAAAGAGCGACTTATCAAGGCTTCACAACGGTTCGGGGATTATATCTTACCTGAAAAGTTTATTTGATTAACAGGGGGGGCTTGCCCCCCCTGTTTTATTTATTAATATTATCTTTAAGAGCTTTCAGTACCTTTTCTGGTGTGTATGGTGTCTTATGAATTCTTATACCGGTTGCATTGTAAAGGGCATTTCCAATTGCAGGGATGGGTCCATTGATGTTTACTTCTGCAACTGATTTTGCTCCATATGCTCCGGTGGGCTCGTAGGTTTCAATAATAATTGGTACTATCTCAGGTATATCCCTTGAGGAGGGTATCCTGTAATAGAGAAAGTTTGGATTTACCATCTTTCCAGATTTTCCAAATTCAAACTCCTCTGTAAGGGCGTAACCAATGCCATTTACTATTGCACCAATAATCTGTCCTTTAACAAGTTCGGGGTTAATTGGAATACCGCAATCAACAGCTGCAACGTACTTAATGGGAGTTATCTGCCCTGTTTCTGTATCAACCTCTATTTCAACAAAGTGCACTGCAAAAGGAGGAGGGGAACTCTGTGAGATGAAAGAGGCTGTTGCCATCAACTGCTGATGTTTTCTTACATAAAATGTCTCGTATGCAATTTCAGAAAGTGAAATTCTTCTTCCACTTCTTTTGCTTATAACCTCTCCATCTTCAATAAGGAATTCTTTTGTATCAAATTCATTAAATTTTTCCCTTGCGTATTCAAAGACCTGCTCCCTTAATTTCAGTGCTGCATTGTAAACTGCCCCTCCTGAGACAAATGTCCCGCTTGAGGCATATGCCCCTTTATCAAATGGTGTTATGTCGGTATCAGCTGCATAGACAATCACCTTATCAGGGCTTGTCCCCAGTGTTTCCCCCACAATCTGAGCGACCACTGTATCAAGACCTGTTCCTATGTCTGTTCCCCCATAAAGAATGTTGAATGAACCGTCCTCGTTCAATTTTATTGTGGCAGCACCCATGTCAACTGCAGGGATTCCTGAGCCCTGCATAAGCATTGCCATACCTATCCCTCTTACCTTTGATTGTTTTCCTGTCTTTTTTCTCCTGTTTTCTGACCAGCTAATTTCCTTTGCCCCTGCTTCTATAAGTCTATCAAGTGATTCACTCTGTATATACTGGGTTACACCTTCTCTTCCTTCTCCAAGTGCTCTGAATATGGGTGAGGTTTCACCACTTCTTATGTGGTTTTTCTTTCTTATTTCAATGGGACTTATCCCTAATTTTTCTGCGACTTCATCTACAACCTGCTCCAGAGCTGCATATCCCTGTGTTGCTCCATACCCTCTATAGGCGCCTGCAACAGGAAGGTTGGTGTATA
Source organism: Caldiserica bacterium UBA4770 (assembly GCA_002403335.1). Classification (GTDB taxonomy): domain Bacteria; phylum Caldisericota; class Caldisericia; order Caldisericales; family Caldisericaceae; genus UBA4770. The sequence goes on from DHHO01000002.1 coordinate 100,346, forward strand.
CAACATCTGCTATAAACTCTACATTTTCGGCTTTGTTGTAAAGTGGCAGGGTCTTTGACCCTGTATTTGAGGCAACTGTGAGCCCATGGGTCCCATATGCCCCTGTATTGCTGAGGGCGTACATTTTTATTGCATTGAAAGTTCCGTCCTTCTTTGCGCCAATCTTTACTTTAATCTTCATTGGGTGTCTTGTTCTTGAGGAGATAAATTCTTCCTCTCTTGAATAGAGGTATCTTGCAGGCCTTCCCGTAAGATATGTTGTATATGCACATATTTCTTCAAGGATAATCTCCTGTTTAACGCCGAATCCTCCCCCGATTCTTGGTTTTATAACTCTTATATCCTTCAAGGGGATACCCGTTACCTGTGACACAATCCTTCTTACATGGAAGGGTACCTGTGTTGAGGTCCTTATAACAAGCCTTCCATATTCGTCAAGGTATGTAATTGTTACATGAGGTTCAATGGGGCAGTGCTGTGCATAGTGTGTTTCAAATGTATCCTCAACAACAACATCCGATTCTCTGAATCCCTTTTCAATATCTCCTGTTTTCACCTCAATATGTGCCACAAGGTTTCTTCTGGCATCATATACTCCTGAAATACCTTCTTCATCATGAATAACAGGTGCGCCTTCTTTCATTGCTTCTTCCGGGTCAAATACTGCAGGGAGTATTTTATAATTTACCTTAATGTGTTTCAGGGCTTCTGTCGCTATCTCTTCTGTTTCAGCTGCAACCGTGAGAACTCTATCTCCCACGTAACGAACCTTTCTGTTAAACATACAGGTATCGTAGGGAGACGGTTCTGGCCATCCCTGCCCTGCTGTTGTGTGCAGATACTGAGGGGTGTTTTTATAGGAGAGGATGAGTTTAACCCCCGGGATTTTCAATGCTTCTTCTTCCTCAATGTCCTCTATAATTGCATGTGCATAGGGAGAGTAAAGACTTTTTATCTGAAGTGCATTTTTTATCTCCATATCATCAGTAAATAATGGCTGCCCTGTAGCAAGGGCAAGTGCGTCTATCTTTTCTACACTTTTTCCTATGTATTTAAAAAATCCCTCCATTATTTACCTCCTTTAATAAGTTCAATTGCATATTTAATGGCTTCTATTTGCTGGATGTACCCTGTGCACCTACAGAGGTTGCCGTCCAGTGCTATTTTTATATCTTCCACTGTTGGGCTCGGGTTATTTTTAAGCAGGGCATAAGCTGTAAGCACTGCCCCGGGTGTGCAAAAACCGCACTGAACGGCTCCTTTTTCCGCAAATGCCTTCTGAATGGGATGAGGGTGTTTGATACTGCCTATCCCCTTTACTGTCAAAATTTCCTGTCCCACAACCTGTGCAGCCAATGTTACGCAGCTTGCTCTGGGTATTCCACCAATAAGTACCGTACAGGCACCACAAGTCCCGAGGTAGCAATTCCCTTTTACCTCTGTGTAGCCATTCCGTCTGAGGAGATCAAGCAGCACCTCTCCTTCCGAAAATTCAAATTCCTTTTTCTCACCATTAATGGTGAAGTGTGCCTTCATCTATACCTCCCTCAGGAAACTTGTAAGTATTCTTTTTGCAAATACCCCTGCAATATGGGCTCTATACTCTTTACTGAGCCTGATATCTGTATCTACATTTATGTTTTCCTCAACAAAATCTGCAAATATCTCAATATTTTTTTCGGACAACTGTCGTCCTTTAAGGTATTCCTCCCCTTCGGTAAAGAATTCTGCCTCCCCTGGCCTTGCACCTGTTACGATTGTAGCATCTTTAACAGTGTCACCTGATAATTGTACGAGTATTCCCATATTGAGGAGGGGGATTTCTGTTGCGTTCTTCACGAATCTTTCCATTCCAAACCTGAAGTCTTCCCCCTTCTTTTCGAGAACAATCTCCTTAATAATTGAATGCTTCAAGGTTTCCCTGAAATTGCCTGCATAAAATTCCTTTAAGGGAATTTCGCTCTCCCTGTCACCGCTACTTATTAAAACCCTTGCCCTTATGGCTGCAAGGAGTGTCACAATATCTGAATAAGGCTCATTTTGTGCAACTGAACCCCCAATGGTAATTTGATTTCTCAATAATTCTGTGGCGATTGATTGCAGAACTTTTTTAATGCTATATCCGTTGTAATAGTTTATTGCTCCTGAATTAATGAGCTCGCTTATAGTTGTTGTGGCACCGATTGCAACCCTTCCCTCGTTTTCTTTCACATAATTTAAATGGAGATTATTAAGAAAGATCAGTCTTCTAATTAGAGGATTGGGAAATGCTGCTATGTGAAGGCCGCCTCCGATGATTCGGGCAGAGTCTTTCCCCTCTTTTAATAGCTTTACGGCTTCTTCAATAGTTTCAGGATAAAAGCATTCGCTAACTCCTTTTAGCTTTAGCATATTACCTCCTTGAGGTTATTTCTAAATTATATATAAAGTTTTAACAAATTTTAACTCTTTCCTAAGAAAAGTAAACCTCTTTCCCATTTATGAATACTTTTTTCGCCTGTGTTTTTGTTTCCCAGGGGTCTCCGTCAAAGATAGTAAGGGTGCAATCCTTACCCTCTTTGATACTTCCGAAACTCTCCATTCCCAGAATCTTTGCTGGTACAGATGTAATGGTTGCAAGCGCTTTTTCTCTTTTAAGCCCTTCTCTTATAAGTAACCCTGCCTGAATCCTCAGGAATTCCGCAGGGAAGAGAGGATGTCCGGAAATAATTGCGGTTTCTATGCCATTTTCAATGAGTGCTACAGGGACTTCTGGGGAAAGGTGGCTTAATTCTCTGGATTCTCTTGATAATATAATCGGACCAAATGCAACAGGTATTTTTCTCTTTTTGATTTCGTCTATGAGTAAGTCTGCTTCAAACCCATTCGTTATAACTGAGTTAAGCTCAAACTCATCTGATATGCGTAATCCTGTCATAATATCATCTGCGCGGAATGAGGAAAGAAATGCCCTGTCTTTTCCACTAACGATAGGAAGAAGCGACTCTTCAAATAGGGAGAACTTTTTCTTACTCTTTTTGTATTCCTTTGCCCGTGATAGTGCCTCCCTTATAAGATAAGCATTGCCCATTCTTGTCATTGGCATCTTTTTCTGTTTCATATAAACAAATTTTGGCTCATTATTCAGAGAAAATCTCATTCCGAATGGTGACTTGATGGTCATATCAAGGATATTGTCACCCACGTTCCATATAAGAGATCCTCTCCCCCCGATAGTATTGGAAATTCCGGCAAGTACAAGGCTCATTGTGACCCCGCCCCTTATTGATTTTTTGAAGGATTCATCGTATGGGTTAATTCCATCAAGAGCAACAAGCTCAGGAGTCTGGGGGTTTGTTTCCTCATTAAGGTCGACTCCTTCAATCCTTCCAAGGGATTCCTCTCTGAGCCCAATTCCAGATGCAAGATCTATAAATCCTGGTGTTACAAATTTTGCCATGTGGGTTTTACTTACTTTATCTTTTGTATCCTCACCGATGTGGATGATTTTTCCCCTTTCAAAAAGGATCACTCTGTCTTCAAGGATTTTTTTGCCATCAAAAAGTTTTTCTGCAATAATCTTATACATATTTACCTCCTTTAAATACAATCTTACCATCCACGATAACCTGCTCGCACCTTGCCTGTGTGGAGAATGGATGCCCAGAGTAGATGGATAGGTCTGCAATCTTCCCCTTTTCAATGCTTCCGTAGTCTTTATCTATATCGAGTATCCTTGCAGCATTTATAGTGATAAGTTCAAGGGCTTTTTCCTCTCCCATTCCTCCATAGTAGGCAACCAAGCCTGTTTGGATGGGAAGGTACTGTATTGGTATGACAGGGTGGTCTGTCATTAGAGCTACGAGTACACCTGCTTCAACAAGTTTTGCAGGATTTTCAAAAGAGGAGGACTTTGTTTCAACCTTCTGTGAAACATCTAAGAGTGGCCCTGCTATAACGGGTACCTTCTCTCTGGCAAGAAAATCTCTCACCCTTACAGCATCCGTTCCATGTTCTATTGTGACATCAAGTCCAAATTCGTGTTTGGCTATGCGGATGGCTGTAACAATATCATCTGCTCTGTGCGAATGAATCCTTAAGGGAATCCTGTGTTCAAATGCTGGAATGAATGCCTCCATGTTCAGGTCTGTTACTACCTTATCCTTCTTTTTCTTTTTGTTCTCATAGTATTCCTTTGCCTTTGAAAGGGTTTCTCTGAAAACCTTTGCAGTGCCCATCCTTGTTGTAGGCAGCTGTGACTTTTCTGAATAAACTCTTTTCGGGTTTTCTCCAAATGCACACTTTAATCCTGAAGGATTTTTAATGACCATCTCATCAACGATGCTTCCATAGGTTTTCATTACGACACTCTGCCCTCCTACAACGTTTCCTGAGCCAGGCCCTGTAAAAATAACAGTGATACCTGCAGATATTGCATCTTTATAAGCAGGGTCCTGGGGATTGATTGCATCAATGGCTCTCATTGCAGGAGTTGCGGGATTTGTCATTTCATTTCCATCGTATCCTTCAAAGGTAGATTCGAGTGCAAAGAGCCCCAGATGGGAGTGAGCATCAATAAACCCGGGGAAAATGAACTTACCTTCTGCATTAATTTTCTCAAAGTTTCCCCTGAATGGTTTGTTTGAAATATCCTTGATTCTTCCAGCATCAATCAGGATAAACCCATCGGGGATGATACCCCTTGTAACCGTAAAAATCTTTCCATGTTCGATTGATAGCATGTTACCTCCTTAAAATTATGAGATTTTATCACTAAAAGAAGATTTTCGAAATGGAACGTTTTTAAAGTATTGCATTTTCTGGCAGTAACCGTTGGAAAGCAATGTTTATATTGCTTGTTTTCTCTCTTTTTCATGATAAAGGTCTGTTTATTTGCGAAAAATTTATTATTTATCTTCTATCATCTATTTTATTGCTTTGAATTTGACTGGTGTTGACCCAACTTGATAAGGATGGCTCGCTTAATTTCTGCTATGTTGAATGCTCTAATAGGTTTATGCTACGTATGCTTCTAAAATGTTTATTTATTGTGAGAGGATAAGGGAGAAGATAGGGAAAGACAAGATAAAACCAATAACCTGATGAAAAGAGCACAGGTTACAGAGGATTAAGGAAAAGATCGGGAGAGGATTGGGGATAAGGACAAAGAAAAGTTAGTAGTGCAGGCGGTAATATCGCACCAAAAAATTTTCATTTCGTAAGCTCAAAGACCAGAAAAGTTTATCGTGCACCGCCCTGCAAAAATCATTTTAAAAGGAAGAAATAAGCTGTAGTCAAATCCTACATACCGAGGTCGCATAGGTGAGATGGTTTTGATATAATTTTCCCACCTCAGTTAGTTATTCGCTGTGCGATTGTAAATTCATTGGCAGGCTGACCGCCTGCAACTTCACTGCTTTGATGGTGGTAATTTAGAGGGCCCGGCTCGCAATTTACAAGATCCCTCAAAGAGTAAAAAAGATTTAGATAGTAGAATTTTGATGCTTGACAAATTTTTCAAAAGGGATAAACTTTTATTGAAAGATAAAAAAGTATTTAATTTTAAAAAGGGGATAAATGAAAAAAGTATTTATCATTATTCTCATTCTAGTTTTGCTTTTGCTTGCAGCAGGAGCAGGGTATTACTATTTTATTTTTTTCAAAATACCGACTTATACCTTTATGCAGATTAAGAAAGCATATGATACGCATGATGTAGAGCTGTTTAAGAAATATGTTGATGTAGATAGTTTTTGCGAACAGGTCGTGGATGATTATGTAACATGGATAAGCCAAAGTGATTTAGCAGATACCGGAACTGATGTATGGTCAGAGTTAGGTAGTAATATCGCAAAAGGAATGATTGGTCTAATGAAACCTCAAATGGTAACAGAGATGAAAAATGGATTGCTTTATTCTGTGGAAAACAATTCAATTAACTCCTCTTCCAGTCAAAATACTTTAAAAGATATAATCAGTGGTGTATCAAATTTACAATCCTTTATTAATAACAATTCTGTTTCGACAGTCAAGAATGGTAAAATAACTACGCTCAAGTTTACTATTCACAACGATCAGTATAGTGCCGATTTGGAAATTGACCTCTTACTGAGAGAGAAAGGTAACCACCTGCAAGTTGTTAAAGTCAGTAATCTCTTAGATTACTTAAAGACTATTGACTATCTTGAGCAAGAACGTATTGATGACCTTAACGCAAATATTACTAATAACATGCAAGAATTGCTCAGTATTTCCAATGTTAAATATGAGTGGACTGAGCCTGATGAATGGACTACATATGTAGATGTGACTTTCTTTGCAGATTTTAAAAACAATGGCAATAAAACAATTGACAAATTTACCCTTTCATTAACATTATACGATTCTTCTGGTAACAAAATAACGGATATCGATTTTGACGAGAGCAAAATAATTAAATCAAGTTCTGTTGTTAAGATTAAGTTAAATAAAGAATTCGATATTTATGACTCGAATGACAAAAAAGCATTAGACTCGTTACGAAAGGGAGATGGAACATATGATGTTACGTATACTTATATTCACTTTGCGGATGGAAGTGAATTAAAACTTCATAAAAAATTTGAGTAGTTGCTTTAGGAGGTGTAACAGTGTTAGAAAAAGAGGATTTAGAAGTATTAATTGCGTTGTATTTACTTTGCAAAGGTGATCCATACATGTCGATAAGACATTTTAACCTTATTACCAATCTTACTTCTATTGATGACAATGAAGTATTAAAAAGACTGGGAAGATTAAAACAAAAGGGATTGGTTGAGTTTAAAGAAAGTCCATGTTACAGTGGAACTTTGCCAGATATTGCATTGATTAAACTAACTGGGAATGGATTTGATTATGTTGAAAATCCGTTTAAAACAAAAGGAGGATCCTACGAACAAATTAACAGACAGACAATAGAAAATATCAATATCATTAATAGTCCAGGAGGAAATGTCGATGCGAAAAACATTTCACAGCAGACTATAAATCTCTCACCAGAACAAATAAGTGAAACCAATGAAGGTATAGATTCTATCAAAGACATGATAGAAAAATCCGATGAAATCCCAGATGGTTTGAAAAGAGAGCTATTACAAATATTGGATAAAAGTAAAGAAATGTTAATGGAAAAAGATAACAGCGGTTTTATGAATAAATTGAAAGAGTTTTGGTCCAAGATTTTAAAGTTTATAACTGAATCTGGAAAAATTATAAACTTGTTGCCAATATTAGAGAAGATGATCTCGTTCATCAACAAAGTAATTATTCTGTTAGTCAAATAATTGGGCGGCTCTTTCTATGAGTAAAATTAAAATAATATAAGTGATGAAGTAGGTTAAAAATAAAATTTCAAAGGAGGAAGTTTGATGAAAAGGGCTGTTATAATTCTAACGACTGTCTTAATGCTCTTCTCTTTGTTTCAGGGAGCATCAAGAGAAAATATGGTGAAAGCAGATAGCCAACCAATCTGGCCAATGCCTGGCTACAATTCACAGCACACAGGACAGTGCCCATATGATACATCACAAAATAATGGGAAACTTAAGTGGAAGTTTCAAACAGATGGTGGAATTGCTTCTTCTACTCCTACTATTGGTTCTGATGGAACGATATATATTATGTCAAGTGATCTCTATGCAATTAATCCTGACGGCACACTGAAATGGAGATATCAAACAGATAACTATTATATTGTTTCTTCCCCTGTTATTGGTTCTGATGGAACAATCTATGTAGGGGCAGATGACCGTTGTCTCTATGCAATAGGTGGTACTTTTTCTACTGCTATAATAACGGCATCTGTAGAAGGTATTGGTGGCTCAATTTCCCCTTCTGGCACAATCACTGTTAAGTATGTGAGTCAAAAACCTTCACTATAATACCTGCTTCGGGATATAAGATTTCTGATGTTAGAGTCGATGCCAATTCAGTTTTAGAACAGTTGGTTAACAACACTTATACCTACACAAATATTAAAGACAATCATAAAATTACGGCATTCTTTAAAAAAGGGAAAAAAGAAACAGTCATTATCCTTCAGATAGGTAACAAGAATTTTACTGTAAATGGCAGCCAAAGAACTCTTGACTCTCCTCCTATCATTAAGAACAACAGAACGCTACTTCCTATAAGGGCTATTATTGAAGCGCTTGGCGGAACAGTTAGCTGGGATGCTAATGAAAAGAAAGTTACAGTAATACTTGGAAATGATACTATTGAACTCTGGATAGGGAAGAACACTGCAAAAGTTAATGGTGGTTATACTCCTATTTATTCTACAAATTCTAAGGTAGTCCCTGAGATTATTAATAGCAGAACTATGCTTCCACTTCGTTTTGTTACCGAAAACCTTGGCTGTGATGTGCAGTGGGATGGGACAACAAAGACAATTACGATAACATATCAAGGAGAATAAAATGGCAAGAAAAAAGCAGGAACCTAATGTAAAAGTATTCTTATTTAAGTTAGCGCTTGCAGTTGTTGGAATCATTGTTGTTTATCTTGCCCTCATGAATTCTGCATGGGTTAGTGAGCATATTATGAAGCCAATATTTGCACCAATTTTTAAGAATTTTGGTATTATACTGAAATAGACCTGGAAGTTAGCCTTGACAAAGATTTTCATTTGTCAATAATTAATAGTGAGAAGAGTTTTGTTTTAACTTTTACTTTATAATGGGTACTAATTAATAAATATGACTGACGGCTTTGTTGAAAATATTGAGATAATCTGCTTATAAGGAGTGCAGATTACAGAGAATTAAAAAACGAGGTGAAAATGGGTATGCATATTATAAAAGGGTGGGTATTGACCACAATTGTAGATCTCTCAAATAGTTTATCTTTACGCCAAGACTGTGAGGATATACGAAGCAAGACGTATACAAAAGTGTTAAGAGAAAAGCAAAAGCCTGCTTCTATTAAAATAAGGGTGGAAGAATGAGCAACGGAAAGATTACATTAAGACAACTTGAAACACACTTATTTAGAGCTGCAGATATCTTAAGGGGCAAAATGGATGCCTCCGAATATAAAGAATACATATTTGGTATGCTATTCTTAAAGCGTACTTCTGACATATTTGAAGAAAAGAGAGGAATAATAAGAAACAAACTTAAGTCCGAAGGTCTTTCTGACAAAGAAATTGAAGAACTGCTCGAAGACCCAAATATTTACGATGAGACTTTCTTTGTTCCCAAAAGAGCCAGATGGGCAAATATCTTAATCTTAAAAGAGGATGTTGGCAACCAACTCAACAAAGCTCTCAGTGCTATAGAAGAGGCAAACCCAGAGCTAGATGGAGTATTAAAACATATTGATTTCAACGCAATAAAGGGGAAAACGCGCTTAAAAGACCAACAACTCGTAGATTTGATAAACCATTTCAACAAATACAGGCTAAGGAACGAGGACTTTGAATTTCCCGACCTACTTGGAGCTGCCTACGAATATCTTCTAAAAGAATTTGCAGATTCAGCAGGGAAAAAAGGTGGCGAGTTCTACACCCCACCGCATGTAAAAACGCTAATGGCAAAACTTGTAAAACCACAGGAAGGGATGACCGTTTATGACCCTACTGTCGGTTCTGGAGGTTTTTTGATTGAGTCAAGACAATATGTAGAAGAGCAAGGTCAAGACCCACGAAACTTAGCTCTCTACGGACAGGAATCTAACGGTGTAACATGGTCAATATGCAAAATGAATATGATACTTCACGGTATCCTCGATGCAAGCATTGAGAATGATGACACGCTTACAACGCCCAAATTTGTAGAGAATGGCTATATAAAGACATTTGATAGAGTTTTGGCCAATCCTCCTTTCTCTCAAGATTATTCAAGGGCAAATATGCAATTTCAAGAAAGATTTAAATACGGTTTTACTCCAGAAAACGGCAAGAAGGCTGACTTAATATTCCTGCAGCATATGATCGCGAGTTTGAAAAGTAATGGAGTAATGGCAAGCGTTATGCCTCACGGAGTTTTGTTCCGAGGTGGTCAGGAAAAAATAATAAGGGAAGGAATTGTTAATGACAATATCATTGAGGCGATAATAGGCTTGCCTGAGAAACTTTTTTATAATACAGGCATACCTGCATGCATCATTGTAATAAATAAGAACAAACCGTTGCACCTTAAAAACAAAATTTTGTTTATAAATACCGACAGAGAATACGGAGAAGGCAGAAACCAGAACTACCTAAGGCCAGAGGATATAGAGAAGATCTTGACAGTTTTTGATAGGAAGTTGGAATTGCCAAAGTATTCAAGGCTTGTGGATATAAAGGAAATCGAGGATAACGACTTTAATCTCAATATAAGGCGATATGTGGATAATTCGCCAGAAAGAGAAGCAGAAGATGTTCAGCATCACCTGTTGGGGTCTGTGCCAAAAAGCGAAGTTAGCACATATCAATCGCAGTTGGAGAAGTTCAATTTCAATTTAAGCGTTCTTTTTGCTGAAAAAGATGATAAAAACCTTGAATTCTTAGAAAGAATTGATGATAAGAGCAAGATAAAAGAAGGCATTGAAAATCACGAAGGCGTTAAAGATAGATTTTCCAAGCATTACCAGGCGTTAAACGAGTGGTGGCAAGAAACTAAAGAAGAAATAGAAAATCTACCTCATAAAAATAATCTCTTGGGACTTAAGAATAAGGCAATGCATGCTTTAAAAGACAAATTGCTTCCTCTTGAGTGTCTTGATGAATTTAAGATTGCAGGTGTTTTTGTTAATTGGTGGGAAGAGCTAAAATATGACTTTAAGACCATCGTTTCATCTGGATGGAGCAAGGAGCTTATTCCCGACGAAAGAATAGAACAAAAGTTTTTTGCCGATGATTTAAAGGGTATTGAGGAACTCGACGCAAAAATTGCTGAAATTGTTGGTGAGCTAAACGAAACCCTTGAAGAAGTTGAGGACTGGGACGAGGAAGAGCAAGGGCAGAAAACCGCAGGCAAAGTAAGAGACTATCTAAAAGAAACAATTAACGACCTTCACTCTGCTTCACAGGAGATAGCCCTTAAAGAAATATCAAAATTGGAAGATTTGATTAAAAGGATAGATGCTTATGACAGAGAATTAAAGAAATTAAACAAAGATTTGAAATCAAAGAGACAGAATATAGATAGCAAAGTAAGTCAAAAGAGGGAAACCTTAACAGAAGATGAGGCAAAGGAGATACTCATAGAAAAGTTTTATGAAGTTATAAAAGATTATCTCACAAAATACCTGAATGCTGAAAAGAAAGAACTAATAAGAATTTTTGAGAACCTCTGGGACAAATACAAAACTTCACTTGAGCAGTTAAAAACCGAGAGAGACGAAGAAGTTAAGAAGCTGGATGAGTTTTTAAAGAAGTTAGGGTATAATCTGCTGAAGAAAAGTGCAGATTAGAAGGAATATACAAATAAGTCAATTATGGAGGCGAAAATGAAGAAAAAAGACCCATACATACCAAAGAAATTTCCTCCAGAGAAAATAAAATGGAAGGAAATAATTCCACTGATTAGCAAGGCTAACTCAGCCATAGCACGTTTTGACGGCATGCTTCAGAGCTTAGTAAATCCTGGTGTCTTACTTTCGCCTCTCACAACAAAGGAAGCTGTTTTGTCATCTCGTATTGAGGGAACGCAAGCAACATTAGAAGAAGTAATGCAAGAAGAAGCAGGATTTAACGACAAAAAAATTTCAACTTCTCTCAAGGAAGATATCAAAGAAATCATTAATTACCGTAATGCATTAACTTTTGCAGAAGAAGAACTAAGCCATAGGCCAATGACTTTAGGCCTAATTAAAGATATTCACGCAATATTGCTTGATAGCGTAAGAGGAAAAGATAAGTCTCCTGGAGAATTCAGAAATAACCAAAATTGGATTGGAATTTCTGGCATGCCAATGGAAGAGTCTCGATTTGTGCCTCCAAACCCAATAGTTTTACAGGAACATCTTGAAAGATGGGAAGATTTTCTTCGCTTTGACGGATTCCCTGATACATTAGTTCAACTTGCTATTATTCATGCCCAATTTGAGATTTTACATCCGTTTAAAGACGGGAATGGTAGAACGGGACGATTGATTATCCCATTATTCCTATTTTGGAAAAAGTTGCTAACTAAACCAAGTTTTTATATGAGTGAGTATCTTGAGAGAAATAGGCAGCAATATGACGATAAATTGCTTTTCATAACGGAAAAAGGTGATTGGCAAGGATGGATAGAATTCTTTCTAAATGCAATTATTGAACAGTCTGAAATAAACACCGGTAAAACAAAAAAGATGCTTGAACTTTACGAAGGGAGCAAAAGAAAATTTGCAGTTGCAACTCAATCACAATATGCTATTGCGGCATTGGATGCTTTCTTTAAGCAGCCGATTATAAACACTTCATTGTTCTTAAAGATTGCAGCTATTCCTAATAGAGTAACAGGCAACAAAATCTTGAAGAAGCTGTTGGACGATAAATTAATTAAGTTGTATAAGCCATCAGAAGGAAGAAAACCAGCCATATATATTTTCTGCGACTTGTTGAATATTGTCGAAGACAAAAGAGTATGTTGAAGTTGTGCAAACTAAAGTATTCACAAAGGTATTTGTGTAAACTCAAAACATGTTTTAGTTTACACAACTTTGGTTGTGTTAATTTTAGCGCACACAAGAATTGCTAAAAGCAGAGAATGATGGCTATGAAGAAAATAGAGTTGCAACAAAGGAGCATAAGGGGAAGCAAAGGAGTCAAAGGGGTCCTAATGGGGTCATTAAGGGGTCAAAGGATGAACCAAGCATACAATAAAGGCTTAATAAATGTGCAAAAAATATACCATAAAGACCTAAAATAAACTAATAGGGACAAAAGATGGAGAATAAAGAAGAATTTAAAATAAAGAACGTGGAGACGCTCCCCGACGGCTGGAAAAGGGTGAAGCTGGGGGAAGTATTAGAAGAAAGAGATGAAAGAGTTGGGAATGCAGAGTTAGAACCTGTTGCAATAGGTGTTCAAGGGGTTAGAAAAAGGAATGAGATCTATTATAAAGATCTATCTGAGAATTATTCAAATAATAAGGTGTTTAAATACGGCTTTGTTGCATTTGGTCTAGGAACAAATGAAATGGCAATTGGTGTTAATGTTTTAAATGAAGATTTTTGCGTTAGCCCTGCTTACAAAGTTTTTGAAATCAAGAACGGAGATGCTATATTTTTTCAATATTTTGTAAACTTTATTAAAATTCTTTTTGGCAATAAGTTTTTAACAGTTTCTGCAAGACAGGGTAAAAGTATAGACTTTAAGTGGTTCCTTCAAGAGAATGTTATCCTTCCTCCACTTCCTGAGCAGAAGAAAATTACGGAAATTCTGGAGACTGTTGATAATGTAATAGAAAAAACTGATGCGATTATTGGAAAATACAAACGGATTAAGCAGGGCTTGATGCAGGATTTACTTACCAAGGGCATAGACGAAAAGGGACAAATCCGAAGCGAGCAAACTCACAAATTCAAAGACTCCCCCCTTGGCAGGATTCCCGAAGAGTGGGAAGTTGTGAGGCTGGGGGAAGTGGGAGACATATTTGACAGCAAAAGGATACCGTTAGATGGAGAATATAGATCAAATATAAAGGGAGAATTTCCTTATTGTGGCGCTACTGGAATTATTGATTACATAAACGACTATATATTTGATGGAGAGTTTGTTTTGATTGCAGAAGATGGCGGCAAATTTAATCGTTTTGAAGATACGGCTTATTTAATGATGGGAAAGTTTTGGGCTAATAATCATGTTCATATTGTATTTGGAAAAGCGGATTTTTTGAATAATGCTTTTTTACAATACTTTATAAATTACGAAGACGTAAGTTCTTACATTTCTGGAAGCACGAGAGAAAAACTAAACCAGCGACTTTTAAAAAATATTATTCTTCCTCTTCCTCCACTTCCTGAGCAGCAACGCATTGCCGAAATCCTTTCGCAGATTGACGAAACAATTGAAAAAGAGATACAATATAAAGAGAAACTTGAGCGCCTCAAAAATGGCCTTATGGAAGATTTATTCACCGGCAAGGTAAGAGTAAACAATTTAGTAAAGGAGGAGTGAACAATGAAGGATGATGACTCAATTAGACTCGGCAAAGAAAACATCTTAAGTCTAGTAAGAAGATCTTATAATGGAGAGGTAGTGCTTCCTGATTTTCAGAGAAATTTTATTTGGGATAGACAGGGGATAGAGGAATTTATTAAGTCTCTTTTAGAGAATGTTTTTATTGGTACATTTTTGATTCTTGAAACAGTTCCTGGCATGGAACCTTTTAATTGCATTCTTGTTCAGGGAGCTAAAAAAGTAAATCCAAATATTGAAGCAAAACCAAAAATCATTATTCTTGACGGTCAGCAAAGACTTACATCTCTTTTTTATGCTATATACAGCCCTGATATTCCTCTTAAAAACACAGAGAGACCTTATGCTTTTTTCATTGACTTACAGAAACTTGCAGAAGATGATATAGATGAGGCAGTTTTCAGCCATCCAAAAGATCATATGTTTTATAAAAATCTTTTAGATGGAAGAACTTCTTTTGATACCGAAAAACTAAAAGAGTCAAAAGTAATCACTTTAGCATTGTTTCAAGATATAAGCACTTTTAACAAGCTTTGGTATAAGGAATTTAACAATTTGTTTGACAATGAGACAGCTGAAAAAGTGAAAGCCTACTTAGATAACATCTTTAGTTACGATGTAATAACACTATCATTATCGACATCTTTTAATGAAGAACCAGACAAAATAGTTGTTCTATTTGAAAGGTTAAACAGAACTGGCGTAAGGCTTTCTACATACGACCTTCTTGTTGCACGCATGTATAAGTTTATGAAACTTAGGGAAGAATGGGAAAGATTATTTAATGATAGCAATAATTATCAGAATATTAGAAAACTTGCTTCTTATGAAATTGAAAACACCGATGTGCCTTTTTCATTTATTCGAGCATTAGTTCTTTCAAAGGAAAAAAGCATAAAAGATAGAGACCTTATAAAAATTGATTCTAAAATATTGAATAAAGAAGAGTGGAAAAGGGTTGTAGAAGTTGCTGAAAAAAAGGTCTTGAGCAGGCTATTTTACCAAGGCAATTACGGAATAGGTGGAGATATTGACAAGTGGCTTCCTTATTCAACAATTGTTATTCCTTTTCTTGCTTTATATTTAAAACATGACCATCCAGATGTAAAAAAGTTAGATATGTGGTATTGGAGTGTAGTTTTTTCGGAAAGTTATTCTGGATCTACATACTCAGAAATCATGAAAGATTTTAGAGAAGTCTCAAGATGGTTTGAAGACGACTTATTAATACCTGAAGTTGTAAGAGAATTAAGGGATCAAATACTCAAAGGAGCATATTCTTTAAAAGACGTAAAGAGGGTTGGAAGCTCTTTGTTTAAAGGTGTTTTCAATTTAATCTTTAGGAATGATCCAGTGGACTTTTTCGAACCTGAAAACATTGCCTTTAATGAGTTGAATGACCATCATATTTTCCCTAAAAATTTTCTTAAAGTGGTCAATGTTGATTCAGATATTGTTTTGAATAGGACTTTGATATTTGATAGGACTAATAAAATTATTTCTAACAAGAGCCCAGAGGATTATATTAAAGAAATGATCGAAACTCAAAAGCAAAAGAATGTTTCTCTTGAGGAAGCAGAACGTAGAGTTAAAGAAATTTTTGAAAAACATTTTATAAATTGTGAGATGTACGAGATATTAAAGAATACTTCAAAAGACTTGCCAAAAGAGAAAATTAAAGAAAACTTCGAACGATTTATTGATTTAAGAGAGAAATTGATTTTGGCAAAGATTAAGGAATTAATTGGATTGAGGGAATATTAGGCAATGATCCTTGACGAAGAGCATTATGTAGAAAACTCTTTCCTTGAGCAACTGCAAAAGCTCGGTTGGAAAATTTATAGGCAGAATAAAGATGATTCCGAGGACGCAAAGGAGATTATTCAATTCAATAATTTGGGTGTAGCCTCTTATGGAGAAAGCATTAAGTTCAGGGAAAGTTTTAGAGAGATAATCCTTGAGCAAGAATTAAGAAATTCAATTAAAAGAATAAACTCCTGGATAGAAGATGCCCAGGTAAGCGAAGTAGTAAGGCGAATAACAATGCCGCAAGCCAATTCACTGCTTGAAGCAAATAGAGAAATTCAT
The DNA here is from genome assembly GCA_002403335.1 of Caldiserica bacterium UBA4770. Lineage (GTDB taxonomy): Bacteria > Caldisericota > Caldisericia > Caldisericales > Caldisericaceae > UBA4770. Next base: position 116,541 of record DHHO01000002.1, read on the forward strand.
GACCTTTTCCTTGAAAACACTTCCATATCAGAGAATAGAAAAACAGGTGAAAAAAGCCCAACAGTTAGATTTATAGATTTTAAAAATCCAGAAAACAATTCTTTTATCGCAATATCTCAGTTTAAAGTAAATATCCCAGGCACCGAGAAACATATCATTCCTGACATAGTTCTTTTTGTTAATGGCTTACCTTTGGTAGTGGTTGAATGTAAATCACCAGCAACAGCAGATCCAATAAGTGAAGCCATAACACAACTTATGCGGTATTCAAACAGACGTGGCGAGAAAGAAGGTAACGAGAAATTATTCTGGTACAATCTGTTTATAGTAGCAACTTCCAAACAGGTTGCAAAGATAGGTACAATCACATCGCAATACGAGGACTTCGTGGAGTGGAAGGACCCGTATCCTTACACTCTTTCAGACATAAGCGAAGAAGGTGTAATTACAAGCCAGCAACTTTTTATACAGGGAATGCTCTCAATTGAAAATCTCTCGGAAATACTCCACTCATTCACCATCTTTAAGGAAGATTCGAAAGGTGGAGTGGTAAAAATAGTGCCAAGATATCAACAATTCAGAGCAGTGAAAAAAATAGTAAAAAAGATAAAAGAAGGTAAAACACCAGAAGAGAGAGGCGGGATTATCTGGCACACACAGGGTTCAGGCAAATCAATGACGATGATGTATGCAGTAAGAGCAATATATCACGACCAAGAGCTAAGTAATTTCAAAGTAGTGTTTGTAACCGATAGAAAAGATCTCGAACGTCAGCTGAGAGACACATCAAAAAGTGTAGGCTACACTGTTAAACTCGCAAGGAGTATAAATGAGCTTAAAGAACTCTTGAAAACTGATACCCCTGATCTGGTCATGGGAATGATTAGTAAGTTTCAGGAAAGAGAACTTGAGCAGGAATTCCCGCTATTAAATACATCTCCGAATATCCTTGTTATGATAGATGAAGCACACAGAACACAATATAAACTCCTCGGGGCAAATTTGAAAAAAGCTCTTCCAAATTCAATTAAGTTAGCCTTCACAGGTACGCCAATTGAAAAAACAGAAATGACCTTTGGTGACTACATTGACAGATACGGTATAAAGCAATCTGTTGAAGACGGGGTAACCGTTGAGATCGTTTATGAGGGAAGGACGCATTCTGCGGAACTTACAAATGAAGAGGAAGCTAATGCAAAATTTGAGGAAGTTTTCCAAAATGTTGATGCAGATGAAAAGAATAAAATAATGGGAAGATACACATGGAGAGCGTATCTTGAAGATGAAAATGTGATAAAAGACAAATCGAAGGACATGATAGAGCATTACATAACGCATGTCTTCCCAAATAAATTTAAGGCTCAGGTTGTGACTGCATCAAGAGTTGCAGTCGTAAGATACAAAAAGGCTCTTGAGGAATCACTCAAAGAGCATATTGAGAAGCTCAAGAGGGAAAACCCAGATAACGTAGATTTGGAAACGCTTGAGAGGTTGAAAGTTGCGGCAGTTTTTTCAGGAGCACAGAATGACCCACCTGAATACAAAGAATTTAGCGATGAAGTAATACAGGAAAAAGTTATAAAAAGCTTCAAGATGCCCTTCAATAAAATTGATGAAAGTGGAATAGCAGGAGAAGTGGGAATCATTATAGTGAATGAAATGCTTATTACAGGTTTCGATGCACCGCTTGAACAAGTGATGTACTTGGACAATGTCATAAAAGAGCACAACCTTCTACAGGCAATCGCAAGAGTTAACCGAGTATATAAAGATAAACATTGTGGCTTTGTGGTTGATTATGTAGGTGTTTTGAACCATTTAAAAGAAGCTCTCTCTATCTATGCGGATGAAGATATTGAAGAGATAAGCAAAGTTGTTTTTAACAAAGCACAAGCAGTGGACAAGCTTAGATATTATCATAACGAACTTTTAACATTTTTTGCAAAGCATTATATAAGAAACTTTAGAGAAGACTTCGAGGATTGTATTGAACTTCTCGAAGATGAAGAAATTAGAGACGAATTTATAGCCATTGTAAAAAATTTTAGTAATGCAATGGATAAAATTCTTCCAGATCCAGAGGCTCTGAAATACATAAGAGACTTGAAGATAGTCAATTTCATTAAAGAATCTGCGAAAAACAGATTTAGGGATGACAAGCTCAGTATAAAAGACGCAAGTGGCAAAGTAAGAGATATTGTAGAGGAATATTTGGTATCCAAAGGAGTTGACCCCAAGATTCCTCCGCTTCCACTGTTTTCAGATGATTTCATTTCAAAAGTAAAGGAAAAGCCGTCCAGAGACAAGACGGTATATCTAAAATATGCAATAACAGAATATATTGCGAAGCATTCTGAAGAAGACCCAGAATTTTACGAGCGATTTTCAGATAAACTGAAAAAGGTGCTTGACGAATATAGAGAAAATTGGGATTTGCTTGCGTATGAACTTGAGAATTTAAGAACTCAACTTAAAGAAGGCAGAGGAAGCGAACGGGACTTTGGCTTTGACAGAAAAACTGAAATGCCATTCTTAGGCTTAATGAAACAGCTAGTATTTGGGAAAACTCCATTAGAGGAATTGAAAGAAGATGATATAAACTTACTTGTCGAAGTAACAAAAGACACAGTTGCAATTATAAAAAGAGAGATAAGATATGTTGACTTCTGGGATAATTACCACAAGCAAAAGAGGTTAAAATCTTACATAATTACCAACATCTTGCTTCCAAAAAAGAAAGAGAATCCTTTGCTCTACGATCTTAGAAACCAAATAGCACAGAGAATAATAGAACTTGCATACCACATCTATGGAGAAAAGCATAATGGGCATTGAAATAAAAGAAATAAAAAGAGCGAAAAGAAAAACAATAGCCCTTCAAATAACTGATGAAGGAAATTTGATTGTAAAGGCACCCTTCGAAGTAAGTGACAAAACCATAAAGAATGTTGTTATTCGTCATCTAAATTGGATAGAGAAAAAGAAGAAAGAAGTTCTTTCAAGAGACCCTAAATTTGCAAAAAAGGAGTTTGTGAACGGAGAGGGGTTCCTTTACCTTGGAAAGCATTACCAATTAATAATTGTTAAAGAGCAAGAAAAACCTTTAATTTTTAGGAATGCGTTTTTCCTCTCGCAAAACCATCTTGAGAATGCAAAGGAAGAGTTCATAAGTTGGTACAAAGAGCACGCTTATGAAAAGATTTCGGAGAGAGTTGGATGGTATGGCAAAAACAGCGGCTTTATATATGGCAAGGTTAAAATCACCAATGCAAATAAACGATGGGGCTCTTGCTCTTCAAATGGAAACTTGAATTTTTCTTGGCGGTTAATTATGGCTCCTTTGCCTGTGATAGATTATGTTGTTGTACATGAACTCGTTCATCTCGAAGAAAAGAATCACACAAAAATCTTCTGGAGTAAAGTGAAAACAATAATTCCAGATTATAAGAAACATGTAGATTGGCTTAAAACAAATGGATATCTCTTGAAGTAATAATGCGAGTTTAATAAGTTTGCTGGTTCTAGTGGACAGCTTTCCCTGTGTAACCTTGTTTTTATTGTCATAATACAGCAGATAAACAGTCGAATTTTACGAAGCTTTCCCACAAATTGCTTTACAACCTCGTTTATATGTTAATTGTTATATGAGACTCTGAACCTTGCTTTTAAAAGAAGATTTACGATGTAAAGAGACAAATAAGTTAAAGACTGAACAACCCTCTCGCCTACCATGTCAAAGGAAGTTACTACAAGCCGTATGCAAAAGGAGCGCATATTGCTTGAATAATTATATTAACCTGCTTACGAAGATTGCAGGTTACAGAAGATTAAAGATGATATGTAGGTTAAGTAGTGCAAATAGACTTTTCACTAACGACGTTCAAAGACCATTTAAGAGGGCATTGCACACCGGCATATCAAAGACAAAACAAAGACCACTGTAAAGATAATTTACTTACAGTTATGCAGGTGTTTAGCAATGCAACGGACTTTTCATTCGCAAGCTCATTTCAAAAACCGTTTAAGACGCATTGCACACCAGCATATCTGTGATAATTAACAAAGAAAGTTATAACCCGCCGAAACAGATTGCAGGTTACAAAGGATTAAGGAGAAGATCAAGAGAGGATTGGGGATAAGGACAAAGAAAAGTTAGTAGTACAGGCGGTAGTATCGCACCAAAAAATTTTCATTTCGTAAGCTCAAAGACCAGAAAAGTTTTTCGTGCACCGCCTTGCAAAAATCATTTTAAAAGGAAGAAATAAGTTGTAGTCAAATCCTACATACCGAGGTCGCATAGGTGAGACGGTTTTGATATAATTTTACCCACCCTCAGTTAGTTATTCGCCGTGCGATTGTAAATTCATTGGTAGGCTGACCGCCTGCTTCTTTATTCATAGAGAGCCTGCCCTGAACTTGTTTCAGGGGCCCGGCTCATAATAAAAATGTTCCCACCCTGAAAACGAAAAAAGCCTGTCCTGAACCTGTTTCAGGGTCAGGATAATTTTTTGATGGCGGAGACGGATCCCGGATTACGGCGCTAACTCCACCACCTGTATATAAATATGCAATGGGGGAGAAAAGTTTTTTAAAGAACTATCTTAGTGAAATAAAAACTTAAGAATTGGTTTTAATTTTTTTATGATGGCTCAGGATAGGTTTTAGATAGTAATTAGTTATCTTTATGGTGGCGGCGGGGGGATTCGAACCCTCGACACTCCGGGTATGAGCCGGATGCTCTAACCACTGGGCTACGCCGCCATTCCTCTATGTCGCTTCATTCGTTTCTTTTGAACTGTCTGGTTTTCCTGTGAATCCTTCAGGAATTTTCTCATCATTTTGTCGAAGCTTTCTTTACTGGATTCTGAGCGTTTGGTCGCAGGAGCGGGGTCTAATTTCTTAACAAAAGAGAAGTTGAGTTTATCTTTTGTTTTACCCTTCCCTATGATGTTTACAACTACCCTGTCGCCTTCCTTAAGAAGGCCCTCTCCATCTTCTCCATGGTTATTCAGCTGGGAAATGTGGATTAATCCAACTTTGCCCTCATCAAGTTTCACGAAAACTCCATAGGGCATTAATTTTATCACTCTACCAGTCAGCTCTTCCTGTCCCATACAAATATATATAATATTTATTTTTTAAAAAGTTCCAAGAAATTGTCAAAAAGCGTTTTAAAGAAATTCTTTTCTGAGTTCTGGGAGGATTCTTCTTTTGTTTCTTCTTGACTTATCCACTTAAAATAAACTACTGTTTCTCCCTCTTTTGCTAACATCAGGTTTTCCCTGGCAATCTTTTCAATATACTCCTGCTGATCTGCCAGAGCAATCTCTTGTTTAATTTTTTCGTTCTCCTCCCTTAAAAATGCAAGCTTTTGTTCAGCGTCGGCATACTCATTCTTTATGTCGAAATAATACACTGTGGTATAAATTGTCTGAAAAGCCATATAGGTTACAAGCACGATAAGTAAAATTCTCATAGGACTTATTTTCTTTTTCTTCACATATAAAGCATAGTCTGAATTACCTTAAAGTCAAAATACCTTGTATAGGTTTACGGAGCCCTCTTCAATACAAGGGGAAGGCCTTCTTTTGTTACAGGGGATTAAAACCTCTTGTAAAAAAGTAAATTGTAATTATAATTTCTTGATGAGACGTGTAGCCCAGGGTGTGATCATATTTTTGATTTTTCTTTTGGCGATTCCTGGTAGTGCTTTGGGTTCAACGCTTATTCCTCCTCCTGAAGGCCTTGTTGTATCAGAGATGCCGCTCGATTATTTCTCTATTGAGTACCCTGAGCTTCCTGTTGGTATTTATAAGGTTAATGATGCTGTAAGCCTTTATAATAACGTCTATTTTGCAAGTGCCCATAATATCCCTATATTTGCAAGGATTAACCTTTTTTCCTATTCTCTTATTTCCGAAGAGCCTCAGGATATTGATGCGCTCAGGTCTTATTATCTTAGCATACCAATCGAAGATATTGTAGCGAGAGAAAAAGCATTATCTGCCATACTTTATCATGCTCAAGATGGGGGGAAGCCACTTACCTTCTCTATTCCGGAAGAGCCCCATATTGAGATAACATACAAGGTTGAGAGAACCAAGAGCGGGGAGGTGAGAATCCCTGTAAGAAATGTTATACAAGGTGATAAAATAGTTACTTATTTTCTTCTGGATGCCTCAAAAGGTCCTTCCGAGGAGAGGCTTTCACCCATGGACATTGCAAAGATTTATGACATAGATACCTGCCTTCATAATTTAGTTGTTATAAGGAATAAATATGATAACGAGAATGTAGATTTTTTGGGTTTTTTCGTTGATGTCCCTCACAGGGGTATTTCTGAAAATTATTTAAAGAGTGTTGAGAGTTCTCTTAAAGAGCTTGTGAGTTATCTTCATAAACAGGGGAAGCTTCTCCTTGTCCAAAACCTTACTGATGAAACACTTGAGATGGGGGAGTTCGGGGATCTTGTAGGCCTTCGAATCACAGAGGATAATCTTGCGTTACTGGAAAAGGCAAGGCTGAGGTTTAAGGACAGGACAATTTTTGCAACCTATGATGGAGACTTTTCACATTGGGGGAATGTGGAAAGGTTTTTGAATGAGTGCACTCTTTATGGGATATATCCAGAATTTGGAAGGGACACAAGTTCAGGGGAATTTTATTATTATGAAAAGGCTTTTGGAGAAAATGAAGAAAGATTTAAAGATTATTCTACAATAATAAAGGTTTTTAATCAGGCAGGGTTTGTCGAAGAGATTACCTCTGATTCTTCAAGAATTGTCCGTTTTGGAGAGTATCCCTTCCTGAACTTTGCAATCTTTCATAGCAAACCTGCTACGGTAAGTGTGGATGGAACAATTTTCAAAGGTTCCAGTGATTTTAAGATTGTTGATTTTAAAGGGAACAGTGTAAATTTTACACTCAGAGACGACTCTGTTTATATTAAGCTTGAGGGCAGCGGTTATACATTCCTTAGGGTCTTAACAAACGATTTCAGCCCTGTATATATTGGGACTTTTTTGTCTAATTCCCTTTCAGGGCGTGCAAATACAATTATTGTCAATGCGGGAGAAAAAGGCGGAGTTGTTACACTCAAATTTCTTGGTGGTGATTCCCTGGTTTCTCAGGATTTTACCATGGAGCCCCTTGGGGAGCGAAAGGTCTTACTTCAAAATGTCCCCACTCAGGTTGAGTTTAAGGGAGTGGTATATGATACTCCTCTACCTGAAAAGAAGGGCAGTAGTGTCTTTTTATGGATAGTTCCACTCCTTATCATTTGTTTGATATTTTTATTTAATAAAAGGATTAGTTTGAAAAAGGGCATTAAGAGCAGGGATTTCTATGTGCTTTCTATATTGCTACCATCACTACTTATTTTTATAAACAGGGAATTCATCCATTATAGTTCAATAACAATTCTTTACTTTGTATTTGCGCTGCTTTTCTTTATTGCCTCATTTCATCAAAAGGAGAGATTCAGGGTAATGTTCTTCGATGGTCTTCTTATGTTGATACTTGGTTTTGTTTTTAACTTTTTTGAATTTGGCACATTTTTACCCTATGTTTTTAATGATCTCCCCCCCTTTGAAAGTTATCTTAATTTTATTTTTTACATACCATTTATTTTGACACTTATTTATTTTTTCAATGTTAATTCACAGGGATTTAAGAAAATAGAGCTCGTGTATATTATCATTGTACTAATAGGAGCAATCTTCTTTTTTGATAATTTCTCTCTACCATTTGAATTTGACTTGAGTTTGAGAAGTTTGTTATCAATAGTCATTATTTTCGCAGGTTTTATCCTACTACAGATTTTTGAGAGGCCCATTGGGACAAAAGATGTGCTTTTACCCATATTGGCACTCTGCATTGCGCTTTCTACAATTCCTTTGAATCGTTTGCTGAGGTACAATATTCTGATGAGAGCTTCCCCACCAATGCTATTGTTATTTCTGAAGGATTTTCACCTTTTTTCTGTTCCACTTTTCTTTGTTTCTGTTTTTGACTATGGAAACAGAAAGATTAGAAAAGGTGGTCACTATGCAAGTGTTGTATATATTATTTTTTATATTCTTGTTGCTTTTTACTTCCTTTCGCAGTATACTTTTAAACAGGCAGGCACAACTTTTGTATCAGGTTTTGTTTCCCTGATTATAAACGCGATAATAATTACCCTGCTTTTTATGCTTTTATTAGAACCATCGAGGAATGATTTTTAAAATTTAAGAAAGATATTAAAATTCAATAATTAAATACTAAATAATTGGAGGTGCCGAATGGCAAAGTATAAGGTAAATATTGACAAGGACACATGTATTGGGTGTGGTGTGTGTGCTTCAATCTGTCCTGAAAATTGGTTTATGGATGAAGATGGTAAAGCAATGTACCTTTCTGTTGACTCAGATGTGGATTGTAACAAGGATGCTGTTGAAAACTGCCCGACCGGAAGTATTACGGTGGAAGAGGCAGGATAAACTTGAAAGGATCAGGCCGATCCTGTAAGAAGGAGGTATCATGGAAGTAACGACAAAGACACTTTATGAGGTGAGAATGCATGGCCGAGCGGGCCAAGGGGCGAAGTCAGGATCACAAATGCTCGCAGAGGCAGCATTTAAGCAAGGTAAATGGATTCAGGCTTTTCCTGAATACGGGTCTGAGAGAAGAGGTGCTCCCACTGTTTCTTATACAAGGATCTCTGATAAACCTATAAGGACGCATGAACCTATTACAAATCCTGATACAGTTCTTGTCCTTGATGGTGGATTACTCCGTGTTATCCCTGTAACTGCTGGCTTGAGTGAAGAAACGGGTGTATTGATTGTAAATACCACCTTATCTCCCGTGATGGTACGGGAAATTACAGGGTTTAAAGGTAAGATTTATACTATTGATGCAACCGGTATTTCACTGGACCTTCTTGGTA